>JACRMH010000021.1 GCA_016219545.1 Chloroflexota bacterium | reverse complement strand
AGCTCCGCTTTATCGTTTACGTCTCGCTCTCAGTCTTCTTTGGCTTTCTCATCCGCCCCCCTTCCTCTCCTTTTTATGAGATTCGGGGTGCTTCATGTTTTTGTTTTCGGTTGTAAAATCACCCCGTCATTGGAGACCGAATGGCGCGCGGTGCGCGTCAGGCTCGCTACCCAAAATTTGACGCATACTCAAATCTCAGGAGACCAAATGACATCACATCCCTACCCCCCCGAACCATTTCGAATCAAAGTAGTTGAATCCATACGGCTGATCTCGCCCGCGGAACGCGAGTCCGCACTGAAAGAGGCGGGCTACAATCTCTTTTCGATGAAAGCCGAAGACATATTCATTGACCTGCTAACCGACTCAGGCACAGGCGCAATGAGTTCAGAGCAATGGGCCGCCATCATGCGCGGCGACGAGTCTTATGCAGGCGCGCGCTCGTATCATCGCTTGAAAGCAGTTGTCGAAGATATTTTTGGCTTCAAGTTTTTTGTCCCTACCCATCAGGGACGTGCGGCTGAGAATATTCTGGCGGCATGTCTGGTGAAGCCGGGACAATATGTGCCGAGCAATATGCATTTCGACACCACCGACGCCAACATCCGCGCGCGCGGCGGACGCCCGACCAACCTGGTCATCGACGAAGCCTTCGACATCAATAATCCGCACCCATTCAAAGGCAACATGGATATTGCCAAGCTGCGCGCCTTCATTCAAAAGGTCGGGGCGGAGAAAATCCCGTTCGGGATGATGACAGTCACCAACAACGCGGGAGGCGGTCAGCCCGTTTCGATGGAAAATCTCAAAGCGGTCGCCGCAGTCTATCGCGAGCATAAAATCCCATTCTTCATTGACTCCGCCCGCTACGCCGAGAACGCTTACTTCATCAAACTGCGCGAGAAGGGCTACGAGAACAAATCCGTGATCGATATTGCCCGTGAAATGTATGCGCTCGCAGACGGCATGACCATGTCTGCGAAGAAGGATGCGATTGTCAACATCGGCGGTTTGCTATGTTTGAACGATGGGGCACTTTTTCAAAATGTAAAGAATGAATTGATCCTGCGCGAAGGCTTCCCCACTTACGGCGGACTTGCCGGCCGCGACCTCGAGGCAATGGCTGTCGGTTTATATGAAGGACTGGATGAAAGTTATCTCGCCTATCGTTTGGGACAAACCGCCTACCTCGCCGCGCGACTCAACGATGCGGGCTTCCCCACCATCCAACCTGCCGGCGGACATGCTGTCTATCTGGATGCGGCGCATGTCTTCCCGCATATCCCGCAAAGCGAATTCCCCGGGCAGGCGCTGGCAGTGGAACTGTATCGCGAAGGCGGGATTCGCGGAGTGGAGATCGGCTCGGTCATGTTTGCCTACCCCGATCCTGATTCTGGAAAAATGATATACCCCAAGCTGGAACTTTTGCGCCTCGCCATTCCGCGCCGCACGTATACGCAGAGTCACATGGACTATGTGGCTGATTGCGCCGCAAGGATCAAATCCCGCGCCGATAAAGTCCGCGGATATAAATTCACTTACGCACCCGAATTGCTGAGACATTTCACAGCGAGGTTTGAACCGTTGTAAATCGGTACGCAGGATAATGAAATGACCTCCCGTTGCAGGAGGTCATTTCATTATATATAAAACTATCAACAGATCATTCGGTATATTGCAGCAGGGACGGAACAGACTGCAAGTACAACCAGATCGCCTTCAATTCATCATCATAAAAATTACGATAATCCTTCCACGGCATGAACTCGGAGTCAAGTTCATGCCCGCTTGGAGTTGTACCTGTTCGAATCGTATTGATAAACTCATCTTCAGACCAGAAGGCAAGTTCCCCTCCAGGAGTCAGGTTCGGGGATATCTTGATCCTTGTCGGGTCAGGGAAAGGTCCGCCGTTCAAATCCTTTCCGTGGCATAAGCGGCAATCGTTTGTATTTACCATATACTCGCCATACTCCGCGTTCGCGCCAACTTCCACTGCGGCGATATGCGTTTCATGACTCACAGCCTCCGCGGGCATTTGGGGCAGCACACCCAACACATACAAAATTTTCGCAAGCGCTGTAAAATTTTGCCCGTTGGTCTTATGCTCCACTGGCGGGACTGTTTTCAAGTATGCGATGATCGCGCCGAGGTCTTCATCGCTCAAATGGGAAGTGGAAAAGACTGCGGGCATGAAAATCGGCTTGCCGTCAGGGTCAATGCCATGCCGAATGGCGCGGACATAATCTTCATCAGATGTATATTCCTTTCCAACACCGCCTTCTCCAGCGGTCAAGTTGGCAGAATCGATGGTGCCCAACGGACCCGCGCTAAACCAGTTTTCAATTCCGCTCAGGTCTTTGCCATGACATCCTTCGCACAAAGACTCGGCGCGATGTCTGCCAAATTCGATACTTGCTTCGTCGGTGGGGACGACGATATTCGACGGCGGAAAATCATAAGTTTTATTTAAACGGGAATTCCCTATCAAGTACAAAATCCCACCTGCCACGAGCAGCAATCCCAACAACGAACCAAGCACGATACCGATCCACTTCAAAACCTTTTTCATAATTCTCCTCTACTTGTAAATAAACGATAAGGGTTTAAATATCTTGCGGAAATGATAGCATAATCATATTGTTAATTTCAATAGGGAATTTATATCATTTTCGGCAACAACTTTACACAGGGGCAAGTGTTTATTGTGCAATGGAATGTATCTTTTATTTTTATCGGAGGAATACATGCTCTCAAATGCTTCGCGCTCACTGACATATCTTTGTGCCGTACTCTACGGAATTCTGGGTACACTTTTATTCCAGTTTCCCGAACAACTTGCGCCCATCTTCGCCTGGAAAGTGACCGCCTTTATGACCATGACGATTGGCGGCTGGTGTATCGGCAATGCATGGCTGGCTTACATCACCGCCCGCCGCTGGGAGTGGAAACTGGTTTACACCTCGCTAATGTATTTATGGCTGTTCGGTATCGGTGAATTGATCGTACTGTTCGTCTTCCGTGACAAATTAAACCTCGAACATCCCATCGCATGGCTTTACTTCATCACGATCATTGTCAACACACTGGCTGCGTTCACCGGCATTTTTGATTATCTTCGCATTCGTCCATCCAACGAGTTGAGTGGTCGAGCCATTACAAAAGTTCAAAGCCTGCCGGCAATTTCATTTGTTGCAGTTGTCGGCTTTTTAGGGTTGTATGGATTAATCGCACAGATCGGAGCGCCCGGCACAAATGCCGGCATCTTCCCTGAGGTAATGTCCCTATTTACCCTGCGTAGTTTTGGCGTTTTCTATTTCTCGCTCGCACTGGCAGTCCTCCCTTATTTTTGGGATAGAAGCCTGAACGCCATCCTGCATCATTCATTTGCAGCATACGGACTGATCATCTTTATCACAGCCGCAGCATTCGTTTACATCCGTCTCTTCAACTTTTCCGAACGCCCGGGCGGTCTGGCTTACTTCGGTGCATATCTTGTAGTAGGTATTCCATTGATCTTCGTCTATCGCAAATACGGTACGGGCGTCAGTAGGAATTAACTTCAAGACAGCAGCCTCTGGAAATGTTCGGAGGCTGTTTTGTTTTCGATTAAAATGAATTCCATGACTCGCTGGCTGGATCCTCATCCCGTAGAAATCCCCGCATCCTTCTCGACCCTCAACCTGCCTCCGCTCATTGCGCAGACTCTGCTCCGACGGGGAATCAGCTCACCCGAAGAGGCCGAAGCGTTTCTTCATCCAGAAACCCTCCCTCCAACGAAGTTCCCAAATATCGAATCAGCAGTTGACATCATAAAGGCCGCCATCCAAAGCAACGAAACGATTTGCGTCTGGGGTGACTTTGATGTGGACGGTCAAACATCCACCACCCTGCTGGTGCAAACGCTTCAAGCCATTGGCGCAGACGTGATCTATTACATTCCCATTCGTGGAAAGGAAAGCCACGGCGTTCACATTGAAAGTTTGAAGCCCATCATTGATAACGGCGCAAAGTTGATCGTGACTTGTGACACCGGCATCACTGCGCACGAGGCAGTGGATTATGCCAACTCGCGCGGCGTGGATGTGATCATTACGGATCATCATGATCTCGGCGAGACTCTTCCCAACGCAAAAGTAATCATCAATCCGAAGACCCTGCCCAAGGATCATCCGCTTGCAAATTTGGCGGGAGTTGGGGTGGCGTATAAGTTGGCAGAGGCAATATTTGGGAATTGGGAATCGGAAATTGGGGATCGGGATTTTCCACCCCACTCCCCACTCCCCACTCCCGATTCCCTTCTCGACCTTGTCGCTCTCGGACTCATCGCCGATGTTGCTTTGCTCAAAGGAGAAACTCGTTCGCTTGCTCAAAAGGGAATTGAAGCTTTACGAAAAACAAATCGCCTCGGTCTGAAAGTGATCGCCGAATTATCAGGGACCAATCTCGAAACACTGACGGAAGAAACCATCGGCTTTACTTTTGCGCCGCGATTAAATGCGTTGGGCAGATTAGGCGACGCGAATCCTGCTGTTGAATTATTGCTTACCAATGACCCCGCCCGCGCCCGCGTGCTCGCCGCACAAATTGAGGGATTGAACGCACAGCGCAGACTATTGACGAGTCAAGTATATGAAGCGGCGGAAGCTCAATTGCGTGCAGACCCTGACCTTTTGACCGAACCTGCTATTGTGCTGTCTCATCCAAACTGGCCGGGCGGCGTGGTGGGAATTGTCGCCAACAAACTCGTTGACCGGTATCACAAGCCTGCCATCCTTTTGAACGAATCAGAAGACGGCATGATGCGCGGGTCAGCGCGTTCGGTTGAAGGGTTGCACATCACTGAAGCCATTGCTACGCAAAAAAATCTTTTGAACGGATTCGGCGGACATCCCATGGCGGCGGGCATGTCTATGGATGCGGATAAATTAGCAGAGTTCCGCCGCGGACTTGGCAAAGCGATAGAAAAACAACTCGGTGAAGTTGTGCGCGAAGAACCTACTTTACAAATTGATGCATGGCTTGACTTGAACGAGATCAACCTTGAGCTGGCGACTTCGCTGGAAATGCTCGCGCCTTTCGGAGCAGGGAATCCGTCGCTGACATTAGCCTCGCGCGGGGTGACGCTGAAATCCGCTTCAAAGATCGGCAAGACAAAAGAACATCTGCGCCTGAATATTGAAGATGAAAGCGGGAATACTCAAAGTATTTTATGGTGGGGCGGCGCGGGTGGAGAACTGCCTGAATCAGAAAGCAAGTTCGACATTGCGTATTCATTACGCGCCAATTCTTATCGCGGACAGAAACAAGTCACCTTGCAGTTTGAGGAATTTCGAGTCGCTGATGAAAAACCAGCGGAGATTCGGGATGCTTCGCGGGGAATTGGGATTCGGGATTTGCGCCTCCAACCTTCAACTTTCAACCTCGCGGATCTATCACGGGCTGTGCCTCAACCTTCAACCCTGATCTGGGCCGAAGGCGCAGATAAAGCAAAGGGCAAGTCACGCTTTGAGTTACAACAGTCCGATGAATTCGCGATCTACACGACTCCCCCATCGCCGGTTGAGTTACGGAAAGTATTAGAGATCGTCAAGCCTAAAATAATTTCTGTCTTTGCCGTACCGCCTGCCGAGGAAAAAGCGGAGGACTTTTTGAACCGACTTGCAGGTTTATGCAAATATACGTTGAATAATTACAAAGGACAGACCACCCTTCAAAAACTTGCAGCCGCAATGGCTTCACGCGAAAGCGCAGTGCAATTCGGGTTGGAATGGCTCGCGGCGGGAGGTCAACTCTCGGTGAGTATCGAGGAGGATAGTGTTAATTTAACTGTGGCGAAACAGGAGAAAAATATTTACTTACAAGCGGAGTTGTTCACGGCGCTAAAGGGGATATTGAATGAGACGTCCGCGTATCGGAAGTATTTTGGGACGACGAATGATCTAAAGAGTTTATTAAGTCAATAAAGGCCGGGGAAACATAAAAAAGTACCCTCTGTCTGATTTTCTTACAGAGGGTACTTTCTTTTCGTATCCACTTTTAGGGGTTCATTTCACACCCGTTTTTTATACACCCTCATCGCAAAGACATAAGCCACGAGCATAATCCCGATGCACCACGCGAGCGCAATCCAGATGTCATTACCGACAGGCTGACCTGCCAGCAGCGCGCGGATGGCTTCCACGACCGAAGTCACCGGCTGGTTTTCGGCAAAGGCACGCACAGGTCCTGACATCGATTCGGTCGGCACGAAGGCCGAACTGATAAACGGCAGGAAGATAATCGGATAGGCAAAGGCACCTGCGCCATCCACCGATGTGGCGGATAGTCCCGCAATCGCCGCGATCCATGTCAGAGCCAGCGTAAACAGAGCGAGTATGCCGGCCACGGCAAGCCATGACAATACTCCTGCCGACGAGCGGAAGCCCATAAGGAGAGCCACGAGAATGATCACGAGGACCGAAATCGCATTGGATACCAGTGAGGTCAGCACATGTCCCCACAGCGCGGTTGAACGCGCAATCGGCATGGAGTGGAACCGCTCGAAGATGCCGCTTTGCATATCCATGAACAGGCGGTAAGACGTATAGGCTATCCCGCTTGCAATCGCGATCAGCAGGATGCCAGGCAATAAATAATTTACATAGTTATCCGTGCCGGTTTGAATCGCACCGCCGAACACATAGACGAACAGTAACATAAACATAATCGGCATGATCGTGACCGTGATGATGGTGTCCAGGCTGCGGAAAATATGGCGCATGGAACGCTCAAGCATGACACCCATATCGCTGAGAAAGTGTTTCTTTACCGTTTCCATTTTATTTTTTCTCCTTCTTGCCGATGATTGCGAGGAATATTTCCTCCAGGCTCGGCTTTTTTTCAATATATTCCACCTTCGCAGGCGGGAACAGCTTTTTCAGGTCCGCGAGCGTGTCGTTAGCGATGATCCTGCCCTCATGCAGGATGGCGATTCGATCAGCAAGCTGTTCAGCCTCATCCAAATACTGCGTGGTCAGGAATACCGTTGTGCCATTCGCAGCAAGCTCTTTGACAGTCTTCCAAACTTCGAGGCGCGCCTCGGGGTCAAGGCCAGTGGTGGGCTCGTCGAGGAAAATGATCTTCGGTTTTCCGACCAGGCTCATCGCGATGTCGAGCCGGCGGCGCATCCCGCCCGAATAGGTGGAAACCCTGCGGTCGGCAGCATCTACCAAACCGAAGCGATTCAGCAGATCATCTGCGACCTGACGCGGATCTTTGAGGTGCCGGAGCCTGGCGATCATGATTAGATTTTCCCGACCCGTCAGAATTTCATCTACTGCGGCGAATTGCCCGGTCAGGCTGATCGACTGCCGCACTTCGTCGGGCTTTGCCGCAACATCGAAGTTATTGACAGTGGCAGTTCCGCTATCCTGTTTAAGCAGCGTGGTGAGGATCTTGACAACCGTTGTCTTGCCGGCACCGTTGGAACCGAGCAGGGCGAAAATGCTGCTTCTTTCCACTTCAAAATCTACACCCTTTAGAACGTGAAGTTTCTTATAGGACTTTTGCAGCCCTTTCACTTGGATCGCTTGGTTTTGCATATTCATTACTCCTTTTAGTTTTTCAAAGTAAACCGGTTGGTAATAAGGTGCGTGAATTCGCCATTTTCTCAGCAAGGGAAAATGTGATTACACTTTTTAGTTGGACTTAAACTATTTGGTGAAAATTTCTTTACGATATGTCGTTGCGAGCCGCCGCTCTTGTTTTTTTGGCGGCGAAGCAATCTCCTTTTGAACAGAAGTATTTCCTAAAATTAGGAGATTTCTTCGGCAGAAGGGCACTGCCTCGCAACGACATGAATTTGCGAGATGACGGGAGAAATTTTATTCTTTATATAACAGTAACCTTTGACAAATCGACTCCCAAGCCTTTGAGCGTGGCATAGGTCAATTTATCCATCATCGCGCCGTCAAAGTTAATGGTCTTGAGGGCACGGAGGTGTTTCTTAGACCAGGTCGTCCAGGTAAACGGTGCAAGGAAGGATACATTTCTAAAGGTTGCACCCTTAAACGTAGCTTCGTTCAGCGACGTATTTTCAAACTTGACACCAATAAAGGAAAATCCATCCAGACACATCCCTCGCATATCACAGTATTTGAAGTCCACACCGTTAAAGGTACAGTTCTCAAAGACTGTCTTCGTAAGGTCGGTCATGTTCAACTTTGTCTCGACCAGTTTTACATCGGTGAATTTTGCCCCGCTCAGCTCTGACGTGCTGAATTCGGTGCGCATGAGAATGGTCTTTTTGAAACTCGCACCCGTCAGATCAACAGAGTAAAAGTTGCAGTCTGTGAGATTTGTTCCGTCAAAGTTGGCTTCAGCCACATCGCTGGCCTTAAACGAGCTGCCGGTTAAGTCCGCACCTGCAAAATTGACTTCGTGCACATCGCTGGCATTAAACGTGCTGCCAGTCAAGTCTGCACCCGCAAAGTTGGAGCCGCGCAACGCGCTGGCATCGAACTTCCCTTTTTGCGCGGTAACACCTGCGAAATCACTCTCTGGCAGGTTGCTCGCGCTGAAGTTCGTCAGCACCTGTCGCTCCAACGAGCGGGAAAGGTTAGCCACATCCTGTACCGTTTGCTCAATATCACCGATGCTATCAATGGTCATCTCGAAGGCTGTTTCATCATCCATGCCTTCGGCTTTGAGCTCGCGGAACCGTTCCTGTAAATCGGCGAGCAGATCAGCCTTTAGTTCGGCGACGCTTTTGACTCCATCGTAAGGCGCAAAAACGCCATTCAAATAGTTTGTTAGTTTCTCATTCATAACATTACATCTCCTTATAATAAATTATCGAGTACACGCTTTGCGTACTCCCAATTGCTTTTATTGCTGGCGTAAGCAGCCTTACCCTTTTTGGTAATCCGAAAATACTTACGCCGTCCGCCCTGAGATTCATCGCCCCAGTACCACTCGATGTCACCGTCTGCCTCAAGCCGACGAACGCTGGAATACATCGTGGCTTCCTTTAACTCATACTCACCGCCCGAGCGCTCGGCAATCAACTTGACAATCTCGTAGCCGTAGCGGTCAGCTTCGCACAAGAGCCGTAAGATCATCGTATCGGTATGGCCGCGCAGCAGGTCGGATGTAATTTTGTTCTCGCTCATATATTTGTCTCCATAGGTGTAATATACAACAAACTACTATGTCTGTCAAGGTAGTTTGGCAAATTGGGTAGCAGTACAAAAACGCTAAATGTTTGTCACAGACCTTTTACGGTGAGTTTTAGTCTTGGCCGATTGCTACACTACTACGAAATGCCTCATTTTCTCAAGCTATTTTTAGTGAAGTATTGACCATGTAAATAAAAAAACATCCTTCAAAAAAGGATGTTTTTATTTCAATTTCAAACAGATGCCGGATTTTAATAACTTTATTGTTTCGGCAAAATCACCACTTTACGATGTGGTTCTTCGCCTGTGCTTTCAGTGGTCACGGCGGGATGTCCGCGCAGTTCAATGTGGATCACGCGGCGTTCGTTGGCGGTCATGGGTTCAAGCGTGGCTTTGCGCCCGGTCTTGATGACCTGTTCCACCATGGCCAGCGCGATCTTGCGGACCTGGCTTTCGCGGCGTTCACGATAGCCCTCCACATCTACGGTGAGTTGGACCCATTGCTGGGTGGCCTTGCCGACCATCAATGAGGCAACATATTGAAAGGCATTCAATGTTTCAGCCTGACGCCCAATGAGTGCGCTGAGGTTATCACCACGCACATCCACTAGAATGGTGCGGCGGTCATCAGTGCTGGATTCAGAATAATGGGCAGAGACTTGCGCCTTCATGCCGAGATGATGGATCAACTTGGAAACGATGTCTTCGGTGGCATCCAAAACCGAATCGGGTTCGTGACGTTCCACTTTTTTCACAACAACGGGCACTTGTTCCTGCTCCGGCTTCTTGGGTGATGAAGCGGCGCGAGCGGGTTTCGGTTCGCGCGTTTTCGGCGCTGATTCTGCCTTTTTGACAGGAGCAGGCTTCGTCGGAGTCTGATCGGCGGGTCTTGGTTTGGGCGCTTCTCCGGGCGGCGGGTTGACAGTCAGCAGCACACGCACTTGCCGGCCGCCGAGTCCGAATAATCCTTTACTGCCTGAATCCAACACTTCAACTGAGACAGCGTCTGCCGTTAGCCCCAATTGCGCCAATCCTTGTGACAGGGCTTCTTCAACCGTTGGGGCAATGATCTCTAGTGTAGTTCCGCTCATGGTGCCTCCCTACTTTTTCTTGATGACAGATTTTTTATTGCCGCCGGGCAAAAGATTGCTCCAGTTGGCGCGCCCAGTTGCGGCATACTGAATAATGCCCAACAAGTTACTTGTAATGAAATAGATGGAAATGCCAGAGGCAAAAGTCAACGCGAACCAGCCCAGCATAAGCGGCATGTAGATGCTCATCATGCCAGACATTTGTGCGCTTTGATCGTTCGGATTGCTGGATGTCGGCATGGTCAGTTTGGACTGGATATAAGTGGTGAGCGCCACGACGATGGCAAGGGTGGGGAGGGCAAAACCCAAGACCTGAATAGATTCAGGGCTGCCTAAATTCATCCAAAGGAATTTGCTGTTAAGCGGGATGATCCCTTCCACATTTTGGAAGGGGTAAATGGTGCGCGCAAGTTTAAGCATATCCAGCGGCATGACGGAAAGCGCACGGATGATGCTTTGATACAGACCAATGATGATCGGGAATTGGACCAGTGTTGGCAGACAGGATGCAAACGGATTGATGCCGCGCTCTTTATAGATCCGCATTTGTTCCTGCGCGAGCTTTTCCTTATCCTTCGCATATTTCTTTTGAATATCCTGCCATTCCTTGTCGTTCTGCAATTCCTGCATGGCCTGTGCGCCTTTAACCTGCGAGGCATTCAAAGGCCAGGTAATCAAACGGACAACGATGGTAAACAGGATGATGGCAAGACCAAAGGTATGAGGGCCATGACCAAGCAAATCATAGATAAACAACAACAGATTGGTCATGGGCTGAATGATTAATTGTTCCCACATGGGATAGTCTCCTTATTTAGCAGGCTTGAACGTCCAGGCCTGCTTGCCGTCTGCGTCAAACGCGGCAAGTGTGTAATCAGCCTGAAATGGCGCAACAAGGATCAAGTCACCTGAAGCAACAGAGGTGGTATACAACTTGCCACCGACTTCCTTGCTCCAGACTGTCCTGCCTTCACGATCCAATGCGATCAGCATACCCAGCTTGGATGTGGGATCCGCTTCGCTCGTAACGTAGATCTGGTCACCCACAATGAGCAGACTCGCCACGACAGGTCCATTCGGCTGAACAGACCAATTCTGATTTCCACTGGCAAGGTCAAGCGAATAGACATTGCCGCTCAAATCTGCATAATAGAGGGTCTGTCCATCAAGAATGGGCGAACCCCAAACACGGTCATCTGTTTGGGTAACCACTGACGGTTGATTACCGGGTTTCGCGAATTGAATGGAGGATGCTAAAGAACTGGCATAGGCCCCATCGTTACCAACTACCGGGCTGCTTGGAATCGCCCCACCCAGATCACTTGATTCCACTACAGTATGTTTGGCAGGGTCAACGACATAGACATGATGATCAAGTGAGGAAATATAGATCAGTGAACCATCTGTCACCGGCGATGACCAAAGCGTGCCGCCAATTTCAATTGGGTCTGAAGACTGGCTTCCACTCATATCGAGGATGTAAAGGAAGCCGTCGGTATTGGGGGCGTAGATCGTATCATTTATGACAAGCGGAGAAGCTACCCATCCACCCCGAGCTCCAGAAAATGACTTTGCCCATTTTTCCTTGCCGGTTGCCGCGTCAAGGCTGATGAAGTCGTGAGTTTTGCCGGAGCTTCCGATCAGCAATTGTCCATCGGCAGTAAGTACGGGGTTGGCAAAATACAGAAGTTTAGAATCAGTTTTTGGAGGGTAACGCCATACCTCGCTGCCATTTTTCAAGTCAACTGCATAGATGAATGAGCCGGTGGAAATGTAAGCGCGGTCTGCATCTGCGGCGAGTCCATGCCAGGTATTGGAGGGGGTCTGCCCAGTACACGCGCTTAAGAACAAAGCTCCAAGCGCAAGCAACAAGATCAATATCAATTTTTTTGTTTTCAATTTTTCCTTCTCCTATCTTTAACGTAACAACAGAGTTGTTACAGGAATATCGCTAAGGGACAGGGTCGTATCCGCCCGGGTTGAACGGATTACAACGCAAGACGCGCCAGACCGCCATGAGCGATCCTTTTAGCGCACCATATTTATAAACAGACTGGTAGCCATAATGAGAACAGGATGGATAAAAGCGGCAAGTGTTGGCAGCCAGCATGGGTGAGACCAGCATTTGATATAAACGGATCAATGCCAGCACTGCGATGCGCGGCCAATTAACCAGACTTCGCGGCATATCACGCAGAAGCGGTTCACTCGAATATTCATGTAAATGGGGTTCTTCTTCAGGATTCATCCGCGGGGAGGAGTTGGGCGCGTTGAAGGAGAGACGTCAACGCGAGACGCGTATCTTCCAAAGTGGCGGTTACAAGCTTGGGTCGGGCGATCAGGATCAGGTCCCAGCCGGATGCGAGTGAGGGTAACATGGGTCGCATCGCTTCGCGCAAGAGTCGCTTGGTTCGGTTGCGATGGACTGCGTTCCCGGTCGACTTGCTTGCCGCAACTCCCACATGAACTTTGGTGGAAGTGGCACTTGTTTGTGTAACTAACACGACAAGCGGGTGGGCATAGGACTTGCCTGTTAGCCGCACCCGCTTGAAATCTTCAGATCGGGACAGGCGAAACTTTCTCTGCACCCGCGCCTCAATATGGATATTCGCGCGCTAAGATACTCGCCGACCTACCATCGAGTCTTCTTAAAGTGTTCGTTGGACCTAACAGTGAGCTTGTAGCGGCCGCGCAGACGGCGGCGCTTGAGCACGTTACGACCATCTGCCGAGGACATGCGTTGTCTGAAACCGTGTACACGAAGACGGCGGCGAATCTTGGGTTGATATGTTCTTTTAGGCATTCGAAATACTTCCTTGTTTAAAGATGATTGCAAGCCCCATAAAATAAGAGGCAGGCTGTTCAGTTAGTGGCGCGAAATTATACCTCAATGGCTCTGATTCGGTCAATTTTGATTCGAGACCAGTTCCCTAATCTGAGGCAGGAGCAAAGTGCTTCTTCCAAATCCTTTGTTTGGCGCTTTCTTCAATAAACGATGCTTCAAAAGCAAAGCGATTGCATAGTGCGATGTCGTCCATGCTCATGCCCAGCACTTCATGGGCAATGCGATATTCGTTGTTCACGTTGGTTTCCAGAACTTCGGGGTCATCCGAGTTGATGGTCACGCGCACACCAAGGTCGAATAGTTTTTTAAGCGGATGCTCTTCAATGGTGCGGACTGAATTGGTAAGGTAATTGCTCCAAGGATTCACTTCAAGTGTAATGTTGCGTTCCTTAATTAATTCAACTACCTTCATATCCTCAATGCTATGAATGCCATGACCAATCCGGTCAGGCTGAAAGGCATGGACGGTATCCCAGACTGCGGAGGCGGGTGTATCTTCTCCACTGTGGATGGTTACTTTCAATCCTGCATCTTTTGCCTTCAATATAGGGCCTACAAAATCAGTCATTGGATAAAGCAGTTCGCCATCGGCCAAGTCAACGGCCTGGATGTGCTGTTTATTGCGGATCGCCCAATCCACTGTTTTGACGCACGAGTCCGCGCCCATGCCGCGTGAGGTAATGGCGATGATCCCAATAGCCATGTCAAATTCAATCTCGGCGCGTTCCTTGGCGCGCAAGAGTCCTTCCAAGGATGCATCCCAATTCAGGTTGTGTCCATGAAAAGCCCAATCCGGCGAAAAGCGGACTTCAAAGAGTTTGATGTTCTGGCGCGCACAATCTTCAAATAATTCCCATGCAATGCGTTCCACCACAGCAGGAGAAGTAATGCTATTTTGGAAAATGGCGAATGCTTCCAGCACAGCTTGCAGATCACGCAACTGGCCGAGGACTTTCACATGCTTATCCAACTCCCCCACTTCATAGGCAGGCAGTTTCAAATTATATTCTCTGGCAATATCAATGATGGTCTGCGTGCGGATGGCGCCTTCGAGGTGGCAATGGATCTCAGTCTTGGGAATGTCGTTATATTTGGGGTCAAAATTTTTCATGGTATTTTCCAATAAAGAAAGATGGAGTCGAGGGGCTCAACTCCATCCAGTTCTCATCTGCGCTTATTCTTTTGCGCGTTTGAAATCTACAAAGCGATAACCCACCCCGCGCTCGGTAAGAATGTACTTGGGGTCGGCGGGGTCTTTCTCCAATTTCTGGCGCAGGTAGTTGATGTAAAGGCGGACATAATGAGGTTCGTCACGATATTCATAGCCCCAAACTTTTTGGAGCAGTTGATCGTGTGAAACCACCCAGCCCGCATTCTGTACGAGGTGAAATAACAGGCGGTATTCCGTTGGGCGGAGTTTTACAAGTTTGCCTTCGAGCCAAATTTCGCGGCGGTCAAAATCTATTTTGAGACGCTTGTCAATTTCAAGCAAGCCGTGCATAGAACCGGTCACCCCTTCGGTGCGGCGCAAGACGGCTCTAACACGGCTGACAAGTTCGCGCGGGCTGAATGGTTTTGTGACGTAATCATCCGCGCCGTGTTCCAGTCCGCGCACACGGTCATCTTCTTCGCCTTTGGCAGTGAGCATGATGACTGGGACATTACTGATCTCGCGCACTGTTTCAAGCACCTCGAAACCATCGAGATCGGGCATCATAATATCGAGCAAAATAAGGTCGGGTGTCACATCGCGCAATCTTTGAATGGCTTGCTTTCCATTGAATGCTTCACTGACCTGAAAGCCGTCATGCTCGAGGTTCATGCGGATAAAGCGCACCATGCGCTCTTCATCATCCACAACGAGGATGCGGCGGCGTTCTACATTATCAGGCATCTTATTCCCTCACGAAACCAATGATCTTTTCTTCTTCTGCGTTTTCGAGAATTTCTATGAAACTGATCTTTGCGAGAGGCCAAATGACCTTAACCACGTTCGTGTCAATGTAATGCAGATCCTTGCCATCTTTCTGGCGCGGGTGCATGACCACGATAATATTATCTGTGGGCTTGGGGAGTTCCTCTATTTCCCCGGCGACAGAGGTTTCTCCTGCGATATGAAGGATGACAGAATATGACATGACAGATCTCTTCTTTTAGGCGTGCTTGATCAGGATTTGCATCTTTAATTTTCCAAGCGCCACTATATCACCGTGGCTGAGAACTTGCTCAACATTGGAAGCCAGGCGTTTACCATTTATATAGGAACCATTGGCCGAACCCAGATCCATGAACGTGATACGGGTGCCTTCGCGTTTGATAACGCCGTGGAGACGTGAAACTCCCGCGGCATACGCCTGATAAGGCGAGAAATCAATATCAGGCATGATGGGCTGCCCCTCGCTAATACGTCCCATGGTGAATTCATTTCTGGCAGAAAGCGGGAGCATTTGCCCTGTATCCAAAAGGTGCAGGCTTCCCCATGCGTCACTACCTTCGAAGGCCTGTACGATATCCCGCGAGGGAATTTCCTTGTTGATTTCCCCGAATTGTTTCGTTGAAATGTTTTGGGTGATTAGATCTTCCTTGCCAATTAATTGAGCGCCACATTCTGCACAGAACATGGCTCCATCCAGGTTTGAGTGTTTACAAGTGGAACATGTGATCATCCGGCCTTCTCCTTTTTGTTTTCCAGCAAAAGCGCACGGGTTTTGTATTTAACATCTTTCGCCCCACTTGCGCTCCAGGCATGTATTCTTTCAAGATTATCCGCTTCGAATAAAGCGGTTTTTGCTAACGAGTGTTCACCCTGCGAAAGCAGATGCGTCGCAAGGTTTTTTAAGTGACGCACTGCATCATTGAACTCGCCCCGCTCCGACGCGGCCCGGGCACGGTCCTGCATCCGATAAAGAGTGAGACGTGAAAGCGCGCTCAGGACACGGGCGGGCGGGGGTTCGGTCGATGGGTGGATTCGTATCTCCCGATTGAGAATCAGTCGAATCGGCGGAACAGGGATCGGCCGCGCTGCGATGGAAATTTTAAGCGAGCCATTCAAAATGGTTACTGCTTCGGCCTTTGAAGCAGCAGGATTGACAACAAATTCAAACAACACTTGCAATGGAGTGTCTCTCAAAATTGGGCCGAGTCGTATGGGAGACTCGGGTTGAATAGAGCCACCTTCAGGCTGTAAACGAAAGACATAATTGAGCTTTATATTTTCCTGTTCTTTAAACTCGAGAAGGACTTCATCCGCATAAGTGCTGATGAGGGCATTAAATTTATCAACAAGCAAACGTTGAATATCTTTTGGCTTTGAGATATAAGAGGAAGATCCGCCTGTTTTTCCGGCGAGGGCATCCAGGAAAATATCATTCCAATCGTTGCCAATACCCATGCCAGTAATGCCAATATTCTGGGCGGCCGCTTCTTCAGCGAGTTGCAGGCAGGCGATTTCATCGCCGTAGGTTTGTCCATCGGTGAGAAGAATAATATGGTTTACGCGCGAAGGATCCAGAGTCCGGTGGATCTCTTTCAGCCCCATCTGCAAACCATTGAATATTTCAGTTGCGCCGGAAGACTGTATCATCTGAATACGGCCTTCCTGTTTTTTCATATCCAAATTAAGCGTGGCAGGGACGATAACTTCGGCATTATCACTAAAAGCAACCACACTCAACACATCTTCCGTGCGTAAATTACGAAGCAGCTGGATCGCTGTGGCTTTTACCATATCCAGCTTGTCGCCTTGCATGGATGTGGAACGATCCAATACCAGACAGATGTTAAGTGGAGGCGTCGGCAGCTCTTCTTTTTCTATGCGCGGAGCAACTTCAAGCAGCATGTAAATAAGCTGTGGCTCATCCAACTTTACAAGGTTGGGACGGCTGAAGTAGACCTCATGCCTTATGTAGGAATTGACCTCGATCTCCGGCGGCAGGGTGGCATCATATAAGCTTCGACGCTTGGGGTTGGAAAGAATCTCATAAGCCTTTTGTGTTTCGAGAAATAATTCTGTCTCGCCGGGAGCCACGTTCTTATCTGGATGCAGTCTTTGAGCGGCGTCAAAATAGGCGCGTTTAATTTCCTCTTGCGAGGCATCGCGAAAAACACCTAGAACAGAATAATAGTCAGGCTTATTGGATGGCATGATTATCCAATTAGTTGGGCGAGGACCACTGAAATATTATCGGGTCCGCCGGCGGTGTTGGCAGCATCCACGAGGCTTTGGCAGGCGCGGTGCAATGTGGGTGATTCTGTAATGGAACGAAAGATATCCTTCTCACTGACCACATTCCATAATCCATCGCTACAGATCATAAGGTAACCGCCATGTGGAAATGGGACGGTGAATATGTCGGCTTCAAGCAATTCGCCCTGCCCCAAGGCGCGGATCAAAACATTGCGATGGGGGAAATTTTCGGCTTCGTCTTTGCTGAGGTGTCCGAGCTCTTCAAGCCGCTTGACCAATGAATGGTCACGTGTGATCGGCTCTATGCGTCCATCTAGAAATATCGAATAGGCGCGGCTGTCGCCTACGTGTGCAATGGTCACTTGTTGTCCGAGAACCAGTGCCGCGGTGACTGTAGTGCCGCTGCCGGGCGCCTCCCGTTGAACATATTGATGTGCTTCATTAATAGAGGTTTCCATCACCTCCTGCAGGGACTCCTGCAGGGATTGTGTCGGTAAATTATAAAGATAGGAATGAAATTTTTTGGTGATGTTGCCGCCTATGATGCGGACAGCGGCGTTGCTTGCGACTTCGCCAAATTGATGCCCGCCCATTCCATCTGCGACAATATACAATCCGAAAGGAATGCTGTCTGCACTTCCCGCAATGGTGGAAGTAAGCGCCAGGATACTGTCTTCATTATGGTCGCGTTGCTTACCGACTGACTGCCCAACACTGGCAACAAGCTGCTTGGTCTCAGATCTTAAATTCTGCATCCCCATGATCGAACTAATCTGCTGGTCAGACAGCGGCGCGGTCGTGGCCATATCCACCTGTTTTGGTTTTTCAGGTTCTTGTTTTTTTCCAAATAGTTTTTTCCAGAAATCAGCCACGAGGACTCCTTTTAGGCAAATAGTGCATAAACATGATGGTCTGTTGATCCAACGTAAACAATATCATCAAACACGATCGGCGAACCTGTGATGGCTGCCTTTGATTCAAATTTCCAGCGTAAGCGTCCGGAACGATATTCAAGACAATACAGACTGCCATCCACCGAGCCGCAGTAAATGGAATCTTTGTAAATGGTCGGAGAACTGCTGATTTGATTCTCGGTTTTGAACCTCCAAACTTCCTTGGCAGTCCTTACATCTACACAATAAATAAATCCATCTGCCGCGCCGATAAAGATAAAATCATCCGCAATGGCAGGCGAAGAAACGGAGCCTTTACCAAGCCGATACTTCCAGATGGGCCAGCCGTTCTTAGCATCCAATGAATACAGTGTGCTGTCCAATGAGCCTACATAGACTGACTGTCCTTTGATTACGGCAGAGGAAGTAATGGCACGTTTAGCCTGAAACCGCCACTTTAAGGTGCCGCGGAAATCAAGGGCATAAAATGAGCCGGACTCAGCGCCGAAGTAAACCATTTCATTCATAACCAATGGCGAGGAATAGATCGGGGAATCTGCGGAGAATTTCCAGATGGCCCGTCCTGTGTTGACGTTGACCGCATGAAGGTCTTGATCTTCCGAGCCAAAGAAAATATGTCCGTCCGCGATTCGCGGCGAGGAGTATATTTTTCCTTCCGTGTAGTAGGTCCACACGACCTTGCCGGAGCGGGTGCTGATCACATGCAGTCGTTTATCTTCCGAGCCAAAAAACACATTGTTATCGTACACCAGAGGACGGGAGACGATCCCCCCCTCTGTGGCATACTTCCATTGGAATTGTCCATCGGCTGCATTCAAAGAATACAGGTTGTTATCATAACAACCGATAAAGATCATGCCCTGATGCAAGGTGGGCGTGCCACGGATCTCGTCTTCACATTTGAACGCCCAGAGCGGCTTGATCCCGCCGGTTGGAACCGGTATGCTGGATGCGATCTTTGAAAGCGCACCAGTCTTTCGCGCCACATTCATCAACGCGTCCTTCATCGCCATCGCGCTGGGGAATCGGTCAGATGGGTTGTATTGTAAAGCAGTATTAATGACCGCTTCCAATTCGCTGGAAATATTCTGATTGATGCGGCGTATTGGGCGCTCGGCAAAAGAGAAGGGCGGCTCCAGACGCGGGTCACGGCGCGTAAGGGCATGGTGCAAGGCAGCGCCCAGTGAATAAATATCCGCAAGCGGGGTAGCCTCGCCGCGATATTGTTCGGGTGGGGAATATCCCTCGGTACCGATCATCGTCCCCTTTTGTCCAGTTTGAAACGTTTTTGCGATGCCAAAATCCACCAATATCACATCCCCGTTATGATTGATCATCACATTGGAGGGTTTCATGTCGCGGAAAATGATCGGGTCTGGTTTGTGACCGTGTAAATAGGCGAGCACATCGCAAAGCTGAATCGCCCAACTGATGATCTGGTCTTCGGGCAGGAATCCGTTTGCATCCGTAATTACGGTCTCAAGGTCTTTGCCATGCACAAATTCCAGAACGAGGTATGAATGCTCGTTATGGGTAAAATAATCATAAATACGCGGGATGGCGAGGTGGTTCAGCGTTGCGAGCAAATTCGCTTCGCGCTCAAAATTTTGCACAATGGTCTGACGAATGATCGGATCAGGAGCGAGGTTGATCATCTCCTTCACCGCCACCAGCTTGACCACATTTGGGAAATGCAGGTCACGGGCGCGATAGACCGATCCCATTCCGCCTACGCCGATCACATCCTGAATAATGTAACGGTCAACAAGCGTAGCGCCAGGCTGAAGCTGCTGGCGAGGGAGGTTATCTGAATCCTGCCCAATGGATGAGGTAATTTTTCTGGTTTCCAGAGAAAGCTCCTATTTTCCGTTTGAATTGGTAGATTATAGTGTGCACTAAGGGGATTTGCAAATACTGGCGTATATCAATTTCCTCGTTGCAGGGTCTTTGTAAAGTGGGTAGTGTTTTTTCGCGTTGGCTATGGTTTTCGCAAGATCGCTTGACGAGTCTTAATTTCTACGGCTTGTTTGGAACACGAATTTCTCGAAGGAGCAAATTTTGAAAGTTTTTTTTTCGCACCACACCTGCACTGGCGGGCAACACCAAGCGTGTTTGCGTTAAGGTTTTCCCGACCTTGGGATAGCCATCTTCTTAACAAAAAGGCCATTGACTTTTAATAATATTCGGATAAACTTTATCCCGATACCGCCGGGCAAATTAGATTGGTTCAGTTGTGAGTTTTGAAAATCGGTTGACAATATTTTTGGTTCACTTGAATCAACCAATGAGTCAACAGCAAAAGGTCTTCAAACGCAAAAGATACAACACTCTCTGGCGAGCAGTGTCAGGGGGTGTTGTGTTTCATCAATTTTCCAGTGAGGTCATCGTTAAACTCGGAATTTAAAGCCATTCACCATGCTATACTGATTAAGAATATTAAAAGATACACATGTATGAACGCGAGAATCAGAAAGTTTACGTCGGCAAGAAAAAGCAGATGATACTGAATGACCATTGAACATACACATGAAAACCATCAAAACAAAAGCCATAAAAATAAGTGAGCGGCTGCTGGATTTCTTTATCAAATGGAGGCGGGTATTTTTCATCCCGTTTTTCTTTGTTCTTGTTTTAATGGAAATCGGGGAAATGAAAACTGGTGAGCCTATCCACTCCTTTGAACTCCTGATATATTTTTCTCTTCTGATTACCATTGCTTTATTGGTTGAGCTTTTGCTTCGGGCAAACCGGCTTCAAAACCGTACCGTAAAAACTCTGGACTACAAGAATCAAATTAACCGGGTAATTATTGCCCAGGAGGATTGGGAGACTCTTGCAGACTCTTTGGTTGAGCGGCTGACATTGATGGCAGATGTTAAGGGGACGCAATTATTTCTTTGGGAAAACGTTACTCAGGATTTTTCCCTTTTATCACAATGGGCAGAAGGCAAAGGAAATGAAAGTCAGGCATTGGATCTGCCATGCCAAAATTGTATGAAAGAGTGGGCGAAAAGCGCCAAAATAACTTTTGAGTCATGCCGTAATACCGCGGATGGTTCCCTATCTTCTGAATTACGGGCATACTGCCTGCCGGTATATTATCAGGAGGAGATTTTTGCACTGGTTAGATTCATCCTGGGCACAGATCAAAGGTTCACCTCCGATCAAATTAAGATTTTCGGGCACCTTGGTGATGAAATTGCCATTGCTTTAACTGCCGGGCAGGATCGTAAAAGACTGCTGGAACTTCAAATTACACAAGCCGCGCTTGCGGAGCGGCAAAGCGTATCCCAATATCTGCATGACAGCCTGAGTCAAAACATCGGTTACCTGAACATGAAACTTGAACAATTCAGTTTAAACCCTGCCCTTCTTCAGGAAAGCAATGCAGTCTCCGAAATTCACCATATGAAAGAAACAGCCGAGAAATCGTACTCCATTGTTCGTAGTAAACTTGAAGACATTCATTCCGACACGACAAGCACACTGGATGGTTATGTCCGCGAGCACGCTCGTCGAATATCTGAACGGGCAGGTTTTGAATTCACTGTTACGATCCGCGGGAATCCCAAGCCAATTTCCATGGATGTGCAACGGGCCGTATTCTATGTTTTTCAGGAGGCCCTCTCGAATGTGGAGAAACATGCCAAAGCACTTAAAGTAGATATTGTTTTGTCATGGGGCAGGGATAAACTTTTGCTTACAATTTGTGATAATGGCATTGGCTTCAACCCCAAATCTGTAAACCCATATAAACATTTTGGGTTGGGTATCGTTCGTGAGAGAATGTCAATTGTGAATGGCAGGATAGAAGTAAATTCGATGGAAAAGTCCGGGACAATTATTAAGATCAGTGCGCCATTCGCTTCAACCAGTAAACGTGGATGGATAACATAACATGCCAAGACCAGATTCAGCACTTATAGTTCACAAGATATTAATCGTTGACGATCATGTATTGTTCCGCGATGGGTTGATCAGTCTCTTTGAGGCAAAGCACGATTTTGAGATTGTCGGCAGTGCGGAATCGGTTCATGAAGCCATCGAACTATCGCACAAGTTTCATCCTGAAATCGTATTGACCGATTTCTACCTCCCCGATGGAACAGGGCTGGACGCAACCAAGGCCATACTAGCCGAGAATCCTGATTGCAAGATCGTATTCCTCACCATCAGTGATGCAGATGAAGATCTTTTTGCCGCAATTCGTTTAGGCGCAAAAGGATACCTGCTCAAGAATGTTTCCGGGACCGACCTGATCTCCAGTTTGCTTGCTCTGGATCATGAAGAAATGGCCGTTTCAAGAAAGATGATGGGGCGCATCGCAAGGGAATTCTCGCAGACAAATGCTCAAGCTCTTTCGAGCGGGAAAATCCTTTCCAAATTAAGCCCGCGCGAAACGGATGTGCTAGGTGAGTTACAAACGGGAGCGTCCAACAGTGAAATCGCACAACGATTATTTTTATCCGAGAATACGGTAAAGCACCATGTTCGAAATATATTTGACAAACTGGGGGTTGAGAACCGCCGCGAGGCTATTTTGGCAGCGAATCAGGCCGGACTTAAGGGCAGGTCGCAGTGAAATAAATATCACAAAGAATTAACACTTGGGCTAATCATTTTCCCTGAAAGGGTCATCTTAAAGATGACCCTTTTTTGATACCTAAAATCGAGTAAGGGTAATCGACTTGGAGTTCAAAAGTCAGTATCCTTGCAACAAGGATTTTTTTTGTGCAAATACCTTGTATCGTCACGGTTAAGAAAAGGTCATTGCTAAGTCATATTTTAACGGATCTGACAGGCACCTCAGGAGATGGTTTGTTTTTGATTTACAGCGCAGCAACCAGCATGGAGGAATTTGTGGTGGAAATTGAAAATAGCGATGCAGCCGTGGTAATGCTGGAAAAATCCGGTATTTTCGCTGAGGAAGATGCCGTTGCAAAACTGCTCACGGTGTTTTCGAAATTGCTGGTGATCGTCATCAGCGAAGACAACAATTGGCTTAATATTTTTCGCCGAGAGGACAAATTACTGGTGTCATCTGTCGATTTGATCGATGCGGTTTCTTCAAGATTGGATAATTCAACTCAAAACAAATAGATATTAGAAGGAGAGCCTATGTTCAATTTAAAGTCCAGCCAGGAAAGTTATACATTCCAATATTTATTTTATTTAGGAGGTGTTCTATGAGAACAAAACGACATCTTAAGTCACACCCGTGGCAGTCCCTGATGGCGGTTTTGATAACCGTTGTTATGTTATTTGGAAGCCAGGCTCCGTCTTTTGTAACGGATGTGCAAGCGGGTAATCCTGCAGCACTGGCATTATTCACGAACACAATGACACTCAGGGTTGAAAACGCTGTTTCCCTGGCCGAGATCACTACATTTAAATACATGATCAACATTGACAATACCGGCACCACGGATCAGCGTTCAGACCCAGCCACCGGCGAACCGCCCTTTGAATGTACTCCGGAGGATCCCACTTACCCCGACAACTGCTTCTGGACCTCCATGGGCATTGCGGGGTCGAGCCCGATCTACACTTCAGGCACTGAAAGCGACTTCGCTGGCGGCGCCGGACTCGATCTGCCCGATGGACGGTATTTGATCTCTGTCATGGCCGATGGTTTCAGGCTTGACGGCGAACATTTCACTGTGCCATTTGAAGATTCGGGACTTGTCACAGTTAAGATGCAAGCCTATGATTTGCCTGACGTAACCATTCAGGCCGCAATTTTTGAGGATATCTCCCCCACCAATAGCGGTCCTGATCTCCCTGCCGAACATGGGCTTGCCGGTTTCGTTGGTCATATTGCTGACTACATTGGCGAAGTAACCACCGATGTTTATGGTAACCCACTCTGCGGCAACGGCGTTTGTATCAGCAAGTGTTACGTTGTTGATAACGGGGTGGATATTGGTACGGTAGCTCCAGTGGATTCATACGGACGCTGTCCTACTAATCCGACCGGATTAACGATGATCGAAGGCGGCGCAGTCCCTGCGACAGCGGCCATCGAAGGCAAGCTGATAATTCCAAACTTGGGTCCCAACCGCTACGCTCTTTCTGTTGTCGCACCGGATGGAAACACCTGGATCCAGACCACCACCCTCGAAGGCAACCATGACTGGGACGCCTGGGTAATGGAAGGCGCAAACGGACTCGATACAGAATTCGTGGTAGCTGGTGAACCGTTCCCGGCCACCTTCTTCGGTTTTGTCCAACAGTCCAATTCTTTGACTACACCTGCTTCAGGTCAAATTACCGGCGTGATCGCAGCAACAAAAGTATACATTCCCACCACAGGCGGCGTTGCTTTACCCGGAGACATTTGGGGCGGTCTGGGCGGAGGAAAAATCGATCACGTTATGCCTGGCGCATGGGTTTCATTATCCGATTTACAGAACGGCGACACCGCTGTTTATATCGGGCAAACTGATGCCAATGGCGCCTTCACGATTAATAACGTACCTGACGGTTCTTATTTCCTTGCATATTGGGATGAACCACAAGACTACATCCTCAATTGGGTCAATGTCACAGTTTTCAATGGTGAACCAGTTGATATGGGCGTTCTTCCATTAAACGGATGGTGGACAACCCTCGAAGGATATGTCTTTAACGATCTGAACCGCAACGGCTTCAGAGATGAAGGCGAACCTGGTTTGGCTGGATTCCCCGTTGTGATGAGGAAGCGTGAAAACTCGGTCATGGATCGTGGTGCGGTAATGGTCACTACTGATGCAAACGGCTATTACTTCATGGAAAATCTCTATCCAATGACTCAATGGCTGATCGTGGAAGCCTATGCCGATCTGTACTACACCACTGGCATTACTTATCAAGCAGATAACCAGCCAACACCCACCACAGTTCTCGGTCAAGGTGTGGATGTCAATATTCTGCCCATTATTGGTCTCGGTGGCACCTTGGATTGGGGTCTGCATTCATACTCAGGCTCAGGCGGTACCGCCGGCATCGATCCGAATAATGGCGGCATTGTCGGCACGGTAAGTTACGACACAACCCGCAACGAACTGGATCCGCGCTTCGCCGCAGTGGAAGATTGGCAGCCCGGCATCTCCGACTTGACTGTCAATTTATACGCTCCGGTCGCTTGTGCCCCGGGCGATTCGTGTGATGCATCCGGACGATACAAACTCGCAGCAGACGGTTCTTATGAAAAAGGAAGCCTGCTTAATTCCGTCGTTACCGAAACCTGGGAACAGCCAAAAGGTTGTATTGCCCGTGACGTTAACGGAGACCCATTGGCCTACCCGGTAGGTCAACAGGTATTGCCCAATGACCCGAGCAAGAATTGTCTTGAAGGACCACTCATGGGCGTGCAATTTGGCCCAATGGAAGCGGATGGCAACTTCGGCGCAGCTGTAAATGGCAACTACGGTTTTGGAGATGGTTGTTTTGGAGTTGGCGGCTTTGACACCGCTTTAGGTGCCTGTGCTGATGCATCCGCTCCAACAGAATTATTACCCGGAGACTATCTGGTTGAAGTGGAGACTCCTACTGACGCACTGGGTCGCCCGATGTACCAGGTGACTCGTGAAGAGGATATCAATATCTTCAATGGCGATAGTTTTGTCCCACAGATCCCGCCTCCGGCGTGTATCGGAGCGCTGCATACTGTCGATATAGCTGGATCAGGTACAGATAATTACGGACCGGTTACATTGCCCAATGGCATAACTGTCCCAGCTTCTACACCAATTGACAACCAGCCATTTGCAGATGGTGGCGGCTCTGTTTTTGAAGGCACACAGAAACCTTTGTGCGATATGAAACTCGTACGTGTTAGCAATGGTCGATCAGTGGCGCCTACATTCAATTTCTTTACACAAGTACCTCTCCCTGGACGTTTCTGGGGCTTGCTTGTGGATGATCTCAACTTCTCATCCAATCCTAAATCATTGCTGTATGGTGAGAAACCTGGTATTCCATTCGCCCCTGTTGGGATTTACGATTACACCAACCGCCTGATCACAACCGTCGAGTCCGACTATAACGGTCTCTTCGATGTATTACTGCCTTCCACAAATCGTATTGATTGCCCCACCCCATCCGGTGTATGTGCAAATCTATACAGACTTGTTGGCAACGATGCTGGCAATCCACAAAAATGGAACCCGAACTACAAGCCCCAATTCCGCACCATATCAGCAGAATTTGAGGCCTTGCCTGGTTTGATCGTTCCTGCGGATCTGGCACCAACCCAGGTGGGCGTGAATGCCCAGTTGCCTGGCTCACAATTTGAGCAAGCGGTTGCATGTCTGATCGAACCAACCCGTCCTCAATTATTTGCCGTTGACAAACCCTATGCCTACTCAGATACGGCAAGTTCCATCAATATTTATGGGGCAGGCTTTGGTACTGATGTTGGACAGGTGACTCTCGATGGTGTCGCCATGCCAACCACGGCTTGGGATGATAGTGCGATCCAAATGAGTATTCCTGCTGGAACGGCGGCTGGCCCCCATCAACTCCTCGTAAAAGCCGCCAACGGTTTATCCACGATCAACGGCTTAACCTTCCATGAGTTTGGTACTGATGTCGTGAACGGAGCATTCCCTGCCTCCAGTGCAGTGTTCGACAACTTTGATCGCGCTGCTCTCGGAACAAACTGGAGTGTTGACAACGCGAGTGTGTTTGTCCTGAACAGTAACTATTTACGAATCCGAACTGGACCTGGCAACACGCGCAATGCATGGTGGAATGTAGGATTACCATTTGGGACAAACCAGGAAGCGTACTTTGCCTTCACGCAAGTCTCGAATCAAGCAGGCGCAAACGAGCAAGGGCTTCTGCTGAAATACAACAGCGCATCAAGTCCAAATTCAATCAATGCCCAATGGATCGAGGTAGCCTACAATAACACACCCGCGAATACCTTGCGGATCCGCACAAAGGTGGCAGGTTCTGCCACAATCACGGACCAAGCCACATTTATTGGGGTCACGCTGGCAGCGAATGATCAGCTCGGCGCACGCGCTTTCAGCAATGGCACGATCATCGCCTATAAAAATGGCGTCGAGATCGGGCGTACAACTGTTGCTTCCACAGGTGCCTGGACCGGACGCATCGGCCTTCGTTTTGAAGGAACAGGAACCACAGCAGCTACCGAAGCCCGTATTGATAACTTCGGCGGTGGTGACACCAGCGCAACGATCACGACCTACGAGCCCAACCTGTATGAAGTAGGACCGGGTTATCCATATGCAACGATCCAAAGTGCAATTGACGCCGCTTCCAATGGCTCCGATAGCCTGGTTGTCGTTTACCCAACTGCATCAACAACTCGCTTAAACCCGCTTGGGGCCTACTACGAGAACATCATTATCTCTGCGCCGATCAAATTGCAAGGCGTAGGATCTGGCGGTGTATACAGTGACGGGACTTTCGTTGGTGGTTCGATCATTGATGGTGCAGCTTTTGGCGGCGATTCGATCATAGCAGCGAATTGGGAAGAAAGGATTGCCGGAATGACCTGGGTTGGAAACCAAACCGTAGGTGAAGGCGAGACCATCCTTATGGTTGCTCAGGATACTGCACAATATGGTTCCAACTTCAAGGCAGCCATTGATGGCTTTACCCTGCGCGGCGGCGACCAACAAGGTCAGGCGAATATCCTAACCCAAGGTGGCGCGATCTTTGCGAATTCCTATGTTCGCAACCTGCAGATCACAAATAACCTGATCCAGAACAACAGTGCCTCATATGGGACTGTGCGCATCGGCACACCCGACCTGCCTGGTGACGCGAGCAGTCACAATGAAAACCTGCGTATTGCCAACAACCGTGTTATTGCAAATGGCAGTACCAACCTCGCAGGTGGACTGGCGATCTTCGCAGGCGCTGATAATTATGAAGTCGCGGGCAACGATATCTGCGGTAACTTCTCCGCTGAATACGGCGGTGGAATGACCGTCTATGGTTACAGCCCGAATGGCAAGATTCATCACAATCGCATCTATGTTAACCAATCCTATGATGAGGGCGCTGGCGTGATGATTGCCGGACAACTCCCTGCAGACCCAACCATACTTTCTCCTGGCTCAGGTCCTACAGATATTTACAACAATTTGATACAACACAACTTATCGAATGATGATGGTGGCGGTCTGCGCTTCCTGATGGCAGGTAACTACCCAATGAACGTTTACAACAATATGATCGTCAATAACGTTTCGACCCACGAAGGCGGCGGTATTGCCATCAACGATACACCCGACGTTCGAATTTACAATAACACCATCGCGAAAAACGTTACCACAGCCACAGCTGTAACCAGCAACGGCTTCCCTGCCCCGGCTGGTCTCGCCACAGGCGCCAATAGCGTTCTCTTACAAAACGCTTTCAGTCTGCCGGTATTCAGCAGCCCCTTACTCTTCAACAATATCTTCTGGGACAACCGGGCCGGCACTCGTGGTCTTGGAACAGTCAGTGGACTGAGCGATGGCGATGCAAATGTCTGGGACCTTGGCGTCTCAGATGGTTCCGGCGTGCTATCCATTGATCCATCCAACCTGATCGGTGTGGATCCAACGGTACGCACTTCCTATAATACAGCCTTATCCTTTGTGGCCTGGCGCACCAATGCTAACTTCATTGACGCCATCCTGCTCTCAGTGACCGGGTCTCCGACCTTGATGGGTGATTACCACCTTAGTACCGGCTCACCAGCTATTGACGCAGGGATTTCCTCACTCTCCGGTTCAAATGCTCCTGCAAACGATTTTGACGGAGAAACCCGAAATGTTCCTCCAGATACTGGTGCCGATGAGTTAATAACTGGTGGCGGAGGAGGCGGTGGAGGCGGTTCACCTGCCTTATTCCCAAGCACTCCTGTACTCGACGATTTCAATCGTGCAGCGGGTGTCGTGGGATCCAACTGGACTGGCAACACAAGCAGCGGCATCTTTAGGATCCTCGCCAGCCAGGATGTACAAGTCCGCAAGTCTGGCAGGATAAATTGGAATCCAACCTCGTTTGGAGCCAACCAGGAAGCCTACTTTACTTTCACTGATATAGGAGCCGGATCAGAACAGGGCGTATTCCTCAAGTTCAATGGCAATTCTACAACCGCGAAGAATGCCAGCTTTATAGAGGCAGCCTATTATCCCTCCAACCACTCGATCCGCATCTGGACAAAGGTACCCAACCGTAACAAAGGTCTGAACTTTACCCAAACCGGCATAACCTTTGCGAGTGGTGACGTCTTCGGTGTACGCATCGAAGACAGTGGAATGGTCACTCTGTTCCAAAACGGCACCCAGATCGGTCAAACAAATGTAACCACAGGAATTAACGCCTGGACACCCGCCCTCTCGTCAGGAGGCGGACGTATCGGTGTTTGGTTCTTCGGAAACTTCAGCGGGGCGAATGATGCCCGCTTCGATAATTTCGGCGGTGGAACCATGCCGTAGTCAGAGACTGGCTGGAGGCCGGTTGAATAAATTGACCTCCAGCCTTTCCTGCTAAAGGAGATACTATGAAAAAGATGATTTCTCGACGTGATTTTCTCAAGCTAGCCGGCGCTGGGGCTTTGACCGTCGCAGGCGTGAGCGCGCTGCCACAATTCCTGCGCAAAACTTTAATGGCTGAACAGGTTGTTATGGCAGATGTGATTCCCCCAAACTTATATTTCGCTGGCACAGATGGCTGGATGCACTTACCCGAAACGCCGGCCATTCCTCCATATTTTCCAGATAACCTTGCTCCAGGTTTGGCTGATGGTTATCCGGAAGGTTTGAATAGCTACATATTTGGTTTCCGTAACATAACAGGTATGACCGAGACTCAAAAGGCCAATCAGAAACAGAGGGCACAGCATAACGCTCCACTGTTTTGGGTTGACCAATTCAATGGCACAAATGAGTTTCGATTGCAACTGACCAACCTCGGCCTGGCAATGCGCCCCGACTTGACGGACGCACACACCCTGCACTGGCATGGTTTCCGTAACGTCATCCCCTTCTTCGATGGCGAACCGACCGGTTCAGTATCCGTTCCAGTTGGGCGTGACTTTACCTATGTCTTTCGCCCACGCGACCCAGGTACTTATATGTACCACTGTCATGTGGAAGATGTGGAGCATGTGCACATGGGCATGACCGGACTGGTCTTCGTGCGTCCTTTGCTCGGACCGAAATTTGCCTACAACGATCCAGCCACCGAATTCGACCGGGAGTTCGCCATGTTCCTCAGCGAATTTTGGGCGGAGGCCCACTGGGCAGACTCACACATTCAGCTACCAGATTGGACAGACTATAAGCCTGATTTCTCCATGCTGAATGGACGTGTCTATCCGGATACTTTGGCCCCCAATGGTTCGGTTGATCCCTTCAACCCGGTTAGGGATGCCAACGGTGATCTGATCGCCCCTGCTGGAAGACCGGAACTTCAATACCAACCACTCTCAGCATTGGTGACATGCAATGCTGGCGAACGTGTACTTCTGCGTTTTGCCAACCTCGGGTTCCGCGAAGCTTCCATGACCTTGACCGGTATCAACATGCATGTAGTCGGTCGTGATGCAACACCCATGAAGGGACGCGATGGCACAGACACCAGCTACGATACCGATACGATCCTGATCGGCGCAGGCGAGAGCTTTGATGTGATCTTCACTGCCCCCGCTCATTCGGGTGGAGTCGGACCGGATACTTACGTGCTTTATAACCGCGCTTACAACCGCACAAATAACCTATCTGGTGATTCAGGCGGTCAGCGCACAGAAATTCGTGTTTACCCATCCGGTGTTGCCGCACAGCAGTTCCCCAATGATTGGGGCATCTAGCCCGACCGGCTTAATGATGAAAAGGAGTTGAAAATGCGTACTTCAAAATTCAAATGGATGCGGTTGGGATTGGTTGCTCTGTTCGTACTACTGGCGGCGGGTCCCCTTGCGAACACCCAATCTGCATCAGCTCAATCAAACCCAGCTGTGGGCATTGTTTGCACCAATGGACCTACTTTTAACCTTTCAACCGGTACCGGATATATTGTCCTTTCTGATGCCAACACCATGTTCATGTGGAGTTACTCAGTGACCGGTGGAGCATTCCAATACCCCGGCCCGGTGCTTTGTGTCAATCAAGGTGACACTGTTACGGTCATCCTGCAGAACAACCTGTCCGAGGCAACCTCGATTATTTTCCCCGGGCAGGAAAATGTTCTGGCAAATGGCGTTCCAGCCCAGCCTGAGTTTAGTGGCGGCGGAGATTTGATCTCGCTCACAAAAACCGCACCCGCAGGTGGAACCGTGACATATAGTTTCGTAGCAAACAAACCTGGCACATTTATTTATGAAAGTGGAACAGACTCCAAGAAGCAGGTTGCGATGGGATTGGCTAGTGTGCTGGTTGTCCGCCCAAGCGCAGGCGCGAATTTCGCAAACAACCGCCCCGACAGCCGGTTCACACCAGAAGAGGAATTCCTTGCCCTCCTCTCTGATATCGACCCGTATCTACATCAGGCAGTTGAAGATGGTGTTCCCTTCAACATGAATAACTACCATCCGCGCTACTGGCTTCTTAATGGACGCGGCTTCCCGGACACCATTGCCGATAATTATGCCCCCTGGTTACCCAACCAACCCTATGGTGCCCTTGCACGCATCCATCCATATGATGCAACGCTCCACCCATATCCAGGGATTGAACGTTTCGTTAACATCGGCACTGAAGATTATCCGTTCCATCCGCATGGACAAAATGGACTTGTGATCGGTCGCGATGGCAATGCCGTAGAAGGAACAGGTGGTGAAGATCTTTCCTTTGAGAAATTTGCTGTAAATATCGGGCCTGGTCAAACTTGGGATGTGCTCTTCAAGTGGTATGACGCTGAAAACTATAGCGAGAGCAATCCGATCCCAGTCACCATTCCTGATATTGCGAATCAATCACTGGGTATGTTCTATTCAGGCAGCCCATATCTGGGCGTAATGGGTCCGATGCCTCCGGGAGTCTCAACCCTCAACCAGTGCGGCGAGTATTACATCATTTCGCACAACCATGCACTTTTCCAATTGGATGCGTGGGGCCAGGTCATGGCAGGTCCGATCACCTACGTCAGGATCGATCCGCCTTTGCCAAACAACTGCCCGTAACAGGAGTCTGACATGAAAACAATTAAACTATTTTCTAATTTCGTTACAACGGGCATGAGACTGTTTGTACTTACGGCATTGATAATCGTGGTTATCGGTCATACAACATCCGCCGCCGCTGCCGCCATACCCGTTGAACTATGTGCCAAGCCCGGTTCTGTTTTGATGGCCGATGGTGCAACCGTTACATTCTGGGGCTATGGAATACCCACAACCTCAGGTGACTGCAGCACCGCAACAGCCAGCCTGCCCGGTCCGCAGATCTATGTTGATGAAGGCGATGTCGTTACTGTTACTCTCTATAACGGATTAACTGAAGCCACCTCGATGTTATTCCCGGGACAAACCATGACTCCCGATCTGACCGGTGTGATTGCCGGAGGTTCCACCTCTTATACATTCACAGCCAGCGCTCCCGGAACTTATTTATATGAAGCCGGCCTGCTAAACAATGCCGAACATCAGGTTGCCATGGGTTTATATGGTGCATTGATCGTGCGCTCAACAACACCCGGACAAGCATATACCAGCGCTTCAACTGCCTATAACGATGAAGCTGTGCTTGTGCTCAGTGAGATTGATCAGGCCCTGAACAACAGTGCAAACCCGGCCGCCTTTGACATGCGCGAGTATCATCCCAATTACTGGTTGATCAATGGCAAGTCATATCCTCAGACTGTTCCAACCCCCACAGCCGCAGGCAATAGAGTCCTTGTGCGCTATCTCAACGCAGGTTTTCAAACTCATTCCATGGGTGTGTTGGGACTAAGCCAGAATGTTATCGCCATTGATGGTAATCCACTAACCTACTCACGCTTTTCTGTTACTGAAAGCATCGCCCCGGGACGAACGATGGATGTGATCACAACCATCCCAGTTTCGGCCACCAGCGGCAGCATGTTCGCTTTGTATGAAGCAAACTTCCTGCAACATAACAATAACGCCGCAGGTTTTGGTGGAATGCTGACCTTCCTGACACTTGGCGCTCCAGTTCCAGTAGCAGGTGGTCCACTTACAAGCGGAGTAACATTAACCCCGAACATCACTAATGGGTCAAGCAATGTTGCCTTGGCTGCGACCACCACAGGTACCACAAACATAACAGCCGCAGAATATTATATTGATAGTATTTCCGGCGCTGCGACCCCAATGAATGCCAGCGATTTATCGTTTGATTCACTGGCTGAGAACATTGAGGCAACCATTACAACTGTAGACTTGGCCGCTTTGTCAGCCGGATCTCACACGATCTATGTCCGCGGACAGGATTCCAATGGTTGGGGCGCATTCAGTTCGGCAGTGCTTAATCTCGATAAGGCAGGTCCTGTAACTTCCGCCGGAACCTTGTTACCCAACCCAAGCAACGGCACTGTAGACCTGACCTTAAGCGCAACTGCAAATGACAGCGCTAATGGCAACGGCATCATCAGTGCAGCTGAATATTCGATAGACGGCGGCACCACTTCACCCATGACGGTAATCTCACCAACTGCTGTGATCAGCAGTGTAAAGGCTACCGTTCCTGCAGCAACCATCAACGCTCTTTCTGATGGTTCCCACGATGTCAATGTCCGCAGCCAGGATGCCCTTGGTAATTGGGGCAATCCCCTAACAATTAATTTCATTGTTGATCATGCCGGTCCCGTTACAAGCGCTGTATTGGCTTCACCCAGCCCAAACAATGGCACCTTGCCATTCAATGCCAGCACACCAGCAGTCCATGTTACTGCGACCATGATGGACCCGCTCTCCAATGTCATTGCAGCCGAAGGCTTCATTGATACAGTTGGCGCCAACGGCACTGGCTTCCCGTTCATTGCAATAGATGGCGTTTTTAACAGTCTTTCCGAGGCTGGCTATGCCAATATCCCGCTTGCCACAATTAGCAACCTGAGCAACGGCCCGCACAACATCCATGTTCATAGCAAGGATGCGGCTGGCAATTGGGGTACGACCAGCTTTGCTGTAATCATCGTTGACAAGATGAGACCATTCGTCAATGGACTGACCTTGACCCCCCCCGCATCGAATAACACCTCTGTGGTAATCAATGCAACAGCCAATGACGTCGTCACCGGTAATAACATTATCGTCAAAGGAGAGTATTTCATTGATGCTCTTGGTGTAGCCGGCACCGGTACATTGATGACCCGGGCCGCTGCATCACCGAGCACCACAATCTCCGCCACCATTCCAGCAGCTACAATCACGGCACTCGCAGCAGGTAACCACACTATTTACGTGCGTACCTTGGATACAGCCGGCAATTGGAGTTTAGCAGCCAACACAACGTTGTTGATCGACCGCACCGCCCCCACCTTTACGAGCATCACCGTCTCCCCGAACTCAATTCTGACGGGAACTACCAGCACAGGACTGACCGTAAATGGTTCCAATGATCCACTTGTCAGCGGACTCGCCAGCGGCGTAACTGGTGGAGAATACTGGTTCGGCTCTACCAACATTACAGCCGGCACAGGCAATGCGTTCTCCGGAACGAGCACAAATATTGACACAAGTACACTCGCTGCAGGAACATACACAGTTCGTGTCCGTATTCGTGACGGAGCAGGAAACTGGAGCACCGGAACCAACGGTGTCCGCACCGCAACATTAACTGTTATTCCCGACTCGATCTTCTCGGATGGATTCGAATCACCGACCACTCTGCCCGGCAACTGGACAACTCGCTCGACGGCCGCTCTATCCCGCCTTAACAATACAACAACAGCGGCTCTGTTTGGACTTCGAGGTTTACAGGCACAAGGCGACAATACCAACTATTTGCAATATGAATTTAACACTGCTGCCAACCCAGCCGCTGCGAATGTTGATGTGCGCTTCTACTTCAACCCCAACGGAAACATGGGAACCAATCAGGATATTTTTGTCGCCAGAACAAGCAGTAATACGGTCTTCCGTGTCCGTTATCGCATGAATGGCGCCCAGCCTCAAGTGCAGATCCAAGTCGGTACGAGTACAGCCAATACTACATGGACCGACATCACCGACGGTGTCAGCAATCGCATTGAAGTGGTCTGGCAGTCGGGAAGTACGCTCCAACTCTTTGTTGGCGGAAGTCTTGTTGCAGATCAGTCACTGGCAGCAACTAACACCTTAGTACGTGTGTTCCGATTTGGCTCAGTGACAAGCGGAGGCAGTTCCACGCTCGAGTACTTCGACGCCTTCTCAGCCAAGCGGTCAACTACGCCCTATGGTCCGTAAGATCATAGTCAAATCACCTAACTAAATCCACATTAGGAGGGAGAGCCGCTCTCCGGCGGCTCTCCCTCGACACTGCAATTTGAATTGACTGCGGCGGAACGAAACAAGTCCTGCCGCAGTTCAGGAGTAACTTTTCAATGCAAGCCATAAACGCCATCCGCACAATGAATCTGATGAACTCAAAAAAAGTCATACCCATCCTGTTCGTGCTGGTCATTTTAGCTACGATCGGAATGTATGCAAATAATGTATATAAAGCATTTTATCCAATCGAATCTCTTCCAAAGCAGACGATTACCACCATCTCACAGGAAACCCTTGAGCAAACTTATGGACTGCGAGTCAACCTGGTGGCTGTGACAGCGGCAGGCGGATTGGTGGATGTTCGTCTTAAGATCATTGACGGCGAGAAGGCCAAAACACTCTTAAGCGACCCGCAGAATTTCCCGTCTCTTATGACTGATAATGGTGTTATTTTGCGCACGTCGGAAGAAATTGCAAAACAGGGGATCAAGATCGAAAATGATGGTAATCTTTTTCTTATGTTTCCGAATTCTCAAAATTTGATAAAACCCGGTACTCAGGTGACTATCCTGTTTGGAAATACAGCGCTTGAAGCGATCCCGTCCAAGTGATGATTTCATTGAAAATTTCAAAAAGATCTCTGGAGAATAAATATGGATCGTAAAACTTTGTATTCAGGAATTACAGTCATTGTTGTACTCGTGATGGTTTCGACTGCGGGTTTATTCATGAATCGAAAACCTGTCTTTAAAGGTGTGGGGGTTAATTCTCCCATCCCTGCGGCAGAAATCAGCATGACCACTGCCGATGGCAATCCTTTTCAAATGAGCGATGAGCGCGGGAAAGTTGTTTTGTTGTATTTTGGCTTTGTAAATTGTCCCGAGGAATGCCCTTTAACCATGGCACATTACAAACTGGCTCTCGAATTGCTGGGGGATTCAGCAAAGGATGTGCAGGTGGTCATGGTCAGTACAGACCCGGTGCGCGATACGCCTCAGATAATGAAAGACTACCTATCCAAATTTGATCCGACATTTATTGGCATACCGGGCACACCTGAAGAACTGGAAAAAATCTGGAAGAATTACGGAGTGGAAGTACTGGAAGGCGGCGAGACACATTCCAGTTACACCTATGTCATTGACCGTCAGGGTAAACAGCGTGTGAGATTCACACCCGATTCTTCTCCGGAAGATATTGCCTCTGATCTAAGAATTCTGCTGGCAGAGAATTAATCCGTAGGTTTGACCTTCCCGTCAAACCGCCCACCTATGCAAGTTTGCACGGAGTAGAGCGATGAAATCCAAAATCCTTCAATGGTTTGCGATCATGTTGATGGTCGAGGCAGGCTTGATCCATCTCATCACCGCCCAGATCGAATATGATAAAGCGCCTTATTTAGGTTATCTATCCATGCTGAATCTGCTTGGCGCTATGATCGCGATTTTTGGGATCTATCACAAACAGGCTTGGGGTTGGATGATCGGGTTTGTCATCTCGGTTGGTTCGATCGCCGGCTTCATCTGGACCAGAACCCTGGGACTTCCCGGATTGAAGATCGAACCCTGGCTTTATCCATTTGGGCTGATGATAGTGAGCGTGGAAGGATTGTTCATTCTCCTTTGCCTGCTGCGCCCTTGGAGAATCATCCCATCTGAAAATGCACCGTTTTTGGTTCCAAAATGGTTTCGTTATTTGCTTCCAATTTCATCCCTGCTTCTCATATCAGCGGTTACGTTTTCAACCTATCGGTGGGATGCTTACGCGAGCCAGGTGGGATACCATGAGCACGTAGGGTCTCTTGACGCAGTCTGCAGCACTCCGTTGACTTCACTTGCAGAGTTGGAAGAAAAATATGGAATACAGGTTTCATTGGTCGCCATAACTGCAATGAATAGTTTTGTAGATGTGCGCTTGAAGATCACTGACCCGGATAAGGCGCACTTTCTACTTATGAATCAGAACGCTATATTGGTAGACCGAAAAGTGTTGATATTGGCCCCGCACATGCACACGCACTGGAAGCTCAAAACGGACAAATTATTTATGATGTTTTTCCCAACTCAAAATTTTACAGTTCAATCCGGATCAGAAGTAAGCCTGGTTTTTGGTCGTATCCGCGTTGAACCGATAATCGTAAAGTAAATCTTCGAGAATTGTCTCTTGAAAAAGTTCATCCCGATTGTTATCGCCATATTATTTATGGTCTCGATCTTGAAACCGATTCAATCTGCGCATGCCAGCAGCTACACTCTTAAAACTTTGCCGGACAGAATTGATAAGTTTGATCCACTGGTAAAAGAGAGGTTAAACCAATTGCCGTCCGGCGACATGATAACGGTCATTGTCACTTTGCGAGCACAGGGCGATTTGTCACCGTACCAAAATAAAGACCAGTTAAAGCAATCTGAAAACGTTATCCGTGCTTTACAAGACGCAGCCAATGCTACGCAAGGTCAGGTTGAAAAATTACTTCTTACCCGTAAAAGTCAGGGATCGGTGAAAAGTTTCGATTCATTTTGGATATTCAATGGATTTTCCGTCACCGCCTCCAGAGAGGTAATTAATGAGTTGGCAGAGCGCCCAGATGTGCTCTCGATTACTCCTGATGATATACAGATCACTCCGGTGACCATGGGGATACCCGAAGCAAATATTTCTTTTATCAACGCCCCGGTTTTATGGAGTATGGGATATTCAGGGCAGGGCGTTGTCGTCGCAAGTATGGATACAGGCGTGGATGTTTCTCATCCCGATCTCGCAAACCGGTGGCGCAGCGGATCGAACAGTTGGTTCGACCCCTACAACCAGCATCCCACCAGCCCGATTGATCTAAATGGACATGGCACATGGACGACCGGTATCATGGTCGGCGGCGATTCAAGCGGGACAAGTATCGGTGTTGCACCGGGCGCTCAATGGATCGCGGTAAAAATATTCAACGACCAGGGCGGCGGCACCGCGACGGCCATCCATCAGGGTTTTCAATGGCTATTGGACCCGGACCATAACCCGGTCACGGATGATGCGCCGCAGGTTGTCAATAATTCCTGGACCTATGCCAATCCCGGTTGTTATTTAGAGTTTGAAGCAGACTTGCAGTCGCTTCGCGCGGCCGGCATCCTGCCTATTTTCGCGGCAGGCAATGGCGGACCAAATAGCAGCTCAAGTTACAGCCCATCGAATAACCCCTCCGCATTTGCAGTTGGGGCAACAGATAACATCGGACAAATTTCCGCAATCAGCAGTCGCGGACCGTCTACATGCGGCGGCTCCACCGAACCGTTTCCCGAACTGGTCGCGCCGGGAACTGACATCCGCACGACAGGATTATTTGGCACCTATTACACAGACTCCGGAACTTCATTTGCAGCACCGCATGTTGCGGGCGGATTGGCTTTACTTCTTTCGGCTTTTCCCCATCTCTCTGCCAGTGATCAAGCAAGCGCTTTGGTAAACTCCGCTACAGACCTTGGCGCTGCAGGACCGGATGATGTTTACGGATTCGGGGAATTAAACTTGTTGGCGGCATATCAATGGCAATTCGCCATTCCCACCCCCACAGCAACAGATGATTTTTCATTCATCCCCACCCCTAAGAGCACTCCGATACCAATGGAAATACTGCTGCGAAGCAGAATTCATATTAGCGATCTGGATGCCATCTCCACAACGTCAGGTAATAAATGGAATACAGCCGTGACGATCAAGGTTTATGATTCAAATGAGAAACCCGTCGTGAATGCAACCGTCACCATAAAATGGAGCGGAACAATAAAGGGGTCTGCAACGTGCACTACAAATTCCAGCGGTGTTTGCCAGATCTTCAAAATGAAACTCAAAGCCAAGATAGCAAAAGTTACATTATCAGTAACCAATGTAACCCATGCAACCTTGCCCTATTTCTCACACCTTAATGATGATCCCGATGGTGACAGCAATGGTACAACCATTGTCATAGCAAAGCCATAAAGAAAATAGTCGGTTATATGACCGGCTATGGTACTGGTGATTTAGATTATTTTACTTTTTAGTTTTTTCGTCTTTTGGTTGTTGGGGGGAATTCTCTTCGTGCAGCATCTCATACACTTGTAAACAACCCCGGCAGCAAAAATTCAAGGTCTTCCCATCAAACTCTTTTGTGATCACATATTTCGCGTTGGCTTCTGCGCCGCAATGGTCGCATTTGATCGTATCTACCATAACATCACCTGTCCGTATGAAAATGAAGGTATGAGATTGGCAACTGCCAACCCGCGCAATACCGTTTGAACTGCAAACAACATCAGCAAAATTGCCGCAAAGGATTGTAATCTTCCGCGCAATTTGGGGCTGAGTAAATTTGCAGCGAGTCCAAACCCAAGCAGGGTCGGCACGGTTCCCAATCCAAACGCGAGCATCGTCAATGCACCTCCCCACAGGGTCCCTGTCCGTGCGGCCAAAACCAACATCGCGAAGACCAATCCGCATGGAAGGAATCCCCACAATATGCCGAGGGTCAACGTGGCGAGAAAACTGCGTTTGCCAAACAGTCCGCGCATACGCGTCATGGGCGTGTTACCTTTTGTCAGCGAAACTAAAGTTGCTTCGATAGGCGGCAGAATTCCCATCAAACTGAGCGAAACCAGCAGCATGATGATTCCCACGAGAACTGAAAAGCCGCCCTGCCAGCCCATCAGCCCGCCGGCTTGATCAATAAGTGATCCGGCCAGCCCGATCAACGCACCGAAAAATGTGTAAGTGGTGATACGTCCAAGATGCAGGGGAAGGAAACTTGTGATGCGAGCCAACATGCCCGGCTGAGCTTCGCCTGCCGGAGTCTGTGCGGCCTGCCGCGCAGAATAGATCGCGACGATCCCACCACACATGCCGAGGCAATGCCCAAAACTGCTGATGATCCCTGTGACGAATGCAAGCGCCAGATTACTAAGCAGCATATTCTTTACAACCCCACATCGAAGAACACAGATTGTTTCTGATCGCCGCGCGTGATGATCACTTCAATACGCCAGCCACCGCGCATGGTGAAGGGAGCCGTTGTAGAATATTTCCCGTCCGACACGAATTGCATGTCCGGTTGGTTGGGCGGCATCCACATCGAAGGCATGGTCAGGTCCAGGCTGATGGAGGCATCGTCAATTGGATTTCCATTGAGGTCGGTCAATGCGACATCAAACTGGCTGGGTTGACCCGCGCTCGGGGGATATGGATTCAGCGACAAAGACACGATCATCTCACCCGATTGCTGAACGGCAGTATTCTTCGGCAACTCGGCGCTGATAGAAGCCAATTCTTCCAAAGAAATTTGCCCACCATCAGCAGAGACGGCGACAAGGTCCTGCTGTGCCCCTGCTCCGCCCATCATATGCGAGCGCCTCATGCTCATGGCAAAGACTGCAAATACGATCAAGGCTATCAGTGCAACAAACCCTATTTTTTTCATCATCTAGCATCTCCTGATTTTTTCAAATACGCCCCCGAAGCATATCATGGACTTATTGAATTTTTGTAAAGATGCGGTAAAGATTAAGGGACACAATATCCAAAAATCCTTGATGTTGACCGATTGCAGGCAGGTCAGATAGACACAGCCCCGGATTGCTGATTTTCCCCATTCAATTTCTGATTTATGATCTCTGCAATTTGAGAGACATACGGCTCGAACAATATGTTGCCGTGATAGCATTCCAGGGAATGGATGATCAGGTCTTCGATCCCTGCATCCCCCCACCCATTATGCGGACTATTGTTTTCATAGCGAGCCTGAGTCGCCGCATGAAATAAATGGACAGTGCCGGAAAAAGGCTTGGGAATGTATGCGCGGTTCGCCAGTCTGTTAGCACGTTCCACACGGTCATATTTCTGAAACACCTCACGGTAACGGACTCGCGTCCATTTTTGCCCAGCCCAATCCTTAAGTTGGTAAACCTTGTAATTCCATAACCCTGCATAATATTTGAAATAAGCGGCTAAACCTTTCACTCCACCATTTATTAAAGTCTGGCTATGTTTTTTTAGGAGAAGCTTCCAATTGGGTTTGTTATTACTGCGATATCGGGATATATAGGTGTCCAACATTCCAAGGAATGCAATGGTCTCGCCCTGAAGATGTAATTGCTGTGCCATTTCATAGGCCACAAGCCCGCCGCTCGATTCTCCCAGAAAATGATACGGCCCATGCGGCTGGACTCTCTTCAGTTCGTTAATAAAATCGGCCGCAATATCCTCCACAAAATCCTCGGTCTTTTCATCGGCTCCCAGTCCGCGTGAACGAAAATAATAAACGGGACGGTCTCCACTGATGTATTGGAATAAGCGGTTGAAACGGATGGGGGTCCCGCCTTTTCCGCCGAGGCAAAACAGGGGTTGCTTTGCACCTCGAGTGCGGATGGGGATCAGTAAAGGTTCATTTAGATTAACCCCATCGGACCGTAACATATCCGCTTGCTGCCTGACCGTGGATGCTTTCAGCATCATGGCGACAGGCATCCTGCGGGAAAACACTTCTTCGATGGAGACCATCAAACTTGCCGCCATTAAAGAATCACCGCCGAGTTCAAAAAAGTTATCGTCAATGCCAATTGAGTCAACCCGCAAAACTGCGCGCCAGGCTTTAACCAATTTCTGTTCAACTTCATCACGCGGCGCGACAAATGCAGTTGTACGCTCCGGTCGATTCCAATGCGGGGCGGGCAATGCTTTTCGGTCGACTTTCCCTGTGTGTGTGAGCGGCAAGTCTGCGAGAAGGACATAATGAGATGGAAGCATAAAATCCGGCAGTTTTGTGATAAGCGCCTGACGCAAAGACTGGGCAGAAAGTTTTTCTCCCTTTACCGGCATGACATAAGCGACCAATCGTTTTTCACCGGCAGGGTTTTGCTGGGCGGTCACAACTCCGCGGCGGACTCCTTCAATTGACATCAATACACTTTCAACGGCAGATGTATCCACGCTGAAGCCGCGGATCTTTACGCGCTGATCCTTTCTGCCTGCCAGTACCAACTGTCCGTTAGGAAGGATGCGCCCCAAGTCACCGGTGCGATAGATCACACGAGTCGAGTCAGCTGGATCGGGGATCATCTTTGCGTCGGTCAGGTCGGGGCGATTCCAATAGCCTGAAAATTTCACATCTGTGCGCAGACCTACTTCGCCGATCTCATTGGAGTTGAGCGGTATGCCATCTTCCCCCAATATAATGATCTCCTTTCCCGGCATTGGCAAACCCAATGGGACAATTCCTTCGTCAAAGGGCTGATCAAAACGAAAACTGTTGCTTGCGAGCGAACCAAATTCGCTCATGCCCAGTTGGGTGGTAAACCATACATCGGGGTTGATGTGTTTTCGCAGACGTTCAAGATCGCTAAAATAGAGAACATCGCCCGCAGATATAACATAGCGGATGGAAGGAAAAAAAGCATCCGCAGGAAGTCCGTCAATAAAATAGCGCAACAACTCAACCGGAATGCGCAGGTGCGTAATTTTTTCGCGCCATATCAAATCTTTCAGTGGAGCGACCCCGGTTTTTTCGGCATCAAAGATATGAAGGCTGGCCCCGCTGAACAATGTGCCAAAGATGGTTGATAAAGATGCTGTTGAACTAAGCGCATAACAAAGAAGGAGATGATCATCAGGTTGAATATTCTGTTTCTCAATTTCAACCAAACCGCGTTTGACCAATAATCGGCGCGGCCGCAATACGCCTTTCGGTTCGCCGGTGGAACCGGAGGTGTAATATATTGCGGCATGAGAATCACTGGAGACTTCCCGATAAAAGGAAGAGTCGTTACCTTTTTGCGTTTCATCAAAGGACAGCACCCGGCATCCCTGCGGTGCAAGCTCACGCATACTTTCGAGCAAAGAGGCCGATGTGATCAGCAGCGGCGTATTCAAGTCGTTCAGGATGTCACGAGTCCGCGCGGGCGGATTTTTTGACGAGAGGATGGAATAAAAATGGCCGGAGCGCAGAACACCCAACAGGGAGGAAACCAAATGTACACCGTCATCCAACAGCAAAGCAATGGGTTGTGCCGTATCGCCAAGCAGACGATAAATATAATCACCCATCGAGCCGCTGATGCGATCAAGCTCTGTATATGTGTAGTTGTAAGCCTGGGATTTTAAAGCCACATTCTCCGGGTACGCTGACACCGAACCTAAAAAGATTTTCAGAATGTCAGAATCCTGAAGCGGCGAATTTTCCCGAACGACCATTCTTCGTATCCTTTACTTCTTCAAGATCTCGGCAATAAATCCACTGTCTTCCAATTCTTTTAGAATGCTTAAATCCACCAATTGGTCGGGGGTGATCTTGGCTGCATCTGGGTTGGATTCAACCGTGAAAGTGATCAGCGTTTGCAATCCATCCAAATTGGGATAGGGAACTTCCTGAAGTAATGGTTGGACAATGTTATCGTAGGCATCGGTCAGATCGGCGGCGTCTGCAACGGGGTCCAGCCCAAGATATTTTGCGATCACTTCCTTAGTTCCTTCGGGATCGGCTTTCATCAAAGAAATCGACTCGATGATCGCCTTCATAAAGTTAACCACCATGGGGCGATTCTCTTCAATGAATTTGCGTGTTGTAAGGATGCTGGTATGGGCATAAGGCAAACCCACTTTACCAAAATCGAATAACTCCGATACTCCTTCTGCGCGCAATTGATGCAGATAAGGGGCGGTTGTGAGTATGGCATCAATTTGCCCGGCACGGAAAGCTGCCACGCGGTCGGGCTCTTCGCCAATTTCAATTACATTGACGTCAACGCCGGCTTGAAGCCCGAGTTCCTGCAACGCAAGGCGTGTGGCTACCTCCGATGCGGAAGCAGTCAGCCCCATACCAATTGTTTTGCCTCGCAGGTCTTCGACTGTTTTGATCTCAGGTCTTGCCACAAGCACAGCCGGATAAGTATTGTAAATACCGGCGATCATGACCGCATCCAAACCTGCGGCGGCGGCATTGATGACCGAGTTCCCTGACATTTGGCAGATGGAAGCATTTCCGCTCACCAAAGCAGACATGGCTTTAGAGCTTCCCTGCAGTTGGATCAAATTAACCTTCAAGCCATATTTCTCGAAGATCCCTTTTTCAAACGCATACCAGGGGACGGATTGAGTCGTAGTGGGCGCTGAATAACACACATTGACCTCGGTAAGAGGGACGGATGTGTCCGTCGGCATGACAACTGGCTCAGTGGCAACGGGTGACCCTGTTACAACAGGGGCAGGGCTGGCGCAGGCAGAAAGCAGGATGAAAAGTAAGACCGTTATTAATAAGTTTTTCTTCATTTTAAATTCTCCAGGATTCAAAATATTTATCTATCATTTTAAGAACTTCAGTGAGCACATATCCAAAACCAGTCAGAAGTACCAACCCCACAAACACCTTGTCGGTTTGAAAACTGGAGCTGGCGCGTGACATCATAAATCCGATACCTGCCTGGGCAGCCAGCAATTCACCGATGACAACTCCGACCAGGCCGCGTCCGACAGCGATGTGCAAGCCGGTCATAATGTAAGGGACTGAGGAGGGAATCGCCAGGGTGGTAAACACCTGAACATCATTCGCCCCAAATGAGCGGGCAAGGTCAAATAGTCCCTTATCAATGGTGCGGACGCCTTTCATGACCGTGAACACAATTGGAAAGAACGCCCCCATGAACACCGCGGCTATTTTAGACTCGATCCCAATACCAAGCCATAGAATAAAAAGCGGCAACAAAGCCACACGCGGAGCCGCGTTCATCATGGTAATGAACGGCTCAACAACCACACTCAGTGTGCGATACCAGCCAAGTGCCCATCCCAGGATCACTCCAAAAAGGATCGCAAGAGCCATCCCCCACAAAAATTCCTCCAAGCTGACGCGGATGTCATTCCATAATCCATGCGCGAATAGCCATTGCGCTGAAGTGATAATACGCGAAGGTGAACTTATGAAGAAGGGGTCAACTATTTTTAAGGAAGAAAGTAATTCCCATATTGTCAAAAAAATAATCGTTGTTCCGAACACAAGGAGTTTCTCATAACGAGAGAGACTGGAATTCATGGGCGGTCATCCTGTGATTGCTGGTAAACCACTTCATGAAATTCCTGATCCATCAACTCACTTAATCTATCTTCGAGAACATGGAATTCCGGGGTTTTCTTGATTCCCAATTTGCGCGGACGTGGAAAATTGATCGGCACGATCTCTTTAATGCGGCCCGGGCGTGCAGTTAACACAATGATCTCATCGGCCAAGAAAATCGCTTCGTTAATAAGATGTGTAACGAACAAGGTGGTCTGGCGCGTTTGCTCCCAGATACGCTCCACTTCCAACTGCATCACGTTCCGCAATTGAGGGTCGAGGTTGGAAAATGGCTCATCCATCAAAAGCAGATCAGGGCGGGTTACCAGCGCACGCGCCAGATTAACGCGCTGCTGCATTCCGCCGGAAATTTCACGCGGATAGCTTTCCTCAAAGCCGCTCAACCCGGCCATATCTATAAAGTCCCCTGCGATCTTTTCAGCCTCTTGAATGGAAACACCTTGGAGCTCAAGTCCATAGGTTACGTTACGGAGGACAGTCCGCCATGGCAATAAGGCAGCGGACTGGAATACCATCGCGCGGTTCTTCCCCGGACCTTGAACTGGTGCGGCATCCAATAAAACTTCCCCTGCGCTGGGAGATTGCAGCCCAGCCAACACTTTTAGCAAGGTAGATTTTCCGCACCCGCTGGGACCGATAACACAAACAAACTTCCCCGTGGCAATGGAAAAACCGACTTCCTTCAATGCGATTAACTTGTCTCCACTGCGTCGCATAATGTATTCGACAGATAACCCGGTGATGTCAATTTTCATTCTCTATATCCATGTCCAAAAAATTTTATCATTGAATTTCCACTTCCCCATCCAAATTATCAGGATATAGGGGTTTTGTGCCGTTCAACAAATGTTCTTATATTCAACACCAGTTCCACCACTCCGCCAAAGAGAGCGGTAAACACACTTCTCGCATATAAAAGGAGGGAAAATGCGCCTGACAGTTCCGCGCTGATTCCCAAACTGGTCATAAGGACAACAGCACTCACCTCGCGCATCCCAAAACCGCCGGGCAAAGTAATGGGAGTGAACGCCACCAGCAGCATCAAGGCGCGGATCCATCCAAGGTCAACAAATGAGATCGGGATGTGCAGGGATAAAGCTACGAGAGTGAAGCCAAGCAGGCTGAAAAGGTCGCCTAGCAATGCAATACCCAACAGAGTCAAAATCTCTTTTAAAGAAAAGGTGCGGTAAATGCTAAATGAGCGGAAGAGTTTTCCAATAACGCGATATATCCATAGCCAAATTTTTGAAGAAACACTTTCCTGCTTATGTTCAGCCCAGGCTGTAACAAAGTCACTGAATTTAAAAGCAAACCATAGCAAGAGCATAAGAGCGAGCAAATAAATGATAAAAGCGAATGGGTTTAATACATCCTGATTAATGCTGGTCAACCCCCAGAAGACTCCCATGGAGAATAGAAATAATATTTCGAAAACACGATTTGCGCCAAAAGCAGCTAGGCCCTCTGTAATTTTTTCTACAGAGATAAGACGCTGAAAGCGCAGGATGGAACCGACGCTGGAGATGGGCGAAAAAAATGAATAAAACCTAACCCCGATATTTATGCCAATTAATTTAGGGAGTGAAATCGAAATCGCCTGCTTGCGAAGCAAAAGCCAAAATCTTACCGAGGAGAAAATATTCTGTAACAAGGAAATCACAAACGCCAAAGTGAACCAAGGCAAAGATGTGGTTCGCAGAACATTCATGATCCCATCGATACTGGTGTAATGAAAAAAAACGAATAACAATGCCAGAATCAAAAGCAGATTCAGAACAGCGCCTAGTTTTTTCAGGTGAGGGTTATTGAATTTCACATCTGTTCCAATTCATTTTGATCTTTACCCATTTAGGATATTCGCGCCAGAATCATATCATTGAAATTAAGAATAGCTGTTTCCGATCCCATTGTCTTTGCGCTGACGCAAACAAAGGCGGGAGTAGTAAAGAGAATAGGTTCAAAGCATGGATAATGAACGAGGTGGTAGACAACCGACCCTAGCAAACTTTAAAAGTCTTGACAAATTAGAACAAGTGTTCTATATTTGGCATTATCAAGCTGACCTGTAGTGGTTTCAAAAGGAGTTTTCCCATGAACCGTTCTCTCACCCTTAAATTACTTCCAATCTTGAAAAACGCGGCTCTAAAGCGAGGCGCTATCTTTGGCGGCATTCTCGTCACAGCCCTGCTGGCCTTCGAGTTATTCAACTATGGTACTACATCATTCGCGCTGCAGGATGTCCTCGGCGATCTGAAATTCGCAGGGCTGCGTTGGTCTGCCATCCTTGCCTTTGCCTTCTGCGGAATTGACTTTGCCGGTATTGCCCGCATCTTCACGCCCGAACAGGGTCGCGATGAGCCCGCTGAAGTTTGGTATCTCTTTGGGGCGTGGCTTCTGGCGGCGGCATTCAACGCCACGTTGACCTGGTGGGGCGTTTCGGTGGCCATCCAAAATCACAATATCGAGGGAGGTTCCCTCGTCGGGCAGGCATCCATGATCAAAGCTGTTCCCATTTTTGTAGCAGGCATGGTGTGGTTGATCCGTGTGCTGATCATCGGGACTTTTTCGGTTGCAGGTGACAGGCTGTTCACAAGCGTTAATGCGAATGACCGTTATGCACCTCAACGAGATAATGCCATTCGTCCCAATCAACCCGCTTATCGCCCGAACCAAAATTATCCACGGCCTGCGCCGAAGCCGACTCCGAGTTATAGTGTCAACTCACACCCTGAGCCGACCTATCATCCAGTTGGCATGACCGCCATGGGACACGGCGAACAGAATTCTACTTCTACAAGAAGGTAACACTTTAGTTTTCCAACTTAAAAAATGAGACGTCCTAGTGGATGTCTCATTTTTTATAAACTTTCATCGGCAAGTTCATGGATGCTGCTCTCATTCAAATTCGTCCAGCGTGCTTTCACCGTGAGTTAATACATACAGTCCGCGCGGGTTGCCTTCGTTCTTGTCAAAGACAAAATCAGTGACAATGTAATTCTTCGCGAATGCAGTTTCAAAAAGTTCGCGGGTAAAGAAGCGCCAATCGCGGGCAAGCGTAAAATCTTTTGATTTGAGCTCGAGAAAATCACCGGGGATCTCGGCGAGGAGAAGACGGTCCTCAAAGGGTGGAATATGCTTGGGCGGGCGCGGCAGGTTATCGGTCAGGGAGGATGCGTGAACCGAATAAGAAGGATAAATCCCGGAGCGGGTCAGGTGCTTCAGGTTAAGAGTAGGGCGGGAACGTTTTCCAAGTCTGGTTTCAACGCGGCGGGTGCGAATCCACCAATCCACTTGAAAGCGATCGGAAGGAAGCCCGGCATTAAGCCCATCGCGCATGTCACCATATTCAGAGCGATGATAGGTGGCGCAGACCGCACCAAGTTTCGCGACGTTGAGATAGGCATTGCGGCTGAGTAGAGGATCATATGTCCATGTAATGTGATCGAGCTCCTGATGCCGCACCATTTGCCATTGCGCGCGTTTGAGTGCAAAGCCAATGCCATCGTTTCGACAATCGGGGTGGATGCCCATCATGTGCGAGCAATGCTTGGGGCGTGGACCATCCGGCGTGGTCTCGATGCCTGGGAAGCCAAAAACGAAACCCACCAACACTTCATTCATAAATGCGCCAAGCACCAGCCCCCCATTATGCACGGCAGTGATGAGCATGTGCAAAGGGACAACATCCGTTTCAGAGCCGGGCCAAACTTCTCGTTGAAGTCCTTCCACGAGACTCATTTCTTCGGGAGTATCGATCAGCCGGATTTGGAAATCAGACATTTTTAGCGGGGACGCAGAGATTCAATTCTTTCAGTGACTGCATTCCATGCGCGCTGATACCACGGCTTGCGAATCAAATAATCAATGCGGTAGGAAAAGCGCGCGGGCATCAGCCCAAAAATGCGCGGCATGGAATCAATGGCGCACGTGCGGTTCACGGCAAAGTAATCGAGCCAATAGGATGAGATCGGGAAGTTGGGCGCCACACCTTCAAGGAACACGGTCATCGCGCGTAACGTGATCGGCGATAATGGAACAAGATAATGGCGATGGTGTGTGATCTCCATGATGATCTCGATAATTTCCTGCAAGGTAAAAAATTCACTCCCGCCCAGTTCATATACCTTGTTGAGTGTTTCATCGTTTTTGAGTGACCATAATATGCACGTCACAAGGTCCTCCACCCAAAGCGGCTGGACAACGGTCCGCCCGGCTAATGGGATCGGAAATATGCCGGGGGAGGAACGAATGAGCCGCGCAAGACTATTTGTAAAATTATCTTCAGCGCCGTACACCAGCGAAGTCCGCAGGATCGTATAAGGCACGCTTCCGTTGCGGATATGTTCTTCGGCGATTCCCTTTGCTTTGAAAGCAGGATAGCCTGAAGCGCGCGCCGCGCCGATATGGCTGATGTAAACGATCCGGTCCACGCCTGCATCTGATGCTGCTTCGACGAGGTTTGCGGTGCCTTGGATATCTGCCGTCAAAAGGTCGCCGCGGCTGCCTTGATTCTCTGCGCTGGCAAGGTGAATGACAGTATCCACATCTCGCAGAGCGGCGCGCAATCCGCGCACATCTGCGAGAGACACCACCGCCACTTCCACAGAGACGCCCTTGGGCAAACGCGGTGAGCGCGGCGAAGGGCGGATCAACGTCCGCAATGGGAGACCTATATCGGAGAGCTGGCGCACAACAGCGCGTCCGATGAAACCTGTTGCACCTGTGATCAAAATCATAAAAGAGATTATAGCAGAGGAGCGAAGCGGATTTATCAGTCCCTCACAGGCATATAAAAAAATCCCCTGCACAACAGGGGATTTTTTTATGATTCAAATCAAGAGATCAACTTTCAACAGGGGCGGAAGCACTTTTACGTTGACGGAAGGTGATGCGGGCGCGAGTCAGGTCATAAGGTGACATTTCCATGGCAACATGGTCCCCCAGCAAAATGCGGATGTAATGCTTGCGCATTTTCCCTGAGAGATAAGCCAGCACTTCGTGCCCATTATCCAGCCGCACGCGGAATTGAGTCCCGGGCAGGGCTTCGATCACAACACCGTCAACTTTAATTTTGCCTTCTTCTTTCGTCATACACGCCTCTTGAATTTATTCCGGATCCTTGAAAGATTTTCGTTTCATACGTCGGATGGCCTTCTTTTTTTCCATGCGGCGAGTCTCGCTCTTGGAAATGAACCAGCGTTTGTTGCGGATGGTGCTCAACACGCCGCTCTTAACGACCTTCTTGCGGAAGCGCCTGAGCAAAGAATCTTGCGACTCACCACTGCGTAAATGTACTGAACCCAATGAAATCACCTACTTTCTGCTTAAAAATGAACAAAAAAAACGGCCGTCATAAGGATCGGCCGAGGGCTTCGCAAATAAGACCTGAAACGAACTAGATGACCCTGCGATCAAAAGATACGCTTCACACTCCTCGTTTTTACAACTGGGACACGATAATGCCGTTCGCCGAAACTTAATCGGCATTATACACGATACATTCCCAGATGAAAAGATTTTAATGTGAAGGATGATAAAATCCACCAACAGGAGAAATATGACCGTAAAATTGATCCTACGCGACAAGGAATATGAAGTGCGTCCGGGCATGGCTTTGCTGGATGCCTTGAAGAAAAACAGCATCGTGCCCGAATCCGTCATAGCTACACGGGACGGCGAAATGATCACCGATGACGAAGTGCTAAGAAGCGGCGACGTTGTCAAATTGATCGCTGTGATCTCGGGTGGATAGATAAGATGAAATGCCGCAAGTGCGAAAACAAGGCTTCCATCCACATGCGCCAGCACAAACTGGCTTTATGCAAAGAACATTATCTTGAATGGATCCCCGAACAGACGGAACGCTTCATCAAAAAATATCAAATGTTCACTCACGAAGAAAAGATCCTCGTGGCGATTTCAGGCGGCAAGGATTCGCTTTCGCTTTGGGATATTCTTGTCAAACTCGGCTATCAGGCAGATGGTCTGTATCTCGGTCTCGGCATTGACTCCGGCATCAATTACTCGCACGAATCTCAACGGCTTGCGGAAAAATATGCAAACGAAAACAATCTCAAACTTCATGTAGTGGATATTGAGAAGGAATATGGGCAGTCCATCCCTGTGCTGGCGGAGATCAGTCACCGCGGATATGGCAGGCCGTGCGCGGTTTGTGGATTAGCCAAACGTCATGAAATGAATCGCATCGCGCGTGACCTTGGATACGATGTGCTTGCGACAGGCCATAACCTTGACGATGAAGCGGCCGTGCTTTTTGGCAATACCTTGAACTGGTCGAGTGGATTTCTTTTGAGGCAAGGACCCGTCCTCCCTGCCTCCTCAGGCGGACTGGCGCGCAAGGTCAAGCCGCTCTGCCGTTTTTATGAGCGTGAGATGACGGCCTACGCCATCATGCGCGGGATCGAATACATATATGAAGAATGTCCATTCGCAGATGGGTCACAGTCCATTTTTTACAAGGAAATGCTGAACCAGTTGGAAACAGTCCGCCCGGGTGCAAAGCTTATCTTTTATTTAAATTTTCTGGAAGCAAAAAAGAGCGGGAATTTGTTCGTTGAAAAGAACGTGGAGCAGCAGAACTTGCATCCCTGCCCCAAATGCGGGCAACCCACTTCCACCCCGGATTTATGTTCGTTTTGCAGAATGATCGAAAAGGCAAGAGCAGAGATTGCCTAACGCATCAACGTTGTAACCAACCCAAGGAAAAATAATCCAAGCGCGATATAAGTTGCGATCTGTTCCTGCGGGAAGAGGGAAAAAGTTGGGACATTAAAGCTGGAGCGCGCATCTGTGCGTTCGGGGGACTCATGTTTGCCGACTAGTGCATCACGGAATTCAAACACAGTTTGCGGGCGGTCATCAGGGTGCAGGGACATAGCCCACAGGATGGCCTTTTCGATGTGTATGCTAAGGTTGGGATTCAGCTCTCGCGGCCGAGTCAGGCTGCGGGTGTCCAGGAAGCGTTTACGTGCTTCGGCAGGCGGTTCATTTGTCAGCAGGTGATATAAAGTCGCGCCAAAGGAAAAGATGTCAGCGCGCGCTTCAGTATGTGCATCGTCGCCGCCGTATTGTTCCAAAGGTGTGTAAAGCGCAGTCCCCTGCCCCTGAATGATCGTGATCGTGACTTCATCGGGAGCGAGAATTTTGACAAGTCCAAAGTCCACCAGCTTGATCAATCCACTGGGCGTGATCTTGAGATTACTGGGCTTGATGTCGCGGTGAATAATAGCTGGTTCCTGGCTGTGAAGATAATTTAAAGCATCCGCAATTTGCACAGCCCAACGGATGACTTCACTTTCAGAAAGAAAAGTTTTATCCCGGCGAGCCTGCAACATGCGTTCGCGCAGATCCTTGCCGGGCACATAGTCCATGACCAGATAATCCCGCGGACCCTCGGAAAAGAAATCCGAAACTTTGGGCAGATTGGGGTGATCAAGGCGCGCGAGAACAGATGCCTCACGAAAGAATTGTTCGCGTGCCTGCTTAAATACTTCGGGTGGGAGTGCCTGATTGTGCTCAACTTCCTTGAGCGCGCATAACCGACCTTCCAGACGAATATCGTCTGCAAGATAAATACTGCCGGTACCGCCCTGTCCGATCTGTTCACGGATCCGATAGCGGTCACGCAGGACCTCCCCATTCTTCAACGACTGGGGCAACTCTTCTCCTTTTGTCTTGCAAGTGGATTCAGTGGGGCATCTTAATCAAGTGATATTTTCGGCGTGTATCACTTTTATGTTAAGACCATATAAATTTGACACTGCTATGCACAGAATTCCACTTTTCTGCTATATTATAAACGTCTTTGTGTTTATAGAGTACGCGATTATTACTTGAAAAGACCTTTAGGGTCTGCGAGACCCTAAAGGTCTTTGGAAATTCAGTTTTACATAGTATCGCATAATTTGGTAAACAAAAGTTGCAATTTTTACTCGCAATTTTCAAAAAAGTTTACTTACGCATGGAGAACATGCGTGAGACAAGCGAAAGTAACGGCAGGTTCGAGGAAATTTATGAAACAAGAAGAAGAGTATCCCATTCTCGTTGCTCAAGATGGTCCACTAAAAGGACAGCGCTGGTCATTAAACCGCACATTGATGGTCGGGCGGGACCCCACCTGCGAAATCCATGTGCAGGATCGGCAAGTCTCCCGTTTCCATGCGCGCATCACCCCCACTACTGAAGGCGTGACCATTGAAGACCTCGGCAGCAAGAACGGAACGAATCACAATGGGACAGAGATCACCACGCCGGTCATGCTGCAGGATGGCGATCTGCTGGGTATTGCACTCGCGCAGCAATTATTATTTTTAACTTCCGATGCCACCATGCCGCTGATCGAAGGCGGTATTCGTTCAGGACGTTTATTGATGGATCAAAAATCACGGCAGGTCTGGGTCAACCAGCAACAGGTCGCGCCGCCGTTATCTGCCCAACAATTCAAGTTGTTATGGATGTTATACGAACATCAGGGACAGGTCATCAGCCGAAGCGAATTGGTCAGCATTGTGTGGGGCGAAGATCAAATGGCCGGCGTATCAGACCAGGCCCTGGATGCACTCATCCGCCGTTTGCGTGACCGTCTCGCCGCGCTCGATCCCACCCATCAATTCATAGACACTGTGCGCGGTCATGGCATGAGACTTGATAACCCGCCAGTGGGGGAATAAACATGGATGCTCAATCAGAAAAAATTCTGGCTCACATTATCCGCAATACGCGCATCGCCGCACTGGGCACTCTGCGCGACGAAGCCCCGCACATCACGATGATCCAATTTGTGACAGTGCAGGACTTCTCCACATTCTACATCTTCGCCAACAGACTCGACCCGCACATCATGGACCTGCAAAAGAACAAACTGATGAGCCTGCTCATCGCCGAAACAGACGACGGACGCGCCGATCCACGCACGCTGGCGCGAGTATCCATTCGCGGCTCCGCAGAACCGATGCAGAATGGCGAACCCGGCTTTACCCTTATTAAAAAAATGTACATCGAACGTTTTCCCGCATCTGAAGCATTATTCAAAAATGCAGATTTCGGTCTGTGGCGTATCAACCCCAAGGGCGGCCGTTTCATCGCGGGGCTTGAAAAAGCATATAACATCTCACTCGAAACCCTTCAAAAAGTTTCAGAACGCTGATCAGGAATAAGTATGGACTCATTAAAACTACTGGCCGTCTTCGCGCACCCGGATGACGAATCAATGGGCATGGGGGGTACGCTGGCAAAGTATGCTGCCGAAGGAGTGGATACACACCTTGTCAGCGCATCACGTGGAGAAAGAGGCTGGTTCGGCCCCGAGGAAGAGAATCCCGGCCTAAGCATTCTCGGCCAAACGCGCACGGTTGAATTACAGAACGCCGTCAACGCACTCGGCATGAAGTCACTGAACTTCCTCGGCTACATTGATGGTGAAGTGGACAAAGCCGACCCTGCCGAAGCCATCAGCCGAATCGTCACTCACATCCGCAAGATCAAGCCGCAGGTCGTTGTGACCTTTCCTCCCGATGGAAATTACGGTCACCCCGACCACATCGCCATTGGACAATTCGCATCCGCCGCCATCGTCTGCGCCGCGGACTCATCCTATAAAGACTCTGAAAGCCTTCCATCGCATCGCGTTTCAAAACTTTATTACATGGTGGATGGCGAGAATTTCATTAATCTCATCTCCCCGTTCATGGGTGACATGACCTTCACTGTAGATGACCAAATCCGCGAAGAGACTGCTTGGAAGGAGTGGGTGATCACGACGCGCATTGAAATGGCGGAACATTGCGGCGCGGCCTATCGAGCGATCTTATGTCACAAGAGTCAAATGGCAACCATCGGCATGTTAGCCGAACTGCCTGAAGAATCCGCCTCGGCAGTCCTCGCCATGCAAGGGACATTTTATCGGGCGTTTAGCTTGGTGAATGGGGGCAGGAAAGTGGAAACTGATTTGTTCGAGGGGTTAAGGTAAATTTATTTATCCTCCTGTTGCGTAACAAGACTGATGATATTTTCGAGCACCCAGATACTTCTCCCCAACCTGAAGAATGCCAGTGTGGTGGTCAATATATTTAGGTAAAACAGCAAAGGCATGGGGCGCGCTTCACGGTCAAAGATCAGTCCGAGCAGGCCAGCAATGGTGGCAACAGCCAGCGACCGCATGGCCGCCTTGTACACCCGCCAAAGGTCTTCGTAGTGCGGGCTTTCCCGCACAAGAGTCAATTTGTCGCTGGCGACATACCCAAGGACGATTGAAACGGCAGTGATCACAAACCCAAGCAAAGCGCCAAAAATCGCCGATAGCGCGCCATAAACTGCGCTGCGATTTCCTTCAAGCAGGGAGTCCATAACCGACCTGCCGGAGAAGAATTCGCCCCAAATGATGAATCCCACCATCGTCAGGAGTGAAACGAGAAATTCAAGCGGCAAAAAGTATTTATCCCAAAAGTCTTTTATCCTAGCCATAACTCACACTCGGGGCATTTTCCAACGCCTTCTTTAATTTTTTATGGGCATTTTTTATCGCGCTGAAAGCGGACCGTGATTCAAGTATCTTGGTCCGGCTGTTCATCAGGCAAATGGATTGGGTCGAGATCAGTTTGTCACTTAATAGATCAAGCTCTGTGGTTTTAGCCGAGTCATCTCTCAAGCCTTTTACAGAAAAGTGTAGTGCCTCATGCTGCAAGCCCGGGATGCGAATGATCTTTTTAGCCGCATCAAGAATGTTTTTTCCGAGCCAGTCTTTGGAATGGGAAGGCGTTCTCAGGATAATCTCAACATTGTCAGCCCTGCCTGCCCTGCTTGCAGCCTTGAATGCCGCAGCCAGACTCCTGCTTGCATCCGACAGATTTGCCGCAAAAGATTTTCTGATCCTCAAGCGGAATAACCTGATCTCCTGCATTTTATCGAGCTGGTCAACCACATCGCCTCTCAATAGCGGCTCGAATCGCAAACCCTTGGGAATCTCTATTCTGTTCTTGCTTCGTTTTTTTATTGATGCATTCCCCGCTTTCTCCAATTGTTTTCCTTTCAACAAAAGATACTCTGCAAATTTTGCCATGCTAGGGCCGTAGAAATTGTAATCAGCCCCAATAATGTTATTCTCAAAAAAGACCACATGGATCTTCTCAGCAAGCCCTGAGCCGCGTGCCATCTTTAATGGCCATAACCTTCCGCCACTCTCCCTTTGCGGCAGGTCAGTCCTGCGGATCAGCCCAAACTTGACTGAGCAGGGAAGGGATATTTTCTCACCCAGCCAGCAGCAGGTTTGCTTTCCACCGTCCTCGTCCTTGTATCGCTCCTTCCATGGAAGAGACCTCACCGCATTAAATACACCCGGCGGGTTAAATGCAGGCTTGCCTCCTTTATCCAGCGCTGATACGGCCCGGTAAAAATAAATCTTCCTATCCACCCTGATCTTCGGCTGTTTTTTGATCTTCTTGCGAGGCATGACGACGTTTCCTCCATGAACAATACTGACTCATCCAATGCGTACCTTGCCTGTAATCATTATACGAAATACAGGGACAGAGTTCAACGGGTGTTCATGGTTCAAGCAGCGACTCATGCTAGTTGGGCGCTGATCTGAGACCAGCGCCTCACTTTTATTTTTCCTTGCGATCCAAATTCGTATCTTCCCATGAAGCAGGGTCGTTCAATGACTCTAAGTGTGTAAACACTGTCACATTCGGCAGTGCACCGCGAATATCGGCTTCTATCTTTTCCAATAAGTGATGACCGCGCTGGACAGTCCATTTACCGGGGACAATGACATGAAATGACACGAACTGCCGCGCGCCCGATTGACGGGTGCGAAGCGCATGGAATTCAACTCCGCCTTCCTTGTGCGGCTCCAATGCATTTTGGATCAACTTCTGTTCTTCAGGGGAGAGAGCTGTATCCATTAATCCCAGAACGGACTTGCGCACAATGCCAAAACCCGCCCAGATGATATTCGCGGCAACCAGCATCGCGACGATGGGATCGAGTCTCTGCCAGCCTGTCAGTGTGACTGCGCCCACCCCAGCGACAACGCCTACAGAAGTCCATACATCAGTCATCAGGTGGTTTGCATTGGCTTCAAGTGTGATCGAGTTATTCAACTTGCCGGCCCGCCGAATGATAAGCGCAACCACTAAATTGACCAGTGACGCGCCGACTGAAACAGCCAGCCCCACGCCAACCTGCTCGAGAGGTTTTGGGGTGATCAAGCGCGGAATAGCCGCCCAGATAATGCTGACAGCGGCAACCAGGATCAAAGTCCCTTCGACGCCGCTGGAAAAATATTCAGCCTTGCTGTGGCCATAAGCATGATCCTCATCCTCAGGGCGTGAAGCGATTGTCAACATGGACAGGGCCATCAATGCCCCGACAAGATTGACAATTGATTCAAGCGCGTCTGAAAGCAGACCCACAGAACCTGTCAACAAGTATGCGAGAGATTTGAGCACGATCGTCAGAACTGCCGCGCCAATCGAAAGCCAGGCGAAGCGTGTCAGGGATGAACGAACATTAGAATTTGCTGTCATAATTCTTATCGATTTTTTCAAATTATGTTTTATAAGTGACAGTCACCTTTAAGGTGACTGTCACTTGCATTCTTAAATTACCCCATTTTCTTTTTCATCGAATACTTCAAGGTGATCTTGAAAACATCGCCGAGTTTTTGCGCCAGGGACTGTGCTTCAGGGTTTCCCTGTTCTGCTTGCGCGTCCATTTGCGCCACCAAGCCGCCAAAGGCTTCCATGAACTGGTCATTGATCGCGGCGTCATTATCGGCAAGCATCTTTTCAATGCTGACGTCATCAGGCAATTGGATCAACTGCTCGATGAAAGCGATCTCAGGCGGCGCGCTGGCTTCCTGCAAGACCTGCGCCATCTTTTGCAGTTTGCCCATTCTTGCATAATCATTCTTCTCGGAAGCCTGCCGCAAAAGTTGATTGACCACTTCCACAGAATCCTGCGTAAAGCCTTCAATGTTTTCGCGGGTCGCCTTCTCCACATCATCCTGCTTGAGCAGGTTCTCCACAAAATCGGTCGCTTGCTTGAAACGCGCTTCAAGCTGTTTATCCACTTCGGCAACATAGGTCAGAAGCTTTTCGCGGATCGATTCGAGCCGGGTCTTTTCATCGCCCGCAACTTTCTCTATTTTCTCGGTCAGATTCTGGAAGAAGACATAATCCATGCCGCCGCGCGCCAGTTGAACATAAGCGCGGACTCGGGCATCGCTCTGCGCTTCAAGGATGAAGTCCAGCAGTTTCTCGCGGTTGAGACTCTGCCCCGCTTCCTGCAGGACCTTTGTAGCTGCTTCCATTTCTCCGACAGATTCCTTAAGCTGACGGCCAAAGGCGGTCTCGTCCAAAAGTTGTTTCTGCAATTCGATCAAGGCACGCGCAATGGGTTCCTGTCCGCTTTGCATGGCGTTCTGGGCGATGCGGCTGAACAACCCAAAGAATTGTTCGTCAATGAGCTTCTCGTTCTGCTTGATCATCTCCAGGCGGACATCTGCCGAGGTAACCTGAATTAACCGTTCCACCAGCTTGACGCGTTCCTGCTGTGACTTGATCATCTCAGATGAAATGCCATCCTTGTTGAGGATGGTTTCCATCATTGATTCATAGGTCAGGTTGGCTTGTGGATTGAACAAATAGCCTTTGCGTTTTTCAGCAGGCAGTCGTTCCACCACCTGTTTGATCAATGGACCGATCATTTTTTCCTGCTCATTGATCGGCATTCCCAATTCCATCGGGAAGAAGGTCAACAGCAATTCCTTCTCGTTATCGTGATATACAACCGGAGTTGGAATGCGGCCTTCATATCCGCAGGATTGACAGCGCGCATAATTGGACTGTCCACTGAGCAGGCGTTGTTTGGATGCGGGTTCGTAGGTTACATCAAAGAGTTGTTCAATATTGGCAGGAATGGGTTGCCTGCAGCGTGGGCATGAGATTTGTGTTTGTGGCATGTAATGATTTCCGATTTACGATTTTGGATTTACGAATGGGGGAGTCGGGAAATGGGAATTGGGTTGTTACCTCCGACTCCCGACTCCCGATTCCCCAATTTTTTTACCCGACCAGTTCTTCCAGCCGGTCAATATAGCTTTCCATAACATTGAAGGTTTCTTCGACAGCTTTGGGCGTGGTCAGGTCCACGCCGGCTTTCTTGAGTACATCCAAGGGATAAACGGCTGAACCAGATTTCAAGAAGCCGAGATAATCTTCCACTGCATTCGGTTCGCCGCGCAGGATTCGACCGGAGAGGGCGTGAGCGCCGGAGATGCCGGTCGCATACATATAGACATAATAATCTATGAAGAGATGACTAAAGGTGGACCAGATCATGCCAACGCGCGGACGGTCCACTTTCACCCGGGGACCAAACCCCTCGCTAAACAGATCAGCCATCAGGTCGATCATTGAATCGGCGGACAGGGATTCGCCGCGTTCCACCCGCTGGTGAGTCTCCAGTTCGAAGCGTGCCAGAGTCGGCATCTGGAAGAAGTATCTAAAGAAATTGCCGCCCACCGCTTCTTCGATCAACGCGATCTGGAAGTTCTTATCCTTGACCGTATTGAGCAAATGTCCGCGCATCATGGCTTGATGGAAATTGGACGCGACCTCAGCCACGAACAACGAATAATCGGTGTAGACCAACGGTTGGTTCTTCCACGTGAGATAGGAATGCATCGAGTGACCAAGTTCGTGCGCGAGGGTGCTCATGCTGCCCACTTCGCCGGTATAGGACATCATGATGAATGGATGTGTGCCGGGCGCTCCCCATGAGAACGCGCCGTTCACTTTGCCTTGATTCGGCTGCATATCCACCCAACGCTCTTTGAGTGCGCCCTGACGAAGGATGCTCACATATTCCTGCCCCATTGGCGCGAGGCTTTCGCAAATCAAGTCCACGGCTTTTTCGTAAGGGACATTCACCTTTTTGGCGATCGGCGCCCACATATCGTAATAGGTGACATCGCGCAGCTTCAACGCCTTCCGGCGAAGCGCGAAATAACGATGCCAAACGGGAAGTTTTTTCTTGAAGGTATTGATAAGGTTGTAGAAAACGTCGGTGGGGATATTCAGGTCGAACAGGGATGCGGCCAGTGTGCTTTCATGTTTGCGGGCGCGCATATTGAAAACATTGGACTTGATCGAAGTGGATAAATTAGCCGCCAATGTATTCTTGTATTCGAGATGCTTATCCATGTAACTATCGAATGCGGTCTGACGCACCTTGCGGTCGGGGTGTTCCATCAAAGCCGTATGGATGTTGCCCTGGGTCACGTCAACTTTTTTACCCTTGCTGTCTTGAGCAGGCGCGAACTTGAAGTCGGCATTGGTCAACATGGAGCTGGAAGACGATGCGCCTTCAAACGGATCGGACAACATGCCGAGAATTTCTTCCACCTCGCCGGAGCGGACATGTGCCTGCTTGCGGAATAAATTCTCGATGCTATGGCGATACATGGCAAGTTTGGGTTCCTGCTTCATCCACTTGTCAAGTTTGGGCTTGCCAATGGAAAGCAGTTCAGGGTTGAGGAAGGAAACAGCGGCGCCAACCTGCCCGAACATACCGCCCGCCTTGCCTCGCATCCCTGCGGCTTGCTGGTCGGTGGTATCCACTGCGTAAGAGAAGCCGGCATACATGAATGCGCGGTATGCGCGCAAGCTGATCTGCTCAATGGCGATCATCGCTTTCAATAAAACAGCCGGGCTTTCGCTGAGGCGTCCCTGATATTTTTTGACAGCGGGAATATCCGCGATGATCTTGCTGACTTCAGCATCCCAGGCTTTTACGGATGGGAAAACGCTTTCGGCATTCCAAGTTAACTTCTTGTTCACTTTACTGCGGGGGGGGATTGTGTTTGACATGATTTTCCTTACTCTGAGAAGATGAGGTATTTTACCATTGGGTTAAGACCTGACAGGCCGCTTCGCGTAAACCTTGTCGGGTCTATGTTATCTCGGTAGCGAGAAACAGATCCTCGCACCGGAGCCAGCCGAAGCGTCTGCCCAGATGCGGCCGCCGTGCGCTTCCACGATGGCGCGCGCAAGGTACAGCCCCAGCCCGGCACCCTTCGTCTGCTTGACCGCATTCGTCGAGCGGTAAAAGCGGTCAAAAATATGCGGCAGGTCTTTGGCGGCAATGCCGGTGCCTTCGTCACTGACGCAAATGATGATCTGCTCAGGGCGCACCGTTCCGCTGATCTTGATCTCGCCGGCCGGTGCGTACTTGATCGAGTTCGAAACAAGATTAGCCAGCACCTGTTCAATGCGTGTTTCATCGCCGATGATGACTGGGAAGTTTTGCGGGAAGTCGGTGACAAGATGATGTTTTGGAGACTGCGCCGCGAAACGCTCGGTCACTCTTAACGCAAGGCTGGGTACGGCGACATCAGCCTGATTCAAGCTGAGTCCTCCAGCCTGCAAACGCGAAGCGTCGAGTAAGTCATCTATCATCTTGGATAAACGGTCCGCTTCATCTTCGATGACTGCCAATGAATCGCTGATGGTGCGTTTGTCCCAGCGCGCATCATCACGCCGCAAGGTGGATGCATATCCCTTAATTAGCGCAACCGGAGTCCGCAGTTCATGGCTGACGATGGAAATGAAAGTCGCCTTGATCTCATCTGCGTTGCGGAAGTGTGTAATATCGCGCACACTGACAAAGACATTGCGTAATTTATTTTCGTTTGATAATAAAGGCGCGTATGTAATCCCAACCGGAAGATGCGGCGGCAGCGGACGCTCGATGTCACCTTCCACATACAAAGTGGCATTCGGAGTCAGCGGCCAGCCACTACTGACAGATTCTTCAAGCGTTGTGCCTTGCGGTTCTTTCTTCCAGTGGACGATCTCTTCATGTTTTTTGCCGACAATTTCATCGCGAGTCAGACCGTAGAGTTTTTCAAAAGCCCCGTTACAGCGTTCGATGACCAAGTCTGCATTAAGGATGAGAATCCCATCGGCGGCGGAATCAAGCAGAGCGTCAAGGCGCTGTTTCTCGTAAGAGACATCCCCATAAAGTTGGGCATTGAAGACCGCGATGGCGGCCTGATCGGCGAAAGATTGTAAGAGCACGCGGTCATTGGGCGTGAATAGATCGGCGTAGTTACGGAAGATGAAGATCACGCCAATAACTTCCCCATGTGCGGCGAGGGGCAGACCCGTGCCATTGAGCAAGCCCATGCTGGCAGTGTAAGTGAGGTCCTTCAACATGCGGTTGAGTTCGATCACATCCAATTCGCTGACAACTTCATCAGCGAGCAAAGGGGTGAGGTAACTCATAAAAGCAGGAGCAATCCCATGTGCGGCGGATACTCGCCAACCTTCGGGTTGTTTGAGCGCAATAATGCCGGCCTGCCCCGCCAGCATTTCAATGGAGACACGCAAAATGCGCGCAAGCAGTTTCTCAAGGTCTAATTCCTGAGTCAACATGCGCGAAATTTCGAGCAGATAATCTCTTTGGCGAACGCGGAAATCGGGGAGGAGGTTGGCGGGCAGCATAGGTCAGGGAAGACCGTTGACGATGAACTGTGGACGGTGCAGGTATTTTATCACCGCGTTTGTTGGATGATGGTTGGAGGTGTGTTAACGGTTGATCTGAATTCCATGCACAGAATTTTCCCCTTTGTAAAAATGAAGGAGGAAGGATGGTTTATATTCATCCTTCCTCCTTCATCAATCATCCTTGCCCTTCACGGTTTTAGCACTACAAAATTATCAAACACCACATCCACGCCCAGTTGAGAGAACGTGCCGGCCAATAAGCCGATATCCCCTGATTTCAAGGTCGCATCCTGGGCTGTCGCAACAGGGAAACCGTTGATGTAAAAACTAAGCGTATCGCCCACGCAATCGGCGCGGAGATGATTGACCGCCATTCCAGTTTTAATGCTGACATCCGCTTTCATTTCACTTTGACCAAACAATTGGGCCTTGCCACCCGCAAAAATACCGATGCCGTAAAAGCCATCGCTTGTAATCATGAAGAAATAATAGTCACTGCCTGAATAACGACAGATCAACCCGATGCGGTTTTCATCTGGACCGCCCAATTTGCCCGAGTCTACTTCCATGCGGACATCGGCGAAATCCTTATGAGGCGTTGACCAGAAATTGATATTCTGAGCATTCACCAGCAGACGATAACCACCCTTGTCATAATCCATGATGCCTTCGGGAGCTGTAAAACGATCCCAGCCGGTGATAGGCTGCGAGAAGTCATCTTGAAACAGGACGCTCCCCGATGGCACGCCCAGATCTTGAGGTGGGGCCGGAGTAGCTGACGTTGTTGAACAGGCAAGGGAAAGAAGAATAATGGATGAAAGAAAGGCAAGTAGACGGTTCATGAACGTGATTTTATCACGAGGGATTATGCCAATCGTCTCCAAAATGGTTTTATAAATCTTTCCTGTTTCAAGGATTTCCAAACAAAAAATATTCCAGCCGCGAAGCAAACCACAACTGCAAAGATGGAAGCTTCTGCGCCGAAAGCGCCGCCGGATAACAATTCTGGTCCCGTAAGGGTGGACTGCAATAGTCCCTTCGCTTCGTTACCTGAGACAGCCACGCCGAAAATTGCACCTTGAGTAAAGTTCCATGCAAAGTGGATGCCGATGGGAAGCCATAATCGGCGTGTGTACATAAACGCCGCGGCCAGCATGATGCCTGCCTCGATGGCGATTGCAACCGCGCCCCATAAGGTTGCATTGGGGTTGGCGAGATGCAAAAACCCGAAGATGATTGCTGAGATCGCCAATGCCAACCAACTTCCCAGCGATTCTTCCATGATGCGGAAAAGGATTCCGCGTATCAACAGTTCTTCGAATACCCCGGAAAAAATTGCAAGTACCAGCCAGGGAAAAATAGCTGTCCAGTTATTAACACCGGTGACATGGTAAAAGCCGAATATCCACAAAAAGCCGATGGTCACAGAAAAGAGGAGGGCGCCGATCAACGCTCCGGCTATTAATTCATTTCCTGCGCTGGAAACATCCGGCTCGGTCACAGGGCGTCTCTCAATAAAATGGACAAACCCATAATATGTAAGCAGGACTCCAAGGGCTGTAATCAACACAGAAACTAGATTTGTAATATCCGTCTTGTGACCGGGCCAGAGTTCGGTCCCAACTTGAAGGAGCGTGGCAGCTATAACAAGAGTTAGAAATCCCAACAATATTCTTACCAACGGGAATTGCAGGAACTTCAAAAATTTGTCTGGCTGAGAGTTTTGATTCATAGACCTTACTATTCGCTGACCAGCATCCACTTGGCATATTTTCCATGCAGCCAGCCAGCGGCACGCGCCAGATGCAGGGTTAATGTCAAGGTGAGGAGTCCGACAACGGCTAATAGAACCAAAGCCGGGTAAGAAAGAAGAATGCGCCCATACCCAATAGTCACAACGGGCAGATTCCAAATCAGTTGTACGATAGGCGCAGCCATGACCGTTAGCGAAAATGTGATCAACGTGACATTCACTGAAAAATAGATCACGCCCAGCGGCATTTGCAGGACCATATAAAGAAGGGAAATCCATGTATGTTTATCGGTCACCAAGGCTTTCAAACGTTCCAGCCAATTCAAGCCCGGCTGTGCAAACAAGGGACGGCGCGGCATACGAACACCTAGCAACGCTTCCACCAAACGTCCTTCGAGCAGAGCCAATCCCTGCACGGAAAGCAGGAAGAGGATGGCGAAAGGAATGCCGATGATCAGGATCAGGAATGAAATCGAAAGAGCGGCTCCGGTCACGGCCCAGGTGAAATAGATAATGCCTGTGACAAAGGTAATGAACATGAACAAGAGCGAAGCCCAGGTGCGCGGATCAATGTAGACGCCGAAGATTCGCCCAAGCAATGAACGCGGTTTGACCGGTTGTTTCAAGGAAGGCGATGTACGCCGCTCGATCTCACGGTACGCGGATGCGGTTTCATCGGGCGTGCCGTATTCTTCGATTATTTTCTTAAGTGCATCGGCCTCGCCAACTTCAGGAGCGGCTTCGCGGGCAACCATCAAAGCCGTAGACAAATGCTCGCGCGCATCGGCCTGGGCATCCTGCACCAGCGCAAGGTCGGCATCTTTCATTTCAGTTTTCAAGGCATCGAGATATTCTTCAATTGTATTAAACATGATGTCATCCTTTCAAAATTGTGTCTACGAACTTCTTGGTCTGCTTCCAAACTTCAAGCCATTCATCCAGGGCAACGCGCCCTTCTTTCGTGATCTGGTAATACCTGCGTGGCGGACCAGAGACCGAAGGCTCCACGGTGCTTTCCAGCAAACCATTCTCTTCCAAAGAACGCAGGACAGGATACAACGTGCCCTGCTTCATCATGGGGATCTCGGGTCCGCTTTCTTCCAGCAGTTTGGCGATCTGGTAGCCATACATTGCCTCCTTGCTACGGCTCAAGACGCTCAGCAACACCAGTGACGATGTGCCTGAGTTCAATTCCTTTTGAAACTTCTTGGTGGGTGCGGTAATTTCAGTCATGCTTGCTCCTTCCGGTAATATCAATTTCGTACTATTAACAAATCAATAATAGTATCAAATTGATATTATGTCAAGAGTAAGAATAGAAAAAAAATCCCGCCACGCGGCGGGACTCATAATTTCAGAATAGGAATATTTTAATGTGAATAATGAATAACGTTTCTGTGTCTTGCTGAGCGCCGCTTCCCCTGGCACCGCCCGCTAGGGCAGGTGTCAGGCGCGAAGCATCTCTTATCTCGTTCAGAGACCCTTCGGTCGCGAAAAGCACACTCCCTCAGGGAGACACCTTTTTTCAATATTGTAGGAATTTTATTTACGGAAAATACTTCTTCAGTAACTGTTCGGCGAACAAGCCATCCGCCCCACTTGCATTCGCGTCGCGGACATAGGTCAACTCAGTGTATGCGGATGTGCGATTGCCCTGCGCGATATAGGTCATTGCCAGATGAATGTGCGCGGGCAAATGACCTGGGAAGCGCGAAATAACACCCAACAAAGTTTGTTCAGCGTTGGCATACCTGCCCGAAGAAAAATAAGACCAGCCCAAAGCATCCAACGCCAGCGGATCATCCGGCGCAAGCTCAACCGCTTTTTGCGCAGCGGGCAAACCGACGTCTTCAACATGAACGCCATTGTCGGCGCAGAAGAGGGCCAGCAAACGCCAATAAGCAGAGTCATTGGACGCAAGCTGTACCGCACTCTGATAATACGTCAGCGCGGCAACAAGGTCACCGCCTTTGGCATACGCATCCCCCACCGAAGCCTGCCATGCGGGGTTGGCCGGCTCAACCTTTGCGGCAAATAAATATTCAGCCAGCATCTGCGGATATTTTTTCTGACGGTCAAAATACAACCCGCGTAATGCGCGGACGATGACGGAGCGACCATCGAGAGTCACTGCGCGATTCAGTTCAACGCTTCCATCCTGACCGGCTTGCTGTTTTGCTTCGCCGAGCCATGCCCACGCCTCTGCATTCTCAGCGTTAAGCGTGATGGCTTTCTCAAATGCGACAACTGACAACTCCCATTCCTGCACCAACCCCAAGGCACGTCCACGAGTCACCATTTGCTGTGACTTGTCCGCTTGTGTGGCAGAGATATTCAAAGCGGCGCGCAATGTCTGCACCGCGGAATCAGTTTCAGGGTCCAGAGAAGAAGCGGACATCAATTCAGGCAGAGCATTCTCAGGCTCCAGAACAGTCAACAAGAGGCCGAGTCTGTAATGGGCGTAGACATTCCCCCCATCTAATTTTGTTTGATGCTTTAGCGCATCGCTTTCAGCAGACCAGTTTTTTTGCTGACGATAAATGAAAGCAAGCCCGGCATACAGGGAAGCCGACTCATAAACCTGCGAGCCTTGTTGATACGCCTTGAGCGCCGACGGAATATCGCCCGTGTTGTAATACGATGAAGCCAAGGCCAGCCAGCCGCGTTCCGAGAGTTTCGGCGCGCGCTTAAGAAATGTTATGGCATCGGTTAAGTTTCCGTTTTCACTTGCGGCAATGCCGGCTTGTTCCCATAGGTCTGAACGCCAGGGCAAATAAAGCGCGGCGCGCTCATAGGAATCTGCGGCGCTTGCATAATTCTGCACCGCAGATTTGGCTTGACCTTTTTTGATCTCAGCATAGCCTGTGAAAATAATGGGCAGGATGACAGCGGCAAGCAGGGCAAGAAGAACGAGCCAGGTTTTATTTTTCATCGCGACTCTAATTATACGTGACAGATTGCTACCCTAAAAACCCAGCCAGAAAATTATTGACAATATGGACAAGGACGGGCGGCCAGATGGAATTTGTCCGCTTGCAGACCCAGCCTAAAAACAATGCGATGATGGTTAAACTGAGGGATGTGATGAGGAGAGCCGGCTGGAAACCTTTTGTCCAAATCCAAAACGGCCAGTGAATGGATGTGAAGAGCAAGGCTTGTATAATATTTGCCGTTCCAAAGCTGAATCTCTGGTTCAACTTCCAAAGCACAAATCCCCGAAAGAGCAATTCTTCGATGATCGGGGAAACAAAGGTGGTCGTTAAGGAAGAAAGTATTGCCAATGGCGAAGCGTGAAGCAAAGACGTCAACGTTTGCTTTGAAACAATATATTGAATGGTGAACATTATTACGAAGAAAAGGGAACTACCGCATGCAGCCGTGATCAATCCGCGCCGATCCAGATGCGTATTGACTTTCATTACCTCAAGTGGATTTGCTTTTTCCTTCCAAATAATATAAGCTGCGGCAGGCAAGACCCACAGGAAAAATTTCATGAAGTTCGAAAATACCAACCTCCAGCCGTCGGTTGGAATCAAAGTATCAACGACCGAGTAGAACACCGTGGCGCGGATGACCCAGACGATATAGAAGATGATGAAAAACCAAATAAAGGAATGCGGTTTGAAAATAACAAGCCTCGATCTATTTTTCATGGTGGTAATCATCCGTAACAACGGCCCTACTTCCCCCACCTCGGCTGCCAATCAGAGATCAGATTATTCGTCAGCCTTGTCACGGATGAACCGTCAGGGTGCATGATGTAGATTTCATTGTTGCCATCCCGAAAGGACGTGAACGCAATCCACTTCCCATCAAGAGACCAGCTTGGACCAAGATTATCCCCACCGTCTGTAAGCTGAGTCAGATTCGTCCCATCCGAATTGATGACATAAATATTATGGTTTTCCAGTATGCCCGCATAAAAAGCAAGCTTCGTTCCATCCGGTGACCAGGTGCTGCGTCCGCCCATATCTTTTATTTCGGTCACTTGGCGGACATTCGAACCATTCGCGTTCATGATGAACAATTGCCTCTCCCCCAATCGCGAGGATGCAAAGGAGATCATTGAACCATCAGGCGACCAGGCGGGGTCAATGTCATCGGCGAAAGTGATCGCATGTGGATTCGTGCCATCAGGCTTCATCAACCAGATGCCATCGCCGCCTTTTGTCATGACGATCCATTCCCCATTGGGAGAAATCTCGGGCGCATAAAAACTGCCGGGGATTTGTGTGAGGCGTTTCAAGTCCTCGCCATTTGTTTTGATGGAATAGATCTGAAACTCTCCGCTTTCACGCGAGGAGAAATAGATCGTGCTCCCATCCGGTGCAAGGGACGCGTAAAAAGCGGTCGCCGCCGCATGTGTGACCTGTTCACGGTTCGACCCATCGGCATTGATGATGCAAATTTGATCAACCTGCTTGATGTAACAAGTAAAGACGATCCGGCCGCCGAGGGACTCATCCCCGCTAAAAGTAGGGACAGGGGAAGAGACCAAAGTTGGCATAAATGTGGGCGTGGGGAGATCGAATGCCGGGGTGGTGGGAGTCTCCATCAACGGCAAAGTGGCGAATGGAGTTGGGTCAGGCATTTGGCTGGGCGGATTCATCCAGATGGAATAGAACACCCCAATCAAAACACAAATGCCCATGATTCCCAGGACGGTCCCGGCAAGGAGGATCTTGTCAAACGTGGTCAGAAGTTTACGCGGCTCAGACATGAATGATATTCTATTCGATTATTGGATGAAAAATAATATATTGAGAGTAAAATTGCTTCAACAATAAACCCCTCCCTGCCTCCCCTAAAGGGGAGGGGTTAAGGGCATATTCCAATGACATACACCATAATCGATAGCAAAGCAAAAAACAAAACCCAAGCAAGTCAACCCGCGTTGACCATTACCAGCCCTTCCCCCTTTAGGGGGAAATTGTACCCGAGCGGAGCGAGCGGTAAGTTGGAAGGGAGTTCTTAACCATGCCAAAAATCCAACCCTACCTCGAAGCAGAAAACAAAATCCAACAAGCCCTGAAATCGGGCGCAACGGAACTTGACCTCCGTGACATGAAGTTAACCGAATTGCCAGAATCTATCGGTCAACTAAAGCAATTGCGCAAACTCGACCTTGGACACGATTGGCAGAAAAAAGAAGAAAAAAACCAACTGACAACCCTGCCACCCTCGCTGGGACAACTCACGCAGTTGACAGAACTAAATCTCTCCAGCAACCAACTGACGACACTGCCAGACTCGCTGGGACAACTCACGCAGTTGACAAAACTGGAACTGAATCTCTCCAGCAACCAACTGACCACCCTGCCAGACTCGCTGGGACAACTCACGCAGTTGACAGAACTGAATCTCTCCAGCAACCAACTGACCACCCTGCCAGACTCGCTGGGACAACTCACGCAGTTGACAAAACTGAATCTCTCCGATAACCAACTGACCGCTCTGCCAGACTGGCTGGGACAACTCACCCAGTTGAACACGTTGGTCGTCTACAATAACCCACTAAAATCATTGCCAGCCTCACTTGCATATCTTATCCGATTGGAAGAACTGTTGATTGGTAATAGCAATAAAGAAGAAACTTTTGAAAAATTACCCGATGTTATAGAAAAACTAACCAATCTCGCTGGTCTTGACTTTGGCAATAGTCAAATTGCAGAATTACCAGATTGGGTAAGTAGTCTTAAAAAATTGAAAGCCATTTACGCTTATAACAGCAAGATTATAGACATCCCCCCATCCCTCGCCCAACTTGAGCATTTAGAAATTCTTCATCTCAAAGATAATCAACTTACCGACCTTCCCCCATCCCTCGCCCAACTTAAGCACTTGAGAACCCTCGAACTCAACGGCAACCCCCTCAACCCCGCCCTGCAAAGCGCATACGACCAGGGTCTGGACGCCGTCAAAGCATACCTCCGCAGTCTCAAAAACGCCGAACCGCTCTACGAAGCCAAACTCGTGCTCGTCGGCGAAGGCAACGTCGGCAAGACCACGCTGCTCAAAGCGTTGAAAGGCAAGGCAGGCGCAGCCCCGCAGGAACACGAACCCACCACGCACGGCGTCGAAATTGACATTCACGGACTGCGCCTGCCGCACCCTACCCAGGACGGAGTCGAAATCCAGCTCAACGCCTGGGATTTCGGCGGGCAGGACGTCTACCGTGTCACGCACCAGTTCTTCTTCAGCCGCCGTTCGCTCTACCTGCTGGTCTGGGAGCCGCGCCGCGGCGTCCAGCAGGGTCAGGTGGAAGACTGGCTGAACATGATCCGCCTGCGGGTCGGCGACGACGCGCGCGTCATCATCGTCTCCACGCACTGCAAAACGGGCGAGCGCATCGCACGCATCGACCAGCCCGTCTTCAAACAGCAATACGGCGACATGATTGTCGGCTTTCACGAAGTGGACAGCCTCGTCCCAGATGAAGCCACAGGCGAGATGGTCGGCATCGCCGAGTTGAAAAAAGTCATCGCCGAGCACGCCTCAAAACTCGAACAAATGGGGATGGGCTTCAACCGCGACTGGAAAGCCGCCCGCGACGAACTGCTCGCCCGCCCCGAACCGCGCATCTCTTTCGGGACTTTTAGCGGAGTCTGCGCCGCGCGCGGCTTGAGTGGAATCGACACCGAGACCCTCGCCCACCTCATGCACGACCTCGGCTATATCGTCCACTACTCTGACGACGAAAAACTGCGCGACGACGTCATCCTCAAACCAGAATGGCTGACCAAAGCCATCGGCTTCGTGCTCGAAGACCGCAAGACCCAGGAGTTGGATGGCATTCTGCCTGACAATCGCTTGTATCAAGTCTGGCACGATCACCCATTCAAAGACGAACCACAACGCTACACGCCCGATCTCTATCCTTTCTTCCTGCGCTTGATGGAGAAATATGATGTTTCATATCGCTTACCAGAAGGTGACGCGAGTCTCGTAGCGCAACACGTGCCACAAGTTCGTCCGCCTTTGCCATGGCAGCCAGAAGAGGAACCAAAAGACAATCAGCGCAGGCTTGGCATGGTCTGCGTGATGGATGAAGCACCGCAAGGACTTGTCCCATGGATGATCGTCCGCACGCATGATTATGCTTATCCAGTTGGACAGCACAGCCTACACTGGCAAAAAGGGATGTTCCTGCGGAATAACAGTCACGGCGAAGCCATGCTCGAATTGCGCGGACGCGAGTTCCACATGTACGCAGAGGCTGTCTGGCCCGAATATTTTATGAACCTTTTGCGCCAGCGGCTGGATAAACTCATCACCGATAACTGGCCCGGCTTAGAAGGACACTATTCATTCACCGTGCCTTGCAAGAACAATGCCTGCGAAGGTCGTTTTGAAATCGCGGCATTACGAACTTTTTTGAATGAAGGCGACGATACAATTCGCTGTCAGAAATGTCGTGAACGCCAAGATATTATCGAATTGCTCTATGGCTTTGAAGACTATGATATTCGAGATAATATGACAAAGCTTCAAAGCACCGTCGAGCACGGCTTTGCGAATGTCGGTGACGAATTCGAGAAGCTACGCAGCCAGATTGCCAACGGCTTCTTGAACGCAATGAAGGCAATGGCAAATGAAGCCAAGAATGGTCCGCGCTTATTTACGGTTGAGCCTGTGGACGGAAGATGGCAATGGATCAACAAGAAATATAAACTTCACCTTTGGTGCGAAGCCGAAGATTGTCAACATCCAGTCTATGATGGCTTGGGCGTTTACGAATTCAAGATGACACAAGAGTGGATTGCTCAGATTGCGCCATACGCCAATTTCATTGTTGGCGTGATGAAAACCCTCCTGCCAATGGTTGCCCCGTCAGTCAATGTCTTGTTTGGTTCTGGCGTATTCGATCAGTGGAAATATAAAGATCATTTGAATTTGATACAAACATCACTCAGTAATGTGCTGCCAGAAGGAATCAAAGTCCACAACCCGGGTCGTTTGAAGGATGGCGTGCTTACTGAACCAGAACGGTCTGGTTTGTTAGCCTTACATAGTTTCTTGCGTGATGTTGATCCAAATCAGGAAAGAATAGGGTTGTATCGTATTCCAACTTACACTGGTGATTTCACATGGGTCTGCAAGAAACACTATGATTTGATGCAATCGAAGATCCCAGATGTGATTTCGTAATCCGTAGGGGCGACCCAATGGGTCGCCCCTACAAGGCGGGAAACCCCATGGCCAAATTCGACCCCAAAATTCATCATCGCAAATCCATCCGCCTGCAGGGATATGACTATTCTCACGCGGGCGCATATTTTGTCACCATCGTCACGTATCAACGGGATTGTCTATTTGGAAAAATTGAAAATGAAATCATGATGTTGAACGATTTCGGTAAAATCGCGGACGAATGCTGGCGGTCCATTCCCGAACATTTTCCGTTCGTGGAATTGGGAACGCATATCATCATGCCGAATCATGCGCATGGGGTTATTGTGATTCGCGCAGACGGATCCGCATCCATCGGTGGTGCGGCGCAACATGTAGGGGCGACCCAATGGGTCGCCCCTACCACGATCATCGAACGTCCCGCGGGACCAAAACGTGGATCGTTGGGGGCAATCATTGGGTCATATAAAATGGCGGTAACGCGGCGGATTCAACGCGAACACAACGCCACATCCATCTGGCAAAGAAATTACCACGAACACATCATCCGCAACGAACGTGAAATGGATAACATCTGGCGTTACATCGAATCCAATCCCGCACACTGGGGCGATGATGAAGAAAATCCCATGTCCACGTGATGGACAAATGCCGATAAATATTAAACAACAAAGCCCTTGAAAGCCTCGTAACTTTCAAGGGCTTTGTTTATTTCCTATTCAAGAATACCTGATTACTCTCTCAGCGCAATTGGCTTCAAATATGAGTCAAGCAGGGCATCCATCTGTTCAAGAGACTCGCAAACAAAAAGCATCGGGTTGAAGGCATAGACTGTCTTCGGAATTCTCGCGATCGTCTCAACATCAAAGGGCATCAAGATCACCTCGCCGCCAAATGACCCTGTGCGGGGAATGCCCAATTTATCGTAAAGCGCAAGCACAACATTCCACCCCTGATCCTGGGACGACATTTGTCCCTTTTGGTGTAATTCATTTACACCATCAATAATGCTGTGGATATTTTTTTTATTTGTGTTGAATTGATCCTGTAATTGTTCAAATACATTCCCCCGATAATCAATGACATTGTCCTTACCCAGCCGATAAAACTCCATGACCACATGCGTAAGTTCGCGGCGTCCCGAAATGATCCCGGCTCCAAACACCTTGAAGCGATTGTCCTCGGTCACAATGCCAAACTCGGTGCTGTACCACGCCAGCCGCTTGATCACTTCCCTTTCCGCTGTTGTCGCTTTTATATAGGCAGGCGCAAATTTATCTTCTATGCGCGCGTAAAATTTCTGGGTGAGAAATGGCAGATGACCAAAAATATCATGGAACATATCCGGCTCGGGCGTAAACTCCATCTGGTCGCGGGTGCGCAGGTAATCAGTGATCAGGAAGATGTGCTTCGCAAACTTCGCATACCAGTCATCTGCAAGTGTGTAGCGCACAGCGGTCCGCTCGATGTGCCAGCCGGTGCGGGGTTGAATACGTTCATTGAGATGCGTCACTGTGGGAATGCGGCGCGGATCAAGCTCCAACAACTTCAACCCATTGAGATATTCGCTGCACAGGTGCTCCATCAAATAGGATTGATGGATTCCCGCAAAGAGGTCCGCCCAAATTTCATGCTGTTCTTCCGAGAAAATGATCTCCTGATTCTCGGCAGTATATTCGCGGGCGGGGTCGAGACGTTCCTCAACAATATCGCCGGTGTAGATCGGTTGATTCTTGTTCATATTTTTCGCCTTTCTTACGTGATGTTATCACCACTAAAAATGAAAGTCAATAATAAGATAATAACAGTCTAATTCAATTGGGATGATACAATTTTGATATGGATGAAAAAACACTGAATGGAAAAACGATATTGGTCACCGGCGGCGCGCGCCGGGTGGGACGTCTCTTCTCGCTGGCATGTGGACGCGCCGGCGCGAATGTCATCATCCATTATGGGACTTCCGCTCAAGAGGCATTGGACTTACAAAAAGAGATCGCATCATTCGGACCTCAAGCCTGGTCCCTGCCCTCAGACCTTTCCAACACTGACGAAGTTTCGCGGCTAATCTCGCGGGCAAATGAACTCGCCCCGTTATATGCACTGGTTAACAGCGCCGCCATCTTTGAATCGCTTTCATTTCAAGATACAACTCTCGATGACTGGGAACGTCATCTCGCGATCAACCTGACCGCGCCGTTTTTGCTGAGCCAGGCTTTTGCAAAACAAGCCTCGCACGGACGCATCGTCAATATTCTAGACTGGCGTGCCTTGCGTCCCGGCGCGGACCACTTCCCTTATACCGTCACCAAAGCCGCCCTCGCCGCAATGACAAAGTCACTGGCAATCGCTCTCGCTCCAACCATCACCGTCAACGGACTGGCGCTGGGCGCGGTCCTGCCGCCCGCAAATGAATCGGTGAGTCAAAAGCTCATTGAGCAAGTCCCAGCCAAACGTTGGAGCGAAGCGGGCGAAGTCGAAGATGCGCTGATCTTTCTTTTGTCAGGCCCCACTTACATCACAGGCGAGATCATCCACATCGACGGCGGCAGGCATTTGACTTAACTTTAGGAGACCACATGGATAAAACTTTTATCAAAGACCTGCTTGTGCGCGGCATTATCGGGATCCGCGATTGGGAGCGTGAGAAGCCGCAGGATATTCTGATCAACGTGACCGTGTTCAGCGATACGACCCGCGCCGCAGAGACCGATGACATCGCCGATTGTGTGGATTATTCCGCGCTGGCAAAGAAGCTCCAAACCCATGCAGAGACCGCCGCGCGCCTGACCGTGGAAGCGCTCGCAAACGATCTCGCTGAAATTTGCCTGAACGAAAAGGGTGTGATGAAAGCGTCCGTCCGCGTGGAAAAGCCCGGTGCGGTGCGGTTTGCAAAATCGGTTGGTGTGGAAATCGAACGCAGCCGCAATGACTGATCTGCATCGCGCATATCTCAATCTCGGTTCCAACATTGAACCCGAGGTGAATTTACCCAAAGCCATTCGATTGCTTCGCGCATATGGAAAGATCACCCAGGTCTCCCGCGTATGGGAGTCAGAGTCCATTGGCATTGACGGACCTAATTTTCTAAACGCTTGTGTTTTGTTCCAGACCCATCTGGGACCCGTTGAATTAAAAGAACAGTTCATTCGCCCAATCGAAGCGGACCTGGGACGCATCCGTTATGCAAATAAAAATGCCCCGCGCAGTATTGATATTGACATCGTACTTTTTGACGAAACGCCCCTCAACGTGGAATATTGGAAATATGCTTTCGTGACTGTCCCTCTGGCGGAATTGATTCCTGATTTTGTGCATCCCCATAGTCGCGAAAAATTGTCTCGTTTTTCCGAACAGGTACAGGGTCAAGTGTGGGTCGTGCCGCGCGGCGATGTGACCATATCCAATGAGAGTCAATAAAACAAAAGTCCCTGAAAGTCATTGTGACTTTCAGGGACTTGCAGTTGCCCCATATATTTTTTTTGAATTATTTTTTCGCAAGCACCACATAGTATTGACTGTCTGCAGAAGTGATGGTTAATGTGTCGCCGTCCATCTTGAAAATTGCCGTATCAACAAAAACTGCGAACACCGCGGCTTCCTGCTGCATTCGTGGATCATCGCAGGCCATCATGGTCGAGACGACCTCTCCAAAAACGATCTGCCCCCCGTCAACCTTATAATCTCCGCCAAAACTATTGCATCCCACTGTGCCGCCGACCCTGTTCGCATCGAAGGTAATTGAAGTATCCACATCCGGCAAGGCGGGGGTCGAATTGTAAGAGACCAATTTCCAGTCACCAACCAGTGAAGGCGAGGATGAGTTTGAGCCTGAACAGGCTGAGAGCGCAACGACAACGATCAGGGAAATCCATAGTAAAGTTTTTTTCATTTTTATCTCCATTTTTTATGTGTGCTCATCTGACGTCTATTATAAGAATAAGTTCCACTTTGAACCTATCCGAAAATTAATTATGTCGTTGCGAGGAGGATGCTCTTCCCGACGACACTTGCGCCGTACGCCAGTGCGGTGAGCAATCTCCCAAAAAATAGTTTTGCTCGGTTAAGAGGAGATTGCTTCGCCGCCAAAAACACACCTGCCCTGGCGGGCGGTGCCAGGGAAAGTGGCGGCTCGCAACGACATGAATATTGGATGTTTGAATTTAGGATAATTAAAAAGCTCAACGCCTTCCCTACGCGCAAAAGAAAGCGCCCATCTCAAATTGAGACGGGCGCTTTTCATCCTTCATCCTTTACGCGAAGCGTTCATCCTTTGATCGTCATCCCCTCTTTAACATATCATCGGTAACTTGATCCAATCTCAAGCTAATGATCTGACTGGCCGAGTCACGCCCCATGGTGATTCCATAGATTACATCCGCGGCTTGCACGGTATTGCGGTTATGCGTGATGATGATGAATTGCGTATCCTTGCTCAAGTCCACTAGCAGGTCACGGAAGCGGCCGACATTGGCTTCATCGAGCATTGCGTCCACTTCATCCATCACACACACCGGAGTCGGCGAAACTTTTAGTAACGCGAACACCAGCGCAATCGCAGTTAAACTTCTTTCACCGCCGGAAAGCATGGACAGTCCCTGCTCACGACGGCCGGGCAGACGTGCTTCGATCTCAATGCCAGTATTAACCAGGTCTTCGGGGTCGGTCAATGCGAGGCGCGCAGAGCCGCCGCCAAACAAACGGACAAAGGTCTCGCGGAATTGTTTGTCCACTGCATCAAAGGTGCGGACAAATTCACGTATGGTGATCTCATCCAACTCGGCCACAACCTGCTTCAAATCCACTTCGGCTTTGCGCAAGTCCTCGACTTGAGACTTCATGAAAGTATAGCGTTCGCTTTCCTGTTCATACTCCACTTTCGCATCCGGGTTGATCGGACCCATGCGGCGCAATTGCGCGCGGTGATGCGTTAATTGTTCTTCGATCTCCGGCGAAAGTTCGGTCACCACCGGCAACTGCTCCACCATGCCATCCAAAGGCAATGGCACGGGGCCGGAAACATCAGCCGCATATTCGAACATCACCAGACCAAAATCATCGGTGATCTTCTGATGCAGATTTTCAAGCGCTTCCTGTTTGCGCGTCTGCTCCAATTGCACCTGACCGTAAGAGCGCTCCGCATTCGCAAGGATTCTTTGCGCGTTCACTTCTGAATCCTGCAGTCGAGTCTCTTCCTGCTCCGCTGTTTCCAGATCTTTTTCGGCAGGCTCGATCAGCACACGCATTTCTTCGATCTGTCCGTGCAACGCAACTTCATTTTCGCGCAGCCTGCCTTTTTCATGATCCAGGCCATGCAGGGAATCTTCGGCTTCCTGCAAACGCGAGCTCAACTCAACGCGGCGCGAATCAAGCCGCATGATCTCATTCGTTCTTTCTTCTTTCTTGGCGTTTGCGCTTTGTACGCTCTGTTCCGCGACAGCCACCCGCGTGCCCCAATACGAAGCCTGCTCCTGCAATTCTTCGGCAGAAAACTCGGAGTACTTGCCGGCGATCTCTTTCGATTGTGCCTGCACTTCAGCGATGCGATGCTCCACTTCAATTTGAGCCTCGCTTATTTTTTGTTGGATCGAAACAGAATCCTGCGCTTCGGCCTCCAACTGAGTCAACTGGTTTTTCTGCCACTCAAGCTGACGTTGTGTCGATTCTGACTCAAGCCCGGCCTGCTGCTCGGTCTCTTGAATTTCACCTAATCTGACTCGGGCTTCGTGCGCATCGGTCTCGGCTTGCATCAGTTCACGCTGTGCGGCCGTTAGTTGATTTGACAATCCATCCACCAATTCATTGGATGAAGCCAGTTGCGCCATCAGTCCGCTCAAGGCGGATTCGAATTCCCGTTTGCGGCGAGACCTGCTCAGGGCGGAGGAGGAAGCGGTCTTGCCGGCGATGACCAAACCGTCACCGCGGAAAACTTCTCCGCGCAGAGTCACCACACGCGCGTGAGTCGGCAAATCCTTAATTAATCTGCGGGCGGCATTTCTGTCACGCACAATTAAAGTCTGACCCAAAATCAATCGCACCGCCCCGCTCAATTCATCCGGCGACTTGACGAGTTCAGAGGCAACACCGAGCAAGTCATCAGAAACTTCTGAGGTCTTTAAAACCTCGGAGGTTTGGGTGAGCGGAAGCAAAGCCGCGCGACCCGCATCATTTGATTCAAGCAGACTCAAGGCCTCTTCGAGTTGATCCGCGTCGAGCAGAACAGCATCGAGGGTATCGCCAAGCGCGGCGGCAATTGCAATTTCAAGTTCAGCAGGGACATCCAACGCCGCACTGAGCGCGCCACGAGCGCCAGATAATTTAGACTGACGTGCGGCATCCAAAAGATAACGCGCGCCTTCGGCGTAACCCGCCAAAGATTGCTCGGATTGTTCAAGCACCTCAAGTTGAGCCTTCAAACGCGAATGATCTGATTCTTCCTTCGTGCGCAGTTCAAGTGCCTCGCGCCGCTGACGGTCCAGCGCGGCAACTTCATTTTTCTTGCTGAGCACTTTATCTTCGGCAGACTGCAAAGCAAGTGCGGCTTGTTCACGTTCCTGATGGACGGAATCAAATTGGGCTTTGGCCTTGGCCAATAACGACTCGCTATTTGTGATGGAGACTTTGGTCTGTTCGATCTTTTGCGTTTGTGATTCGAGGCGCGATTTCAATTCATCCAAACGTGCATTATTCTGTGCGCGTTGCTGGCTGAGTTCTTCAATTTGATCGCGTGTGAGATTAAGTTGTTCTTCCAAAGAAGCGCGCTCAGACTGGCGCGTTTGCAAGGCGTTCTGCACATTCGCAAGCTGTGACTTGGCTTCTTCATATTCACCTTGAATGCGTGCCACTTCCTGTTCGGTCTCGCCGAAGCGTTCATTGGCAAGATGCAATTCGTTGGAAGCATTTTCCTGATCCGAAAGAATGGACGCTTGCGCATTGGTCAACGAACGACGGCGCTCTTCAAGGACGGCTAATTCACGGCTGATGGCTTCACGTTGGTTATGCAACTCGGCCGCCTGACGATGCCAGCCATTGAGTTGAGCTCGCAGACCTGAAAGCCTTTCACGGAAAGCCGAATATTCTTCCTGAGTCTTTTCTTGAACTACACGTGCGTCGCGCACACGGATTTCCTGTCCGCGCACGGTTTCGCGGACGTCGGTCAAGTCACGTTGGGCGCGGTGGTAGTGATAACCATACCATTCGCGCAAAGTGATCTTCATATCCGCTTGAGCGCGGGAAAAGTCAATGGCGCGTTTTGCTTGACGTTCCAAGCTTTTGATGCGCGGTTCGAGTTCCGCCATAATGTCGAGCACGCGTTCCAGATTACGTTCTGTATTTTCGAGTCGCTTTAAAGCATCGTCGCGGCGGGAGCGATATAGTCCAACGCCTGCGGCCTCTTCAAAGAGACGGCGGCGGTCATCCGCTTTCAAGGCGAGAGAAGCATCCACAAGTCCCTGACCGAGAATGGTATAGGTCCGTTCGCTGAGGCCTGCCTGTGCAAGCAGTTCATTCATCTCACGCAAACGGACATGCTGGGCATTGATCAAATAATCATTGTGACCGTCACGGTGCGCGGTGCGGGACAAAGCCACTTCGGAGAAATCAACCGGCAGCCACTGCTCGGTATTGTCAAAGGTGATGGTTGCCTGCGCCATGCCTGAACGTGCGCGATGCTCTGAACCCGAGAAGATCATGTCTTCGGTTTTCTTGCCGCGCAGCAATAGATAGGATTGCTCACCCAATACCCAGCGCAGTGAATCGGCAATGTTCGATTTGCCGGATCCATTAGGCCCGACAATGGCGGTAATTCCGCTGGCGAATTCAAAGACCGTCCGCGAAGCGAATGTTTTATATCCTTGCAGTTCAAGTGATTTTAGGCGAAGAGGCATGTACCATTTCCGATTTACGATTTTGGATTTACGTCATTGCGAGGAGGGCTTTAGCCCGACGACACTTGCGCCGTACGCCAGTGCGGTGAGCAATCTCCGAATATGATGAGATTGCTTCGGGCCGCGAAAACATGCGGAACAAGAGCGCCCTCGCAATGACGAGCTATATGATTCCCAAATTATTTATTGCATCCTGCGCGGCGGCGTGTTCGGCATTGCTTTTGCTTGTGCCAGTGCCGGTGCCTTTTACCACGCCTGCAATTTCAACGACCATCTCAAAAACAACAGCATGAGCGGGGCCGGTGGTGCCGGTCACGCGATAACGCGGTGCACCAAGTTTTTGCGATTGCGACCATTCCTGCAAGCGGCTCTTTGGATCATGGATCTCGTTCAGGATGGATTCGCGGGCATCCTCCAAAATTGGAATAACGAACGCATCCACCGCACCGAGTCCAGAGTCTAAATACAAGGCGCCGATCAGCGCTTCGAAAGCCGAACCAAGCAAATTGTCACGATCATTACCGCCTGAGGATGCTTCACCACGTCCAAGGCGAAGCGCGTATCCCAGATCCAATTTGCGGGCGAACTTCGCAAGCTGATCATTGCGGACAAGAGCCGAGCGCATTTTGGTCAAGTCACCTTCGGGCATTTCGGGAAAGCGATTGTAGACCCACGCACCCACAGTGAAATCCAGGACCGCATCGCCGAGAAACTCAAGGCGTTCATTATCTTCCACCGCTGAATACTCGTTGACGTAGGAACGGTGGGTCAGAGCACGCACCAGAAGGGATATTTTAGAAAAGGGCAGACTCAGCCGTCGGCTTAAGTCTGAGGCGGATTCTACATCCCGCCCATTTAAATTGGACATATCAGGGAACCTCCCGGAACTTAAGGGAGCGCCAGATCCCTCCCCGGAAGGATCTCGAGTTCCATCAGTTCCTAAAATTTTGTGAGCCGAATTGTAACCTGAATTTTTAGCGAAAGCAGTTTTTTAAGATAGAATCAGAAAATTCTTCCCGGAGGGCTCGATGACCGAAATCAGCAGTGAAACAAGGTTCTTGCATGCAATTGAAATGGGGCTGGGGGCCTGGCAGTGGGGAGACCGCATGATCTGGGGATTCGGACAAAAATATTCAGAGAAGGAGGTCCGCGAGGCCTTCGATGTTTCTCTCAACCTTGGGGTCCGGTTTGTGGATACGGCCGAAATTTATGGGTCGGGTTATTCAGAAAGACTGCTCGGAAAATTCCTAAAAGAAACAGACCAGCCCGTGCTGGTGGCGACCAAGTTCTTTCCGTGGCCGTGGAAGGTCACAAAGGGATTTGTTCCGCGCGCGTTGAAGGGAAGTTTGGACCGGCTCGGAATGGAATCTGTGGACCTGTATCAGATCCACTGGCCAACGCTGACCATCAGCATCGAGACGATGATGGAGGGGATGACAGAGTGTATAAAACGCGGCATGACACGCACCGTGGGAGTTTCAAATTTCGATGAGAAACAGATGATCCGTGCTTATACGACCCTGGCGCGTCACGGGATTCCGCTGGCATCGAATCAGGTGCAATATAGTTTACTCACCCGTGACGTGGAAAGGAACGGAGTCCTTGCACGCTGCAAGGAGTTGGGCATCCGCTTGATCGCTTATTCCCCACTGGAAAAAGGCCTGCTGACCGGAAAATATTCATCGGAGAATCCCCCGCCCGGTGTACGCGGCCCGCAATATGCGGAACTGCTCAAGAAACTTCCACCTGTGATCAAACTATTGCAGGAGATCGGGCAAAACCATAATGGCAAGAGTGCCTCGCAAGTTTCGCTGAATTGGCTGATCTGCAAAGGCGCGCTCCCAATTCCCGGCGCGAAGAATGTTAAACAAGCGGAAGAGAATGCCGGCGGTGCCGGCTGGCGCTTGACAGATGATGAGGTCGCGAAGCTGGATGAAGTGACGGAAAATATTCGCTAATTTTTTCTCCAAACAAAAGTGACAGTCATTTTCGCGGAGCGTGTGACTGTCACTTTTTAATTTAATTGCATTTCACCCTCACTTCGCGGTATGATGAATGAAACAACGATCAAGGAGCACTCCATGAAGAGACTTGGGATACTAACAGGCGGCGGGGATGCACCGGGTTTAAATGCTGTGATCCGTGCGGCAGTGAAGACAGCGATCAGTGTTTATGGCTGCGAAGTGTTTGGGATCAAGAACGGCTACGATGGTTTCCTGGATGAAGATGGGATCATGCCATTGGGCATGAAGGAGGTGCGCGGAATTTTGCCGCGCGGCGGGACCATTCTCGGCTCTGCGAATCGCGGCAATCCATATGCGCGCAAAGTCATTCGGGATGGACAGGAAGTGACGATTGATGTCTCCGACGAGATCATAAAAGGGATCAATAAATTAAAGTTGGAAGCCCTGCTGGTTCTGGGCGGTGACGGCACATTACACATTGCCCACGAACTTTGGCAAAAAGGCGTACCTGTGATCGGCGTTCCTAAAACAATTGACAATGACATCGGCGGCACGGAGATCACCTTCGGTTTTGACACTGCACTCAACATCGCCACCGAAGCACTGGACCGTTTGCACACCACAGCCGAGTCACATCACCGCGCGATGGTGCTTGAACTGATGGGGCGTGATGCGGGGTTTATCGCCTTGCAAGCAGGTCTCTCAGGAGGAGCCGATGTGATCCTGATCCCTGAAATCCCATTTAAATTTGAAAGTGTAATGTCCAAAATCCGCGAGCGAGCCGAGAAAGGAAGCAAATTCAGCATCCTCGCGGTTTCTGAGGGAGCCAAGCCAATAGGCGGAGCACAGTCTTTTTCCCGCAAAGGCGATGAAATTTATGTGCCGCGATTGGGCGGGATCGGTCAAGTGGTTGCGGAATATATTGAGAAGCAAGGTTTCGAATCACGCGTGACCGTTTTGGGGCATCTGCAACGAGGAGGGACTCCAACCTCATTTGACCGCTCGCTGGCCACACGGTACGGTGCGGCCGCTGTCCGTCTGGCAGGCCGCGGCGGATTTGACCGTATGGTCGCTTTGCGCTGTGGAACAATCACGGACATTCCTCTTGAAGAAGCAACTGCCATTCCCAAGCGTGTGAAATTGGGGGATGATGCTGTCATCACGGCACGTAATGTAGGGATTTCATTTGGGGATGAGTGATATTCGAAAATTAACGATGTCGTTGCCAGGAGGTTGCTCACCGCATGATTTGCTTGGCAAATCACGCGCGGCGCAAGTGTCGGGCTAATGCCCTCGCAACGACAGGAGTAAATAAAAGAAGGTTGAGGCATAAAACCTCAACCTTCAACTTTTAACCTGTAACCTTCAACCTATTTCCCAAACACAAACTTTCCATCTTTATATAGCAATTCTCCATCTACAAGAATTTCAGAATCCTTGCGCATATCGCAAATCATGTCCCAGTGGATGGCACTCTTGTTCTTTGAACCAGTTTCCGGGTAGCCTGCACCGAGTGCCATGTGGAAGGAGCCGCCGATCTTTTCGTCAAATAAAATTTGACCGGTGAATGTATTAATGTCAAAGTTCGTACCGATGGCGAACTCACCGAGATAGCGTGAACCCGCATCTGATTCCAGCATCTTGAGCAGGTAGTCCTCATTCTTTTCTGCCTTGGCCTGACTCACCCGACCACTGCTAAATGTTAGTTCCGCACCTTCAACAGCAACGCTATTGAAAATGGCGGGATAAGTAAACTTCACCCAACCGTTGACGGAATCTTCAACTGGACCCGTATAGATTTCGCCATCGGGCATGTTATATGTGCCGAAGGAATTCATAAATGTGCGCCCCTTTACCGACAAAGTTAGGTCAACATTCGGTCCGCGCAGAATGACCTGATTCTTGCCTTTCATGAAGTCCACAGCCTTTTGCTGATCCTGTTCCACCTGCTTCCAGAATTTGATCGGGGTCTCTTCATGAGCATGGACAGCATTGAAGACAAAATCTTCGTATTCGCTCAGACTCATCCCGGCTTCCTGTGCATAAGCTTCAGTAGGATAAAGCGTGGTCACCCACTTGAAGATCCCCGTTGCGCCGCGCTGCATCTGCGCGGCAGTGATCACGCCGGAGGCCTTGCCGCGTCGTTGTGAGCGGGAAGAATCCATGTTGGACTGGGAGCGGGTATTGGTCGAAGAATGGATGCGGATGCGGGATTCGAAATTATCGTAAGCCAGTTTCTGCAAAGGCGGGACGAAATCCAATTGGGCGTCATTGCCTTTCATGATCAGCAGGTCTTCATGACCGGGAAAGAACATGTCGGGCAATTGAAGCAAGGGCACGGGATGTCCGCCCTTCTCCAGGATCTTTATATACAATTCGCGCACAAGCGGTTCTGCAGCGGTAGTCGCTTCGATCAAAACACGGTCGCCGGGTTTTACACGCGCAGAATGTTGGACCAGGATATCAGCAAATTTGGAAATACGAGGGTCGGCCACGGAAAATCTCCTTATGAATGGAAACGCCGAAAAATTATATCATCAACCATTTTTAGGACATTCATCATAATGGAATAGCAATGATTGTCCTGTCATTTTTCCAAGAATGTGGATATGATAGGTATTATTTAGGAGTAAATATGGACACGCTATCACAAAAAAATACGACAGCCTGGGCAGAGGTGGACGAAAACGGACGCCTCATCCTTCCGCCCGAAGTTGCCCAGCAATATGGGCTGAATCCAGGCTCAAGGGTTCGCCTCGACGAAGGCCACAACTTTATCCGTATGCACCGGCCTGTCACCCACCTCACCAAAGTCTACATCGAGCCGACGGTAGCTTGCAACCTCGATTGCATCACCTGCTTTCGTAATGCCTGGGACCAACCCATTGGGCGAATGACAGACGAAACATTTGAAAGCATCTTCAACGGGTTAAAGCAAATGGACCCGATTCCCAGCGTGTATTTCGGCGGTATCGGCGAACCGCTCTTCCACCCAAAGACCATCGAATGGATCCGTCGTGTAAAAGGACTCGGTGTTAAAGTTGAACTCATCACCAATGGCACCATCCTCACCGAAAAGAAATCCCGCGAACTGATCGACTCTGGACTCGATGTATTGTGGGTCTCTTTGGATGGCGCAACTCCTGAAACCTTTGCGGACGTCCGCATTGGCGCGGAACTGCCCGCTATTTTGGGCAACCTGCAACGCTTGAATAAAATGCGAAAAGCAAGCCATTTTCCGACACCTGAGATCGGCATTGCCTTCGTAGCAATGAAACGTAATATTGCAGACCTTCCCGACGTTATAAAAATCGGAAAGTCCCTGCGTGCAAAATATTTTTCCGTCAGTAACATTCAACCTGCAACGGTAGAGATGCAAGCTGACCGCCTCTACAACCGCACAGTGCGTGACATCGCCTATTTACAGGCCCCACATTTACCAACGCTCAGCCTTCCCAAAATGGACTTCGATGAAAGCACACGCGATGCACTCTTTGAAGTTTTCAACAGCGGATTGAACATCAGCTATGCCGGCAATAATTGGGGCGGCGCGAACGATGTCTGCAATTTCGTTGAGAACGGCACCATGTCCATTGCGTGGACGGGAGATGTCAGCCCATGCTGGCCGTTGATGCACACTCACATGAGTTATCTTCATAACAAGCCGCGACTCTCCAAGAAGCACATCATCGGCAATGTCACTCAACGCTCCCTTTCCGACCTTTGGATGGATACTGATTATCTTGCCTATCGCGAACGCCTGCACAACTTCGCCTTCGCTCCCTGCACATTCTGCGGCGGCTGTGACCTCTCCGAGACAAATGAAGAAGATTGTTTGGGGAATGTAGTCGCTCCGGTGTGCGGAGGTTGCCTCTGGGCGCAGGGCGTTATACAATGTCCGTGATTTTTGGGAGAAACAACAATGGAAGAGATGACCATGAAAGTAAACTTCTATGCCACCCTGCGCCCTATCGTGGGACAAAAAACCGTCGAGTTAAATCTGCCCGCCGGCACAACCGCCATTCAATTGGTGCGGATGTTCGTCAATGATTACCCTCCCATGCGCCGTGAACTCCTTGATGCAAATGAAAACTTTCTTCCGCACATGAAGTTCTTCATCAACGGGCGGCAGGCGGAATATCTGCCCGAACAAATGAATACCATAATTCAAACTGACGACAAGATAGACATCTTTCCTCCGGTCGGCGGAGGGTAAGGCGGATTGGCAATCCTCCCTACGGTGATTCGAAAATGCAAACCATCATCCACGAAATGCGCGGCATTCCTTATTATCTTCTTAAGGAATATTTACAGGAATTAGGCGGCACATTATCAGGCGATGATTTTATTCAAGGAAATGGCTGGAGTGTGAAGATCGAGAAGATGGAACCATTTCGCCTCTTTTCACTTTCAGTGGGTCAATCTCGTTTGACAATGGAATTGGATGATTCAGTTGCAGATGATTTCCTTGAACGGTTTAAGAAGAAAACACTCAGGGCGGGAGGGTAAGTGCAGGATGAATGATGAATGAGGAAGGATGAATTTACCAGTGGGGATAAATATTTGAGAAAACAGAATCAGGTTACAGATTAAGAGAGAAGCGGTGATTAAATCAAAAGCGACGCGCCCAATTAGACACGTCGCTTTTATTTACTGATTACTGAAAACTGATCACTGTCTACTGAACTTACACGATCTCCAATTCCTTCAACTTAGCCTGGCTGACTACACCATTGTCCCAGCCGCGCGCGGTGTAATATTCCGCAAGCATTTGATCCAACTCACAAACATGACCCACTGAGCCGGGTTGTGTAGAAGCCTCTTCAGTGAAGCGTTTAGGTAAAGTGTCAGAGCCTGCGCCAAAGCCGGCGAGGTTGTTATAGTGACGTTCGAGGTTGTAGATGCGCTCGCCAGTCTTCAAGACGTCATCGGTGGTGAAGGGAACGCCAGTCATTGCAGAATACTGCTGGGCATATTCATCCGTGCCCATGGCGAAGGCGCTGAACTTGCACAAATCCATGCTGTCGGAGAAGGCGTGAATATCCTGGAAGACCTTCACCAAACCGCCCTTATCCTTCCATGCCAGCGGATCAACTTTGAGCGAGCCAAAAGGCATCACGCCCAACTCTGCAGCGGCAACATAAGCGCGCAAGTGACATGCACCACGATTGGATGTGGCGTAACCGAGTCCCATGCCTTTCATGCCGCGCGGATCGTAAGCGGGAATTCCCTGTCCCTTGGCTGTCATCGCCAATTCGGGATGACCAAAATGTTTGGCGGTCGGCTCTGCGCCATCAGCCATGACATTGCCGAGTCCTTCACGTTTGGCGATCATAGCGGCAGCTTTGGTCATGCCGTCACCATCACCCCACGCAAGTTTGCCGTCACCGTTGGTGTAACCCTTTTCGCTGGCTTCCATCCAGATCGAAAGCGGATGTCCGATCTCAATCGCATCCATGCCGAAATCATTGGCAAGATCGATCATCTTGGCGACAAGACGCGCATCATTATTTCCGCAGTTCGCTCCAACAGACCAGGCAGGTTCATATTCGACAGATTCCATGCGCAAGCCTTTGTATGGACCATCCTTCACTTCGACTTCCTTCTTGCAAGCCACAGGGCAGGCATGACATGTCGGATTGTCCACGAGCAAATTTGCGTTGATATATTCGCCGCTGATCTTTTCAGCGTTTTCGCCATAAGATGTCAACATACTGTTCTTGGTGGGCAGTGCGCCAATACTGCTGGTGATGTTCATCAATACATTCGTACCATAGACAGAGAGTCCACCTTTACGCGGGCTGGTGATATTCTCTTCAGCCATAATGTTCTTGAGGGCGCGGTCATGGGCAGGTTTCCAGCCATCACGGTCTGCGGCTTTGACGATCTTCTTCTCGGCCTTGATGACAATGGCCTTGAGATTCTTGCTTCCACCCACGCAGCCTGTGCCACCGCGGCCGGAAGCGCGATCATTTTCATTGATCCAGCACGCGAACTTGACTTTATTCTCGCCAGCCGGGCCAATTGCAATGACTGTCAGATCTTTTTCACCATATTTATTTTTGAAATGTTTGACGGTATCATGAACGCCCTTGCCCCAAACTTCAGACGCATCCAGCAATTCCAATTGACCATCATGGATGTAGGCATAAGTCGGTTTTGCGGCCTTGCCTTTGAAGATAAGTCCATCGAAACCGGCCCAGCGTAATCGGGCGGCAGACCAGCCTCCATGGTGAGAATCAGTTACGGTTCCGGTCAGAGGCGATTTTGTCACCACAGCCATGCGTCCGCTCATGTTGGCTTCAGAACCTGTAAGAGGTCCATTCATAAAGCAAAGGATATTGTCGGGGGAAAGCGGATCAACTTTTGGTCCATTATCAAAAACGAACTTTACACCAAGACCGCGCCCGCCGATGTATTTACGGGCCAGGTCTTCGGGCACGGGTTTAAACTCCACCTTGCCTGCTGTTAAGTCTACCCATGCGAGATTGTTTGCGTAACCACCGAGGTTCATAGTGTTCTCCTGTTGTTGAGTGATGGGGAAATGCCAAATTAACAGCTTGCGCTGTTTCGATAAATCAGGATAGCATTCGGAATTTTCAAAGTCAATAATTAAGGAAAAACTTAATCGTATGGGTAATGTTTATCACCTCATTTTTATTCTCAATCCACTCGTTGATATGAGTTATACTTTCCAAATCGAAAATCCAAAATCAGAAATCGAAAATTAAATGAAACAACTCCTCCAACACATCAAAAACGGAAAAACTGTAGTCGAAGAAGTGCCCGCCCCTACCCCGCATGATGGCATGGCGCTCGTTAAAGTTGCCGCGTCGCTTGTCTCTGCCGGAACAGAACGCATGATCGTGGAATTCGCCGAAAAAGGTTATCTCGGCAAAGCACGCTCGCGCCCTGACCTTGTGAAGCAGACTCTCGACAAAGCCAAACGCGAAGGAATTATTCCAACCGTGCAGGCTGTCTTCAACCGTCTCGACCAACCCATGGCACTTGGCTATTCCACCGCAGGCACCATCGTGGCGCTCGGGAAAAATATGCAAGGCTTCAAGGTCGGTCAACGCGTGGCATGTGCCGGAGCAAATTATGCCGTCCATGCTGAATACAACATCGTGCCGCGCAACCTGATCACGCCGCTTCCAAAGAATGTTGATTTTGAATCAGCCGCATTTACTACTTTAGGCGCAATCGCCATGCAAGGGTTTCGCCTCGCAGAACCTCAACTCGGCGAGAATGTCGCCATTATTGGATTAGGTCTCTTGGGATTATTGACGATTCAACTGGCGTCTGCCGCAGGATGCAACGTCTTTGGCATTGACCTTGACCCGAAGAGGATCAAGCTCGCATCTTCTCTTGGATTTGAAGCTGTCACCCGCCCAAATGCAGAATCAGCGTCTGCGGCATTCACCGCCAACCGCGGCTTCGACGCCATCATCATCTGCGCCGACACATCCTCCAATGACCCGATCGAACTGGCCGGAGTGATCGCACGTGACCGCGCCCGCGTGGTTGCCACCGGCGCAGTTGGCTTGTCCATGCCGAGAAAGATCTATTACGAAAAGGAAATCTCTTTTATCAACTCGCGTTCCTACGGTCCCGGAAGATACGACCCGAGTTATGAAGAGAATGGGAACGATTACCCCATCGGTTATGTCCGTTGGACTGAAGGAAGAAATTTACAGACCGTGGTGGATTTGTTATCAAGTCAAAAGTTGAAAGTCGAAAGTCTTATCTCGCACCGCCTCCCCATTGAAGATGGAATTCGCGCTTACGAAATAATCACAGGTAAAAAGAAAGAACCGTTTTTGGGAGTTGTGCTTACTTACAGTGAGAAGGAAGAAGTAAAAAGTGGGAAGATCGAATTTCCGTCCACAGTCCGCCGTCCATCGTCCACGGTCAAATTAGGCGTACTCGGCGCAGGGCTTTACGCCAATGCGACCATGCTTCCTGTTATAAAGAACAATAAAGATTTTGAATTAGTTGGCATTGCATCTTCCGGCGGATTCCACGCACAGCACTCAGGAAACAAATACGGTTTTCAATATGCCACATCGTCAAATGATGAGATCATCAATGATCCAAAGATCAATACTGTCGCAATCTTAACGCGCCATGACTCTCATGCCGACTTGGTTATTAAAGCATTGAAAGCGGGCAAGCATGTTTTTGTGGAAAAACCGCTGGCGATCAATAGTGACCAGTTATCAGGGGTCAGTAAACAGTTACTGAAAACTGATAACTGCCTACTTCTCACTGGCTTCAATCGAAGATTCTCCCCGCTCGCCCAATCTCTTTCCTCTTTCTTCTTACATCACACCGAACCCATGCATGTTCATTATAGAGTCAATGCAGGTTACATTCCCCTCAATCATTGGACTCAAGACCCAATTCTCGGCGGCGGACGGATCATCGGCGAAGGTTGTCATTTTATAGATTTGATCACTTATCTGGTTGGTGCGGCCCCAATCTCGGTCAGCGCGCATGCGTTACCTGATAAAGGCAAATACCGCGAAGACAATGTATCCATGACTTTCACTTTCCCCGATGGCTCCATTGGTGTGGTGGATTATCTTGCCAATGGCGACAAATCCTTCCCTAAAGAACGCGTGGAAGTTTTCTGCGGCGGGCAAATCGGTATATTGAATGATTATGTTTCGCTAACCACCGTAAAAGACGGAAGCAAGAAAGAAAAAAGAATGGCACAGGATAAAGGCTGGAAGAATGAGATGCAAGTTTTTGCACGCACCATTAGTGAAGGCGGACAGCCGCCGATTCCTTATGAGCAATTGTTCGGCGTGACCAAATCCACGTTTGCGGCAGTTGAGTCATTGCGGACGCAGACGATCATTAAAATTTAAATTTACATGCAGTAAATATGTAATACTGTTTTAAATAGAATCACATACCTTTACAGAAGAATTTTATGTACACAACAAAAAACTGGCAGATGACTGCCAGTTTTTTGTTGTGTGATCATCCCTTTTCATCTGCAAACAGGTCATAACCGGATAGAGTTTAAAATTTCCACATCCTTTGCACTTGGTCCGAAGGAAATAATCCCAATTGGCGGCTGAACGAGTGATTCAATCTTTTGAATCACTTTATTTTTATCTGGGTCACAAGTTTCAAGCACCGGAGTAACCCCGGAAAGCGTCTGAGTAAACTGCGTTCTTTGTGATAGTGTAAGGTCCCTTTGGGGGTGGATATTTGCCAGAACGCCATCTGAGACATTAGCGTCAATGGGTATGATATTAGAATCCGATTGCCCTTTATAACCGACACAGTATTTCCAGGTTTTAAGATGTGGCAATGCATCCAGATGTGTCACTGCCAAGGAATCCACTTTTACCACTTCTAATGCATAGCGGGCCAAAACAGCGTCATACCACCCATAACGGACTTCACCCTGCCACTCATTCTGTTGATTGTGCTCGGAGACAATGGATTTTAAAACTTCTGTTTCAGTCGGCATTGGACCAGGTCCATGACGAACTGCATAAGATCGCATTACCCCGATTTGATGTATGGATGAATCCGGCGACATCTGATTAATGAGACCTAAAGCATTTACAGCAGTGCAACGCGACCATGTAGTAAAAGGGTGAAAACCAGCCTCCTCATCGAGCAATACTCCCTGAGCGCCTTCAAAGACCACATTTGTTGTCTCATGTAACCAGCGTTCCAAAACAGAGTCGGGGACGATAAGTCCAAGTTCGCTAATCCGAGCTATGAAAGATACCCATTTATCAATCACATCGTCTCGATCGAATACTTCAAATTCCCGGGCTGAGAGAAGATCAAAAGAATGATCCTTGCAATAGGCAATGAGATCCTCGCGCATCTGTTCCCGAATGGTTCGCAATTTTCGTTTCAGTAAAGCCGGATCAATCAGATCACCTGCCAGAACACGGTCTTCAGGATGTGCCAGAGCATGTTCAACGGTTTCCCCCACCCCTATTCCACAGCTTCCGTGACGATTCTCGGCGCGTACTGTTTCGCGGATACGGTTGGCGGACTGATGGAAAGGGGTAATCACAAGAGCCTGGTCGCTTATGCGTAATCGCGAAAAAGCATCGCTTACCCCCTTCCCTTCTAAAACATCCCCTTCAACAAGCAGACCTTGAGGATGGATCACAACATGGTGTGAAAGGTATGTTTTAACTCCCGGGATAAATGTTCCGGATCCAAATTGAGAAAATGTATGGTGCCGCCCATCAGGAGTCACAACATTATGACCGGCCTGTGCGCCACCGTTATAGCGCACCACAACGCCAGCATCAAGGCGGCGGACAAGAAAATCTGTCAGCAACCCTTTTCCTGAATCCCCAAAGCCTAGATCGACTACGATGTATGCGTGCAAGCAGGGAATACTCCAAACAAGCTGACAGCAACAATCATGTTTATCTTGTTGTTGGAACAGGAATTTGAAATCATCCAAATAGACGAGAAAGCCAGCCAGATTGAGGCTTTGTACCAAGTACAACATCAGCAAAGGGTGTCAAAGACCGGATCACTGCACCTTGGCGGGATGATGGCATACCAGCCTTGCTTAAAAGATTAGCGAGCTCTTTAACATTAGATACCCGGCCTTCGCTGATCAGGATGGCTCCGGCAGTCACATAGCAAACATCCACAGGAGACTCAAGGCAAAGAACATGGTCACCCAAAAGATCCCGCCAGCGCCGTTCACATTTTTTTGCCCGAGCAAGATCGGGGATAATAAAAAACGGAGTGAATGTCTTTTGTGCTTCGGCCACAATCTCTTCGCAGGTGAGATCTTCATCCAACCTATCCCCGATTACAGTTTCTACGACATGTTTTGAGAGGGTGGGATATGGTATCTCATCGCCCGTCATAAAAAGATAGCCGCGTTTATTTCGTTTTGTCATGCAGTCCATCTCAGTATGAGTAGCAAGGAAGTACAAACCCAGTTCATACGATTCCTGTCCACTTCCCCCGCCGCCGCCTTCCAACCAGGACCAAGTCAACCACTGATCCATTAATTCAGCAGTCGATTCGTACTGCCCCACCTGAAGCGGCGCACGATCACTCACTGCATCACCGACAGCCATAAAGAGCAGTTGCGGATCAGGGATATTGCAATCCATCAGGGTCTTCATAAAAATTGGAAGTTGTTGGGTTGCCATAATTCTCGGGATTTCACCCATGGAACCAGTGACATCGAGTGCAAAAACAATCCCCAGCGATTGGGGGTGGTCAGCGCCATCCCGGCTTTCACGCAAGCGAACTCCTTTCGGATTCATGAGCGGATGGCAATTCTTCTGCTGGAATACCTGTTGGGCGGGAATATTTGTCCGACCCTGGAGGAGGGCCTCATGTGCAGCATGACTGTAGTTTCCATTTCCCATTTTCAATATCTCCTTTTCTATTTTTGAGAATCATTAAAGATAGCGCGAATCATTTCTTAAGACGGCATGGCAACAGGTATGAACTTGGGCGGTCCGTAGATTTTTTGGGCTAGAGTTCCAAGTTCTTCGCGAATAGCCCAGGCATCTTCTTTCACTATATCAGCAAGAGCAATACGCTTCACAATGTCGGCTAATTGATCTGGAACTGTTGCAGGCAACGATGCAGACTCGGGATCCCCGCCCAGAATACTTATGATACAGCGGGCACTCATTATAAGATCCAGTTTGGCCGTCAGTGACAACGAAAATTTCTTTTCCTTTGGATAAAAAGGTTTGAAATCATCAGAAATATTCATCAGCTTTTCGCCAAAATGACCGGCTGAACCGTACCCGACAAGCCGCACGCCATGCTCATTCTCCTGGACGAGCAAGTGCGACGGCAAGACTGCGCCGTGAGCTATTCCCGAATTGTGCAGGAATGAAAGAACTTCCAGAATTCGCCGCCACATCCAGATGGATGCCTGCGGATTAATCCCCTGCGGGTAAACCTTTAGAACTTCATCAATCGTATGATGAAATCCACTCGCCCAATGGAAGATGCTAATGCGCCTGCCAGCATGTAATCCGTTGACAATTTCGCCATGACTTATTGGTCGAGGAAGAAGGGTTGAGAATGTATCCGCGCCAGACGCATTGCTGTGCTGGAGTTCCTGTAAGATTTTCCACTCATTTTCAAAGATAGTGATTTCCTGCCGATCGCGCAAGATTTTTACAATAGCAAGTTCTGTAGGCCAACGTGCGCGCCGTCCAGCATACACATCCGAAATCCTGCCGCGCGCAATGAGCTGTCCCAATGCCCAATGATTATCACCAACAGATATCCACGATGAAATTGAATACGACTCTGGGTTATTCCATATGCGGAACGCCTTGTGGAACGTTGAAGCCGAAACCGAAGATTCATCGAATTGAACAGTAGTTCCGCAATAGGAACAAATAGCAGATCGCGCAAATCGATGCGGTGTGAGCGGAGCATTACATTGTGGGCACATTACTGCGCGTTCCATTCTTTGATTACTCCTTCGCATAAATATTATCTCGGCACAACCTCAGGATATTTCCACCAACCAAGCAAATTTTACCTTTATCTTATTTCCCGCTCAATATATGGCGAACTTAAAAAAGAACAAGTTGATTATAAGCAGGCAAACAAAATAGGTCAACGCGAAAAAAATATTCTTAAACTTGATCCCTGCCTCTTATTTGTGATCATCAATCTATGCTGCTCCTCAAATTAGCGAAACAAAAAGCGTCGTCTTTTAGAACGACGCTTTTTACCTCTTACGAATATTACGCGTGTACCGTCTCTTTGGATTCGACAGTGACTACTTCATGTTCTTCGCTTGTCAGGCGATGATCTACCACCCGCAGATATTTCACGCCGAGCGAGAAGGCCAGCAGACCGTAGGCGATGATGCCCAAGCCTGATGCCCATTCTACAAGAGATGGTGTGTACGTTGTGTAGGATACAACCGCTTCACCCGGCAGGTAGGACATGACCGCCAACTGACCGACGATATTGATGTCGTAGCGGAAGGCTACCACGCCGCCGACAATCAAGCCAAGGCCGAGCATCCGCCAGAAGGGGGATAAACGCGCGGGTTTGTAGAGCAGGATAATTGTCGGGATGAGAGTGCCCAGGAGCAGCTCACCAAACCAAAAGTTAAAAGAGAGCGGACCAACGGTCAGAAGATGATAAGCTTCGGTGCGTCCGGGTTCGTGCATATATCTGGTGGCCATCCAGTCCCAAAATCTGAAGTACAAATAACCGATCATCAAATAGCCGAGGAATTGGGCCACACGTTCGACCAGAATGTCGCTGACCTTGGCTTTGGGGGTTAATCTTCCCGAAAGCATGGAAGCGAACAAGGTCAGGGCAATGCCGCCGACAATGGCGGAGAACATGAAAAGCACAGCCATTTCAGGTTTATATAAATATGGGCGGGCCTTGATCACTCCATACATTGCGCCGAGCGATGATTGATGCAGGCTTGAAAGGCCGAGACCGATGATCGCGAGGACGGGCGCGTAATGATGTACAGTTTCCATCTTTTTAGCTACAAGCGGAAATTTATTTCGAAGCCATTCCAGCGAGGCAAAGATCGGCATGGATTCGAGGATCAAGACCGTCAGGTATAGCATGACGCACATCGTTACCTCCCACATCAGGGAGTGAACGTTCCAGTACAACATCGCCTTGTAGAAACGGTCGGGGCGGCCAATGTCGAGGACGAGCGCGAGCATGGCCATGGTGTATCCAATGAGACCAATGAAAGTGGCGGTGCGCGCAATGGGGGCATAGCGCTTCAGACCAAAGAGATACACACCCGCGCATAAACTGAATGCGCCTGCGCTGACCGCGATGGATGAAAGGTCTATCGTGATCCACAGTCCCCAAGGGACAAGGTCTGTCAGGTTGGTGACGACCAATCCCTTCCAGAATATGATGATGCCCGCAACAAGTGCGCTGAGCAGGATCACGCCGAGGAAACTAAGCCACATTCCCCACGGGGTAACAATATTTTCGCGAATGGTTTTGATGAATTTTTTCATATTAGCCCTCAGTCGTGACTGTAGTATCGTCAACGGGCAGATAGTAAACGCGGGAGCCGGTGCCGAGATTTTCGCGCAGACGATAAGAGACATGCTTGCGTAGGATCTGGCTGACATTCGAGTTCGGGTCGTTCAAGTCACCGAACATGCGGGCGCCGGTTGGGCAGGCCACCACGCACGCGGGAGTCGCATCGGCGTCAATGCCGGGGGTGAGACCGTTTGCCATGCCGCGATCAATACGCTGATAGCAGAACGCGCATTTCTCAGGTACGCCGCGCGGACGTCTTTCCACTTCGGGAGTTCCCCATTCCGGTACGGCAGGGTTTTCACCATCGAATGCTTCCCAGTTGAAGGAACGCGCCTGGAAGGGACAAGCTACTTCGCAATACCGACATCCGATGCATCTGTCGTAGTCCATCATGACGATACCGTCATCGCGATAGTATGAAGCCTGCACAGGACATACTTCCACGCATGGGGCATGTTCGCATTGCATACAAGGGCGTGAGAGATAAACTTTCTTGCCGTTGATCTCGCCTGCTTCTAAAACTTTGTTCCATTGGATATCAGGGTTGACATCGTTATGAGCCTGGCAGGCCAGTGTGCAATATCCGCAACCGGTGCATTTGGCCTGGTCAATGACCATGGCCCATTGATGCTCACCTTTCACACTGCCGCCTTCAGAGGCTTCCACCTGCGTGATGGCGCGGGTTCCTGCCGCTACTGCAATACCAATTGCCGAGAGTTTTAGAAAATCGCGGCGGTTGAAATTATTTTCCGTCATGTTTCACCTCATCTTCTTTTTGCATGGCGAACCGATACCAGCGTTCGAGCCAGGGAGCCAATAACATGCCCGCGGCCAAACCGATCAGGACCGCAAGACCTGCATATCCAAGGGGATTGACCGGCGTAGGCTCAGGCAAAATGGAAGCCTGAGTCACTTCGGGATTATTGGCAGCTGCATGGTCCGCTGACGAAACTCCCGCATCTGCATTGACTGAAGCTCCCACACCGGATGCGTGCATCTGATCTTCATGACAGGAATTGCAGGCCTTCAGGCTGGCCTTGAATGAATGGTCGGGGACTTGATGAATAGTTGTTTCGGTATTTCCCAAATGCTCAAGGTGACAGTCAATACAAGTAACTCCCTGTTCGTTATGCTTTGAATATGGGAAGTTCATGCTGGCTTCTTCATGGCAGGTGATACATAACTGGGAGGCATCACCGTTCGATGTGATCTTTACAGAAGCGCTGTGCGGATCATGGCAGTTGGTGCAAGCCATTCCATTTTTAAAATGGATGCTGCCTTCCCACTCCGTCCAACCAAAGCGTGCGTCCGTGTGACAGCCGCCGCACAGATTTGAAGACTTATCCACACTCATCGGTGTCTTTGGATGTTGACCACTGGTGTCCTTGTGACAGGCCTTGCAAGTCACACCATCGGCTTCCCAGGTGGCAGTAGCGGGGTCATAACCGGTAACGTGACAAGTCAAACATGCCGATGGGTTCCCTTGCTTATTCCATTCCTGTATGAAGATCGGGTCTTCCGTGGCATGTCCATGAGCGCCTATTTCCCAGGTCATCTGAAAATCAGTATGACATGAAGCGCAATCCGCCTTGTCTTCAACAGGCGGAGGAGTAGCCGTTCCACCCTGCGCAGAAACGGCCACGAGCGTGACACCGGCAAAGACAAGAGCAAAAATCAGTGCGATTGAAATTCGTTTCAGAGAAAACATATTCGCATCTCCCAATTTAGATATTCACATGTGAGTGTGAAGTGTGCGCGGGTGCGCTTAGAAAAACTTCGCAATCCAAACATGCTTCATTCAAGTACCCGCTTTGTGAGCGTTGAGCCTGCCAGCAAGGCTGGTCACTCAAGGCCATGCGTAACTTCATTTGTTCAATGGAAAGCTCTTCATTCTTCAAGCAAGGCATCTGGTCCACCGCAATGGCCTTCTCTTCGTCACGAGCTTCCGCCTGCCAGCGTGCATCCAACATGCCGAGCAGGTAAACGATCAAGACAGTCAGAGCCACAGGCACAGCCAAACGCAGGACCAATCCGATCAAGATCACGAGAACAGGGTGTAGTGTTTCCATTTTTTCCTCACATTTTCAGCCAGGAGCTGGATTCATGTCGGGCAAGCCATTCACCGACCAGAAGAAGAATTACAAACGGGACAACCACACGGGCAAGGAAGAGCAGAAGTACGATCATTGTTGCGTTCATGGCTATCTCCTTTCTTTATCTTGCATACAATATACGACTTCCCCCTTGCCAAGTAAATTCGGCTCATCCCCCATCTTGGATGAAGGACACACGCATCTTTCCCCGCCCCAGCCTGCGTAGTACACCCCATACATTTCCCACGCTGATGGGGCAATCCCCCCACGAAAAAGCCCCTTGCTTATTCAGCAAAGGGCTTGAAATCCGTAAATTTAATAACTCACCTTACGCAAAAATTCTTACGACCCCGAAGGGGTGTCAGAAGCCATAAAACCAATATCATCCCTTCGGGATTTGGAATTCTTTTACGCAATCTCCTATAATCCGACCATCCCTTCGGGATTGAACTGCGTAACATCAGTTATTAAGAAAAAACGCTAGGCCTTGATAATCCCCTTGCGGATGGCGTACCGCACCAATTCAGAACGCGAGTGTAAATTCAACTTCCGCATTATATTTTCGCGGTGACGTTCCACGGTCTTCGGGCTGATCACCAGCGATGCGGCGATCTCGTCATTGCTGATGCCTTCTGCAAGATGAGTCAGCACTTCATGTTCGCGCTCGGTCAAGCCGTCAAGACTCACCTTTTCTTCGGCGGGGTGTTCCGCGCTTAAATAGTCACGCACCAACAACTTTGCCAGTGATGGATATAAATATACTTCCCCGCTTGCGGCGGCATTAATGGCTGTGATCAATTCGTCGGGAGCGGCGCGTTTCGGCACATAGCCGGATGCGCCCGCGTTCAGCATTTGGAAGAAATATTCTTCATCCTCATGAATGGTCAGGGCCACGATCTTCACATCGGGGAATTTCGCCTTGATCTCGCGTGTGGCTTCAATGCCTGTTTTATCGGGCAGACCAATATCCATGAGTATGACCGTGGGATTCACACGCGCGGTCTCTGTCATTGCTTCACCGGCAGAGGCAGCCTCGCCAACGATTTCCATTTCTTTCTGTCCGCTCAAAAGCATTTTTAAGCCGGAGCGCACCACGGCATGGTCGTCCACCAGGAGCAAGCGTATTGTCATTTAAACCTCTTCATGATGAGTCACTTTATACGGGATCAACGCTTCCACCTCGGTGCCGTAATTCGGCCGCGAGTGGACTTCCACCGTCCCGCCCAAAAGTGCGGCGCGTTCCGACATACCCGAAAGCCCAAGCGAGACGCGTCCGGCACGGTTCTTAATGGCATCCATGTCAAATCCCAAACCGTTATCGCGCACAAGGATGCGGGCCGATTCTTCAGTGTAGACCAAATTCACCGTGACAGCCGTAGCGCGCGAATGTTTGATGATGTTATTCAAGGCTTCCTGAATGATGCGGAAGATGGCGATCTTGACTACTTCATCCAGCAAATGTTCTTCGCCGGAAATATCCACCTTGATGTTCAAATGCGATATCTCCTGGCAGCGGTTTGCGTACCATCTCAAAGTGGCGGATAAACCCAGATCGTCGAGATGAGCAGGCCTCAGGTCAGAAATGATGCGTTGCAGCTCGCGCAGCGAATCTGATGATAGCGTTTGTAATTGTCCAAGCGTATCGCGCTGTGCTTTGTTACGCGGATTAATTTCATCTGCAAGCCCGCGCAGTCCCATGCCGATGGCCGTCAGCGATTGACCGGTTTCATCGTGCAAGTCACGTGCGATACGCTGGCGTTCCGCTTCCTGCGCGGCCACGACCCGCCTGAATAATTCGCCGCGCAATTCCTCACGCCGGCGAGACTCGTGCAAGCGCGCTTCCTGGAGTTCTGCGATCTTATGGTCGCTCTCCACTTGAAAGGCGCGCAGGAAACGGATCACGAATATCGAAGCGAAGACGGCAGTGACTGCACGCAGTAATTGAATGGGAAAGCCAAAAGTATTTACAAAAAATTCAGAGTTCAGGAAAGTGGATGGCGGCAGGGCGCTGGGCATGGTAAAGATTTGGCCGACAATACTGTACCACCCGAATGAGATCGAAGCCCACAAACTATCGCGCCCAAAGGTGACAAGACCTGCACGCCGGAAAGCGCGCTGCTGAACAACAAGCCCGGCTGCGGCAAGCAGTCCGGCGGGGATGGCAATTGCATAGCGTGTCCAAACGTCGGAGATCACGATAAGGTCAGATTGCACATAATGACTTCTAAATGAGGCTAAACCAAAGACCCAGATCGCTTCCAGGGCCAGCGGGATGATGAGACTCACCCGCCAGGTTGATTCGCTTCCCAATACCAGATACGAACCAAATGCCGCGAGAGAAAGGAAGGAAAAAGCCAGCAGTACAAAACCGAGCCCTGAAATAATTGCGGAATAGAAGGCATCGAAATGCCCGATGAGCTTGAGCATTTCAAGCCATTCATGCGCGGCATGGACCAGCCCAAAACCCGCCAACGGACGCAAAGCCATGCGCAAGCGCGCATCTGTGGAACGTCCGCCTTCCATAGCCACCAACAGTCCCATGCTAAAGAAAGCCAGCCCATAAAAAAAGTAGATGATGACCAGGAACGATATGTTCATAAAATTTCGATTAAAGCCTCTTTCATCTTATCATGCGGGCAAAATAGAGGATATACATGAATTGCATATTCTTAATGGAAAAATGTCACTCATTTATTGCCGTCAAGACCGTTTGCGGGGATTTTAGTCTCTCCGTTTCCGGCGGGAAAGTTCTTACCACAACGGGTCACAAAGGTACACAAAGGATGTTTTTGTGTTTTTTTTCCTTCGTGTTCCTTTGTCCCCTTTGTGGTCGAAAATGGATTTCCCGTTAAAAACGATAGTGCCGGATTTTATGATTTTCTGAAAGGAAGGCGCGGACGATTTCCCAATCCATGGCTGCCGCGCCTATGCATTCCCTTCATCAGGCTGGCATTTTTCGAGCAAGCATATTCAGTAAAATTTTTGCAGCCAGCGGAACAGCTTCTGCAACAGGCGCGGATAGATCTTCGCTGAAATCATAGGCGCGCGCGATGGCAACCCCTATCACAGTAACTTCATTTGGCAATGGAGTCTTCATCAACTTCCCCAGTTCAATCGCATTTTGTAAAGATGTATCATGTGTGCTGGTTGTATGAAAAGCGGAGTAATTAGGCAGGTCACTTAATTTCATGACCGAGATCGAACCAACTGGCTCATCGGATGCAAACGCATCGATCAGGTAAACGTGATCATAACCAATTAGATGTTCCATCAAACTGATGCCGCCCAGCGAAAGATAATCCACATCTATCGGCGCACCTGGGGGCAGCAGCTTTTCCACAGTCTCGGCAACCTTCCAGCCGACGCCGTCATCGCCAAGGATCGGATTGCCAAGCCCGACAACCAAAGTCTTCATTGGATAAAACTCCGCTTCATTCCTAGCCCAAGCCTGATTCGGCTTAACAAAATTGTTTCATCACTTTGACAGGATTCCCGTCCGCATCGTGGAGAGTGATCTCCAAAGGCATTTGTCCCGGCAATGAATGAGTGGCGCACCCAAAGCATGGATCATAGGAACGGAACGCCATCTCCACCATATTGAGCAGACCTTCATTCACGACACCATTTTTGATGAGACTCGCCGCCGCCTTATGCGTGGACATTTGGATTGGCGCGTAATTATTCGTGGTCCCAACGATGAGATTCACCTTGGTCACGATGCCCCGTTCATCGGTCCAGTAGTGATGCGTGAGTGTGCCGCGCGGCGCTTCTACGATGCCGATTCCCTCTGTCGGAGTTTGAGTCGGCTTGGTGTGAACATTCGGCGAAGTGATCTCTGGATCCGTCACCAGTTCCACCCAACGTTCGGCGGCGTACAACAATTCGACAAGGCGCGCCCAATGCGTGGCGAGACGCTGATGCACGGGCTTGCCGCCGAGAGTTGTATAAAATCTTTCGTACTCTGCCTGCGCGAGCGGAGTTGCCATGCCATCAGATGCGTTGAGACGTGAAAGCGGAGTTGCCATATACACGCCTGAGTCAATGCCATCCACAAAACCTTTCCAGCCAACTTTTTTGAGGTACGGGAATTTGAGATAGGTCCATGGCTCGACGTGTTCGGCGATGTGCTCGGCATAATCCTTCGGCTCATACTTGACGAATTCTTTGCCGTTCGGGTCAACCACGCGGACTTTGCCATCATAGAAATTAACCTTGTTGTTTTCATCCACCATGCCCATGTAATAAGTGTGATGGGTGTACACATCGCCAAGGACCAGGTCAACATAGGCTTTGTTACCAAGCACAATATCGTTGAAAATCTTGAGGCTGAATTGTGCGAAGTCAATTGCCCAGCGTCCCATCTCTTCGATCTCTTTGCGCTGTTCCTCGGTGATACCTTTGGTCATGCCGCCAGGGATGGATGCGCATGGATGAACTTTGCGCCCGCCGATCATCTCAACGACATTATGTCCATACTTGCGCATTTGAATGACCTTGCCGCCAACTTCCAGCCCCACTTTGTGGATCACCCCTAAAATATTTCTTTCAGCAACCGGCGCGTCGGGTCCCATCACGAAATCAGGTCCGCCCAGCGCGTAGAAGTGAGTGGTGTGGTCCGTGCAGTAGAACGCGGAGTAAAGCAGTTCACGCAGCATTTTCGCCGTGCGTGGCGGGTCTACATGATAGGCCATATCACCGGCTTTGGATGCCGCCATGTTATGCGCTTCGGGGCACACTCCGCAGATGCGATTTGTTATCAGCGGCATTTCCTCAATGGGGCGTCCTACACAAAACCTTTCGAAGCCGCGTAACTCCGGGATCTGAAAATAGGAATTGGCAACATTGCCATTATCGTCGAGAAATATTTCGATCTTGCCGTGACCTTCGAGGCGGGTGATGGGGTCAATGGATATTCGTTGAGTCATGTGAACTCCTTTGGAAAGGATGAATTATGAAGGATGAAAACAAGAACAAAGGAATTTCGACTTTTGCAATTCATCCTTCATCCTTCCGCCTTCATCCTTTTAGCCATCCTTCATTCTTTTACTTTGAATGCGTTCGCACTCGCTTTGAGCAGTGATCCTGCAAGGTTGAAGCGATAGACCTGTCCCGTGGGGTCGGGGATCCCATCCAGAATATGTTCGATCTCTTCAGGGGTGGTTGCGTCGATCACAGACGAGAATGCGGTGATGAGCCTTGCGCCATAATCCATCACACCCTCGGCAGGACCGTAACAGCCGATGCATTGAGTCCCTGCCTGCGGACAGCGTGCGTTGCATCCGCTTCTTGTAGCAGGTCCGTTACAAGGAATACCCTGTTCAAGAATACACAGTGTCGGATCCATTGGCGCAATATCTTGAATCCGCTTGAACTCCTTGATCAGCTTAACATTGCGCGAGCGCGGACATTCATCACACACGGTTGAATCTCCAGCGCCAATGGTTGATCCTTTGGGTGGAAGCTGTGCTTCGCCTTTCACTACTTTAATGACCAGGTCGATCACCGCCGCAATTTGATGACTCTCAGGCGGACAGCCCGGCATGTAGTAGTCCACATCCACCACTTGATCGAGCGGACGCAAAACCGAAAACAGTTTCGGGATATGCAATTCGCCTTCAGGTACATCATAGGTTGTCTGGGGATAGATCTCATGCGGGTTATCCGTGGTGATCGTGTTGAATGCTGTTTGGACAATGTCACCCACCGGACTTAAATTCGCCAACCCGGGAATACACCCCTCACAGGCGCAAGAACCGAACGAGACCAGGATCTTGGATTTTTGCCGCAGAAGTCTGGCGATGTGTTCGTTCTCATCGTTGCGGATCCCGCCATTGAAGAGCGTGAGCAGGATCGAACCATCTTCCATGGCTTCCACATCTTTATATTTCGCATCCATCGCCACAGGCCAAAAGACAACTTCGAAGTTCGCGTCCACATCTAAGATCTTTTCATGGGTGTTCAATACAGCGATCTCACAGCCGCCGCAGGAGGCCGCCCAATACATTGCGAATTTCGGCTTCATAAGGTCACCTCCTTCTCAAAGGATGAAGGTTGAATTATGAAGGATGAATTTTCATCCTTCATCCTTTCTCTTTCATCCTTTCCCTGATTTCCCCAATTGAGCGGTCCCAACTTTCTAATCTCTTCCACGAACGCGGTTGTTTCACTTGCAAACCTCACGCCTTCGGCGGCGCTCGCCCAAACCAACTTCACACGTTCCGGCTCAATGCCCAGTCCCGCAAGCACTCTGCGGAGGAGGATAAAACGACGCAGGGCTTTGTAATTCTGTTCGATGTAATGGCACTCACCCGGGTGGCAACCTGTGATCATCACGCCGTCTGCTCCTCCTGAAAGAGCACGCAGCACAAAGGTCGGGTCGAGGCGCCCGGAACACATCATGCGGATGAGTCTCACATTCGGTGCATATTTCATGCGCGCAGTCCCGGCCAGGTCCGCGGCGCGGTAACTGCACCAGTTGCAGGTAAAACCGATAATGGTGGGTTCAAATTGTTCAGTCATAGAGTCCACTCCTTATGCAGGCTCGAGGTTACGAAGCAGTAACCCGTCGATCTGCGCAATGATCTGCGCATCGCTGAATCCGGTACCGCTGATCGCGCCTGCAGGACAAGCCGCCACGCAAGTCCCGCATCCCTGACACAGTGCGGGGTTGATATCGGAGACCTTATCATCTTCGATGAATGCGATCGCATTGAACGGGCACATCCCATTACAAACTTTGCAGCCTGAGCATTTCTCATGGTCCACAGAAGCCTTGATGGGTTCTAGTGTGACTTCCTTCTGCAAAATCTTATCGAGCACACGCGCCGAAGCCGCCGCGCCTTGCGCGACACTTGAAGGTATGTCTTTCGGTCCCTGCGCACAACCAACGATGTAAATGCCCTCGGTCATGGTCGCAACCGGGTCGAGCTTGGGATGTTTCTCCGTGAACCAGCCGTCGGTGGAACAAGAGATGCCGAACATCTTGCCGACTTCTTTTGCATCATAGCGCGGCTGCAAGCCGCTCGAAAGGATGACCATATCCACCGGGATCCGCCTCTGCTTGCCAGCCAGTGTATCTTCAACCTGGATGATAAGTTTGCCTTTCTCGCTTTCCCTGCGCGCCGCATTCGTGACCTCGGCCACTTTGCCGCGCACGAAGAGTGTTCCCTCTTCAAGCACGCGCTGATAGAACTCATCATAGGCCTTGTATGCCGTCCGCATATCAATATAGAAGTTGTAGACCGTCGCTCCCGTCCGCTCATGGACAAGGTGCGCGAACTTCAAACCCTGCATACAGCAAATCACTGAACAGTAATTATTGAAATTCTTATCACGCGAACCCACACAATGGATGATGCCCACATTCTTCGGTGTAGTCTTGCCATCTCGCAAAACGATATTGCCTGATGTAGGTCCCGCCGCGTTGCTCAGTCGTTCAAACTCCAAACTCGTAAACACATTCGGCAAACGTCCGTAGCCGTAATTGCTCACGCGCCTCGCATCGAACAGGTCATAACCCGTGGCGAGCACAATGTTGCCGACATCCACATTGATCAACTGGTCTTCCTGCTTGAAATCAATCGCACCCGTCGGACAGAATTTTTCACAAGCCTTGCAGGTGCCTTTGATGAAGTACGTGCAATTCTCTTTATCCATCACGGGGAAGTTCGGCACAGCCTGCGCAAACGGTGTATACACCGCCTTGCGGTATCCAAGCCCGGCTTCATACACTTCATCAATTACTTTCTTCGGGCACTTCTCCTGACAAATCCCGCAGCCTGTACAAAGCTCTTCATTAACAAAGCGCGCCTTCTTTTTGATGGTCACATGGAAGTTGCCCACATAACCTGAGACATTCACTACATCGCTCCACGTCAACAAGGTGATATTCGGATGCGTCCCGGCCTCGACCATGCGCGGTGTGAGAATACATGCAGAACAATCCAGCGTCGGGAAAGTCTTATCGAACTGTGCCATGTGTCCGCCGATGGAAGGTTCGCGTTCCACCAGATACACATGGAAGCCAGCATTAGCAATTTCAAGTGCAGATTGGATTCCCGCGATGCCGCCACCCACCACCAATGTATTCGGATTGATCGGGACTTTGATCTCATCCAGCGGACGATTCTCGATCACTCTCGACACCGCGCCTGCTACAACAGCCTTGGCCTTTGCAGTGGCGACAGTTTTATCTGAATGCACCCATGAGACTTGTTCCCGAATGGAAGCCAATTCAACCAAATACGGATTCAGCCCGGCGTTCTTGGCTGCAGTCCGAAAAGTCTTTTCATGCAAATGCGGTGAACATGCCGCGACAACCACGCGGGTCAACCCCAATTCTTTGATATCCTTCTGGATCAACTCCTGCCCGAGGCTGGAGCACATGAACTTATATTCACGCGCAACCACCACGCCCTGATGCTTGAGTTTTTCTCCCGCCCATTTGGCAACATCCACAACATCTACTGTGCCCGCAATGTTCGAGCCGCAGTGACAGACATAGACTCCAACGCGTTCTATTTTCTTCTCCACAGGACTGCTTCGCTTGTCCACAGGATTGCTTCGCGTATCGCTCATCTCACCGCCTCCTTCCCCTCATGCTTGGTCCAGCGGCGCGGCATGGGCAGCCCTTCATCTTTCTTCCTAGGCGCGGCCGGCTCCTGGGTGACAGGTACTTCAATACCAATATTTGCCAGCGCATTGCGCGCACTGACCAATTCCAGTCCAATGCCTACTTCATCTGGATGCTTGCCAAATGCAATCCCCATCAGTTGGGTGAAGAATAGAACCGGCATGTGATAATCTGTGCCGAAGAATTGATTGGTTTCATGTTGATACGCATCAATGTTCATCTGGCACATCGGGCAGACGGTTGCCATTAGGTGCGCGCCGCGCTCGTCTGCGTCAGAGATGAGTCTGCGAATTAACTCAAAGGCTGTCTCAGGCCCGATCTGGGTCATGTGTCCGCCGCAGCACTCCGTTGTCAGCGGATAATCGATCACGTCCGCGCCGAGAGCGCGCAGCAAGTCATCCAATTCTGTGGGATGTTCGTGGTCGGTCCAGCGGTGTTGATAATCGGGGCGCGGCAACATACAACCCATATATGGAACCACTTTGAGTCCATTAAGCGGGTGGACCACTTTGCTGCGGATCTTCTCAAGCCCCACGTCATAAACCAAAATGTCAATGAGATGCCGCACATCGAGTGTGCCGGCCTTGTATTCCAGTCCGCCGGCATTGAGGGCTTCATTCACTTTCGCTCCCAGCGATGGACGTTCCTGCATGTAATAATCCGCTTTGGCAAGGTTGAGATAACAAGCGGAACACGGAGCAACGACAGTATGCGTACCACCTGTCCCGTTCACAGGGTTCATTTGCTTCGCTGCAAGAGCAAGGTTACGCGCGATCAACGAATATGCAGGGATCAGGTTGATGCCGAGATATTCCGTCGCGCCACAGCAATTCCAATCATTGATCTCCTCGAAATCCAAATCAAGCGGCTCGACAATTGCTTTGATGGAATCACCATAAGCCCTGCCGCTGGATTCCATGGAACAACCCGGATATAAGAGATATTTGTTCATGAGTTCAACTCCAGTTGCTTGGCACGGTCAAGGATGGCTGTCAGTTGATCCATCTGCTTGATCCGTTTCGGCATGACCGCCATACGTCCTTTTGTGATCATCCCAAAACCCATCGGCATCATACCGGGCAGTCGCAGTGGAAAATGTCTCAGGTAATGGCGCGTGGCAAGCCCCATTTCATAACTGCGTCCATAAGCTTCAACCATATCCACGAAGGTCTGGGAGAAATGCGGCGCAGTGGCGTTGGTATATAACTTCGCATGGATGGCCATGCCCTTGAGCGTGTACATCACATCCGCTATATGCACCTCTTGAGGGCAGCGCACCACGCAGTGATAGCAGGAGACGCACAGCCAGGGGGTATTGCTGCGCAGTACTTCATCGCGCATACCCGCCCTCAGCATCGCAAACAACATGCGCGGCGTATGTTCCATGTCCATGGCAACAGGGCAGGAACCGCCGCAGGTTCCGCATTGGATACACATCTCCAAATGCGAAACACCAGCCGTCTTCATACTGACTTCGTTTAATAGGGAAAGGTCTTCTTCGCGGTTCATTCCCGCGCGGACTCTTTCATCTGTCATCTGGGGCATAAGTGCCTCCGTGCCTTGCAACTTACCTGCCGCGTAAAGGACACGACAGACCTGGTTCAGTTGCTGCTCGGTACGATATATATCGTCCATTCGCAGTATTGATAATTTCCCACTACCTTTATATTAGTGAAATAATTCACAATATCAAGTATAGAATCTCATAATACTTATGTGACAAATGTCATATTTAATGCGCACCCTTAATACTAAAGAAAACCCTCAGTGCATTTTGGGGCTAAGCCCCGAAAGAGCATGAATCGGTTATAAAATTACTTCGAGGAATTACTTGGCAATAAAGTCTATTAAACTACTTACCCACAGGCTATCGGCGTCAAGCATCTGCCAATAATCTGTGGGTAATTGAAATTATTTCAGGTTTATCTGCTTTATATATGAAAAGCAAACTCCGCCAGGTTCAGTACTACACTATTCTTCCTGATGCCGGATGCGCCCACCGCATACACGGCAGAAACGATCATTCGATTTTGCACGCGTTCCGCATTGCGGACAATATGTTGCCTCGCTGTCTTCAACGCTTTCTTTCGAAACGCGGACTCGTCGGCGTATTTTCTTGGATGAACTGCGGGTGGATTGCCAGTAGTATGCCAGACCTACCACAACCAAAACAGCTCCAATCCCACCGATGATCCAGGGCAGGGAATTATTCAATGAGATGCGCCCGGGAGTGTTTTCATCCACAGGAGCGGAAGGTTGAACTCCTTCCGGTTGAACCAAAGCACTGCTTGTTTTTACATATTGCAGATCCAGCGTGAATTGTTCGCCGCTTGCCAGCTCAATAGCGTGGCTCGGATAATATTTGACCCCATCCCCTTCCACAGCCGCGCCAAGCAGGGGGGCTGTTGAAAGTGATGTGGTATCCACAGGTTCGAGCACACGGATGCCAAATGCCTTCACTGCATAATCGCCATTCCACAAATATGAATAGTTACGATTTTTTCCGTTGATCTTGAGCGGCTGATAATATTCAAAATGAGCCTTGGCAGAATCCATGGTGACCGTGAAAGCCTGCGCCCCATCTGCCGGGGTTGGTCCTTCGAATAAGGCATTGAGCAATGTCCCATCCGATGCACTCGTGGCCACGGCCACGAGGTTGGCATCCGATGGAATGTGAAAGGTCAGTTTGACCGGTAAAAGTGTGGTGGCGGGCAGTTCAATATCGATGAGCACCAACATACTGGGCTGGTCATATTCAGGCCATAACTGCACATTCACGCTGGACAAGGTCACGCTGCCTTGCGCCGACGCCATGGTCGGGAGCACGAATAAAGCCCCGATTAATATTATTAAGAACAACTTGCGCATGGAAATACCTCCAAACATAAAAGTTACTATCGCCATTCGTTGTGCATATTACCAAATTTGTTGGAGAAAAATATGAGAAAAAACACAATCCCGGTTTGGTTGTTTTGCATCAGGCTGTATCTTACCATGCGTGGAAAGCAGCGGACATATCTTAACTGCCTAATCAGGGCAGAAGAATGTCACCCTTTTTACCGATCATAAACCTTAAAGGTTTCCGAAATCCTTTAGGGTTTATTTTTCAAGCGTGCCCTACAGTAGCTCGCACCAATTGCCAGCAGGCTCGGTTATATGGCGTGGATATTCCGTGAAATTCCGCCCGCCTCGTCACCGCGCCACAAATGGCATCTATTTCCGTTGGCGCACCTCGCCGTACATCCTGGAACATGGACGAATGGTTCGCAGCGGTTTGTCTGGCTACATCTTCAGCCGCGCTGACGGGATTGCTAAATGGCAAATCCACATTCTCAGCCATTGCAACTTCCGCAGTTTCGCGCGCCAGAGAAGCCATCACCTTTCGCGCAGCAGGATGTGATAACAATTCGCCATTCGGGATTCTCAGCAACGCGGTCAGCGGGTTGATCGCGGAGTTGATGACGAGTTTGCCCCACATGAGTGACTTGGCATCATTGACGATGTGCAAATTAAAATTGGATGACCGAAGAACCGCTTCAAGCGGACCGAGAGCCTGATTCTGTTCAATGGAGATGACTCCCTCCCCACCTGCCCGCACCAAGCCCGGGCCGAGCAGAGTCGCTCCGGTGGTGGTAATGCCTAATGCAACCCGAGCAGGCCCGAGGTCACGGGCGAGCGTTTCGCGGTTGCCGAGTCCGTTTTGAAGAGTCAACGCCAGCCCATCGCTTGCAAGCGCTCCCTTAAGTTGACCTGCCACACGTTCCGTCTGCCAGGACTTGACCAGCACTAGCGCAAACTTCGCGCCGCTCACTTCATAGGGATCATCCGTCGCATGGACTTTGAATGCACGTTCATTTCCATGTGCATCGACAATGCGCGCGCCATGTTCCTGTAAAGCATGAAGCCCATGTTTCCACGTGCCAAGCATGGACACCGAATGTCCCGCTTCGCTCAACCGCGCCGCAAACAAAGTTGCCAATGCGCCAGTGCCGACCAATAAAATAGAATTTTCTTTCATCAGGTTTTCTCCACAAACGTTAAACGTTTAACGTTAAACGTTGGAAATCATCCCATTCATCATCGCTCATCTCAACGGTATGTTCCACTGCGGGGAAGCGTTTTGTTTCCACATCGTCGAGATAATCAGTGAAAGCCTTGTTCATTTCCGCGTGGAAGTTCGCATACTGCTTGACGAACTTCGGCGTGAAGCGCTCAAAGAGACCGAGCAGATCGTGCGTGACCAGCACCTGACCGTCACAACCCGCGCCCGCGCCAATGCCAATGGTGGGAATTGAAATTTGTTTGGAAATATATTCCGCCAGCCGCGCAGGGACAGATTCCAGCACGAGGCTGAACGCGCCCGCGTCTTTAAGAATGTGCGCATCTTCGAGCAGACGTTTTGCCGCGGATGCAGTTTTGCCCTGCGCGCGGAATCCGCCAAGTTGATGGACAGACTGCGGCGTGAGTCCCAGATGACCCATCACGGGAATGCCCGCTCCCACAATCGCGCGGACCGCATCTGCGCGTTCACGTCCGCCTTCGAGTTTGACAGCATCCATGCCTCCGTTTTGCAGGAAACGCCCCGCATTGCGGACAGCTTCTTCGGTGGAAACTTGATAGGACATGAACGGCATGTCGCCGACGAGTAATGCACTTTTTGCTCCGCGTGAGACTGCCCGCGCATGATGCAACATATCTTCCATGGTGACGGGCAGAGTGTTTTCGTAGCCGAGGACAACCATCCCGAGCGAATCGCCGACGAGGATGGAATCAATACCAGCCTTGTCTATCGCCATTGCAGTGGGATAGTCATAGGCTGTAAGCATGGTGATCGGTTCGCCGCGTTCCTTCTTCTGGCGGAACGTAAGCGTGGTCACCTTCTTGCGCTGATGTGACGTGGTGGGGGAAATTGTTGTGGTTGACATGGTACCCTCCAAATAGGTAGAGTCCGAATTACGTGCTGATTTGATTGATCTTGTTAACTCCGTCACGTTCCCAAGGATACGTGCGGTGTGGACATTATTCCACAAAACGATGGTTTTGGCTATCGTGTTTCTTATTATTTGACTATTTGACTATAAGAGAATGATGTTTCTTACGAACGCAATTCTCATTATGTCGTTGCGAGGAGCGAACGACAGTGAGCGACGAAGCAATCTCCTGTTATTGGGAGGTTGATTCAGGCAAAGAACACACCTGCCCTGGCGGGCGGTGCCAGGGAGAGCGCCTTCGCAACGACATTTAGGCAGTATAATATTTTTAGTAAACATCATCATGTCAGCAAACTGGCATATAAAACGGAGAAATTCACATGAAGAGAATGTTTGGTTTTCTAATTGGGATCTTTGTCGGCGCGTTGGTGGGGTCCACAGTGGCATTGCTCATGGCACCTGAATCAGGCGAAAAACTGCGCACCCAGATCCGTGAACGCGGGCAGAATTTCATGAACGATGTTCAGCACGCCGCAGATTCACGCAAGATCGAATTACGCGGCCGGCTTGAGTCGTTGCGGGCGCCAAGGGAATTTTAATTTTCCGTAGGGGCGGGGTCATCCCGCCCTAATTATTTCCATTCAAAGGGCAGGGAGACCCTGCCCCTACGTGATGGATTTATAAAACTCCCCCACCTTCTTCATATTCATTCCATATTCCGCGCGAGTGGAAATCATATTTGCATTTAGACCTGCGGCTTCATTTCGCAGGTCTTCTCTTTGTATGGCAAGCAGGATGCCATCCGCGATGGATTGGGGATCGTTTGGATTCACAAGCAGCCCATTCTGCCCATGCGTGATCCACTCGCGGATGGATTCAAGGTCACCGGCAACGGGGAAACATCCGCAGGCGATGCCTTCGAGCAGGGAATTCGGCGTGCCATCGTGAATGGCTGGCGAGACAACAATTTGCGCGCTGCGAAACACGTCCGCCATTTGCACGTGTGAAAGCTGGGGGTTCAATTGAACGGCATGTTCAATATTCAATTCCTTCAACCACCCCACAGCCTGCGGCTCTCCCGCCATCGAAGCACAAATAAATTTTGCATCCGCGCGTTTTGCCAGCACCAGCGGAATGGACTTAAAGAAGGTTTCGTTATTTACATAAGCGCGGAATCCGCGCGGATTGATGATGACCGGTTCCTTCACGGGTTCCAGCGGCGGATAAAAAACGTCGCTTCGGATTCCGCCGTTGCCGGGTGTGACCAAAGTGGGTTTCTCCACGCTGAGTCCCCAGGTATGCGCGAGGCGAATGTCACGCTCGCAATCGGCGTGAAGTGCGTGGACAGTTTTCATGGTCTTGCGGGTGTAATACTTCATCAACGGCGTGGATGGAGCGTGAAGAGTGAAGTCATTACCCCAGATGGAAACAACCAACGGCGCTTTTTGTTTATCAGAGTATGCTTCTGTGGCGAGCATTCCTTCATAAGGAACGCGTAACGCATGGACAAGGTCTGGCTGAACCTCATTGATAAAGGCGCGTAATTTCCGCGCGGAGCGGGAAATGGTCACAGGGCCGAGCCACTGTCTGATAAGGGTACGCAGTCCCAGGGTCCGCGCTGAACCGCTGTTCGGGCGGGCGGACTTTTTCTTAACTTCACTAAAAGCAACAGGCGTAAACTCCAGCCGCTTAAGCGGGAGATCCACATCACAATCGAATGTAGAGGCCAAAAACACCTCATCTCCGCGTTCGACAAAATATGTGAACCAATTCCGCGCAATTGGCGAACGCCCGTCTGCTACAAAAAGTAATCTCATAATGGTGATTATACTCATTGCCCGTAACTATGAGACGTAGTATATTAATGCCACGGGCAACAAATACTAAAATTTCAACAAGAGGAAAACCATGAAACAAATTTGTGTCGTCGGCGTCGGATATGTCGGACTGGTAACAGCGGCGTGTTTTGCCGATCTCGGTAACCGCGTGACTGCGTTGGATGTAAACGAACAACGCGTTGAGAATCTCAAAAAGGGCATCATGCCTATTTACGAACCCGGTCTCGATGAGCTTGTGAAGCGCAATGTCAACGGCGGGCGGATCACCTTCACCACTTCATACCAAGAAGCGCTGAAAGATGCCGAATATGCCTTCATCGCAGTGGGCACGCCCTCCGATGCCGATGGCGCTGCGGACTTGCAGTACGTTGCCGCCGCCGCAAAATCCATCGCTGAGAATATGACCGCTCCGCTGATCATCATCAACAAAAGCACGGTTCCGATCGGGACCGGTGACTGGGTGGCCGACATTGTGAAGGGTGCCCAGCCCAAGCCGGTCCAGTTCTCAGTCGTATCCTGCCCTGAATTTCTGCGTGAAGGTTCCGCCATCGGTGACTTCACCAACCCGCACCGCACTGTGATCGGGTCAATGGACAAGGACGCCGCAAATAAAGTAGCACATTTGCATCTCCCCTTGCGCGCACCGATTGTCATCACTGACTTGCGCACCGCTGAAATGATCAAGTATGCAAGCAACGCATTTTTGGCTACAAAGATTTCCTTCATGAACGAATTAGCTGACTTGTGCGAATTGGTCGGCGCGGATGTGAAGGAAGTGGCCGCAGGCATGGGCTATGACGCGCGCATCGGCCGTCACTTTTTGGATGCCGGTCTCGGCTGGGGCGGATCATGTTTCCCCAAGGATGTGGAAGCGCTGGCTTTCATGGCAAAAGAAAAAGGACTCAATCCGCGAATTTTGAATGATGTGATGGAAGTGAATTATGACCGCCGCAAAGCTGCAGTGGAGCATGTTGCAAAAATGGTGGGTGGAGACTTGAAAGGCAAGACCATCGGCTTGCTCGGCTTGGCCTTCAAGCCGAATACAGACGATATGCGCGATGCGCCGTCCATTGATATTTCAGCGGAACTCATCAAGGCGGGCGCAAAGGTCCGCGCTTATGACCCCGTTGCAATGGAAGTGGCCCGCCCCATCCTGCCCGCAGTGGACTTCTTCGACGAGCCCTATAAAATGGCCAAAGATTGCGACGCACTGATGGTCATCACGGAATGGAACGAATTCAAGCAGCTCGATCTTGAAAAAGTGAAGGGACTTCTCAAGTCCCCGGTCATTTATGACGGACGCAACATTTACGATCCCAAGTTAATGAAAGAAATGGGATTCACTTATCGCGCGATTGGGAGATAGTTCATTAGTCAAATAGTCTTGTGGTCGGTTGGTCGAATAATCAATACTAACCGGCTACGAGACTAAGCAACTACAAGACTAAGCAACTACAAGACTAAATGACTAATCCTCCCGTTTGCAATTACGAAGGCTCCGATTACCAGCAATCCTTTTGGGAAAAAGGCGGGCGCGAATATGAAGACCGCGCCGAAGCCATTGCCCTCAAAAAGATGCTCCCAAAAAGCGGCAAGCTCATGCTCGAACTTGGCGCAGGAGCCGGACGAAACACGCCGCGTTATGCCGGCTTTGAGCGCATTGTGGTCCTGGATTATTCCACCACGCAGCTAGCTCAGGCTCAGGAAAAACTTGGGCGCTCAGATAAGTATATTTACATTGCCGCGGATATTTACCGCCTCCCCTTCCGTGACCGTCAGTTTGATGCGGCCACGATGATCCGCGCCCTGCATCATATGGCAGATGCTCCCAAAGCGCTCAAACAGATTCGGAATGTCCTGCGCTCAAATGCAATTTTCATTTTGGAATATGCAAATAAACTTAACATCAAATCAATTTTGAGGTATTTGCTGAGACTTCAAAAGTGGAATCCGTTCTCACTGGAACCGGTGGAATTCGTCAAATTGAATTTTGACTTTCACCCGAAGGCGGTCCGCAACTGGCTGGGAGAGTTGGGCTTTTCCATCGATCAGACTCGCACCGTTTCACATTTCCGTCTCGGACTGCTCAAGCGGATCGTCCCTGCCAATTGGCTGTCTGCGCTGGATGGATTGTTCCAGCCGACAGGAAGATTCTTCCAATTCACCCCCAGCGTTTTTGTGAAGGCGAAAGTCAAAGATAATACTCAAAATGATGCCATCCCATCGAACGTGCTTGACCTTTTCAAATGTCCTGACTGCGAAGGCGAAAATTTGGAAGACAGGCAGGATCATTTACATTGTCCCGTTTGCGAATCGAATTGGGCTGTGCGAGATGGGATTTATGATTTCCGCGAGAGAATGAAATAAGCGGGGACTGGAAAACAAAAATGACAAAACAACCTTCAAATAATGAAATTCCCCATAAAAATGGCGTGGATATGCGCGGACTATTGAGCCTGGCCACTTTGCTGGTCAGCTTGGGCGCATTGACCTTGTCCATGGGCGGCGCGGCAAAGCTTATCATTGATGTTTTCAAAGAGGGTCTCAACAATGGGCTTGACGGTTTACTTATCAAGTCTGTTGTGCTGGGGTTTGCGTTCCTGTTCGGCTGGGTCGTTGCGCTGACCAGCATCCGCGCCTTCGGGAATTTGATCTACTCCATCATTATCAAGATCTATGCCTGGGTTTGTTTGGGCGCGGTCAGTATTCTTTACATCAAAATACTTGAGAAATTGTTCAAACAGAATTATGACTGGATGCACTTTTGGGCGTATCTGATCATGCTTCTGAGCGGACTCTTCGTCCTGATCTGCCTGCATTTGCTGGTGGCAAATCACGACCTGCGTCCCTTTGCCATTATCCCCCTCATCATTAGCGTCTTGCAATTGTTCCTGATCATCTACCGCTATGTTTTCACCGAAGATGCAAAAGGGCTTCTAGTGGTCTGTGACTTTGCCATCTTCATTACGATGATTAGCATATCCGCTTTAATGCTAATGCACATCGGCATCCTTTCACCCCTGCGAGAATGGATTGACGGGTTGTTCATTAGTAACGGTGAGAAGACCGAATAAAGCGGATTCTCCCAATTTTTCAATTTAACAAAACCACAAAAACTAGCCACGAATTTCACGAATATTCGTGAAATTCGTGGCTAAAAATTTTGAACTGCGTAAATCCTAGGTTTATCAGCTTTCATAACGAGCGATCACATAGGCCTTCCAGCCCAACTTATCCGGCGACTCGATCACCGGGTAACCGCTTTCCATGGCGTACAGGGTGTATCCGGCCGCAGTCAATTCTTCCCAGGCAACTTTTTCAGATTCTGGTCCGTGCAATTCAAGGAACATGAGCGGATGCGCCCCGCGCAGGATTCGCTTCATGCCCGGCAGCGCCAGCACTTCACCGCCTTCAATGTCCATTTTGACAGCATCTGGAACGGGATTGCCCTGCACGTAAACAAATTCATCCAGCGATAAACCGGGGACTGTGATCTCGCCTTTATATTGTTCCTCGCGCCGTCCGGCGGACCCGGCGGCTTTGCCCATTCCAACCGAGTCGTGGACGTAAAAGGTGACGCTGCCGCTTTTATCCAGAACTGCGCCATAGCTGACCATCACATTGGTCAGCTTGTTCAAAACGATATTTTCCTTGATGCGCTCAACGTTGACAGGCAATGCTTCGAAGGCAAATACTTTTCCGCCCGCGCCGCTCTGATGCGCCAGCATCAAGGACACATAACCGATGTTTGCGCCCACATCATAGACCGTCATGCCGGGTTTCAAAAACTCGCGCAGTGCCTCTTGAAGTTCGGGTTCATAAGTCCCCAGCCAGCGGCTCTTCTCGGCTTTGAGATTGAGTTGTACCTGATAGCCCTTGATGAGACCCGCAGCGACTTCAATAACCGAGAGTCCTTCATCCACTGAAGCATTGATCGAACCGCGGATAAGCCTCGCCAGCGGTGGGAAGCGATACAACGCCTGCTTGACCGGCAATGGCAGTGTGCGTGCAATAAAAGAAGCAAAAGAGAGAAATCGTTTTTTCAAATTGAATACCTTTTCCACTTTAATCTTTTTATTCACTCATCTTACGCACTTTTCGATCTCACCCTGAGCGACAGCGAAAGGAGTTCCCAACTGTTTAGTTTCAAGTGAGTAGTTGTAGATTCTTCCTGGGGGCAAGGAAAACTCGAAGCGAGAAAAATGCTTGTAAATCGTGCAGACTCCCACACGTCCGGTTTATGCTGTGTTGGCTTGCCTCATGGTTGGATGCCCCAGATTCTTATTGTTCCATCAAAACTACTACTAATCAAGAATTTTCCATCATCACTAAAAATCACCTTTGATACGATGTCTGTATGTCTTAATACAGCGACTCTTTTCCACGAATATGTATCCCACAAATATATGGTTCCATCCGACGCACCTGAAGCCAATAACAATCCATTGGGGCTAAAAACAAGACTATCGATTTGGGGGATTGCTGCTCTGGCCTTCCCGTGAGAAATAGTTTGTTTTTCTGCCTTTGTACTCATATCCCAAATGGAGATAACACCTTCTGCATTTCCAGTCATTTCGCCAACTACAAGAGTTTCTCCATCTGGACTTATGGCAAGATAATCAACAGACAATTGAAGAAACTTACCGGCCGTAATTGTATAGTTTTGTCGTCCTGCAATAAAGTCGATCCCAATTATTTGATCCAGTCCACCTACAATTAATTCATCTCTTACAGTATTGAATATAATGTCGCTCACAAACAAGTTACCTATGACAGTAATTAATTCCCCAGTTTTTATATCCCATACTTTAATGTTCTTCGTCTCTTTAGTAGCCTGCGTCTCCGTGCGCCCATCAGCCGTTATAAAAAATTTTCCATCTGGACTGAATAACACCTTTACGGGATCTGTGGAATTTTCACCCACATCGATTGTTTGTATGGTTGCAAACGATCGAGAATCCCAAATTAGCGCATTGCTTCTCTGGCAATAGCCAAAGTTATCCACTTCGGCACATCCCAACGATGCAGAATACTCACCGTTTGGACTAAAAGAAACGCTCTCTTGCCAATCAGTACCAATATTTATCCTTTTTATTACTTGCAAAGTTTCCACATCCCACACGTCAACACCCTGCCACCCACTTGATAAGATAGTTTTTCCATTGAAATTTAATGCAATATCGAGAATGTAATTTGAAAAACCATCTAGAGTTTGTAAATGCTTACCCGACTTGCCATCCCAAAATCTAAGAGTCCCATCCTCACTGCCAGATACTAGAGTTTTTCCATCAGGAGAGTAGGAAACCGCTGTTACGGCATTGGTATGGTCAGTCAAAGTGTAAGCCAATTTTCCATTAGGGATATTCCAGACTCGTACTTTGCTATCATCATTTGCTGACGCCAGCATAGCACCATCAGGACTGAAAGAAAGACTCGTCGTTCGGTCGCTTTGCCCGGAGAATAAGATTTTTCCCTTATCTATATCCCACAGGGTAACTTTACCATCATTCCCGCTTGAAGCTAGATAAGTGTTGGTAGGGCTAAACGTGAGAGCCATTACCGCAAACTCACCCGGCGCTACCAATGTCTTTATAAGTTCACCTTTGCCTAGATTCCACAACTGGATAATTCCATCTCTACCACCGGAAGCCAACATATCCCCGCTATTATTGAAGGTGATGCTTTCGATCCTCCTTCCATCGGCATCCATAACCTCTATCGATTCCCCCGTTTGAATATTCCAAAAAGATATTTTTCCACCCGCGCCACCGGCTGCTAATATCGAATCTTTCTTGTTAATAGCAATGCTGTTTATTAAGGGCAAATCTGCGCCCAAGGTTCTGATCAGTTTGCCAGAGGCAATATCCCACAGCTTGATGTTTTTTGCCGGGTAATCATTACTTGTAGCAAGCATTTTGCCATCAGGACTATATGCAATGCTCGTCACTTGTGAGCCAGTGTCAATATAAAGAATTTCCGAATAAGAGCTAGCATCATAGAAATAAACGCCAATGGACGTAGCTACTGCTATGTTCTTCCCATCTGGTGACCATAATATTTGCTTAATGATACCCTTTCCTAGTCTTGCTAATTCTGAAACATCACTTGCGTTTGCGGGAGAAATTACCAAGCTTCTTGGTGTTGCAGTTGGAATAGGAGCAGTGGGAGAGAATGTAGGCGTAGGAGAGAATTCTGTATTGCTCCTTGGCGATTTACTCCCGGGTGTACATGCAACCAGCAAAATTGCAAAAATGATATGAAATGTTAGTCTTTTCATGTTTTTACTGACAGAGTGTGCCATCTACTTCTTCACCAACGGCAAGCGGATGAAGAATGTGCTCCCCGGGAATTTCTCTTCGTCCTGGCCTGCGCTTTCCACCCAGATGCTGCCCTGCATGGCTTTGACAATACCGGAGGCGATGGCCAAGCCAAGCCCGGCTCCGCCGCCCTTGTAACTGGTGCGGCTGGATGAATGTAATTCCACCTTGCCCAATTGATACAACTTCTCAAAGATGATCTTGTGATGTTCAGGGTCAATGCCGATGCCGGTGTCTCTCACGCGGACCTCGGCGCACTCGCCCAAGCGTGGGTCATCCACCACTTCTGCCGAGACGGTAATGGAGCCGCCGTCCGGTGTGAATTTAATGGCATTGACGATGATGTGGTCCAGGGCTTTCTTCAGGAGTTCAGAGTCCGCTAAAAGGGGGGGAATCTCCCGGATGGACGGGGTCAGTTCCAGGGTCAGGTTGCGAAGCGCGAGATCATTTTTGTAATCTTTTTGGACGAGGCGCAAGGTCAAGCCCAAATTGACTGCTTCAACACGCGGATTAATCGTCTGGTTATCGAGGCGGGCCACATCCAACATACTGTTCACAACCTGATGCAAACGATTCGTTCCCTGCAAAACTCCTTCAATCGCCTGTGAAAGCAGGGCGTTTTTTTGAACGCTTTCATCCGCGCTCAAAATACCGAGATAACCTTTAATGACCGTCAACGGCGTGCGGAGTTCATGCGCGGCCACTTGAATGAAAGTGGATTTATTTTTATCGTGCTTGGCAAGGTTGGTATAAGCGGTGTTCAATTCTTCCACGCGCTGGGACACCATGCGTTCCATCATCTGGTTGAGGCTGGTCATCTCTTCATACAGGCGGGCGTTCTCCAGTGAAACGATGGCCTGCATTGCAAAAGTGGTCGCCAACAGAACATCGTCTTCATTGAATGAATTCTTTGCACGGCTGAGAATTAACAAGCCGATGACCTTGTCTTTTGAATAAAGCGGCACGCCCATCCACGAACGGTCGCGGGGAAGCCACTCGGGCTGCTCCCAGCCTGTCACCGATTTTATGTCGCTGATGAGTAGCGTCTCCCCCTTGCGGGCGACTGCCTTGTAGAAATCAGCATCACTGACCTTCAAATAAAATTCTGAAACATTTGCATCCGCCGCGAAACCATAATGCGCGCGGATCAGCGGATTGCCGTTGATATCCTCCATGAACAGGATGCCGCGATCATACGGCAACACTTGCTGCAATTGTTCAAGGATCTGCAATGGAAGTTTTTCAATGGTCGTGAGCGATGACAACTGACGCGACGAACGCGCCAGCGCTTCAGCCCCCCGACGCCGTTCCTGCTCGGACTCAAAGAGTTTTGCATTTTGCGCTGCGGCTTTTTCTGCCACATCGCGCGCGCGCGCCAGTTCCACGGCACGCTCACGCGCTTCATTAAGCAGGCGTTCCACTTCCTTTTGAGCCTGCTCGCGTTGCTGCACAAGCATCGTCCGCAGGAGGGCGCTCGAAAGCAGGTTCTTCAAACGGACGTACACATCCCAATCGGGCGGACCCATTTCGGTCCACATGAAACCGAAGCGGTTGCTGGCCAAAGAGAGCGGCATCACCACTGCGTCATAACGATGGTCTTCGGGGGTTTTCCCGCGCGGGACCAAACGTCCCGTGGCCAGCGCAGATTTTTCATGAGGGATGTCGAATTTTTTCTGGTCATATTGCATCAATAAGCGGTAACTCTCAGGCAGAGGCGAAGAGACCGAACTCGGCGCGCTGACATCACTATAGAACATCACATACCAGCGTTCCAATCCCAACATGGGAAAGTTCTTCGCAATGGCCTCGCCGATGGCTTCAAAGGTCATGGCAGGCGCCATGGAAAAGCTGAAATTGATCAGGGCTTCTTCCTGTTGTTCAAATTGCAGCCGGCGGTAGGCCTGTGCCCTTTGGGAGATCTCGCCTGTCAGCATACGTGCCTGCTGAAATAGATTCTCTGCACGCAGCATGGTGGTGGTACTGGTAATGCCGCCCAGGGCATATTTTCTGAACGTTGAGATCACATTATGCCAGGTGGTTGAATCATATCCGTTGGTTTGGAGTAATTCCACCATGGTCTGGATCATTTTCAGGAAGGCGTCGCTCTTATCCGATTCGCGCAGGCTCGCCAGGAAGACATCCCATGTGCGGCCAAAGACATCAAAGTATTGGATGATGGATGGATGATTCTCTGCAATACCGGCCGCCGCACACAAAGCGCGGATGGCTGAATCACGTTTATTCTCCAGCCTGCCGGTATGCGCCACTTCCTTGGGAAGCACAATAGCCCTTTGTACGCTCTCCGGCAAACATCCACACGACCAGCGTATCATCAATTGCACTGGCAGGATATTCACTTCAGGCACAACTTCCCCGTTCATGCGTTTGACCAGCGCTTCAAAGGACTGTCTGCCCGCATCTGCAAAAGATTGGTGGACAGTTGTCAGCGGCACGCCCATGGACTGCGATTCTTTCATGTCATCGAAACCGGTCAGGGCGATGCTATCCGGCACAATGATGCCGCGCTGCTGCAGGGCCTCCATCACGCCAAAGGCCATGCGGTCGTTGGAGGACGCAATGGCCTGCACACGGATACCGCGTTCATCCAACAAGGTACGCACTGCGGCGTGACCGCTCTCAGGAGTATGGTCGCCGATCACCACAAGGTTTTCATCGAATGGAATTTTGTGCGCCTTCAATTCCTCTTTGTAGGCATCGAATCTTTGGTCCGCTTCCATTTGACCCGGAGTCCCGCGGAAATACGCGATGCGTCTGTATCCATGTGCTTCGATCAGGTGACGGATCACAGAGCGCATTCCACCGGTATTGTCAGCGGTAAATGAAGAAACGCCCTCCGCCGGAACTGCAAAGGATGCAACGGGCGTGGGCGCGAACATGCGGCAAAAATTTTTTATATCTTCAGGAGATGGGCCGTGACCCATGTCAGCGGTCAACAACACACCGTCAAATTGTCCGGGCTTGATCAGGTCATACAACCCGTAGGAATATCCCCCAACTTCGGGTGCGGCAATGGCAACCGGCCGGCCGCCCACGAAATAGATCACATTCATATCGTGGGACTTGGCGGACTCCAGCACACCCGCCATAAAGTCAGCCCCCCACAAGCGGCTTAACTGCGCGCCAAGTACTGCAATTGTCTTTCGATCCTTGTTGACCTTTTTCGCGGGTGTCATAGGGTTGTGCCGAAATTATAAGTCAGGAAATTTGATTCGGCACTGGCAGTTTTAATAGAAACAAGATTATCCACAAAGGGCACGAAGTTGCACGAAGCATGTCGTTGCGAGGGCATTAGCCCGAAGCAATCTCCCAATTATAAGGAGACTGCTTCGGCGAAAACCAAAGGCGCCTCGCAGCGACATAATAATAATTATGCCCGTATCATAGTCAACAGCATTTTGAATTTTTGGGTTGCCTTCAACGCGTGCGGTTCATTGGCGGGCATGATGATGGCATCGCCGGATTTCAAGTCAAAGGGTTTGCCGGAGATGCTGACTTGCGCCTCGCCTTCCAAAATATGGACGAGCGCATTGAAAGGAGCTGTGTGCTCGGTCAGTCCCTGATCTTTATCGAATGCAAAAAGAGTCACATTGCCCGCTTCCGCTTTCGTGACCTGTCGGCTGACAACGGCGGCGTCCTGGTAATTCACCATTTCGGCGAGAGCAAGGACTTGAGATGTTGGTGCTGTGGACATAATAACCTCCAAGAAAATTATCGAACTTCAATTTGATACGAAGCATGTTCGCGTGTAAAGCGGGTCGTGCCTGTGATAACCAGATAAACTTTTTCACCGTCCTGCAGCGAAAGCGGGATGTCTGCGGTCTGGTCTGCATTAAGCGGGATCATCGTCACAGTGGAATCACTCATGCGGATGAGAGCCAGCCCAAACGTCTGGGGAAGAACGTTTTGGATTCTGACGAATCCATTAGCGGACCAGCTTCCATCGTCCGCTTCAAAATCTGACCTGTAGCCTGCCGCTTCGACCGAGACATCATCCAGCAATAGGCCTTCCCCATTGATGGCGGCATCGGTCACATATTCAAAACGTACTGAAACTTTTTTGCCCGCATATTGCGAAAGGTCAACCGACTCTTCGATCCAGCCGTTACTTGAACCAGTATAACCCCAGCCATACGAATTGCCGGAAGAGTCATTGTCTGTGCCTGATGGTGTTTTGATGACCTGCCAATTCTCGCCGTCTTCGGAAACTTCAAGATAGAGATAATCCCAATTCTCTTCAATGTCGTACCAGGTATGAAAAGAGAGCTTGATCGGCCCATTGACATTGGTGAGATCAAATTCTTTTGTCAACGTCATATCAGACTCATCGCCTCGATTCGACCAAAATGCATACCCGCCGGGAAGCGCGTTAACCGGTAAAAGCCCGGTGACGGTTGAACCTGTGAATGATAATGTGTGTTCGCCCGCACATTCTATGGCAATGTAATCCACACCGTATTGATGCACATCATAAGTCTGCGGAGCTTTCGGACAAGTTGAAATCGTCTCCGTGGCTGAAGCACGGCCTGCGCCGGGGTAATTTTTATATACATAGCGTCCATCGCCGAAGGAAGGGTCGAGCAGGATATTGGTCACCGCCCAATCCATGAAGAAACTATCAGCAGTGACCGGATCGCCTGTAACAGGGTCATTGATGTTAAGTTGCATGAGCGTATCATCCACACTGGCCAGATCATTCGCCGGGTTGGCGGTAAGCGCCTTGGTCGCTTGTTCGCCAAAACGGTCCAGGAAGTAAGTGAAGAAGAGGAAACTCTCACCATAGTGCGGGGCAAATTCAGGAGAGGAACTATTCACCCAATCATTCAATTGCAAATCAGGGTTTTGAATATACAAGAAGTCTGCGTACCCGACAGTATAGCCATTGATAAAAGCTCCGACCTCGGCAAACCCCTCCGACAACCAGGCAACATCATTCCGGTCAGACGGGAACTGGATCATGTGAACGAATTCATGCGCGAGCGTGGTGTATGTATATTCGCTTGCCAGGTTTTGGCTTGCACCCAATACATAGGTTTCGTGTCCGTTGGAATATTTTTTGATCGAAGGGTTATATTCGTCTGATGAATTGAAATATCCGGCAATGTTATTCCCGATCTTTTTTGCATAGATCACAAAGATGTGCGGATCCCCATCCACGCCCGGCGTCCATTCACTGCCGAAGAACTGACGGTCGGTCGGATAGATCTTATTTTCAAATGTATCCATCAAGGACTTCATATCATCCTTGTCGACCTTTATCCCGTTCTCCGCCCAGAAATATGTATGATCGGTGATGTAGAGCAGGGCGGCATTAATTTGATGATGTTTTTCCGTATCAGAATTCATGATCCAAAACTTTTCAGTATCCCCCACTTGATAGGGCTTGGTCTCAAGAGTTTTCGGTACATTGCACAATCCCTTTAAACGACAAGCCAGTTCATAGCGATCATTTTCCGGAACCGGATTTTGCTGTAACGTCTGCAAGGTTTCATTTGGGATCGAATCAACAGAAATGCGTCTCATCTGTGGAACGCTGGTCGGCGTACTAAAAATATTCTCCGTTACATGAAATGTCTGGTTATAGATATAAAAACCGTACCCTAGCATGCAAACAACTAGTCCGCAAATACAACATACTGCAACCACGATCCCTATGATGATCGCAATGGTGGTTGTTTTATTTTCCATATTCGTTTTCCTTTGCCTAGAAAGATTTGTTCATCATATCGTTTATAACTGAAAACAGGATTAGAACGACGAGGGTCAAAGCTTGTCCTATGCTGGACTGATGAGGGAATTTTGCAGGAGTCAGGCAGCCTATGGGTTTCACCACCGCAATTAATATTTATGAAAAAAATGATAAATATCTTGCCAACACCCTCTCTCGATGATACAATTTTCTGAAAATCAGGCTAAAACGGTCTGATTTTTTATTCCTTACTATCGAGGTACAAATGGTATCTACTTATTTATTATCACTGCGCGAAGGATTGGAAGCCGCACTCATCATTGGAATTGTGTTAGGTGCGCTTCGCAAGATACAACGCCCTGACCTGCTCCCATCTTTATGGCTTGGAGTATTAAGTGCAGTTATCGTCAGTGTGTTATCTGCAATCCTTCTCACAGTTTTTGGGTTGGAGCTTGAAGGAAACGTCGAAGTCATCTACGAAGGTGTCACCATGTTCCTGGCCGCAGGCATCCTGACATGGATGATCTTCTGGATGAGTGGACAGGCGCGCAATATCAAAGGAGAACTCGAAGACGGAGTGAACAAAGCTGTTGCACGCTCCGCGTCCGGGAAAAATTCCATATTTTGGCTGTCCTTTGTGGCTGTTGTACGCGAGGGTGTGGAACTCGCCCTTTTCTTAACCGCCGCATTTTTTGCAGGCAATAACGAACAAGTGGGTTCGAATACCATCCAGGTCCTGGCAGGGACGTTGCTCGGTTTAGGCACTGCGGTCCTTTTTGGCTGGTCATTGCTTGCCAGCGCGGCCCGCCTCGACCTGCGCCGATTCTTTCAAGTTACAGGAATTTTACTTATTCTCTTCGCGGCAGGCCTTATAGCTCACGGCATTCATGAGTTCAATGAGATCGGCTGGATACCATTCATTATCGAACATATTTGGGATGTGAACGCGTTCATTGACGAGAACTCGGTTTTTGGACAATTGCTTAAAACCCTCTTTGGCTACAACGGCAATCCCTCGCTGACAGAGATGATCGGATACTTTGGTTATCTCATCGGCATTACGATTTTATTCCGCCGCAAAAACGAGGCATAGAAACTGGACCCCGAATTCAGTTGCCACCCTTTTCGAATCATCCGGATTTGGGTGGCGTCGTTTTGCGAATTGCTCTTTGAACGAGAACAGGGCAAGGATCAATCCGCAAAACGTTCTTTTTATTTCTCTGTGGCCACTGTGACAAATTCTCTTATAGCGCACAAAAATATGTGCGGTGTATTTTATAAAAATCAATCCCGAAGTTTTCCATTTCCCTCTGCATGGCTTCATTTTCCACGCCGATCTGCACGACTTCGGCATGTTTGAAGCGACCCGAATCCCTGACCGACTTGAACATTTCACTGTAGAGGATGGCTGTGCCGCCTGATCCGCGATATTCGGGAAGCAGGCCTGCGCCGTTGATGTTGATCCAGTCGGTGCGCTTCAACTCACTGAGAATGGTCAGCCAGCCGAAGGGCAGTAACTTCCCTTTCGTTTTTTGCAGCGCGGCAGACACATCAGGATAGGCGAAGAGAAACCCAACCGCCTTGTCGTCTTTCATTACAAGTTTGATCAATTTCGGGTCAGCCAGCCACAGGATCTGACCTGTCAGAGAATCTATTTCTTCATCTGTCAGTGGATAATTTCCGGTTGTGCCTTCGAGTGACGAATTGTAAAGTTCTTTGATGTGCGGAATCAGCGCGCGCAGTTCGGTGCGGGTGTTGGAACGCGCAATATGTAGTCCACGCCGTTTGGCGATCCTTTCGGCAAGCTCATGGATTCGATCTGGAAAAACGATACTCGTGCCGAGATAACCGGAAACGGATTCGCCATGCTTCGTAAATCCCTGCGCTTCGATCAAGTCCACGTAATAGGCGTGGTTATATGGCAATCCAAATGCGGGGCGATGTTCGAAGCCTTTGACCAAGAGGCCGAATCCATCCAGCGGAGTGAATCCTTTGGGACCGAGAATCTTTGTCAGCCCGCGGGAACGCGCCCAATCAAAACCTGCGTTGAATAATCCAGTCGCGGCTTCGATGTTATTCTCACATTCAAATAGATATAAGAACGCTGTTGCTTCCTGATTGTATTCGTTGTAGTGACGGTTGTCTAAAACGGCGAGGCGGCCGATGGGGTGGCTTTTTTCATACGCGATAAAAAATGCGGCGTAGGAATGTTTATAGAACGGAAACCTGCCCGGGTTAAGCCTGAGGCGCTCGTCCATTTGCAGGGACGGCACCCATTGAGGAATATCCTTGTAAATGGAAAAAGGCAAATGGAGGAAATCCTCCACCTGCCTTTTGTTCGTGAGATCGATTTTAGTAATTTGCATAAATTTTGGTAGGGGCGACCCAATGGGTCGCCCCTACATGATTACATGGATTTTGCGCGGTCTGTCATTTGTGCGCGGAGCTGGTGGACATCTTTATCAATGGTGAAGATCGCGCCGAGATATAAGAAGAAGCACAGCCCCCATGCGATGGAACAAATGAGAAGGATGGCCGTTTGCAAACTGAACGCATCCGCGATGATACCGGTCAGGACCGGGGCAGTGATTGCGCCTGCGTTCTCGATAAAGTATTCCACGGCCTGCGCCGTCGAGCGGACTTCCGGCACGGTGATGTCATAAACCGTGGCGATGACGTTCGCAGAAGATAGCGGCATGAAGATGGCAGTAAGACACATGAAGATGAAGAATTGATTCTTCGCTTCAATGGGTGAAGTGATGGCGAGATACATAAAGACGGCGCCAAGCAAAACCCCAACACTTGAAACAATGATGCGTCCCTTGTTGGAGCGTTTGAAGGCATAGTCACCGAGCGCGCCGCCCACGAAATATCCGCTGGCAAGGATGAGGATGACAGGCGCCATGGTGAACAGGATGCCGTTGGCGTCATAGCCGCGTTCTTTTTCAAGATAGCCGAAGAAGAAAAAGGTAATTACATTCCACGGGAACACGCCCGCGAAGCCCTGCAAAAAGATGAACCACATGGTCTTCTTCTTGAATATCTCTTTGGCCTCAACCCACGAGAATTTGAATGTCTGCATTTCGGTCATGTTCTCGAATTCCGGTTCGGCTTGTCCGCGCGGCATTTCCTTCACGCCGAAATAAATGACAAGGGCCAATACAAGCCCGAGCGAGCCGGTGATGTAAAACACAGAGCGCCAGCCGCCAATGGCCGGCGCAACCATCAGCGCGAGGATCATGCCGGCCAAATAGCCGAGAGGCTGGGCAAGCTGTAAAATCCCATAAACTTTGCCGCGCAGGTTGGGTCCGAAATAATCAGCGATCAATGAGTACAAACCCGGGTAGGATGAATCATCAATGCCGGTGGATGCGCGTGTGATCATAAAGCCGGTATAGGTGCGGACAATGGCATTCAGCCAGGTGGTCGCGCCCCAAACGAATGAAGCAAAAGCGATCAACTTTGTACGCGCATAGCGGTCATATAAATAACCCCAGATTGGGTAGAGAACGGTCGCCACCAATAAAGCGCCGGAATTGATCAATCCCCACTGTCTGTTATTCAGATCGAAATCCTTACTGATCTGCACTTGCAAAGAGCCGATCATCAACTTATCCGTTTGATGCAGAAGCATGAAGAAGAAAAACACTACAACCACGAACCAGCGATAACGTGAATTTTCCTTGGACATAACAACCTCGCGACGATAGGATGCCCTAGTATCAAGTGTCAGGTGTCAGGTGTCAAGTGTGTCTTCTGAGATAATCTCCTGCGCGAGCTTTTGTAACGGTTCAACATTATCAACTTTTGCGGCGACGAAATATTGTGCGAGCAGGTCAAGCGGACTTAAACTGGTGAGTATTAGCCCTTCTCTATCGCCAAGACGTGTCTCGCTTTGAGGCCGCTTCACGAGATGAAATTCAAATGTACCTTCGGTATACTTTCTTAAAGCAGTTTCATCGATCAGAGCATCCCATTCTCTGGGATATTCAACCGACAAACGGACAATCGCCCCAGACATTTCCTTCGGGCTGGGTAATGCGTCCTTAAGGGTTTTGTTTACGTTCTCATTTGACACGAGAACTCTTCGGCGGTCTATAAACTTTCGCACCCCTGTGAGTTCAATCCACTCAACCCTGGTGTCTTTTCCTTTTTCAATATGAGCAATAACAAAGAACCTGTATTCCTTGGCTTCGCCAAAGTCCACGCGCTCGATGGAGCCGGGATAAACAACAGGCGGTTGAAAACCGTCATTTACATCCTGCGGCTTGTGGATATGCCCCATGGCTACGTAACTAAATTTTGGATTCTTAACTAAACTACCTGAAAGAGCGAGGTCATTGCCCAGCATGACAAGTCTTTCGCCGCCAAACTTCGCGCCTTCAATGGAGGCGTGTGCGGTTAGAATGATTGGCAGGGATGAATCTGCTTGGCTTATAAATTCATGAATCTTATCAATAATTTTGTCTTGTAGTTTGGTGAAAACCTCACCTAATAAATCGTCACTATTCTGAATTTCATAATCTGCCATAAACGCTGAACGTGAAATCCATGGCAACGCAATAACCTGTATCGGTAACCCCCATAGGTCTTTAGGTCCCAAGAATTGTACTTTAGATAAGACACGCACATAAGGCACTTGAAGCGTGTCAAATTCCTGAAGCGCGTGGGCGCGCCCTGCAGCGGGAGAAATGTCATGATTGCCGATCAACAATAAAGTTGGGATCTGTGCCTGCGAAAGACGCATGATGCGCCTGCCCCACTCGCGTTGAAAGGTCGGCGCTGGCGAACGGTCTTTGTAGGCATCCCCTGCAAAGATGACCATGTCCACTTTTTGGGAGATGGCAGTATCCACAATGGTGTCGAATGATTTGAGAAAATCCAAAACGCGGAAAGGCAAACCCGTTTCAGGGTCGTGGCGGCCATAGTTGGCCATGTCAATGTGTGCGTCGGCGAAGTGGAGTATTTTCATGGTTGATTTATCTTTTTGTAGCGCGACATAAATGTCGCGCTACGGATAACTCTCTTCTATGCTATATTTTACTCAGAAAACTACTACGCAATATCAATCAGTAACTATTCCAAGATCAATGCGACTATCCCTTACACAACACGAGGAAACCCTATTATGCGTAAAAGTACTTTAATCATTTCGGTCATACTTACTGCGGCATTATTATATGCCTTATACAGCTTCGTTTCGACTTACAAGAAGGCCGTTCAAGCAACGGTACCAGCTACTGCAATTCCCGCTACGGCCTTGCCTGGCACCACCCTGCCTGCCACGGTCTCAGCCGAGGTCACTCAGGAATTGCCGACCGTGGCCGCAACAGAAGTGTCAGTCGCGGGAAAGATAACGATCTACGAGGCGGCGGCAATGGCTGTCAAAGTCCTGGGACAAAAGAACCTGTATCTTGTAGAGAATTCCCAGTTCAATGGGACCGACGCTTATCTTGCTACGTTCGCTTCCGGCGATATTCTCTATATAAGCCTGGATGGACAAGTTCTTTCTGCTTCAAAAGGCCCGGCAGTCAAGATCTCCCAACCTAAATCACATTACAACAAGTAAATCTGTAACGCGACATTTCCGTTGCGTTTCGGATTTATGGAAAGACTCCCAGGTCCTGCAAGGCCTGAGTGGCTGGTATCCAATTAGGGTGGACTTTCAGTGCGGCGTAGTAATCGTCAAGGGCAAGGTCGGTCTGACCGGACATGTAATAAGCCATGCCGCGCCAATATAAACTTTCTTCCAAATACGGCCCGCCGATGACACTATCCAATGTTATTGTAGCCAAATCGATCACATCAGCATAACGGGCGCTGTAATAATAAGCCTTATACGGGCCGGTCTGATACCATAACATGCGGTACGGACGTTTGACATTATCCAGCGTTGCATAAATGGAAAAGGCCTGATCGTACGCGGAGGCGGCATCCACATATTCTTGAAGCAGGGCGTGGCTCGTACCTTTATTGAACCATGCGAAAAAAGCGCCGAATCCAGACTGTGTGGTGATCTCTTCATTTGCAATATCCAACGCGTGACGGTTCGCCCATTCATCATCAGACCAATTACCGAGCAGGTCGTGGACCTTCTGTTCGCTATCGGGTGGATAAACTACGATGAAAAGAAAATCAAAGTCACGCCAGCCCTCGTAGAACTCATCGTATTTGATCTTAAAGTTGGGTCCATCGAGGTAGGTGTCTTGAACGATAAAGCTCTGCACGGCATCATCATAGCCGGTGACGAATTGATAATGTCCCATCCAACTGACCGAGCCATTCGCATCGCGCTCGTAATACCCTTTTTCAACAATGACGGGATAACCGGCCGAGATAAAACCCTTGAGCAGGTTCATATCCCCGCCGACACGGTACAGCGCGTTGAAATCAGTATTGTCGCTGACAAAACCCGTCATTTCATACGGCATGACATTCTTGTCGATTTTGCCTTGGTCAATGAAATTCATGTTCGGGTTGTTTTCACCGGGTTTGATAACCTTGGCAACATCATCACGGTTTCCCTTCCATCCCCAGAAATTAAGAGCCATTGTTATATTTGCAGGGCCGCAATAATTCCAGCGGTTGCGCTGGTCTACGTATTTGACTCCTTTCAGGATAACCGAAACAGGCAAGGGTGTGGAGGTGATCGTCGGCTTGGCGGTTGGACCCTGACTGGGGGTTGAGGTTGCCAAAGGAGTCAGAGTCGCCCGGGGCGTCAGCGTCAACAAGTATTCGGCGCGGGTTGTTAATATCACGGTTTCAATGCTTAGGTCGGCTGCGCCGCTGGGTTGAAAGACAACTTCGCTGGGCGGGTTGAAATAATGTTTTATTTTTGCGCGCAGATCATCAACACGCCAGGCAAGGCGGCTGTGGATCGGCGGGATGTAATAAAGGCCGATCATTAGAAGAAGGGCCGCGGGAATGATCCAGATTAGACGTTTTCGCATGGAGGGATTATATAACAAGACCCTCAAAGGGGATAAAGGCTTTATAAGAATTCTCTCATAAAAGCTTAGTAACCTTTCTCGTGAAGGGGCGACATAACCCTTAGACCGTTGAAAAAGGAGACTAATCTTATGAGAAAAAGTACATTGTTTATATCGGCCGCATTGACCACGTTCATGCTGGCTATCATGTTTGGGGTTGCCTCAGCGTATCAGAAAATCGTTCAGAATTCAGTACCTACGGCAGTGGCAGCGCAAGCTCAACCGACTGATGTTTTGTTACCCACAGTTGCAGCCACTGACATGATTGTTCCTACAACCGGTACCATCACGGTGGAACAGGCCGCTACATTGGCATCTGACGTGCTCGGGCGTACCGACTTATATACCGGCGAAATTGCCATGCTTGATGGAGTGCAAACCTACCTGATCACCTTCTCTTCCGGTGACCTTGTTTATGTAAGCATGACCGGACAAATTGTATCCATCACAAAAATCCCTGCCGCTATAGTAGTTGTGCCATCCTATACCAACAATAACAACAATAATGGTGGTGGCGGCAACGGCGGTGGTAATAACTCTGGCAGCAACAATGGAAGCGGCCATGATGATGACGATGATGACGATCATGATGATGAAGATCATTAGAAACGACTGGTTGGATAGGAGTATTCCTTATGGCACCTAAACCTGCCCCTAAAAAGAATTGGAATGACGTGCAGGTGGCGATTGCAGTTGTTTCAATGGCCACAACCTTGGCCGCATGGAATTTATTCGCCGGACCAGATCGCGCCTCGGCCTTGAAACGTGCGGAGGAACAATCGGCAACGTTACCCCCGCCCCCGCCGACAGCCGAACCAACTTTGATGATGCCAACGCCAGTCGTTGTCGCATCCCCAACCTCAGCAGACGGTAAAGTTTACTTTGGTGGAGTCAAGCCACAAACCGTGATCGTTGTACAGGGCGGTGGTGGCGGTGGCGGTGGCGGTGGTGGAGGGGGCGGTGGCGGTGGTGGCGGAGGCGGTGGTGGTGCAGCCCAGCCGCCCGCTGCCCCTCCTCCTGCCGGCGGAGGAACAGGCGGTTCCTAAATGATACATCGCCTGCAATTCCGTGCCATGGGCACTGAAATGTTGGTTTGTGTGGACAATGGCTCCGGCCAGCCCCCGCCTGAATTGACTGATGTGCCGGGATGGTTCGAAGAATGGGAGCAGACCCTGAGTCGCTTCCGCATAGATAGTGAGTTGACTCGGTTAAACCGGGCGGGCGGTCAGCCCGTCCCGGTTTCCGATGTTTTATGGCAAGTATTTCAATCTGCTGTGCTCGCTGAAAAAGCCACAGATGGATTGGTCACTCCTACAGTGGCTGGCGCAGTTTTGGAAGCAGGGTATGACCGCGATTTCAAGCTATTAGTCGGCCAGATCCTTGACCCGAGTGGGCAAGAGCCTTCTCCGGTAAGATCACTGGATTCTGTAATATGGGATGAGTCGGATCATAGTATTTGTCTGCCCGAAGGTGTACAGCTTGATTTTGGCGGGATCGCCAAAGGTTGGGCCGCCGACCAGGCGGTTCAGCGGCTAGTGCATCATGGCTCCGCCTTGATGAATTGCGGCGGCGACATTGCCATGAGCGGTCCATTGATGGACGGGAATCCATGGGAAGTTGGCATTCACAAACCATTCGACCGAAGTGTGGGGTATATTGGGAGGATGTACTTTACCAAAGCCTGCGGCGTGGCAACATCCGCCACTGACCGCCGCCGCTGGATGCAAGGGAATCTATTGCGGCATCACATCATTGACCCAGGCACGGGTGTTCCAGCCGAGTCTGATCTGGTATCAGCAACTGTCGTGGCGACGAATGCAGTCGAGGCAGAGGCAGCTGCAAAGTCTGTTTTGATCCGCGGCAGTTTGGAAGGTATCGCCTGGCTGGAACCGAATCCCAATTTAGCCTGTCTGGCCATTCTTGAAGATGGTCAGGTGGTGTATAGCGAGCGAATAAGAGAGTATTTGTAAGGAGTTAAAATGTCTTCAGAGCAAGTTGAATATGAATCATCTGTAAATATACAAACTTTTTTGATGTTCCTGGTAGCCATGACGATTGGCTTGTTGATTGCGGTATTGCTGCTGCCCGCCTGGCTGCCCAATATGGCATTCTCGCTGGGCGGCGACGCGCCAAAAGCATACTGGTATCTTTCACGAGCCAGTGCTTTTGTTTCGCTGAGTTTGCTCTGGATATCGATGGCGTTGGGACTTGGTATCACAAACAAAATGGCGCGAATGTGGCCCGGTGCCCCAGCGGCATTTGCCATTCATGAATATGTCAGTCTGCTGGGTTTGGCATTTGCAGTTTTTCACGCCATCGTCATTCTTGGCGATCATTACATCAAGTTCACTTTTTTTCAGCTTCTCATCCCGTTCAGCACAGTGGATTACCGCCCGTTCTGGGTTGGCATCGGACAGGTAGGGTTTTATACCTGGGCGATCCTGGCGGCCACATTTTATATCCGCCCGCTCATCGGACAAAAATCATGGCGCTTCCTGCACTATGGAAGTTTTGGAATGTACCTGCTTGGGATTTTTCACGGAATATTTTCAGGCACAGATACCAGCAAGGTTTGGGCGCAAAACTATTATTGGTACTCCGCTGCAATTTTGATCTTCTTGCTGATGTATCGGATCCTGGTTACCATAATGGATAAATATTTCCCGGCCAAAAAAGCAGTGCCCGCCCCTGTTCCCCCGCGTCCGACTCAGGGGTAGCTGATTCGGTTTCGAAGCTGTTTCTGCGGCGACATAAAAAGAAAGAAGAAAAGATGAAAGAAGGAGAGTCTCTCGACTCTTCTTCTTTTTTTGCGGTCTATCGTCTGTCGTTTACAGTCAACTCTTACAACTCACTCGCCCTTCTTGAAATTTTAACCTTTGCCCGCTTGTATCCTTATGGGCTACTCTATCCTTGACAATTTATTTTCAGTTTGCTATACTATCTTTAGTATTATACCTAAAGAATAGTACGCACTACAGGAGATGTCACAGTGACCGAACTCGACCGTCTGCTCGAAAATTGGGAAAGTGTCTACAAGAAAGGTCTGCTCACCTTCTGGCTGCTTCTGCTATTGGATGAGAAGCCTTGTTACCCCTATGAGATGAGCGCCGAAGTGATGCGCCTCAGTGAGGGAACGATTTCCGCCGACGATAACAGCAACTATCGCGCCATCAATCGCTTCGAGGATATGGGGCTGGTGGTCAGCCAGAGCGGAGAGTCGAAACTTGGTCCGCCACGCAAGTATTACCGCCTGACGGATGATGGACGTGAATTACTGCGACGCTTCATCGAGCGCAATATCTTAATCTTTCAGCATCCCGCAGTGGCAGAACATATTCAGCACGTTTTGCAAAATGGAGGAAATGATGGACAGTAAACTCTCAGAAAATATCGAACGGCTCGAAGCGCAACTCCCGCGCTGGGAGAAATGGTTGTATGCCTGCCATAGCGCGGCGCTTGTCATGCTTGCTCATGCGTTTATTAAAGCATTCGAGAATACGACATTAGCTGAAGCGCTCTTTTTTATTGAAGAGAAAGCAGGCGTTGCTCACTCGCAATATTATTATTCTATTTCCCCGCATTCTCAATATTATTCCGACGTCTACACATCCATGATGTCCGCAGGGCGAGTCGCGCTTTGGCTGATTGTTCAACTCTTACCTTTGGCTTGCGCCGCCATTCTTGCCTTTCATCCAACCTGGAGGAAAATAGCGCTCCATAATCGAATCAATTTGATATTTGGCTACCTCCTTGCAGGATGGGTGACCTTTCTTTCCGTTGGCGCACAGGAACCGCTAAGCGTCACAGATGGCTATAATGTTGCTGTAATCGCCAGTCTTTTTGCCATTGGTCTCGGCTATTGGTTGTTGCGCCGTAAAAAGGATATGGCCGAGGAAGTATTCCCATAAAGTGCAGACACAAAACAGGCGGAGGAAAATCCTCCGCCTGTCCTTTTACGGACTATCGTCCATAGTCTACGGTCAATTTTTATAACTCACTCGCCCTTCTTGAAATTTTATCCTTTGCCCGCGCAATAAACTCGGCCAGTGGAATATTATTCTGCTGACTTCCATCCCGCACGCGCAGGGACACCTGCCCCGCTTGCATTTCGTTATCACCGACGACGATCATGTACGGCACTTTCATTAACTGAGCCTGACGGATCTTGGCATTCATGCGCTGTGACGATAAATCTGCATGGGCGCGGATTCCGCTTTCGCGCAATTGCTTCGCTATATTTTCTACGTATTCATTCTGTGCATCTGTAATTGAAATGACTCTCACCTGCTCCGGCGAAAGCCAGACCGGGAAATTGCCCGCATAATGCTCCAGCAGGAATCCGACCATGCGTTCATGTGTGGAGAGCGGGGCGCGGTGAATGCACAGCGGAATTTCATCCGCGCCTTCCTTATTCGTGAACTTCAAGTCAAAGCGTTCCGGCACGGCAAAGTCCACCTGATTTGTCATCAGTGAAAACTCGCGCCCGATGGCTGACCAAACTTGCACGTCAATCTTCGGACCGTAGAAGGCCGCTTCGTCTTCGCGCTCCACGTATGGGACGCCGCCATTATCCATCGCACGGCGCACCATCTCTTCCGTCTTGAGCCATAGGCGCTCGTTATCCACATACTTTTTGCCTAGTCCCTGCTTGCTATGCAACGACAGGCGCATCACATACTTCTCAATCCCAAACAGTTCAAAGTACTTGCGATACAATGCCACCACACCCATGAACTCCTGTTCGAATTGTTCCTCCGAGCAGTAGATGTGGGCATCATTCATCTGCATTGAGCGTACACGCATCAAGCCAAACAACTCACCTGATTTTTCATATCGATAGCACGTGCCATATTCTGCGAGGCGCACCGGCAGGTCACGGTAGGAGCGCCCCTTTGAACCGAAGATTTTATGGTGCATTGGACAGTTCATCGGCTTGACGTAATACTTCACACCTTCGATCTCCATCGGCGCATACATGCTCTCGGCATAATATGGGAGATGCCCGGAACGAAGGAAGAGATCTTCCTTCGTGAGAATCGGCGTCTTGACGCGGTCATACCCCGCCTTGTCTTCCATTTCCTTGGCGAGTTTTTCCAACTCCTCAATGAGGATTCCACCATTGGGCAGCCACAATGGAAGTCCAGGACCAACTTCGTCATCGAAGATGAAGATTTCCAATTCCTTGCCAAGCTTGCGATGATCGCGCTTCTTGGCTTCCTCCAGTTGATTTAAATATTCCTTCAACTGGTCTTTGCTTTCCCAGGCTGTGCCATAAATGCGCTGAAGCATTTTATTCTTTTCATCGCCGCGCCAGTATGCGCCTGCAATCGTCATCAGTTTGAATGCATCCTGCTTGATATCTTTTGTGCTTTCCACGTGGGGGCCGCGGCACAAGTCTGTGAAGGTATCCTGCTGGTAAATGGAAATCTCAGGCTTCTCATTCAGAGGATTACCGTATTCATCGAGTCCGCCTTTTTCGAGACCGTCGATCAACTCTAATTTATAGGGCTGGTCTTTAAAGATCTCGCGCGCTTCATCCGCTGAGACGACCTTCCGGACAAATTCGTGTTTACTCTGCACAATTTGTCTCATGCGCTTTTCGATCTGTTCCAGGTCTTCGGGTGTGAGATTGCGCGGCAGGTCGAAGTCATAATAAAAGCCATTATCCACGGGCGGACCAATGGTCACCTTTCCATCGGGGAACATCTCCATCACAGCCTGCGCCATCACATGCGCGGCAGAGTGACGAATTTTATATAATTTGGAATCTTCATAACGTTCTTGAACTTGTTGTGCCATTTTTACTCCTTGCTTTCTATAGATTACCTATGTTTGACGGCTGCTTCGTCCCGATTTGGCGTCTCAGAGGGACACTTGCACCGCACTGCGTTCGGTGCAGTGCAGGTGAGCAGCTACAAGCCTCCGAGGCGCTCACGAGTCCTAGTCATGGCGACCTCCTTTACGTTAAACAAAAATTCTCGCCCAATAACGGGGCGAGAATTTAATTCACGCGGTTCCACCCGATTTGAGTCAAATACGACTCATCTCTTAAGCCGATAACGAGGCAATCCGTTCAGCATACTAACTGATCAAATACGATCACTGTTCTGCTTTCCGCTCGCGGGTGGTTTTCAGCGTCTGTTTCTGGTTCAGGCTCTCAACAATCGCCTTGGACTCTCTGTCAGAAACGGGATCCGCTTACTCGTCCCGGTTGATGCGTTTATTGATGGCAATTATATGCAGGTTTACTTCAATGTCAAGAATCAAAATCGGGAAGAGAAAGCCTCCTCCCGATTTGTTCGA
>JACRMH010000016.1 GCA_016219545.1 Chloroflexota bacterium | reverse complement strand
TGATGGATTTGCCATTGAGTTTGTACGCCAGCACTCCGTCCTTGAAGCGTTTGCCGCCGCACACTTCGCAGGGCGATTTCACACTATCAAACAATGACAGCTCGGTGAAAATCACACCCAATCCCTGACAGTTTTCGCACGCACCTCTCGAGTTGAAACTGAATAGCGAAGCCTGCACCTTGTTCGCCGATGCAAACGCCTTGCGGACATCGTCCAGAATGCCTGTGTACGTGGCGGGATTGGAGCGGCTGTTGACTCCTACTGCAGATTGGTCGATCACGATCGCATCAGGATGCTGGTGTTGGAAGACTTCGTTGATAAGCGAACTTTTCCCAGACCCTGCCACACCCGTGACGACAGTCAGCACGCCCGTTGGAATGTTCACGCTGACGTTTTGCAGGTTGTTGACTTTCGCATTCTTGATCGGCAGTTTGCCCGTCGGCGTGCGGAACGAATCTTTTATCGGGATGGATTGCTGCATGTGCCTGCCCGTGATCGTGTTCGCCTTGAGCAAATTTGCATAACTACCTTCGTAGACGATCTCGCCTCCATGCGGACCCGCAAGCGGACCAACATCAACGACATGGTCTGCCACTTTGATCACATCGGGGTCATGCTCCACGACGATGACCGTGTTGCCCTTGTCACGAAGTTTCTGAAGGAGCTCATTCATGCGATGCACATCACGTGGATGCAAGCCAATGCTCGGCTCGTCGAAGATGTACGTCACATCGGTCAGGCTGCTGCCGAGGTGTTTGACCACCTTCACGCGCTGTGACTCGCCGCCCGACAGCGTATCTGTCTCACGGTTGAGGCTGAGGTACTCCAGCCCAATATCTACGAGTTCGCCCAATCGTTCGAGAAGCGTCCGCACCATTGGCTGGGCGGCGGGCACTTTGATCCCTTTCACGGCTTCGATCAATTCAGGGATTTCCATGCTCGTCAGATCAGCAATGTTGTACCCGTTGATCTTGCATTTCAGGATGTTCTGGTTCAACCGCGCACCATTGCATTCAGAACAGGGACCCATAGTCATGAAAGGCTCCACCGACTTTTGAGTCCGCTCAGACTTGGTTTTTAGATCCTGCTTGATGTACTTATTGGTGAAGCGGTTGACGATGCCTTCGTAAGTCAAGTTGAAATCTTTTGCCCCCATCTTGGTCTTGACCTTGATGGGTTCGCTATATAAAAGGTCGTTCATTTCCTTCTGGGTGTATTTGGATATCTTCTTATCAGGGTCGAATAAACCCGTATTGATTACATTACTCCAACCCCAGCTTTCCACGGCGTATTCAGGGAACAGAATCGCACCCTCGTTCAATGATTTGGATGTATCCAAAAATCTTTCCATGTCCACATCCAGCTTGCGACCGAGTCCATTGCAGTTCGGACACATTCCCTGCGGATCGTTGAAGCCGAACACATTGGTGGGTCCCACATGAGGCTGCCCGATGCGCGAAAACATCATGCGCAGGATCGTATTGATGTCGGTGATCGTGCCAACGGTCGAGTGTGAACCGCCGCCCATCCGCTTCTGATCCACCACAATGGACATGCTCAGGTTTTCGATGGCATCCGCATCAGGCTGGGAATACTTCGGCAAAAAGTTCCGCACGAACATGCTGAAGTTTTCATTCAGCAGTCGCTGTGATTCGGTCGCGATCGTATCGAACACGATCGAAGATTTCCCTGAACCTGATACGCCAGTAAAGATGGTGATCTTTCGTTTGGGGATGCGCAGCGAGACGTTCTTCAAATTGTTTTCGCGAGCACCGCGAATCTCAATGTATTCCTGGGGCATTGCTTCTCCTCTGTGGGTGGTCTCTCCTCTATACTCTCTGGCAAACATTAATGAAATGGGTGGGTAAAAGCAAGGTTGCTTTTACCCACCCAGGACAAAGGTGGCAATATTTTAGAACACTTATTCTAGTTAGTCAAGTCTTAACTCACTGCTTGCTTAACTCACTGCTTTTTTAACGAGTGTGGCGATCTTTGCCTCTTCGGCGGCGGTCAACTTTATCAGCGCGAAACTGGAAGCCCACATATTTCCTTCGTCCAGTTTCGCGTCAGGTTGAAAGCCAAAGGTTGCATACCTTACGTTGAACTTACCCGCGGCTTGAAAGAAACAAATAACCTTACCATCATTGTCCGCATATGCAGGCATTCCATACCAGGTCTTCGGCATGAGACTCGGTGCAGCGGCTGTGACGATCTCATGGATCCGCTTCCCCAGGGAACGATCTGGTTCTTTCATCGCGCTGATCGCTGCAAGGATGGCTTTTTCACCTTCTGCCCTGTCTTTGCCTGCGCGTGCTTCTGCCTTCATCTCCTGGGCGCGAGCCTTCATCGCGGCTTTTTCTTCGGCTGTAAATCCTTCAGCAGTTGCCTTGGTGGTCTTTTTCGTATCTGTCTTTGTACTCATAAAAATCTCCTTATCTAACTTGGGGTGTTTTGACACCTTGCTAATAAATAAATTTACCTTTATAATAAAGATACTTCAAAATAAAGGTAATGTCAAGGGTATATTTCTATGACGAGATCAACAAAGACAGACTTGAAAAAACGAGCCCTAATGGCAGTAAGGGATTATGGCGTTAATTTGACGCAGTTCCGAAATGCCATGAGTGAATGGGCAGGACTCAACGTAACCGACATGGAATGTCTCAGGCTTCTATTTCTCAAAGGCATTGCCAGTCCCTCTGAACTTGCCAGGCATACGGGTCTCACTTCTGGTGCGACGACCGCCATGCTTGATCGGCTCGAAAAGGTTGGATTAATTGAACGCCGACCCAATCCCAATGATCGCCGCGGGACTCTGATTGTTCCCGCGCAATCGAGTGCTGAAAAAGCTGCATCATGGTTTGAGTCGGCAAGAAAAGCACAGGACGAATTGGTTTCTAGTTACTCGGAAAGTGAACTGGAAATCATCGCTGATGTTTTTGAACGATTTGCAAAACTATGGGATCAGGAACGCGAGAAGTTAAAAGGAGAACAGTAGGGCTCATCGCCCCAACATCATTATCCAACCCTTGCCACCGCGTAAAAGTGATGGTGGGGTATTGCTGTTTTTTGCTTTCTCCCCCAAATGAAGAAGCCAACCCCAATATCCATTGTTATTCTGTTGAGCTGTTCGTTTCCGAGATTTCTGTTGGACAAAATATTCCTTCGTTGTTATTGGTTGTATTCACTGCCTTTTTTCTTTCAACTTTATATACATTTCCCTTTTCGTCATAGGTCGTCCACTCCCCAACAGGTCCCAACAGGTTCGCCTTTATCAAAGTAACCTGAACGTTTTAACGTACCATCAGGGCGATACCACTCCCAATACCCTTCAGTTTGCCCATTCACTATTTTCCCCTTTGACCATCTGGTTTTTCCATTCGCATGGTACTTAATAGTATAGCCATCAATAATCTCTGACTTTTTCACGGGGACAGGTTTTTTTGTCACAACTTTTTGAGACTTACTTTTTTTCGGCTGAGTTTTCATCTTTTATCTCTTTGTAATGATTTATTTCCAAAGTATTTTTACGCTACTTGTGCCATCGGAGTGCGCCCAACGGTTTGCGTGAACGGCGGAAAATGGGTGGATGAAAGCCAAGCCTTCACCCACCCATTTTCGAATTAGCCGTCGTATGCTTTTTTCAGGTCGGCAACAATGATCTTTTGCATCTTGAGCATGGACTGCATCACCCGCTGGGATTTTTCAGGGTCGGGGTCGCCCATCAACTCGCCCAACTCCTTTGGGATGATCTGCCATGACAAGCCATACTTATCCTTGAGCCAGCCGCACATGCTCTCTTCGCCGCCATCGGCGATAAGCTTGTTCCACAGCTCGTCAACTTCTCCCTGATCTTTGCAATCCACGTAGAGTGAGATCGCTTCATTAAACTTATGATGAGGTCCTGCATTCAGCCCCATGAACTCCTGTCCATCCAATTCAAATGAAACCGTGAATGCCTTGCCATCAGGTCCGCGCGAGACGCCGAGAACCTTCGAGTTCTTGAAAATGGAGACATAAAAACTCATCGCCTCCTCAGCCTGAGTATCGAACCATAGAAACGGGGTAATCTTTTTCATGTCAGTCTCCTTTAATTTTGTATATTTCAACCAATATAGTTTTCGATGTCATTGACTATCTTGTCTGTAATTTGCCGCCCAGCCATGCGCAAGGTAACGCGAACACGACCAATGCCCACGCATACCAAGCCGGTCCCAGGCTTTGCTGCACCGCAACAATTGCGCCACCGATACTGCCTACGAGTCCCAACGCACCCAATACAAGCGCGTGCCGCATGGGGTGACTCGGTGCGAGTCTCGCGGCAATGTAACATCCAACTACGCTGTAAGCGAGACGATAGACCAGTATTGCTGTAATCAACAATTCGGAACCGCGCATTGGTAATGGCGCCCCGGCTTGAAGTATGCCCGCCGCTTCCAATACGGCGTCGGTCCCATAGGATAAGGCGAAGATGGCAATAAATCCTGCCATGACCGCTCCAATACTTTTTAAAATATTCATGTCAGATCTCCTTTCGTTTGAGTTATTGTTTGTTGCAACGACTGCATATTACTCAAACGAAAGGAAGTTGTCTTGTATAAAATGGCAAGTTAACCGGACTGACTCGATTGAACGATTTGAGCAGGCGTATGCCCGATAAATTGTTTGAGCGCCCGGTTCAGATGCGGCTGGTCAAAGTAGCCAACCTCGTGAACGGCTTCAAGGATGGGAACATCTTGCTGTAATAATGCCGCCGCCTGCTGTGCCCGTTTCATTTGACGGATACGGCTTTGGGTCAAGCCAGTGGCGCGCAGGAAATGATGCCGCATCGTGCGGGACGGTACATCCAGCAATTGCTCGCGCGACGCGGCATCCACGATGGGGTCAAGAATCAGAATGTCATCGCGCACAAGCCTGTTTACAAACGTATCTGCATTTTCAAAATCGGGCAGTTGCCACGCCGAACTCTTCAGCCAAAAGGATTTGCCTGCCGCGCCCGGCAGAGTCTCTTCCGAGTCTAGAAAATCCCTCACAGGCAGGTGAGGCATAAAGACGCCAAGCTTAAACTTAACCCACAAAATCTCAGCGCCTTCGTCCCACGACGCAACGCCAGCCGTCGTCCATGGACCTACGATCAATGAGTGCGAGCGCCCATGCTCTTTCACGAAAACCATGTGCCAATTGATTTCGGCAGGGCGAATCGTAGACCCCTCGCTCATGGTCCAGCCATGAGTGACCGCTTCCACATAAGGCGAGTCGGATAACCTTTGCTGATGGAGTATGCTCATGTTGATTTCAACTTTTCGTTCTTCAAATTATCAGCGACCCGATACTTCACGATTTGCTGGATCAACTTTAACGGCAGAGGTTCGTCCAGCGGGAACTTGACTGTCCCTTTTACATCCGCATATTTGGCGACTGACTTCTCGAACGCCTCACTCCCCGCCGGAACAGGGTACAGCGACACATGCTTTTTCCACCCTGCAAAATGGACCAAGTTCCTGCCGTTCAATTCAAAGCATGCAATTTGATAACTAATCTTCTCTTTGGCATCAGGGGCGATCTTTTTTATCTCCGCGCGGATCGTCTGCAACCATTCATGCGTTTCTTCAGGACAGGCGGCGATGTACTCGTCAATGGATTGGAAATTTGTTTTTGCCATTACACACCTGCCTTTTCATCCACTTCAAAGATTCCAAAGGTGTTGCCTTCGGTGTCGATGAAGTATCCCTGCCAGCACCTGCCAGGCACAGGGAATTTTTCCAAAGCAACCTGTCCGCCGCCTTTCATGATCTTCCCGGCGATCACATCAAAACTTTCAACTTCCATCGAACAGACAAAGGCATTCGTCCCATGCTCGGGCGGCGGAGTTTTCGCAGGACGCTGTAACAAGCCGCCGCGTGATCCGCCCGTTTCGATATCCCAATATTCAATAGGCAGGTTTGGCTGCTTGTTAAATTTCCAACCAAATACAGACCGATAAAATTCCACGGCTCGCTTCACATCGTCAGCTTGTATTTCGAAGAAAATATATCCGTGACTCATTTGACAACTCCTTTTATCAAATCCTGCACATTAATTCTTCTTAACCAACTGACCTGCTAATATCTCATCAAGTCGTTCATACCCTTCACGGACGCCTTTCTCCATTCCAGACTGGACAATGCCATCTCGGTCAGAAACAGATTGAAAGATGGAATGAATCGTAACCTTGGTTCGGTTGCCAGGCAGTTCCTCCAGAGTCATGCAATCAAGGGAAACATGCCCGGGGTATCCGTCAAATTCAAAGGTCTGGATCATGGTCTCTAAAGACATCTCATGGAAGGTGCCATGAAATCCAAATTCCTGTCCATCCTTGTTCTTATGAACATAACGATACTTGCCGCCGCTGACCGGCTCGAATGTTTCAAGGATCATTTCATATCCATACGGACCGAGCCATCGCACATAAAGTTTCGGATCGATATGCGCCTTGAACACCAGCTCACGGGGTGCGTCGAATTCACGAGTGATAAAAAGTTCCTGTTTACCGGGCTCGGCAATTACCTTCGTTTTGTTATTTGATGCCATGTCATTTCTCCTTTTTTTGTAATTCCAATAAAATGTCATCCAGACGGTCAAACCTTTGTTCCCACAACAGGCGATACTTCTCGATCCAATCGTTCACTTCATTCAACCTGTCGAAACGGGCTTCGCAGTATCGCTCACGCCCCTGTGGGATGACTACGACCAAACCGCACTCCTTCAAAATCTTGATGTGACGCGAAACAGCCGGCCGGCTGATACGAAAATTGTCCGCGACAGCATTGAGTGTGAGCCTTTGTCCTGCCAGCAAACCCAAGATGGCTCTTCGATTTGGGTCTGCAATTGCTTGAAAAACATCTCTTCTCATGATCACCTATCCGTAACCATTTGGTTACTTATTTACACCAAATTTTAGAACATAAATTCTGTTTTGTCAAGATGAAAAATGGGAATTTTTTTGGGGAGGAGTCCCATGTTTCTTGAATGAAAGCTTGCCCGCAAAGATCGAGATTTCCCCAGCGTATTCCGCTTGAACATCGCATGAAAAGGTATAATGACATTATGACAGACGAAAACATAAAATCCCTTGCACGCAACAAAATCGCCATGCTGATAGATGGCGACAACGCTCAGGCTGGCTTGCTTTCCCAAATGCTTGTTGAAGCTGGGCGGCATGGGCAAGTGACCGTCCGCCGCATCTACGGGGATTGGACGACCTCCAGCATGAATTCATGGAAGGAGACCTTGAACTTTCACGCCTTCCAACCCATCCAACAATTCCGTTATACCGTGGGCAAGAACGCCACCGACAGCGCGATGATCATTGACGCAATGGACATCCTGCACGCAGACGTAGTGGACGGCTTTTGTCTTGTGTCTTCTGACAGCGATTACACCCGACTGGCTACCCGCATCCGCGAGACCGGCATCTTCGTGATGGGTATCGGCGAGAAGAAGACGCCCAAGCCTTTCGTGAATGCCTGCGATGTTTTTGTTTATACCGAAAATTTGGTCACTGAAAAAAAGACAGCCCTGCAGCCACGTAAACATAAGGATGGGGCGAAGAAGGTCAAGGACGAAAAAGAAGAGATAGATCCCCTGCCCTTGCTGACTCAGGCTTTTGAAATGGCCGTGCAATCAGACGGATGGGCGTCATTGGCAAGCATGGGCAACGCCCTCTATCAATTGGACCCGGGCTTCGATCCGCGCACTTACGGTCACAAACAACTGTCACGCATGATGATGAATTTCAAGGAACGCTTTGAGATGCACGAAAAAGAGTCGGGCGGATTTTTTGTGAAGATCAAGGAGTAGTGTTTATACTATATAAACACTATTTGGCAGTAATTAATATAACCACCGCATTTCTGCATTAAGTTGGCAAAAACAATGACTAGGATATGACAATATGAATAGTTCAGACATCATTGCTATTATTGCCATTGTGACTTCTGCAATATTGTCAATTGCAGTCGCACTTATTGGCTATTTCACAAACAAGGCTAATATTCGGGCAAGACGATCAGAAATCGCCTTAGAGAAGAGACTGGAAGCATTTCGAGAAATTGTTGAGAAGTGTGGAGTGCTCAAACGATTAGGGAGTCGGTATAGTGTTTTATCATCTGACATTGAAAAAGTAAACTCATACGAGAAGAGTCTTGCTACTGCAATTGAAGAATTTTACAAAGTTTATCAGCAACAAAGAGTTTACTTGCCACCTAGTATTGAAAAAATGGTTACAGCATATGGAAGTTTTTCTTTTAACTTTATAGCGAATCAAGAGCATACACTAGAAAGCGCCAAAAAGTGGTTTGAAGATATAAGATCAAGAGAAGATACACTTGTGGCAGAAATACAAAAGTATATTGACTTCATGTGAAGTCATATTAGTAATATTCCATACCTTGATAACGCACTGGATGCTGGGATTCTGCGGCACATTTCTCGTCAAGCATTTTCCTCGCTTCGGGTTTTCTCTGCTCCCAAGCAGAGTCCACGCCAGCCCCAGCGCCATGTTTTGCGAACGCAAACCGTTAGGCAGGTACTGCAAGGTCAATGCTCGGCTTTAGGAAGTGACAATTGGTTTTGCTTCAATGAACAAGATTTCCCAATCAGCTAAGTTTCATTCCATAACGACCTTCTTTTTGTCGTTTGGCTTTCTTGTCATTGGATTGGGCGTTTCTGCATCACTACTTTTCAGTGGGGTCAAATTAATGATTGAAAATCATGCTATCGCAGATGTTTTGAATATTAGAACTGTTTTGCATATTAATATGGGTTATCGTGGTTATGATTTTTTGGAAATTGACAAACAGCCTTTCCCGTATTTACTAACCATAGTTTTAGTTTCGTCTATCACCGGTGCTTTATGGACGACCGTTGTTGCGCCAAAATATGTGCAACACTTCAAGTCCCAAATTTTGGTTTTACCTTGGATAAGCGTAATTCTTGCAAGTCCTATATTGGGTATCATCTGGTCTGTCAATCTCCGAAGTCCACAATACTTTGTTGAACATTATTCAAGTGACCCAAAAGCGGTTATGTGGTTGTTTTATCGAACTGACGCAATGTCAGGATTAACTTCAGGTTGGCTTTCTGCAATTCAATCATTTCCAATTAATATATTGGGTTACGTGGCTTTTTGTTTGTTGCTTCTCATGAGCAGAAAACTTTTTTCAAATGTTGTATCTCAAAAAGCAATGTCGAGTTTTAACGAAAAACCCGCCTAACAAAGCGTCCTGTACGAATACCAGGATAATGCATTGTTGCTGAGGTACAGTGCGGCTTTTCAAGCATTTTCTGGCTTCGAGTTTTTTCTGCTCCCAAGCAGAGTCCACGCCAGCTCCATGCGTGCGCGAACGCGAACCGTTAGGTGGCTTAGGGTACACATGAAAGCGAGGAGTAAATGAATAAGTTTATTGTTATGCTCGCCTTATCCATGGTAGCCTGCACTTCTCTAGGCAATAATCAAACACCGCCCTTGTCCATTGCTACACTTTCGAATCCCTCCCCTGTTCCCACACCTATTCCACCCACGAAGACAGCTATCCATTCGCTCATTCCTACCCTGCCAACTGCTAACAAGCCCTGGTGGAACGATACAATCTTTTATGAAATCGACGTGCGTAGTTTTTATGACAGCAACAGCGATGGCATCGGTGATTTCCCTGGATTGATCGAAAAACTCGATTACCTGAACGATGGCGATCCAAACACCAACTCCGACCTCGGGATTACTGGGATTTGGTTGAAGCCCATCCACCCATCCCCATCTACACATGGCTACGACGTCACGGACTACTATGCCGTCAACCCCGAGTACGGTACGATAGATGACTTTCGCCGTTTGCTTGACGAGGCGCATCAACGCGGCATCCGCGTGATCATTGACCTGGTGATTAACCACACATCCAACCAGCATCCCTGGTTCATCCAATCGCAGGAGACAAATTCTCCATATCGTAATTGGTATCTTTGGGCTGATATTGATCCCGGTTGGAACGACCCGGTATGGCATCCATTAAACGATGATTACTACTACGCCGTTTTCTGGGAGGGCATGCCCGATTTGAATTATAAAAACCCGGATGTGACTGCTGAAATGGAAAATGTGACCCGCTTCTGGCTTGCGGATGTTGGCATTGATGGGTTCCGTCTGGATGCCATTCCTGGGCTGATCGAGGTTGGCTCTGTAACTGTCGATACGAAGGCCTCGCATGACTGGTTTGCAAACTACTTCCAGTTCTATAAAGGCATTAAGCCCGATGCAATGACAATTGGGGAAGTCTGGCAGGAGGATGCGAAGGTTGTCCCATGGGTTGTCAACCAGCAAGTCGACCTAGCGTTCGAGTTCGACCTGGCATTCGCGACGCTTGCAAGTTTCAACGAAGGGAATTCCGCCCGGATCCTTAATACGTTGAAATCAGGCACGAGTCAATTTCCCAAAGGGCAGTATGGTACCTTTCTAGCCAACCATGATATGCATCGCGTGATGGATCAAATAGGCGGCAATCCAGAAAAGGCCAAGGCAGCCGCTTCACTTTATTTTTCTCTGCCTGGCGTGCCCTTTATGTATTATGGGGAGGAGCTTGGAATGTCTGAAGACGGATTGCTACGCGTCCCAATGCAGTGGAGCGGCGAGCGATATGCAGGTTTTTCGGATGTCACTCCCTGGGAAACGCCCGATCGTGATTACCCAATTTTCAATGTTGCAGCGGAAACCGGTGATCCAAAATCGATTCTCTCCCACTACCGCAACCTGATCTCCCTGCGCAACAGCCATCCCGCTCTGCAGACTGGCGAACTTTTCCTGCTATCCACCTTTAATCAAGGCCTATTTGCCTGCCTTCGGACGACAGCCGATGAATCTGTTCTGGTCATTGTCAATTTGACCAACGCGCCTATCCGTGATCATAAGTTGTCTTTAACTGCCAGCGCATTGCCGCAGGGAGAATATGCTCCTGTCTCTCTGCTGGATGAAACACCCCTAGCTACACTGACTGTCCTCGACAAGGGGCGTTTATGGAATTACGTTCCTGTAGCGGAGATTCCGCCCTACGCAACGATCATGATACAGCTAAAGTCAAAATGAACAAGTTCCAAGAAAAGATGATGAGTTTCTCGATTGACTAAATAGAACACATATTCTATAATCGCGTGAAGGAAAATGACCATGAATAAAAAAATCACCATCACGCCAGTTCGCGTTGCCGACCTGCTCGCCGAGGGCGAGCGGATGCCGGTCTACGTGCATGTCATTGACCATCCCGATGCGCGTGTGCTGATTGACACCGGCATGACGGAGCTGCACCCGGCAGTGGCCGACATGGATCCCCGCCTCAGTCCACTGAACAAGCAGGACTTCAACCTCTCCGGCATTGACATTGTCGTCAACACACACCTGCACTTCGACCACTGTGGTGGCAACCACCTCTTCGCCGGCAAGCCGATCTATGTCCAGCGTTTAGAGCTCGACGATGCACGCAGCAAGGACGACTACACTATTCGCGAGTGGGTCGATGCACCCGGCGTGCAGTACCTGCCGGTCGACGGCGAGTTCGAACTGCTTCCCGGGCTGCGGCTGGTCCCGGCACCGGGCCACACACGTGGGTCGCAGATGGTCATCGTTGAGACGGGTGGGCGTCCGATCATCGTCGGCGGCGACGTGGCGGTTTGGTTCGGCGAGCTTGACGAGCCGCACTCCGAAGGCCAGCTGAAGGTGCTTGCGCTGAACCCCAAGCAGGTTTGGCTCACACACGTCGACGAGCCATGGCAACCTGAGAATAGAAAATGAGAAAAGTTACTTTTGCAATCAACATCACGTTGGACGGGTACTGCGGTCACGAATCGGGAATCGCCGATGACGAGCTGCACGAGTACTTCACCGGGCTCCTGCGTGATTCAGATGTTCACATTTTCGGACACGACACCTATCACCTGATGTATCCGTACTGGCACGATGTCGCGGTGAATCAATCGGAAACGGAAGTGATCAACGAATTCGCCCGTACATTCGATTCCATACCAAAGATCGTCTTTTCAACAACGTTGAAGAGCGTGGAGTGGAACAACACGACGCTCCTCTACTCAAATCTTCGAGAAGAGATCATGAAGTTAAAACGACAGCCAGGAAAAAACATTTCCATTGGCAGCCTGAACATCGCATCGCAAGTTGCAGGATGGGATCTCATCGACGAGTATCACCTTGTCTTTCACCCGGTCATTGCGGGAAAAGGTCCCCGCTTGTTCGAATCGGGCAAGAACCTTACATTAAAACTTGTTGGGTCAAAAACGTTTCGTTCAGGAGTTGTTGCGCTACATTATAAGAAATAGTTCTTCGCTTCGGCTCAGGGCAGTAGCGGTGCGGTTCGGGCCGAGAAGATAGCGACGGTGGTATCTGTTATTAATGAAATAAAGGGTCCCAAATTTGAGGTGAATTAACTTATGGACAAAACATCTGCTCAAAACAACAAATCGGTCAAAGACTATATTGCTTCACTTGATGATGAGCAAACCGTAAAAGATTCTCTTGTACTGATTGAAATGATGCAGCGAATAAGCGGACACAAACCAAAGATATGGAATGTGGGTACTATCGGGTTTGATACCTACCATTACAAATACGACAGCGGGCGCGAAGGCGACGGTCATATTATTGGTTTTTATCCAAGAAAAGGTAAAATTACTGTCTACCTAATGGACGGCACGGCACACTACTCTGGATTGCTGGCTAAGTTGGGTAAGCATACTACTACTGGGTATTGTGTTTATATCAAGCGGCTCAGCGGTATAGTGCTGCCAATCCTTGAGCAAATCCTGCAACAGTCTTATCAGAATATAAAGTCTCAAGACGGGCATATACACAAAGTATTATGGCAAACTGAAAAATAGGCGTTTCTGACTAGTAGATATACCTGGTAGAGAATTTATCAATACATTGTTGAAAACCGAGAAACATCCTATTTTGAGTGATGAGTAAAGATGGCAAGGTGTGTGATTCCAAAACGCCGCCTAACAAAGCATTTTAAGAAACAGAACAAGGATGTCCGCATCCTACGGCGGTGCACTGGACGCTGGGGTATGGTGCGCCATTTTCGAGTATTTTTCTGGCTTGGAGTTTTTCTTGCTCCCAAACAGAGTCCACGCCCGCCCTCCTGTCTACTAGAATAAACCGTTGGGCACAGTTCTCTCTCCACAGACTAAACTGCACATTAATTATGCCCGTTTTCGTGTCTACATTTCCTGATCCGCCTATGGAGATACTACAATGAAAATTGATGAAATCAAGCTCCTATATGATTACAATGACTGGGCGGATGCACGCATTCTGGAAGCCTGCGCCAGGGTGAGTCCGGAGCAGTACGCCGCCCCGGCATCCTATGGGCGCGGAGGGCTGCGCGCCATTATGGTCCACATACTGGACAACCTCTGGCAGCAGCGGATCACACTCCAGGGATATTACCAGGAACCTCTGGCAGACGAGGCAGCCTACGACGCGACCGAGCTTCACGAAGACGCCTTTCCGACACTCGCCATGCTGCAAGAGCGCTGGAGGATAGAACAACAGGAGATGCAGACGTATCTCGACAGATTGACCGAGGAAACTTTGAACAGCTCGATCCGCTATGTCATCCCCGGCGCGATACGCAAGCGTGTCGTGTGGCACATCCTGATGGAGGTCATCATCCATGCCACGCAGCACCGCAGCGAGGCCGCCGCGCTGCTGACCAGCTATGGTCAGTCGCCGGGCGACTTCGACTTCTTACCATTCCCTGAATGAGTGCGCTTAGGAAAATCCTGATCTGTTTCGACCTTATGCTGCAATTGGTTTCTGTTCCAGAAAGGAATCCACGCCCGCCCCAGCACCACAGTCCGTAGGGCAAGTCTGCGATCCCACTCGAGGACGGTGACGAAAACCGTTGGGCGGTTGCTCCGAAACCATTGTGTCTAACCTCATTAATTGACTGTGAAGTAAAGAAGGATTAAATTCATGCTCAACTCTTATCAATATTCAGACTCTAATGATGACCTTTTAAAACTGATGACTCAACATGCGCAACAAAATGAGATTGACAACCAGATAGTTGGGGTATTGAAGCAATTTTTTGAAAAGGAATTGGGCAAAGAGAACCGGGCGCTTTCACGCCTCGAAAGAATACACCTGTTTCAGCAGGTTGCAAAAGCAGTTCTGGCTGATGTGCTTGGAAAAATCGACGGCGCAAAATAGAAAAATGTGATTTTCCGCGATCCCACTCGGGACGATCACCTTCGGGGACGGTGACCCAAACCGTTGGGCACTTGGTATACTGTGCCAATGATTATCGAGTTCGAAGGCGAAATTTTTTATTGGCGCGGTCCAGCACCCTTTCTCTTCGTTGCTGTACCAGAAGAGCCCAGTCGTGACTTGAAAGCGATCTCAGCAATGGTCACTTATGGCTGGGGAGTCATCCCCGTCCACGTACGGATCGGCAAAACTGAATGGACAACGTCCCTGTTTCCCAAAGACGGCCGCTATCTTGTGCCCATTAGAATGAGCGTCCAAAAATCTGAAAATCTTAAGGTGGGCGATAAAGTGGCTATTCGGCTCGAAGTTGATTGATGAACTAAGAAATTCCCAAATGATCGGTAGATTTCTGAAACGGAGAGCCAAAATGAACATTAAGAAACTGATCGTTGAATTTGTAACCGTGTTCGCAATAGCCCTGGCGACTACCGCAATTGTGACATTTCTATGGAATGTCATCGGGCATGGAGAGATCACCATAGACTGGGAAACCTCATTCCGCTTTGCTATCATCTTCGGCATTATCTTGACCTGGGCAAAGTCACGGGAAATCAAAGAAAAGTAGATTTTCCAGCTCAGAGTTTTTTCTGCTCTCAGGCACGGTCCACGACGATTGTTATCCGCTAGCGCAAACCGTCAGCCCATTTCCAAGGACCTAAAAAGGCAGGAGAAGAATTTGAAAGACATTGCATATACCAGGTTATTCAGCCAGCAAATTAATAAAACGAGCCTCAAGACTGCAAAGGAGATTGTTGGCTGGATGGGAGCAATGCAGGCACAGGATTATTCCATGGTGAAGTGGGCTGTCGGCGTTCGGCTGCCAAATTCAACTGACCGGACAATCGAATCAGCAATCAATAACGGGGAAATTATCCGAACACATTTATTGAGACCAACGTGGCATTTGGTTTCAGCAGAAGACATCCACTGGATACTTGAATTAACAGCGCCCCAGATCAAGGCGACTCTAAAATCAAGGCATAAAGAATTGGGGATTTCCGAAGCCATAGTTACGAAAAGCAACGCAGTGATCAAACAGGCATTAAGCGATGGAATACATTTAACCCGTAACGAGTTAGTCACAGAACTCGAAAAGCATAAGATAATGACCAACGAAAATAGGGCGTCTCATCTTCTGCTTCGGGCCGAATTGGATGGCATAGTATGCAGCGGAGCAACAAAAGGTAAAAATCAAACCTATACGCTGCTTGAAGTACGAGTCCCGAAAACGAAACCTTTGAGCAGGGAAAAAGCATTGGCGAATCTTGCAAGACAATATTTTTCCAGTCATTGCCCCGCCACAATATATGATTTTGTTTGGTGGTCGGGATTATCCACAAGTGACGCAAAGCAGGCATTGGAAATGGTAAAGTCTGATTTCGTTTCAGAAACAATTGATTCGCATGCCTATTGGTTTACAAATATCCTATCCAGTCCCAAGCCAGAGAAGGAAGACGTTCATCTGCTGCCTGCATTCGATGAATTTATTATCAGTTATAAAGACAGAAGCGCCTCCCTTCCATTTGAAAATCACAACAAAACTGTTTCCAACAATGGCATATTTAGGCCTGTAATTGTAGTTAATGGACAAATCGTGGGGATATGGAAAAGATCAATAAAAAAAGATAAAGTAATTGTAGAAGCAGAATTCTTCAAACAACCCAGCAAATCCACAATGCTCCAAATCGAAAAAGCAACAGTACAATATGGATGTTTTCTGGAAAAAGAACCTGAGTTAACCTACAAATTCTGACCATTCAAACCAAACGGGCTAGCGGAGCGTGCTGGAAAAGTGGGACGCGTTGCCCTCGCCATTTTTGAATAGTTTTCCAGTTTCGAGTTTCTCTGCTCCAAACAGAGTCCGCAACCACCCATTATCCGCTGATGTGAACTGTGGGGAGGCTTACGGAGTCAGAATGCCTGTTGCAAAATTCATTTACTTCTGAGGATGAACATTCCGCCTCTGGAACAAAATAGAATTGGCAGATGCAATCAGATTCGCCGCAGTAATTTTCGATTAATCCCATCTACATGTATTCCTTAACTCGATATTTTATAAGGAGTCCTTAATGAACGAGATTTTTCTTACACAGCTATTTGAGCATAACAATTGGGCCAACCAGCAGATCATTCAGGCCTGCTCCGGCCTTACTGATGAGCAGCTTGACTCTGAACCCCAGTCCGCTACAAAAGGAAGTATTCGTAATACCTTAACACATCTTGTAAAATCTCAGCGTGGATATCTATCGCTCCTGACCCTGCCAGTTGAATCGAGACCCGACACTCCCATCGCTTTCGCCGATTTGCAGGAGTCCGCAAGCATGAGCGGAGAGGGATTGCTGGCACTGGTCAAAGATGAGTCAATTAATCTCCTGGGAACTCGACTCCAAACTAGAGACGGCTACTATGTGGAGCCCTGGGTAGTGATGGTGCAGATCATCAACCATGCAACCGAACACCGCGAGCAGATCAAAAGTATGCTCAGCACACTGGGAGTGACTCCTCCGGAGATTGATGGCTGGAGTCACGGCGAAGTCAATAATGCACTTGTCCCAATTTCCAAGTAATCGAAGGGAAAGTTCTGCGATTTACTGGAAAATTCATTAGACCTCTTGCAAAAGTCAATCGTAGTACTGTCGAAAGCGGACGTTACACAAAATATAATTTTTCCTGTGTAGCAGTGTGCTCACTAGCGCACTTATGCAATATATGGAGAAAATCATGGATAGCAAAAAGGCCGGCTACACTTCAATTGATGAATACATCGCAACTTTTCCAAAAGATACACAAAAAATATTGAAAGAAATACGCGCAACCATAAAAGCCGCCGCTCCCGAGGCGGTGGAAAAGATCAGCTATCAAATGCCCACTTTTTTCCTGAAGGGAAATTTGGTGCATTTTGCCGCATGGACAAATCATATTGGCTTTTACGCAACGCCGAGCGGGAACGAAGCCTTCAAAAAAGAATTATCCATATACGAAGGCGCAAAAGGCTCGGTAAAATTCCCAATTGACAAACCCATGCCATTGAAACTGATCAGCAAGATCGTTAAATACAGAGTTGCTGAAAATCTTAAAAAGGCCAAATTAAAAACCAGTGCAAAAAAATAACTCGAAGTCAGTTGAAACCTCAAATTAATTTTTTATTCTTTACCAACCCTGCATAAACATCCACGATCCGCGCGGCGATCTTTTCCCAGGCGTAGTCCATCGCGTACTCAGCCGCATGATCGCCCATCGCCTCGCGCAAAGCTGCATCGCCTAATAGCGACGAAAGTTTTTCACACAAAGCAATTGGGTCACTATCGGGGACCGTATATCCCGTCACATCGTTTTGGACAAGATAACCAAGTCCGCCCACTTCCGAGGCAATAACCGGCGTACCGCAAGCCATGGCCTCCAGCGCCACCATCCCAAAAGATTCATACAACGAGGGCATCACAACCACTTCCGCCGCGGAATAATAATACGGCAGCGTATCCTGTCCGCGCTTGCCGAGAAAGACCACCATGCCGCCCATGCATAACTCATCACATAGTTTCTGCAAACGAGACATTTCTTCGGTCATATCCTCCGGGTTCACATCAGGTTCGCCGCCAATGATGGCAAGATGAACGGGACGATGAACTTCCTGCAAATCAAGACAAGACATCGCCTGGATCAAAGTGTCCACACCCTTGAGCGGCTCGATGCGCCCGACAAAAAGAACCATGCGATTCTCAGGTTTCAGTCCGAGGAATTGCTTGGCTTCGTCCGCAGGGATCGGATAAAAATGACACGTATCCACGCCCGGCGGGATGATGACCAGTTTGCGGGACTCTGACCGGTACAGGAATCTCAACTGTGTCGTCTCAGCTATCGTCGCGGCAATGATGCGGTCAGCCCGACGGAGAACCTGTCTCTCCCCTTTGAGTCGATCCTCGCCTGCGCGTTCACTTTCCGAACGCGCCACCCGGTTCTTCATCTCACCCAAAGTGTGGAACATGTGGACGATGGGAGTCCCACCCCAGGCGTCGCTCAAAGCCTCCGCAGCCAGCCCGGACATCCAGTAATGACTGTGGATGACATCGTAGGTAATGCCTTTTTCAACGGCAAATTGTTTAATGCCCTCCACAAATTCCGGGATGTAATTTGCGAGATCGCTCTTGACCTTGGGAGTTTCCGGCCCAGCCGGCACATGTACCACGCGGTTGCCAAACCCAAGCTCATGGACAACGTGCGGGACGTGCTCATCCTGCGAGCGCGTAAAGACATCCACGTGGATGCCCATGCGCCCCAACTCGCGCGTCAGGTCGCGGACGTAGACATTCATTCCGCCGGTATCCTTCCCGCCCAGTGTAGCGAGCGGACAGGTGTGATAAGAAAGCATGGCTATTCGGAGCATATGATTTTGGATTCCCAAGAGCACAGACAACACGTAAAGCCGAAAACTTGCGGGTTTACTTGGTTTCCTTTATAATCTCGCCCGCTATAAAAACCCTAAAGGGTGATACGCCACCATAGCTCAGCTGGTAGAGCAGTCGATTCGTAATCGACAGGTCGTCGGGTCGTAGCCGACTGGTGGCTCAAAAGGATATTCCTCATAATTTTACGCAAGTATGAGGATGTAAACGTTCAAAATTTTAATAGTTATTTGGTGGACACAAAATAAAAATGTGCTCCAACCATACAGGTGGAGCGAAAAAGGGTAGTAAAACACCTTTGCCCTAATTCCCTTATCTTAATGTATTGGTGAGACGGTGAGAGCTTCTGTTCTTACCGTCTCTTGTGTTTTATAACAACTTTACAGATTTCAGTAATACTATGTTTTTGCCGTTTTGTTTTTCCTCCGTATTGATTCTAAAAATGTTTTGATTTTTCTCTTGGCCTCTACCGCTCCACCAACAACATCAAATGTACCGCCAATTTCTATTATTGCTAAGAGTAAGGACAGCCTTGGCGGGGAAGGGTTCACGACATAACCATCGCCTTGTTTTAAGACTAGCCTGTGTTTTAGTGTGGCATTAAGAATTTTCTGCTTTTCCAATGCACCTTGAAGAGCCGCCTCTTCGACCTTCCTCTTTTTTTCTGCCCTTTCAAGTTTCCGTGCCTCGCTTTCGGCTTTTCGCTTTTGATCTTTCAAAGAACGTTGATGTTCTTCTTCCACAGCCTTTCTTCTTCGCTCTTCCCACGCACGTTCTTCCTCTAGATGTTCTTCCCATCCACTATAAAACTTTGTTTTGTCGGTCGTATTTTGCTGTCCTCCCCGAGCGCGTTTACGTTCCTCTTCATCTGCTTTCCTTTTTCTTTCCTTCCAATCATGTTCTTCCTGAGCATGCCTACGCGCCCCTTCTTCTGCTTTTCTTTTTCGCTCTTGCCATGCACGTTCTTCCTGGGCATGTCGGTGCGCCGTTTCTTCTGCTTTTCGAGTTATATCATTTATATTTGTCCTTGAATAATTGCTAGTTCTCACTCTCTGCAAATCATAGTTAGCACGCTTGCTCGGATTTGATAATATTTGATACGCGTTATTTATCTTCTTAAATTCTTCTTCTGCAAATTCCTTTTGTTTTGTGCTAGAAAATTTATCTGGATGGTAAGCTTGCGCCAAGAATCTAAACCTCTCCCGAATTGATTCAGGTTTTGCATCTGGCTCAATACCTAAAACTAAATACAAATCTTCCATCTTAATTTCCTATCCAAAATATATTATGTCTCGATGATATATATATTTTAATCATTTAGCGAATTATTGAAAATTAATATTTACAACAACTAGTATACATTTTATTCCAACATCAGTCACCCAACATTAGTCCCTGATTCCGAAACCCAGTAAAATGAACAACCGGTCTATCAGATTAGTAACACAAAAATAATCGCGCCCCCCGAGAATTCTAAATTTCGGGGGGGGGGGGTATAAAACCTCCATGCTATAATCCAAACGACAAAGCGCACAATCATCATTCGGTGGAAATATAATCATGACCAGATTTCCAACAAATCCAGAAGCAAAGAAACTCTCAGGCGAAGGAGATCGGTATTATTACCTCGGGGATCGAAATGAAGCGATCAAAGCCTATAATGCGGCGCTGAAGATCGAACCAGATTGCGTTTACATTCTCGTCCAACGCGGATTGGCTCTGCAGGAAAACGGGTTAGTTAAAGAAGCCATTCGGAATTACGAACAGGCAATTGCCTTGGACCCGGAATATGGCAGGGCCTATTATGGGCGTGCCTGGGCAAAAGGGTGGAAAAAAGATTTTCAAGGCGAACTCATGGATGCCCAAAAAGGCTATCAACTCGACCCCGGAAATAAAAGTTTGTATTTGCGCAGGATCGGGTCGGCGTATTCAGGGCTGAACAAATTCTACGAATCCATTAAGGCCTATTCAAAGGCAATAGAAATCAACCCCCGCGACGAAGGCACGGTCTACAACCGCGCCTTATGTTATATAAAAATGAAGGAATATGATCTTGCTTTGAAGGATCTGGATCGCGCGCTGGAACTGGACCCCGATTGGGATTGGGCACTTTTTCAGAAAGGGCTTGTCCACGAAGAACTCGGTCATTACCCGGCTGCTCATGAAAACTATGAAAAAGCCCTACAGTATAACCCGCATTACGGTCCCGCCCTGGAGGGGCGAAGCCGTGTCCGTGGAAAAATCTCGATCAAGCTTAGATCAGATGGAACTAAAAAGAGGAGTACTGGTTGTCTTGATTATTTCTTCTATATTTTGTTGTGTCTGGTCGTATCTCCCCTCATGATCTACCTTGGCGCTTCTGAAATTCATGATGAAAATGAGTTGCTCAATCACGGAGTGACAACCAATGCGGTTCTGGTGAACTCACGTTCGGAAAATGATAAAGGCCGGATGCTCTATGAAATCCAATATAAATACAGCGTCAACGGCGGACGCACCTGGTACACCTGTTCAGATAATACGGGAAGGGTAAATCTGTGGTGCCCGGTAACAAAAATAGCATGGGACACGGCCCGGTCAACAGGTGTTACAACTGTCAAATATCTGCCCGACCGTCCATGGATCAACCGTCTGGTGTACCACGACCCGCCATCAAATTTTTATGACAATCTAGGCGCGGTGTTTTTGGGTATCGCTATCTTTCTGGTTGTCGGCCTTCTGGGTTTTAGAAAAGACTTCCTGCGAAAGTCAACTTGAATATATTGCCTATCAAACAAAACGCCCCTTTACAGGGGCGTTTCTGATTTATTCGATCCCGTCAAAAATGTGGTCCAACACTTCTTCGCTCACATCAAAGACCGAGCCATTCTCGGGGATGGCTTCCTTCATCATCCATTCAGGGATGCGGTCATCTTTGGCGGTGAAGCCTGCACGCTTGTTGAACGCGCGTTCCATCTTGATGGTCTGTTTGCCAAGGTCCTGCAAAATATTATCGGGCAGGTCGTCCCAACCATAACGTGCCTTCAATAACCGTTTCACCACCCCATCGGGAGTGGCGGCATACCCAAAGCCTGCAAAGATGCAAGCGCCAATGGTGTCATAGCCTGCCATATTCAATTGGGCATTAAGCGAAGCGTCCTTTTGTTGGGTCGGGTCGAGGTGGTTGACCTGCGCGCGAATCGTCAATCCGCAAGTATGGTCAGCGCCCTGAGGCGATGTGGCAAAGGTCACGCCAGTTCCTTTAATGGAGCGCGGTTCATACGCAGACATGGCTTGTCCCTTCACAGCAGGCACGTGCTCAATATTATATTTTTTACCAACTGTCACCGCACCATCGCCGAGGATGTGACCCAATTCAGTCCCAGCACGAATTTCATTAATCAACTTCATCGCATCTTCTTCATTGCCCCAGCGCATGAGTCCCGCCTCGGCGGCAACACCGAGCGAACCACCGATCTCAATCGAATCCAAACCAAGGTCGTTGACCTGCCAATTCAGGCGGCCAATCGAATCCAGTGAGTCAATGTCGAGGTTCGTACCCATCAGCCCGATCGTTTCATACTCAAGCGGCGACACGATCACCTTGCCATCCTCGCCGCCAAAGACATTCGAGCATTTGATCGTGCAACCCGCCATGCAGGCATGAGCAGGGTCAGAAGGCTTGCCGCGAGTCAACGTGAACTCGCGCAAAGTCTCACCGCTGATCGCCTCCACATGATCAAATGTGCCGCGCGAAAAATTGTGCGCCGGCAGCGCCGCGAAACGCTGGGTCATTTGCGCCATGGCGGCCGTGCCATAATCACGATACGTGACCGACTGCGGATGATTCATGACCGATGCGGTGTAATCTTTCTGTGCGACTTTAAACGCTTCAGGCTCGACGATGGCTGGTTTCTGCCCACCAGCATGGTCAAACACTATGGCTTTTAATCCCTTCGAGCCCATCACCGCGCCGAGTCCGCCGCGAGCGGCAATGCGTGAAGGGATTCTGTCCTTATCAATATTCTGGATCCCCGCGGACTTCATCCTCATTTCGCCGCCGGGACCGATCAATGCAATGGCTACCTTGTCGCCATATTTTTCCAAAAGTTTTGGCGTGGTTTCGTAAACCCCAACGCCAACAAGATCATCCGCCTTTTCCCATTTCGCTCCAGTCAATGACAGATGCAAAACCCAATAACCATCTTCCTTTGGGGCATCTTCGATAATCAACGCATGGATTCCCATAAAGGCCATGTGATACCCTGTCCGCCCGCCTGCGTTGGCTTCTTTGATTCCACCTGTTAATGGAGATTTTCCTCCAATGGAAATTCTGTCCGTCGAGGAAAGCATATGCCCGACCAGCAGTCCCGGCGCAAAGATGAGTTTATTCCCCGCGCCAAGTGGATCACATTTTGGGTCCACCTCATCGAGCAGGATGCGTGCAAGCAGTCCGCGACCACCGAGGCGTTCCCATGTTTGCGGAATGGGTTCTATTTTTAGGGTTTGCTCGCGCACATTGACGCGCCAGATTTGAGATTTGTGATCTGCCATTATTAACTCCATCCGTCATTGCGAGCGAACGATAGTGAGTGAAGCAATCTCCCAATAGTGTCGGAGATTGCTTCGTCGGGCTAACGCCCTCCTCGCAATGATGTGTTATTGAAATAAAGATTTCACCGCTTCTCTAAACACCTTCGTATGATAATCCACATCGGCTTGAGTTGTCTCTGGTGAGATCAAGGCCATGTTATGAAATGGAGTCATTAGAATGCCGCGATTGAGGGCGAAGAGATGCATATAGCGGTCCAGTTCAGGGTCCACTGCTGCATGGGCTTCACTGCCATTTTTGGGCGGTTTCGGACGGAACCAATACTCGGAGCGATTGCCCAAGCGTTTAACGATCCACGGCAATTCAAATTCTTTGATGACTGATTCAATGCCAGCAGTGAATTGTTCTTGAAGGACTATCGCTTTGGCATAGAACTCGTCCGTGAGAACATATTGCAATGTAGCTTTCATCGCCGCAATGGACAAAGCGTTGCCTGCCAATGTCCCGCCGATGCCGCCCACATCTGAGTCTTCCACTGAAAGTTTTGCGGTAAAGGCTTGAGACACTTCTTCGGTGAAACCATAGATCGCGGCGGGCACTCCTCCAGCGAGGGGTTTGCCGAGGGTTAAGAAATCAGGCTGAAGACCGAATGAGGCGCTATATCCGCCGGGGCCTGTGCAGATGGTATGAGTCTCATCAATGATGAGATAAGTCCCGTACTTGCGGGTCAATTCACGCAGAGCCTCATGATAGCCGGGGTCGGGATGAATGATGCCAATGTTGGTCATGGCAGGCTCGGCGAGGACAGCGGCCACATCACGGGCAGAGAGCGCCGTTTCAAGCGAGGCAATGTCGTTGAACTCGATGACCTTGGTTGTTTCGCGCGGGTCAATTTGCGGACCCATGTTATTGGCGCGCGACATGGGCGTACCTTCTTCATCGAGCGTGATGAAGGTTTCATCCACCGAGCCGTGATAACAATAATTGAAAACAAGAATTTTCGGACGCCCTGTAATGAGCCGCGCCATGCGTAACGCGAATCGATTCGCATCAGTAGCAGTCAGCGCGAATTGCCAGTACGGAAGTTTGAAGCGGCGTTGGAGTTCCTCGCCAACCCAAATGACATCTTCATAAGGCAGCATGAGCGTAATGCCTTTTTGGATTTGCTCGGTAATAGCTTTGACCGTCGCCTCGGGCGCGTGACCTGTCATTGCGCCGGTGTCCCCAAGGCAAAAATCAATGTAGGAATTTTCATCTACATCAGTGAAGTGAGCGCCTTTGGCTTCTTTGACGAAAACAGGGAATGAACCGGCCCAGCGGATCATCCACAACATCGGCACGCCGCCATGCAAGGACTTGCGCGCGCGCTGATAGAGTTCATATGATTTGGGATGGTTCTTATGGAAAAGTTGTTCTTCAGATTCTAGAAGTTGTGTGAGTTTAATTCGGTCGTGGGATTGGGTCATGATTTTTATATAACCGTTGGGGCGCGATATATCGCGCCCCAACACAATTTATTTTATGTTTTCTTTCAACGCTTCGCCAAAGATCTTCAAGCCATCATTGATCTGCTGGCTGGTCACATTCAACGGCGGAATCCAGCGCAGGGTGTTGTCGTAGGTCCCGCACGAAAGCAGCAACATGCCTTTTTCTTCGGAGGAATGGATCACATCCTTGACCAGTTGTTTAGCCTTCGCCTGACTGCCATCAATGATGAATTCGGTGCCGACCATGAGTCCCTTGCCGCGCACATCGCCGATCTGCGGATATTCTTCCTGATACTTGCGGAGTCCTGTCATTAGCTGGATGCCGCGTTCGGTGGCATTCTCCAACATCTTTTCGTCTCTCATCGCGCGGATAGTTGCCACGCCTGCCGCACAAGCGACTGTGTTGCCGCCATAGGTTCCGCCAATGGAACCAACATCGAGTTTCTTCATGATCTCCGTACGGCTAAAAACGCCGGAGAGCGGCATACCGGAGGCAAGCCCCTTTGCTGCGGTGATAATGTCGGGGACAACCCCAAAGTGTTCGAGTGCGAACCATTTCCCTGTACGTCCAAAACCAGATTGGACTTCATCGAAGATCAGCATGATACCGTGCTTGTCGCAAATCTCGCGCAAACCTTTCATGAAGGATGTCGGCGGGACAATGTATCCGCCTTCACCCATCACAGATTCGATCAAGATCGCGGCAGTATCCTTCGGCGCAGTTTGCGAAGCTAGCAAATATTCAAGCTGCTCCAGCGCATACGCGGATGCTTTTTCTTCGGTCATGTTCAAATGGAAGGCGTACGGAAACGGTGAGACATAAATCCCTGACGGCAATGGACCAAAGCCCGTGCGATAGCCAGTCTTGGAAGTTGTCAATGCCATGGTGGCGTGAGTGCGTCCGTGGAAGGACCCGTTGAAGACGATCACGTTCGATCTACCTGTGGCTGCCTTCGCAATCTTGACGGCGTTCTCCAAGGCTTCCGCACCGGAATTTGCAAAGAAAAAACTATCAATACCAGGTGGCACGATCTTGCGGAGTTCTTCGATGAGCTGCAACATCGGTTTGTGGATAACGATGTTGGCCTGAGCGTGCAGGAATAATCCCGCTTGTTCGCGGATCGCTTCAACAACTTTTGGATGGCAGTGTCCGGTATTCGTCACGCCAATGCCGCTGGTGAAGTCTAATAGCTTTTTGCCATCGTCCGTGTAGATGTACGCGCCTTCGGCACGGTCCGCAACGAAATTAAAAATACGACTCCAGGCGGGAGTCATGTGAGAGGCATTGTCTTGAAATAATTGATTGGTCATGATTTCCTTTTTTACCACAGAGGTCACAGAGAGCACGGAGTCTTTCTTGAAAACCTCTGTGGACTCTGTGCTCTCTGTGGTGAGTTCTTTTTTCTTCGCCCTTACGCCGGCAAATACTCCGCCGCCCATTCCAGATCGTGCTTCTTCAAGGTTTCGCGGGTTGGTACGCCATCGGACGTGTATCCTGACAGCTTGTAGTAATGATCGATGGCAGAATCAACTTCCTCGTGAGTCAGAGCGAAGCCCGCTGTCGGGCCAGTCCCTGCCAATTGCTTGAAGAATTTCTTTGGCAGTTTGTCATCCTTGCGGCCGAGTCCCTCGCGGGCATTGAAGGTGCGGAAGAGATCAAGGCGGCGGCGGCCGACTGTCATTAATTCTTCAACGGTCAAGTCCCAGCCGGTGACTGCCTTCATCATCTCGACGGTTTCATTCGGCCCGTAGAGAGTCCATGTGGGACCGTACACGAACTGACAGAGTTCAGCCGAGTCCATCATCGAGTAAAAGACTTCTGACTCATATGCGAAGCGAACCTTCTCTTCAGTGAGACTGTACGCGGGCTGCGGCGAACCGAGCCCAATGACTTTCAGACGATCCAAGTTGAAATCGCCGATGCCTTCTTCGTAATAGGGATCATGCTCGCTGGATTGATGATCCGCGCCGAAAGGATTGACCGCGTAAATCAGCGCGAGACTGCGCTTGGCTTGCGGCATGTGCGCGGGAGACTCAGCGCCCTTGACCGTGATGAGGAATTCATCGGAACCTTTGCCCCAAACTTTCGCAGCGCGTTCAGAACCCAAGCCAAGGGTCTTGCCGAATTCACCTTCACCTTTGACAAGCATATACAAAGCCTTGACCATCGCATCGGCATTGCCAAACTTGAGATCAAGTCCGCCCGCTTGCTCTTTACTAATGATGCCCTTCTCATAACATTCCATTGCAAATGCAATGGTCGCGCCGGCGGCGATGGTATCCACTGCATATTCATTGCAAATTTGATTCGCCATTGAAACCGCCGCGAGGTCACTGACTCCGCAGTAGGAACCAAATGTACCAAGCGTTTCGTACTCAGGCCCGCCGTAACGCGGATCCACTTTATAAGCGCCTTCTTTAATCTCAACCACACGCTTACATTTCACAACGCAGGCGTAACAGGTATCGCGTTCTTTCAAAATGGTCTCGGACATTTTCTCGCCGCTGATCGGTTCGCAGCTTTCGAATTGACCTTCGGTATAGTTGCGGGTCGGCAATGTGCCGAGCGTGTTATTGAACAAAACGACCACTGCCGTACCGAACTTGGCTAGGCCGTCCATGTCTCCATTCTCAGGGAGAATCTTCGGTCCTGTGCGATTCAAATCAACGAGAGCTTTTTGGTCGGCAAGTTGTATTCTCTTCGTACCGCGTACCACAACGGCCTTCAAATTCTTGGACGCCATCACCAAGCCCATGCCTGTGCGTCCATTATGGCGATTGGACATGGACACCAGCGACGAGAACAAGACGCCATTTTCCGCTCCGATGCCATGCTGTAAGATTTCCGCTTTCGGGTCAACTTCTTTATGAATAATATCGTCCACTTCCCCCGAAAGCTTGCCTATCAAATGAGCCGCATCGCGCAGTTCGGGTTTACCTTCGATGATCGCCAGATACACAGGCTTGGCAGATTTTCCCTTCAGGACAATTCCATCAAAGCCTGCGAACTTCAACTCGGCAGGAAAAAATCCACCGCTTTGAGAATCGCCAATGCCGCCGCTGATCGGCGATTTGGCGTTTGCATTCAATCGACTCTGACCGGAGATCGCCGCACCCGTGGTCACACCTGTAAAGAGAGTCAACACATTTTCAGGGCTGAGCGCGCCTGCGCCTTTTGGCATGTCGCGCAAAATGTAATACATCCCCATCGCGCTCCCGCCTAGATACTTGCGATAAAAAGCATCATTCGGCTCTTCCACTGTCAGCAAGCCTTTTGTGAGGTCAACGTGCAAAATCTTTCCGTTATAACCGTTGGGCATGGCGTCCTCCATAGGATAAGTTTTTTGCAATTATACAGGTCGGCTGGACTTAAGACAACTTGACATTTCCGAAAGTGACAGGGATGCATCAACCTTCTGGTTTTTCCTACACAACCAGCGACAATTCATGCTTAACGGGAAGTTGATTCTGTTTCGAGGGAAATGAGTCAAATCTTTGTGCTATAATACCGCCACTATGCAGTCCAATTTCAACTTCGCCAATGATAATAATAACAATAATAATGACGATCCCTGTATCGTTGGGCGAAGCTTTGCTGGTTGACAGATAACTCAAGTGAAAACCAATCGCCCGACGCTAACGCGAAGGGCGATTTATTTTATCTAAATCTTTAACCACGAAGGACACGAAGAGCACAAAGGCGGGAGAAATGCTCAACGTGAAGACTCCTCTCAGCTTTTCTTAGTGCACCTTAGTGTACTTCGTGGTAAAAAATAACTGGAGGCGCATTATGTATAGAACTCATACTTGTGGAGAATTACGTGCCAGCCACGCGGGACAAACCGTCACGCTTTCCGGCTGGGTTCACCGACGACGCGATCACGGCGGCGTGGCATTTTTTGACCTGCGTGACCGCACAGGCATCATTCAAGTGACCATAAATCCAGACTTGGCCAAAGAAACATTAGACGTAGTATCCAATGTCCGCTTTGAATGGGTACTGCAAATTGAAGGCATTGTCCAAAAGCGCCCCGATGGTATGGCTAATCCCAAAATGGAAACAGGCGAGATCGAGATCATCGCGAAAAATGTGACTGTTCTCAATCCCGCAAAGACTCTGCCCTTCATGGTCAGCACGGATACAGACCTGGCCGACGAAAACACACGCCTCAAATATCGCTACCTCGACCTGCGCCGCGAACGCATGACCCGCAACATGGTTCTGCGTCACAAGGTGATTAAGTTCATGCGTGACTATCTTGACGAGCAAGGTTTCATCGAGATCGAAACGCCGATTATGTTCAAGGCTACGCCCGAAGGCGCGCGCGATTACCTCGTCCCTTCCCGCGTTTTTCCCGGACAGTTCTACGCCCTACCACAGTCTCCGCAACAATTGAAGCAACTTCTGATGGTGGCCGGCATGGACAAGTATTTCCAGATCGCGCGCTGTTTCCGTGATGAAGACCTGCGCGGTGACCGTCAGCCTGAGTTCACGCAACTCGACCTTGAAATGTCCTTTGTCCATCGTGATGATGTGCTGGCGTTGGTTGAAGATCTGTTCACCAAAATGATTCCTGCCGTGACACCGAATAAGAAGTTACTTTCAGCGCCGTGGCCGAAATTCTCGTATCTTGAAGTGCTGGAAAAATATGGGTCGGATAAACCCGACTTGCGCTTCGGCATGGAATTGATCGATGTCTCTGACATTTTTGCGAAGAGTGAATTCAAAGTATTTCAATCTGCGCTCGCAGCTGGCGGCGTGATCAAATGCATTGTCGCCCCCCGCAGCGCGGACATGTCACGCAAGGAAGTAGATGCGCTCACAGAAGTCGCGAAGACTCTCGGAGCGAAGGGAATGCCCACCATCGCCATAACAGCCGAAGGCGTGAAAGGAAGCGCGGCAAAGTTTGTGACGACGGAAGAAGTCGAAGCGTTGAAATCCAAAACGGGAGCAGGAGTCGGTGATCTCATCGTCTTCGCAACAGATGAACGTAAAGTTGCCAACAAAGTGTTGGGCGGGCTGCGCCTGTGGTTCCGCGATAAATTAAATCTTGCAGACAAAGATATGATGGCGTTCGCATGGGTCGTGGACTTTCCGTTCTTCGCATATAACGAAGAATCCAAAGCTTGGGAGTCTGAGCATCATCCTTTCACTATGCCAAAAATGGAAGACCTTCCCAAGTTCGACACCGACCCTGGCGAAGTATTATCCGACGCGTACGACATGGTTTGCAACGGCTACGAGACTGCATCAGGCTCCATTCGTATTCATCGCCGCGACATCCAAATGAAGATGTTCCAGATGCTTGGGCTGAGTGATGAAGATATTCAAGCCAAGTTTGGACACATGCTAGAAGCGTTCGAGTACGGCGCTCCCCCACACGGCGGCATGGCTCCTGGCATAGACCGTCTCGTCATGCTCCTCGCGGACGAACCCAATATCCGCGAAGTGATTGCCTTCCCCAAGAATCAAGCGGGACGCGATGTGATGGCAGACGCGCCATCTGCGGTTGAGCCGAAGCAGTTGAAAGAGTTGCATATTAAATTTGAATAATGTCATTGCGAGGAGCGCCTTTGCTCTTTGCGACGAAGCAATCCCCAATTCGTAATGAGATTGCTTCGGGCGAAAGAGCATCGCCCTCGCAATGACATGGATGGTGATTATGACAAATAAAATAGACACCAACATGGTCAAGCACGTAGCCCACCTCGTGCGGATTGGAATCTCGGAAGAAGAAGCGCAAAAGTTCAGTCCGCAATTCTCTTCCATCATCGAATACTTCAAAATGCTCAACGAAGTGGACACGGAAAACGTCCCGCCTGCGTCAGATATCACCAACAACACAAATGTCTTGCGTGAAGATGTAGCCAAACCCTCCATGAGCCGCGAAGAATTTCTCAAGAACGCACCCCAATCCGAACGCGGATATGTCAAAGTGCCAACTGTCTTAGGCGATGAGTAATTTTTTCACCACAAAGGTAACAAAGGGTCACAAAGGTTTAAAAGCTTTTCCTTCGTGCTCCTTCGTGACCCTTCGTGGTTAAAGGTTTTTTATGCAACTAACAAACTTAACCATCCGCGAAACACACCAATTACTAATTACCAAGCAACTATCTTCCGTCGAACTGACTCAGGCGACTCTTCAACGCGCCCACGAAATTGACCCGAAGATAAAATCCTACGTCACCATTACCGATGACTTGGCACTCGAACAAGCCAAACAAGCCGACGAGCGCATCGCCAAAGGCGAGAATGTCACTCCCCTCACAGGCATTACCTTTGCGATGAAAGATTGCATCTCCACGCGCGGAGTCCGCACCACTTGCTCATCGAAAATTCTTGAAAATTACGTTCCGCAATACAACGCCACCGTCACAAACAAACTCGCGGACACGGGCGCAGTGTTGATCGGCAAAACAAACATGGATGAATTCGGCATGGGTTCATCCTGTGAAAATTCCGCGCTCTTCAACACGCACAATCCCTGGGATTTGGATCGCATCCCAGGTGGTTCAAGCGGAGGCTCCGCCGCCGCCATGTCTGCGGGGTTGGCATCCTTCACAATCGGCGAAGACACGGGCGGATCGGTCCGCATGCCTGCGGGCTTTTGCAACGTCACAGGCATCAAGCCAACGTATGGTCGCGTCTCACGTTACGGTCTCATCTCGCTCGTCTCTTCATTCGACTGCATCGGTCCGATGACGCGCGATGTTTACGATTGCGCCACCGTGCTCAAAGCCATTGCAGGTCACGATGAATGCGACAGCACAACTTTCAACTCGCCCGTTCCGCAATACCATCAAAGCATCGAGAAGTCCGTCAAAGGCATGACCATCGGGATTCCAAAAGAATATTTTGTATCGGGCATGGAAGCAGGAGTGGAAAGTTCCATTCAGGAAGCCATCCGCACGTATGAAAAACTCGGCATGAAGATTCAAGAAGTCTCACTGCCCAACACCCAATACGCGCTGCCCGTTTACTATCTTTTGCTTTTCGCCGAAGCCAGTTCAAATCTTGCGCGCTTCGACGGCACGCGCTTTGGTCTCTCCATTTCAGAAAATGCAAAAGACGTGATCGATATTTATTTACAAACTCGTCACGAAGGATTCGGCGATGAAGTCAAACGCAGGATCATGCTTGGGGCGTATGCTCTGTCAGCGGGATATTATGACGCGTACTATCTCAAAGCTCAGAAAGTCCGCACGCTTCTTCGTCGTGACTTTGAAACTGCTCTTGCCTCCGTTGACATTCTCCTCGCCCCCACCTGCCCCACCACGGCATTCAAACTTGGCGAGAAGACAAACGATCCGCTCGAAATGTATCTCTCCGACATTTACGTCGTCGCCACAAATCCCGCAGGAGTCCCAGCCCTTGCCTTGCCTGCTGGCTTCTCGAACAACATGCCCGTCGGGATGCAGCTCATCGGCAAGCATTTGGACGAGCAGACTTTATTCCAGGTCGGTCATGCCTATCAACAGGTCACAGACTGGCACAAGCAACTGCCTAAATTGTGATCGCGGAAAGCCTCCTCACAAATTAGGCTTACACGCAAAAAGATATTTACGGGTTTTCATATACATAGAAAATGTAATCTTGAGATTTCGTCTCCACACCCAGATCATGCAACACCCTGAGGAGTTGCGCACGATGATCGGTGGCATGATTAGCAACATGGAGTAGCACCTGCCAGACGATAAGATCTTTATCTTCTTCTGGCTCTTTTATCGGTTTAGAAAACAACATCTCATCTTGTAACTCGGCAAGGTACGCGCGAATATTTTGCTCCACCTTATCCCAATGTGCGCGAATGGAATCTCGATCATCAATATTAGTGGAAGGAAGCGGTTCGGAAGGTTCGATGCCGCGTAGTTCACTGAACCATACATCTTCCACGTCCAGAAGATGAACGATCTGGTCCCGAACGGCACCATGAGAGTAATCCACTGGCTGGGCGAACTGCTCAAAGGATAGTGAAGCGACATGCTCCCATATCTTGCGGTTTTCGGCAAAGTGATAATTGTAAAAATGGCGAAAGGCATTTGCGTTCATATTAAAGTTTGCTCCTTTTTATGAGATTGAAATATTATAGTGCAGGCGTTCTAACAAAATCAACCACGAGATATCCTTTGGAGGAAGCAAATGACTATAGATCGAGTTCTCACCTGGGATGGCTGTAACAACGTCCGCGATCTTGGCGGCTTGACTACCTCCACTGGTCACAAAACCCGTTGGGGTGCAGTAGTCCGCTCGGATCATCCTGCCAAACTCACTGCGGACGGCTGGTCACAGCTTTACGAACACGGCATTCGTACCATTATTTCTTTACGTACGCATGGGCTGGTTGAAGCAGACTATCTCGATACCACCCCGCGACTGGCTGGCATCACGAGCATCGAAGCAGCCATAGAGGACTTTACCGACGTTGAATTTATAAAACAATGGGTTGAAACCGACTTATGGTGTACGCCCCTTTACTTTCGTGATGCACTTCAACGCTGGCCAGAACGGCATGTTGCCGTGATCAGGGCTATTGCACAGGCCCAACCCGGCGGAGTCCTATTCCATTGCAAGCGCGGACACGACCGAACTGGGATCATCTCCTTGTTACTACTTGCGCTCGCTGGCGCTTCCCCAGATGACATTGTCACCGATTACGAATTAAGTGTTGACCCCGAACGTGAGGAATTTCTTGCACGTGAACATACCACCACCCGCGAGGTTATCCTCTCCACCCTTGCATCTCTTGATATTGAAAAATACCTCCTCGCAGGCGGATTGAGTCAAACTGACCTCGACTCAATTCGAACAAAGTTGATTGATTCATCTGGCAACGGATATTCAAAAAATGTATAACCATGCTCCTGAAAATTACACCTGCCCATTCTGCCTTCTTATTGCGGGCTTAGGAAATGAGCAAGTCCATTCCGTTCAAAGCGATATTGTTTATCACAATGACTCAGTCACTGCCTTTGTGAGCTCATTACAATGGAAGAACAATCACGGTAACACGATCGTTGTCCCAAATAAGCATTTTGAAAATATCTATGACTTACCATTAAGTTATGCTCAAAATATTCACCGAGTAGCTAAAATGCTGGCGTTGACAATGAAACTAATTTATGCCTGTGACGGTGTTTCAACCCGCCAACATAACGAACCAAGCGGAGGTCAGGATGTCTGGCATTATCATCTGCATGTAACCCCGCGCTATAAGGGCGATAATTATTACGCAACGCAAGGAGTATCCATGTCAGTCAGTGAGCGGGCTATACACACAGAGAAAATCAAAAAACACCTTGCAACTATCCAACTACAAGACTAATCAACTATGAAACTAACTTACGAACCCGTCATCGGACTTGAAATCCACGCTGAGTTGCAGACCAACTCAAAGATGTTCTGCTCCTGCTCAGCAGATTATTCCAACGCGCCAGAGCCGAACACTTTTATTTGTCCCGTTTGCACGGGCTTGCCTGGCGCCATGCCTGTCCTCAACAAAAAAGCAATTGAACAAGCCACGTTGGTTGGCTTGGCTTTAAATTGTTCCATCAACGAGTTCAACACTTTTGCGCGCAAAAATTATTTTTATCCCGACCTGCCCAAGGGTTATCAAATCTCGCAATATGAATTGCCCATTGCATCCAAAGGCTATCTGGATGTTTTAGATGATACAGAGAATCCACTGCGTGTTGTAATTCGTCGTGTGCATATCGAAGAAGATACCGCCAAGTTATCGCATGAAAAAAACTATGCTCTTGTGGACTTCAACCGCGCAGGCGTGCCGCTTCTCGAAATCGTCTCCGAGCCTGATATGCGTTCCGTGGAAGCCGCGCTTTCGTACGCGACAAAAATTCGCGCCATCCTGCGCTATCTCGGCGTCAACTCTGGTGACATGGAAAAGGGCGTCCTGCGTTTCGAGGCGAATGTCTCCGTCAGACCCAGTGGCAGCTCCGAGTTAAGAACAAGAACCGAGATCAAAAATCTCAACAGCTTCCGCGCGCTGACTCGCGCGTCTGCGTATGAGATCGAACGCCAAATCAAAGTCTATGAAAACGGCGGCGAAGTGGTGCAGGAAACTTTGGGCTGGGATGAAGCGCGCGGCGTGACCGTTTCACAGCGCGGCAAGGAAGACGCGCACGATTATCGTTACTTCCCCGAGCCCGACCTGCCTCCGCTGCAACTTGACCGCGCGTGGATCGACTCGATCAAGAATCAACTACCCGAATTACCCGACGCAAAAACAGCTCGCTTCATTTCGGACTTCAAACTGACTCCGTCCGAAGCGCAGTTGCTTACCTCCGAGCAGACTCTTGCTAACTACTTCGAGAGCATTGTCACAAGCTCCAAGAGTTCTGCAAAGACAATCCACTCGTGGATCGCGGGCGAGTTCATGCGTTACATGAATGATTCAGGATTGGCACTGGAAGAAATTAATTTGCCCGCCGAGAAATTCGCGCAACTGATTGACATGGTCACAGATAAAACCATCAGCGGGAACGCGGGTAAGGTCGTTCTGAATGAGCTATTCAAGAACGGCGGCGACCCCGCACAAATCGTCAAAGATAAAAATCTCGCGCAAGTTTCAGATACGGGATTCATTCAGGAAGCCATCGAAAAAGTTCTGAGCGACAACCCTAAAGAAATGGAACAATTCCTCGCTGGCAAAGAGACCATCATCCAATGGCTCATGGGACAAGTCGCCCGCGCCACCAAAGGCAAGGCGGACCCGAATGTGGCGAAAGAGTTGTTAGTGAAGGCGTTGGAAGAAAGGCGTTGATAATTATATGTATCCGTTTCCAAATGCAATAAACAATTATTTTGGCTTTTTAAATGAATATGGATTTTCCATAATCGAAAAAGAAGAAATCAATATAAGTGCAATGGGAAATGGCTATTATCACTTTATGTCTGAGACCACAGGCATAGAAATAGCTTTAGACAGAGGGCAAGTTTTAATAAAAATTGGCAAAAGCCAGCAGGATAGAAAAGATTGGCTTGAATGGTCCATTATTCTTGAAGCTTATGCGCCTAATCTCGAAGCTTATGATTTTGAATTAGATATCGATTCGCAAGTAAAAAGAATAAGCGAGCTTCTCAAAAAATATTGCACTAAATTGCTTGAGGGGCATTTTAATAACGAAGATTTGCTAAACACCATTGAGAATAAAATTGGCAAGGGATTTCGAAAACGTTTTTCACAACCATAATTTTTTCACAAGTCGCCCGCACCACCAAAGGCAAAGCCAACCCGAATGTGGCGAAAGAGTTGTTGGTGAAGGCGTAGGAAGCGAGAAGAAAATAGGTCACCATATAAAAAGAGACAATCACTTCGCAGGCGATCGTCTCTTTTTTTAAGCCAAGGAATTTTTTACCTGGCTTTTCCCTTGTAAAAGAAAACCACCAAGCCGATGGCAGTAACAACAATGGGACCAACAATATGCGGGAGGACTGGTCCACCATAGGTAAGCAGCACAATACATCCCAGGACGCCGATCACAAGCAACACCGTTCCAATAATTTTTCTTGTCATTCTTTTCTCCTTTTGATTTTTATCAGTTTTTTAATCAACCACCGTGGAGCTGCTTCAAGAGGTCGGTGATATTGAGGTTGGTCGCTAGCAGGCTGGCGACCCAAAACAATAAGGCGGCAACAACGATCACGATCAGGGCGGTAATAATTTTCTTTTTCATTTTGGTTTTCCCTTTTAGATGTATGCGAGTGTCTCTCGAATGGTCAACTGTGATGCCTGTTGGGCGGGATACGCGCTCGCCGCGATGGAACCAGCGATAATCACCGACAACCAAATGACGAGTCCAGGAAGCGACACGGTCAACGGCAGTGGCGCGCGGAACGACATGTACCCGACGAGATAGCCAATCCCATAGGTCAGCGGAATGGAGAGCGGCAAGGCGATCATCCAGCTCATCAGCCCAATGAAAACACCTTCACTGATGACATTCCGCAAAATGGTTTTGGATTTCGCGCCGATGGCGCGCATGATTCCGAATTCACGAGTACGCTCGATGACACTCGTCCCCATGCTGGACGTCAACCCCAGCGCGCCCACCACTGCCATCACCGCCGAGATCAGGATCAGGGCAAAGATGAAGATGTACACATGTCCGCTGATCGCTTCGCCAAGCAAAGACTCGGAGATGGCGACCTTCACGCCGATATTTTCAGCAGCAAAAGCGCGCTCGATCTCCTTTGTAACCGAGGCAAGCATCTGTGCATCATGTCCCTTCATCACAAAGCGTATGGCATTGACAGACTGCACAGGTTGACCTGTCGCTTCGGCAAACATCGCGGGTGAAACATACGCCGCAGACGGCGAAAGAATTTGTCTGATAACGCCAACCAAGCGGAAGGTGGCAGCCTTTCCTTCGATCATCAGTTGAATATCATCGCCAACTTTGGCGGTTGGGAATAACGCTTTTGCGTTTTGATTTAACACGACCGCGTTTGTGTCACCTGCCTGCAACCAGCGCCCGTCCAACAGCGGCGTTGCGATCAATTGAGTTTCAAGCGGAACAGAGCGCAGCGAAAAACTACCATGACCGCCATCGGGGTATGTCCGCACAATATCCAAACTATCAGTGCGGACCAGGGCGGCGGGAGAAACATTCCATGACTCAATTTTTTCGACGCCAGAAATGGCTGCCACGACTGAAGAAATTTTCTCCTCTGAAACAGGCTGATTGAGTCGAATTTCCAAATCATAGTGACGGTCTGCGGCGGCTTGATCGAGATAAGCCTGCCAGCCCGCTTTGACATTGATGCCCGTCATGAACATCGCACCAGCGGCTGATAGCAGACTTAATGTCAATAGTAAACGTCCACGGCGGCGGAACGTGTTGCGCAGGGCAAGGATCAGGGTGTTGTCAAAAGACAAAATGCGGCTGAACCAGTTGTCCCGTAGGCGCGAAGCGGATTTCTCGAGGCTCACGCCGTAATCGTTGATCGATTCCCGAACCGTGATGCGCGTCGTGCGAAGGATCGGATTCAGCGCAACGAGCAGCGGAGTCAGAATTCCCATCAACAATAAAATAAGATAGACCCACGCGGAAACTGCATCGCTGTAAATATTCAAGTTGAGAAGTTTCGCCACCACACCTGCAAAGGCGCGCCCTGCCACGATGCCAAGCGGCAGACCGATCAGAACCGCGCCGCTTCCGAGGAGCGCAACCAGTGCAAGATACAAACTGGTAATCTGACTCGAGCGCGCGCCGATGGCTTTCATGATTCCAATTTGTCGTATCTGCTGTGCAAGCAGACCGCCGATCATTGTCGCAGTAAGAATGGCGCTCAAGATTAAAGCCATGACACTGAAAACCAACAACAGCATCAAAATGGATCTCATCTGACTTTGATGCGGATGCTTGCCTGGCGGCGGGATGCGGATCTCGTCTACAACATAGCCCTGCCCTTTCAACCAACTTGCCAACTCACTCACGGTTGAATCGATTGCGGCAATGTTATACCGCTGATCGCTCACAACAACCTTGAGGATATGCAGTGTTTCACTTTCGCCCAGCGTGGTCAGTGTTGCGGGTGTGATATATCCGTATACTGTTTGTTCCTGCCACGCGGGAGCCAGCGCGGGGTCATGCACCGTTCCCGAAATGAGGATCTGCTGTTTTGAGCCGTTTGGTGTTTGAATTGCAAGCGCGTCTCCAATTTTCACATTCAACATCGGCAAGACTTCACGCTCTAAAAGGATGGTGTATTCTGACGGCGGATATGCACCAGCCTCGGGATTGACCGTGCTGACATGCGCCGCATTAAAATCTGGGACGACGAACAAGAACACTGGCATCCATTCATTCGGATTCACTTCGGCTCTTGCTGTGACCCACGAGCCTGCTTCGGCTTCCGAAATGCCTGGTCTCTGGCTGACGGCTTCCACCAGCGCAGCATCCACGCGATCCAACTCGATGAATGCAGAGGCGGGATTCGTGCCAAGATAATTGCGGCTCATCTCGCGGCTTAAAATAGTGTACGCGCTCAAGATCATGCCAACACCAAAAATACTGACTGCCATCGCAATCACCATCATCGCCATGCGACCGCGCGCGGCTTGCAGGTCACGCAACATTTTTTTCCAGCGCGGACTGTTCATTTTTCACTTCCATTCACGATAACACCATCAGACAAAATAATGGAACGCGTGAAGTAGCGGGTTAGGTCGCGCTCATGCGTCACCATCAATACAGTCTTTCCCTCCAGCGCAAGATTTGCAAACAACTGCATGACCGCATCCGATGTTTGCGAATCGAGATTTCCAGTCGGTTCGTCCGCAACGATCAGCGGCGGATCATTTGCGAGCGCGCGTGCAATCGCGGCACGTTGCTGCTGTCCGCCTGAAAGATCGGATGGAAGTTTATCCGCCTGTTCAGCGATGCCTACTTTTTCCAAAAGCGACAATGCCCGCTCACGCCGTTCTTTCACTGGGAAGGTATTGCAAAAATCCATGGGCAGGATGATGTTCTCCGCCACGGTCAACGTGGGCAGCAGTTGAAAGAACTGAAAGATGATGCCGACGTTCCTTCCGCGCCACACCGCCAGTTGTTCCTGATCCATTCCATGCACAGCCGTTGAAGCGACAAAGACCTCGCCCGATGAAGGCGTGTCGATTCCCGTGATCATATTGATCAGCGTGGATTTCCCGCTCCCCGACTTGCCGACCACCGCCACGAACTCGCCCGCGTCCACCTGCATATCCACATCTTTGAGCGCCGGGAATTTTCCCGCCGCCACATCATAGGATTTGCTCACGCCGCGCAATTCGATGAGGTGACGGTCCGCCTCGATCCCAACCTTGAACTGATTCCGATTTTCCAGTTTGATATCCACTTTAGCTTTTCTCCTTGTCAAGCAGAATTAATTGATGTACACTGTATACGTTTCAGAACATAATGTTCGATTACGTTATACAGGTGAGCGGAAGGAAAGTCAACAACCAAAGTGTGTTGAATCGTTCAATATTGAACATTGAGATGGAATTTGTTCAGAAAAAAGAGGAAACCAAATGCCCCAAAAAGCGGAAGACCGCCGTATACAACGCACACGCAAGGGATTGCAAGATGCCCTGCTGGAGCTCATCCTTGAAAAGGGATTTGACGCTATCACTGTTCAAGATGTGATCGACCGCGCCAATGTGGGACGCTCCACGTTCTATGCACATTTTCAAGACAAAGAGGATCTGCTGCTCAGCGGATTCGAGCACCTGCGGACAGAGTTTGAAAGATTCTTTATGGAGCAGACTGTAACCGATGAAAGTCCCTGGGCGCTCAGCCTCTCCATGTTTCAACATGCAGAAGGTCATCGCGATCTGTATAAGGCTCTGGCTGGAAAGCAGGGCGGTAATGTCGCGCTAATGCATATCCAGAAGTATCTTTATGTATATCTGCTCGAGCATTTAAAAGAACAATTGCCGAAAAAAAAGAAGAATATTTCCCCAGAAATCCTCACCCACTTCATCGCCAGTTCGTTCATCTCCCTGCTTACGTGGTGGCTCAACAACGAATCATCCTATTCCGCCGCACAAATGAACGATTATTTTCGTCAGTTGGTTGAACCAGGGGTAAACTTGATCATGCAGCCAGAGTGACGTTAAAAGGCAAGGCGGCGGACCCGAATGTGGCAAAAGAGTTGTTGGTGAAGGCGTTGGAAGAAAGAAGGCAGTGAATTTATTCGCGGATTATTTTGGGGCAAGCCAAAATCCTGGATAGCTGTAAGTATTAGCATTTACATAATGAAATTACGTTTGGAATTCAGGAGAAAAAAATGCCTCGCATTAATTTTATGTTCGTTCTAATCATATTCTTGACGGCGTGCACTTCAAATGCAACGCTTGCTCCCTTACCGACTGTGACTTTATCTCCCGTAGTGAGTGAAGTGGCGACCATGGCTGGAAATATTGTAATTGCCAATGAACCTGCTGGATTTGGTCTTATGCCTGGTTCTCCTGATACTGTAATTGAACAGTTTGTAGAGCCAACTACCGAAGATGCCAAACTCCACATGAGTGGCGAGGCAGAACCACCAGAAAAAATAAAGGAAGAGGTGGCACTTATTAAAGCTGAAATGGAGAAAAACAAAGATAAAGTTGCAGAGATCTGCGTAGTACCAGTCGATCAGATAAAAACGGTTTTTAAAGAAGGGTCGGTTGGAAATGAATATAGGTGGACGGTAGTGTATGAGGCGGGCAAGTATACGTGTTGGGCGAATGTTGCGGCAACTGGCAAACTAGGAGAGTACCCAACATATTTCGATAAAACAACGAAAAAACTGAAAAGTGAGGATGAGGGAATTAGTTGGGAGAGAGTGGAGGGGCATATGGACTGGGCGGGGACTGTGCCAGTGCTATTGAATGGGACAAAATATATCATACCTGAGGGACTGTCTGGAACAGAAATAGGTAGAATGAATAACTGGAGTGCTTTGGTGGCGGGTGGAACTGCAGAAGTATTTACTACACCTGCGGAGAATCCTTTTAGCCCAGAGCAGTGGTCAAAGATGAATGAAGCGGGATATTTGTGGGACGTGAGTACTGGTTCTCTTGTGAAAGATGGATTTTCTGCTTTCCACCTAGTTGATGGAAAGTTGGTAGACTCAAGTGGGATAGAGAGTTCGTTTGAGTCACTAAAACTAGTTGAGACGAGCGGTGTTGATTACGACGGGAATCCGATTGTGGTAATGATGGTGCGAGGAGAAAAAGAAGATAAAAAAATGTATATCCCAACTAGCGGAGAATGGGTGAAGCCTATTGATGTTGCCGCAAATCAAGCATTCTTAGAAAAGAACGATTTTGTAAGGACTCAAGATAATTATAAAGATGAAGTAAAAATAGACTATAACGAAATACCGTTGATTGAGTGGTCTCAGTATGAAGATGGCACACTATTTTGGTCTACTCAATTAGCTCTTAAGCCATGGCCAAAAGATGTGCTTGAGGAGCCATTCTGGATTGGTAGAGAAGGTGTAAATTCAAATGTTTGGACTTTAAAAGTATTTCCTACAGGTGATTATGATGAGGATCTGTTTGGTAAGCAACATTTGTTTGATAGACCACTTGTAACAGCTAATGATCCTGTAAAAATAGTTAGCGCTTTTAGAGTCTTTGACCCCAATACAAAAAAGGAAGTGATTATAAAAGGTCAACAATATCACTATAAAGGCAAGTCTTTTATTTTAGAATTGATATTTAGTGATGACTTTGCCAAGTTTGATGATACTACTGGGGCATATTCAATTACACAATCTTCATTAGTAGATCCGTCTCGATGGGTAAATAGTCCAGTTGTCAACTTAAGACCGGGTGATCCATGTAATCCTGGGGGAAGATTTAATGTTTATCCAAACACTGCATGTGCAATCCAAAATAATTTAGCCTTACCTGTGGCACGAACTCTCTTGCCTGATGAACTGCAAGAGAAGATGGCGGCTTTTGATAATATTGAACTGTCTGGAAACATGCCAAGAGACAATTATCTCGTCGGTGATTGGGTATACCTTCTCCAACAGTATTTGTTCCCGTCTTATTCTGTAGCACAGAGCGCTGCATACTTTTTGAGTGAAGATGATCCGATGTTTGATGGTATTTTCCCGCATACTCCTTAATATGATTCTTGCATTAGATCGTGTCGACTAGTAGAGTTGGGGAACGATAAAGAAGTCGTTTGTTTGAAGCATGTTGAATATCAATCAATTATAATATTTAAAATATGTATTACTGAGCGTAAGCGAAGAGTCTCTAAAACAATAAAAGAGACCTTTCGCTATGCTCAAGGTTACATGCGATAGCAAATTCTGTAAACAAAGGAATCATCGTATGGCTGAATACATCCGCGTTACAAATATTTCAAATTACGCAGATAAATAAATGAATCTCTATATGCTTTGATGGATAATTAAACATGCAAACCCTTTTCTTCATCTACACAGGCGGCGGATTGGTGTTGGCGCTCATATCCCTTCCGCTGATTGCGGGCAAGGTCAAGCCCAATCCATTCTACGGATTCCGCGTCCCATTAACTTTGGAGAATCCAGAACTGTGGTATCCCACCAATAAATTCTTTGCCAAACGTCAGCTTATCGTTGCGTTGGTCGAGGTTGCGGCCGCGATTGGGCTATATTTCTACCCAAACATCACCATAGATGGATACGCCCTTTCAGTGCTGCCTGTATTTGTGGTCGCATTTGCCATAGCCTTCATCCAGAGTTGGCGCTACATGAAGTCTCTCAAATGAGCCGTTCTTTTGAAATACGCGTTTGCCAGAACCCTGAATGCGGACTGCGCTATCCGCTCATGGAGGGGCATCCGTTTGGCATGCGTTGTCCACATTGTTTGGGAGAAACACAGGCCGTATTAAAGCAGGAAATGGGGAATGAAACTTTGACTGAGAACTCAGATAGGGAACGAAAAGATTTTTCTGTCTTGTTGGATAATATCCGTTCAGCTTGGAACGTCGGTTCGATCCTGCGCTCGGCGGACGGTTTCGGATTCAGACATGCTTATCTGTGCGGCATCACTCCCACGCCTGAGCAGGATGCTGTCAAAAAGACATCTCTCGGCGCTGAGGATTATGTGACATGGTCTTATCACAAAGATGCCATAAAACTGGTGAAAGGCTTGAAGCGGGAAGGTTGGAAAATCATCGCGCTTGAAGAACACGAACGCGCATTGCCCATTTCCCAATTCACCCATTCCCAATTTCCCGCAAAGCACCCCACTCTTTTGATCGCCGGAAGCGAAGTCACAGGCGTTGACCCGGAGTTGCTCGAACTTGCCGATGATATTTATTACATCCCCATGTTCGGGCAGAAACGCTCCTTCAATGTAGCTGTGGCCTTTGGCGTGGCTAGTTTCTCGCTGACTCAGTGACCGTTTCACTATTTTAACGTGAATAATGGACAAGCAAAAAGCATAAATGTGTCGCCCTGAGGGAGCGTGCTTTCCGCGACCGAAGGGTCTCTAAGCGAAATAAGAGATGCTTCGCGCCTGAAAAACGGCGCTCAGCAAGACACAGAAAAGTTATCCATTATTCACACTACTTCAATATTCCACTCAACACATCAAACCACTTTTGGGCGATGATGTCATAGCCGGCAGAATTAGGATGATTGCCATCATCATATAGAGTAGCGGGGTTGGTGAATATATCGGTGGAGTAAAAGTCCACGGTCAATGCGCCAGTTTGTTCAGCCTTCCCTGCGATGATCTCGTTGTATCGCACAGCGTGGGCAGACATGCGTTGCAACTCGTCAGAGGTGATGGATGTAAAGGCTTCCCCCTTTAAAGCGACCGGGCGCTTAGACTGGTCATCCAGCAAGGCAAAGACCACTTGTGCGCCGGCGTCATTTAATTGCCCAAGGATCGTATCCATATTTGTTGAAAATCGTTGTAAGTCGGCCGCGTCATTTTCATCTGTGCCTTCCCCGTATTCATAGAGATACCATAAGTCATTGCTTCCGATCCACACCAGCGCAATTGCACCGCGCCCCTGTGACACAGCGGACTTCACTTCTGCCACAGCGCGCGTGAGCTGACTTTCAATTCCCTGATCCCCATTGATTAATGCGTCTGAACTCCAGCCGGATTGTCCAAGGTTGACAAGCGTTGACCCGGGCCTGACCTCATTCACCATATCCAGTAAGCGTCCCGTATAACCGCCGCGCCCGGAGTCATCTCCGTCGCCCTGAGTTAGACTGTCGCCAAGCGCAACCAGAGTCACAGGTCCAGATGGAAGCGCTGTACCAGCAGGCAATATTTCCGGTGCGGAAGTTTCTGTCACAGCGGGAGATTCCGTCATCTGCGGGATTTCAGTCAAAGCCTGCGTCGCCTTTGTTTGAGGGCTGGCTTGCGAACACGCTCCCAACAAGATCGAAAGAACAAGGATGAAGCGTTTCATGATTTCTCCTTTGAGTTGATGAGATTCGCGATCACTTCAAGCGGATGTTTTGCGTCCATATCTGCGCCTTGTTTGATTTGCAGACGGCACGCCGAGCCGCTTGAAACAAGGGATTTGTTTTGCATTTGCCGAAGCGCGGGGAACAACTTCAACTCGCCCACTTGCATCGAGAGATCGTAATGCTCCGCATCATAGCCGAATGTGCCAGCCATGCCGCAACAACCGGTATCGATCACCTCAACATCAAAACCAAAGGCGCGCAACATCGCAACTGTTGCAGAGGAACCAGACGGCAGTCCATCGTCGGCAAGCCCTTCAGCGCGTTGATGACAATGCGGATGGAAGGTTAATTGTTGTTGGCTATGATTTGAGCGTTCATTGTCCCCTACACGAAGGCTGTCAATCACGTATGAACGCAAGAGGAATTCATCAAGAAGCCAGACTCTTTTGGTGATGTTTTCGATCTCAGTTCGACGTTCAGGCAGCAAGGAGACATACTCATGTTTGAGGCAATATACCTCTGGAGGCTCGCATCCGACGACGCTCAAGCCTGCTCCTGCATCCAAAGCTTTGATCTCTGCGAGAACCCGCCCTGCGTGGCTACGCGCCGCGCTGATAAATCCTTTGGAAAGCAGGGATGCCCCCGCGCCAACGACAGGCAATACCAGCACTTCATATCCGGCCGCGCGCAAAATATCAAAAGCGGACCGCTCGACTTGCGGTTCAAGATACCGTGAAAATACATCTGACAAAAAGATAACTTTCTTATTGTCTTGCTGTTTTTCCTTTGTGACCCTTGGTTCCCTTTGTGGTTGAAGAGTTGGCGCAAATAATGGAAATGGTCTCTTATCTGTAATGCCCATCACATCAGCAATGATCTTGTGCGACCAGTCCATTTTCATAAAGACATTCGCCAGTGGAGCGATTGGGCTCAACCATTTCGAGACCACATGAAAATAGCCGAATAAATAATCACGCAACGGCCTGCGATGAGTTTTGAAATATTCATTCATGAATTCGTATTTCAGCTTGGGCATGTCCACGCCGCTTGGACATTCCGAGGTGCAGCCTTTACAAGCCAAGCACAAATCAAGTGCCGAATAAGCTGCGTCAACCACGCCCGACTCACGATTTCCGATTCCCGCTACCATTAACGCTCGCAATAAATTCGCTCTACCCCTCGTCGAATTCTGTTCTTCCCGCGTGGCTTGAAATGACGGGCACATGACACCCGTTGTCTTGCGGCACACGCCCTGACCATTACAATGCTCGATGGCTCCGGCAAGTCCGCGTTCGTGCTCGAAATGCAAGGATGAATCCCAAACTTTCACTTGATATTCTTCGCCATAGCGCAAATGTGAATCCATTGGCGGAGCATCCATCATTTTCTTTGGGTTCAAAATATGGTTTGGGTCCGCCGCATTCTTTATCAACCGCATGGCTTCGGTCACTTCCGCGCCGTACGTTTTTTCGATCCACTCCCCCGCCACGATCCCGTCACCGTGCTCACTGCTCATCGAGCCGCCGAGACTCAATGTCAATTTCAAAACTTGTTCGCCGATACTTCGCAGGGCGCGCACGCCTTCGCCTTTTTGCAGATTCAAGATCGGGCGAATATGCAAACACCCGGCCGACGCGTGCGCGTAAATTCCGCCTTCGGTGTTATGCGCCTGCATGATCTTTTCCACTTCGCGCACAAAGTCGCCCAGTCTTTCAACGGGCACGGCGCAGTCTTCAATGAAAGCCGCCGGCCGCGCGGACTGTTGACGCGAGTCTAAAATGCCCAGTCCCATTTTGCGGATGTTCCATACACGAGATTGTTCTTCGGGGGATTCGGCAATCGTCATGACATCCCTCAAGCGATAAGCCGCCTCTTTCAAAGCCGACAGTTGATCCCCGCTAAATTCAATGACCAGCACTGCGGCCGGGCTACCCGTCATCCAACCCATTTGACGGGCATATGCAGGGACATTCCTCGCCAGTTGAATGATCATCTGCGGGATCAATTCAATTGCGCTGGGTTTGAACTCCAACAAACGAGGAACATCGTCACAAGCTTCGGCGATACTCTGATACGCGAGGACGCCCAGAATAGTATGCATCGGCTTGGGTACAAGGTTTACTTTCGCACGGCGCATGACGGCGAGAGTCCCTTCACTGCCAGCCAGCAGACTTGCCAAGTTGATCTTTGTTTGTGGACGATAGACCGTTGACGGTAGATCGTAGTCATTCGCGTCCCATTGTGATGGTGAAGATGGAGTCCAAGGCAATAAATAATTTAATCTGTATCCGGCTGAGTTGCGCCATGACCTGGGAAATTTTTCCTTAATTTTGTCGGCATATTTTTCACGAATATTTTTTGCAACAAGGGATAATTTTGAAATCCCTGATTCATTCCAGGTTTCAAGTGAGCCATCCCCAAGGATCACATCCGCTGAAATTAAATGGTCAGCCGTCATGCCGTACAAAATGGAATGAGCGCCTGTAGCGTTGTTACCGATCACGCCGCCCATGGTGGCGCGCTCTGCAGAGGCAGGGTCAGGGCCGAACATCAAGCCTAATTTCGCCGCAGCCCGATTCAGGTCCGCAAGAACGAGGCCTGGTTCCACGGTGGCTGTATGGGAGTCCGAGTCGATCTCGACGAGGGAATCCAAATAGCGCGAGCAGTCCAGAATAAGCGCTTCACCAATCGCCTGCCCGCCAAGGGATGAACCTGCGCCGCGCGGCAGGATCGGGACCTTATATTTCGCGGCAAGTTCCACTGCAGACTGCAAATCATCCTGCGTTTTGGGAATGGCGACGCCCAAAGGTTCGATCTGATACATCGAAGCATCGGTGGAATACAAAATGCGCGAAGCCGGGTCGAGACGCAGGTCACCCGAAAATTGTTTTTTTAGTTCATGCAGAAAATCAGGGGAAATGGACATGCGCTGATTCTAATCTGATTTCAATCTGTTTTTATTGCTATTCAATTGGCATTGTCGTAAAATCTATATATAACAAAGGAGATAAAAAATGACCACAAAGGAAGAAACTCGCCCAATCACTGAAGAAGCTGACTTTCTCCAGATCAAGGCCATTGACCATGTCCACTTTTATGTGGGCAATGCAAAGCACGCAATGTTTTATTGGTGGAAAGCGTTCGGCTTTAAACCTGTCGCTTATTCAGGCTTGGAGACAGGCAATCGCGAATTCGCATCCTATGTACTGGAATCAGGTCAGGCGCGCCTGGTTGTCTCTGCGCCTTACAGCCCATCCAGCCCAATTGCGGCCCATCACATGGTTCACGGTGACGGAGTCAAGGTCATCGCCATGGAAGTGGATGACGTTGAGAAAGCTTGGCAGGCCACCACTTCACGCGGAGGAAAATCCGCGTGGGCTCCGCGCGAGGAAAGAGACGATCATGGCATTTACCGCACATCCGCCATTTACACTTACGGCGAGACTCTGCACGTCTTCGTTGACCGTGCCGATTACAAAGGCGTATTCGCACCCACGTACAGACCGATCAAAGACAAGGAAGCACAATCAACCGGGTTGGCTGCGATAGACCATATTGTTGGCAACGTGCAACTCGGCAAGATGAACCAGTGGGTGAATTTTTATCATCAGGTGATGGGCTTCCGCCAGCTGATGCACTTCGATGACAAGGATATATCCACTGAATATTCGGCGCTCATGTCCAAGGTGATGCAGAATGGAAATGGTCGCGTCAAGTTCCCGATCAACGAACCTGCGGAAGGCAAAAAGAAGAGTCAGATAGAAGAATATCTCGATTACTACCTTTCCCCCGGCGCACAGCATCTTGCCATTATCACAGGCGACATCATCACAACCATCTCACAACTCCGCAAGAACGGCGTGGAATTTTTGCGGGTGCCGGATACCTACTACGAAATGCTGCCCGAGCGTATTGGGAAGATCAAAGAGAGTTACGAGACCATCAAGGAACTCGGTATCCTCGTGGACAAGGACGATGAAGGCTATCTCCTGCAGATCTTCACACGTCCCATTCAAGACCGTCCGACCATGTTCATTGAGATCATTCAACGTCATGGCGCGCAGGGATTCGGCAAGGGCAATTTCAAGGCCTTGTTCGAATCGCTTGAGTTGGAACAGGAAAGACGCGGAAATCTGTAAAGAGCAGGGATCAGTGATGAGTAATCAGTGAACAGTGATCGGTGACTATGATATTTGCTTCAATTAGTTTGGCTCAAAATTCGTTACAACCTGCATTGATCTTGAATGACAGAGTTCATACTTTGCCTTTCGCAGATATGCGCCAGGTGATCGAGGTCGGCGCGGAAAGAGCGGCAAGCCTCGCCTCAAAAGATTCATTGGCTTTCGATGAGGTAAGGCTTCACGCGCCATTGCAGCCTACAACACTGCGGGATGCTTACGCCTTTGAACAGCACGTCAAGACAGCTAATCAGAATCGCGGACGGGATGTGCCACCAGAATGGTACAAGTTTCCGATCTTCTACTTCACCAATCCACGCAATATTTTTGGGCCCGAGGATGTGATCCCAAATCCGCATTACACGTCACAGCTTGATTATGAATTGGAGATCGCGGTCATCATCGGCAAAAGCGGACGGGACATCAAGCCGGAGGATGCGCCAAATCATATTTTTGGTTACACCATCTTCAACGATTGGTCGGCGCGCGATGTTCAACGCGAAGAGATGAAGGTGGGGCTGGGTCCTGCCAAGGGGAAAGACTTCGCATCGTCTTTAGGACCAGTCATCGTCACGCATGAATCGATTGCTGACAGGCAAACAAGTCGCCCGGGCGTGTACGATCTCACCATGACGGCAAAGATCAACGGCGTTGAAAGATCCCGCGCGAACTTCAAGGATATTTTTTGGTCGTTCGGCGAGATCATCGCAAGAGCTTCTGAATATGTTGAGCTGCAGGCAGGCGATGTGATCGGCTCCGGCACGGTCGGCACTGGCTGTCTGTTAGAGTTGACCAAGGCGCAGGGTCCCTGGCTCGCTGAAGGCGACGTGGTGGAATTGGAGATCGAGCGCATTGGGGTTTTGAAAAATATTATCGGAAAGACGATGGACAATAGACCATAGACCGTGGTCAATCGTCCATCGTCTATGGTCTGTACACAAGGAGCATCACATGCCTTTTTATCATAAGCTCGGCAGGTTTCCTCATAAGCGTCATACTCAATTCAAAAAAGCGGACGGGAAACTTTATCGCGAAGAAGTGATGGGGCTGGAAGGGTTCTCGTCCATCCAATCAATTCTTTATCATCACTTTTTGCCGCCGCGCATCAAGTTGACTGAAGACCTCGGACCTGCAAAACCGGAATATGTGGACTTCGGCCCGATCCGTCACCGCGCATTCAAAACGCTTCAGACGTCGCTGGGAACTGATCCGGTTTCCTCGCGCATTCCCCTGCTTGGAAATAATGACGTCATCCTCGGCGTGGCGCGCGCCAGCCAAAGCATGGACTATTTTTATCGCAACTCGCAAGCCTATGAAACATGGTTCGTGCATGAAGGCGATGGTGTACTAAAAAGTCAGTTTGGGAATTTGCCTTTCCGCACAGGTGACTATATTGTCATTCCTTTCGGAGTGACGTGGCAAATGCAACTTGATGGCGAGGCGCGTTTCTTCACGATTGAAAATCCGTCGCAGATCGAGCCGCCGAAACGCTACCGCAATAATTACGGTCAACTGCTGGAACATTCACCTTATTGCGAGCGTGATATCCGCGTGCCGGAAGAATTGGAGACACACACCGAGCGCGGCGACTTCGATGTCCGCGTAAAAGTACGTGACAGGTTATCCCGCCACGTGTTGGATCATCATCCATTTGACGTCATCGGTTGGGACGGGTATTTGTATCCATGGATATTTAACATTGAAGATTTTGAACCGATCACGGGGCGGCTGCACATGCCGCCGCCCATTCACCAAACCTTTGACGGTAATAACTTTGTGGTGTGCTCCTTCGTCCCGCGCCTGTTCGATTATCACCCCGAGGGAATCCCCGCGCCTTATAATCACTCCAACATCCAATCGGATGAGGTGTTATATTATGCCGAAGGTAACTTCATGAGCCGCAAAGGCATTGACCGCTGTGACATCAGCCTGCATCCGTTTGGGTTGTCGCATGGTCCGCAGCCCGGCATGACGGAAGCCAGCATCGGCAAGTCCGAAACGAAAGAACTCGCGGTGATGGTGGATACATTCCATCCGCTGAACTTAACAAAGCAAGCCATTGAGTTGGAAAAGCCCGAATACATGTCCACATGGATGGAGGGCGATGGAGAATAATGGAAAACAAGTTTTCAAAATTAAGCGCAAAGATCGTCAAAGATATGAAGCGTCTGCGTGTGCCCGGTGTGGCATTGGGCGTCTGGCACAAAGGTGTGGAAACCACTGCCGGGTTCGGCGTGACCAGTGTCGAGCATCCTCTGCCGGTGACGCCTGACACGCTTTTCCAAGTCGGCTCGATCAGCAAGACATTCACCGCCACCATCATCATGCAGCTTGTTGAACAGGGAAAAATTGACCTTAACGCACCCGTCAAGAAATATCTCAAAGACTTTAGGTTGAAGGATAAAACCGTCGAGAAGCGGGTCACCGTGCGGCATTTGCTCACGCACATGGGCGGCTGGGTCGGTGATTATTTCAATGACTTCGGCAATGGGGATGACGCCCTCGACAGGATGGTAAAGGATATTGCAAAACTTCCGCAGGTCCAGCCACTTGGAAAAATCTGGTCATACAACAACACAGGCTTCAACATTGCCGCGCGCATCATCGAAGTAGTGACAGGCAATTCTTACGAGCAAGCTGCGCAGGAAATGATCTTTGACCCGCTCAAATTAAAGATGTCCTTCTTTTACCCAAGCGACATTCTTATCACCCATCGTTTCGCTGTTGGACATTACATCAAAAAAGATAAACTCCTTGTGGCGCGTCCCTGGGCCATTGGGCGCGCAGGCAATGGGATCGGCGGAGTGGTCAGCACTGTGAAGGATTTGCTCACTTATGGCCGCTTTCACATGAGCAGCGGGAAAGGAATCCTCAAAAAGAAAACTTTGGAGTCCATGCGGATCAAACAAGTCAATGCCGGGATGCGCGGCGACATGGGGATCACCTGGTTCATCCGTGAAGTGGGAGATGTCAAATTCTACGGTCATGGCGGGGCGACGCATGGTCAGCAGTCCTATTTCTTTTTCATCCCCGACGAAGACTTCGCCCTCGCCATTCTCACAAACAGCGACGATGGCGGCATCATCACGGCCAACACCATCGGCTGGGCGCTTGACCTATATTTCGATGTAAAAGCGCCATCGCCGAAACCAGTGGAAAGACCTGCGAGTGAACTAAAGGAATTTTTAGGGAGATACAAGATCGGCACGGAATGTTTTGACTTGAAACTTAAAGGCAAGTATGTAATCTATCATCACATTCCACTTGGGGGCTTTCCTACGCCAGAGACTCCGCCCGGACCTGCCATGCCGCCCATGCGTTTCCAGTTCTATGAGACCGATAAAATGATCGGCCTCGACGAGCCATATAAGGGTGCGCTCGGTGATTTCATTCGGGACGAAAAGGGGCATGTGGAATATTTCCGCATTGGCGGGCGCGCGCATAAGAAGATCGCATAACATGGAACTTGACCCCACAACTGTTCCTCATCAATCCGTTTATAAGATCATGACCGGATCAATCTTGCCCCGCCCCATCGGATGGATTTCGACGGTGGATATTCATGGCCGGGTAAACCTCGCGCCGTTCTCCTTCTTCAATGCGGTCTGCTCGAACCCACCCACCGTATTATTCTGCCCTTCGATTCGCGGAACGGATGGAAGCACAAAAGACACGTTGAACAACGTCCGCGCGACGGGTGAGTTCGTGGTCAATATCGTCACTGAGGAATTGCTGGCTGCGATGAATGCCACGTCCATTGAAGCGCCCCCAGATTTCAGCGAAGTCGAATCCGCGGGATTGACTCTCATGCCTTCGGTCACCGTGAAGGCTCCTCGCGTGAAGGAGAGTCCGATCCACTATGAGTGCAAAGTCAATCAGATCATTGATATCAATGACCAGCCCGGCGGCGGCTCGATTGTGATCGGCACGGTCACGCATATTCACGCTGATGAAAGGGTGATGATCGGGCAGGATAAGATCAACTTAAAAGAACTCAAACCCATTGGCCGCTTGATGGGAAATGGATACAGCCGTACGACAGATATTATCGAAATCGAAAGACCGAAAAGTTTAGTCACGGGAAAGGCATAAGAGATCATGGTGATTGCAGAGTCCGAATTGTGTCGCTCTGGGGAGCGCGTTTGTCGCGACCGAAGAGTCTCTTAGCGGTCGTAGAGACCCTTCGCTCACCTGCACTGCAACAAACGCAGTGCGGCGCAGTGTCGCTCAGGGCGACACTCTCTGTGTTTGTCAAGCGACTTTGCAATAACCACACATAAGAGATTCCATATGCCCCTTGGCATTAATCATCAGAATTACCTAAAAGTTTTTCGATCAAATTCCTAAGTTCCTTCAACCTGACTGGTTTACTTAAGTATTCATTCATACCCGCCTCCAGACACTTCTCTTCATCGCCGCGCATGGCAAAGGCGGTGAGAGCGATGATCGGAACAGAAGCAAAACGCGGGTCAGACCTGAGGCGGCGGGTCAGGTCAAGCCCATTGGCGTAGGGCATTTGAATATCCATCAGAATGATATCCGGCAATTCCTCCTCCACCTTTGGAAGTACCTGCATGCCATCCTCGGCAACAGACACCTGATACCCAAAGGCTCCAAGATAATCCTCGATCAACATAACCGTGGACTTATCGTCGTCTGCGATCAATACTTTTGCGCGGAGCGATGATTTCGTTTTGATTTGTTCGTTGTCAAACCCGGTTCCATGGAGACGTTCTTCAATTTCAACCCTGGGATTCCAAGGGAGAACAAAAGCAAAACAACTACCCACGCCAACCTCGCTATGTACCTCAATATTCCCGCCATGCATTTCAACCAGCTTCTTTACAAGAACCAACCCCAGCCCGGTGCCTTCATATTGACGGGATAGTTTGCTATCCAATTGCACAAAAGGTTTGAATAGTTTTTGCAGGTCATTGGGGTCGATGCCAATACCGGTATCGGTGACCGAAAAACGCATCAGCCCTGCCCCGGCATCCGCCTGCGCATCGAGTTTGATCCTTCCGTTTTGAGGCGTGAATTTGACGGCATTATTCAGCAGGTTGATGAGGATCTGTTTAAGGCGCTGGGGGTCTGCAAATACAATATGGGAAAATGCAGGGGATGAATATTCCACTGTGATCGCCTTTTGCTCTGCAAGCTGTTTGACGAATACCAGACTTGCCTTACAGACCTCATGCACATTAATATTTTCGGGGCGAAGTTCAAATTTATCGGATTCGATCTTGGATATATCCAAAATATCATTGATCATATTCAAAAGGTGTTTTCCGCTGGATTGGATTAATTGCACAGCATTCTGTTGTCTTTCAGTCATCAGGCCGCGCACGCCTTCCAAAAGTGTTTCAGAAAAACCCAATATGCTGGTGAGCGGTGTGCGCAGTTCATGACTCATCATCGCCAGGAATTCATCCTTGACATGGTTGGCGCGGACAAGCTCGACCGTGCGTTCCTCTACGCGCTTTTCCAGGTCGGCGTTGAGTTTGCGAATTTCTTCTTCCGCCTGTTTGCGCTCGGTGATTTCAATCTCACTGCCCTGCGAGTACTTAATCTGTCCCCGCTCATCCATCATATTCTTTGACTCATCATATAACCAAATCACCCGTCCATCTTTTGTGTGAATTCGATATTCAGATTTGAATGGCTCTCCAGTTAGATCACTTTGATCGCCCTCTGCCATAACGCGTTCCCTGTCTTCATAGTGCAACAATCTCTCCCAAAGCCCCGGCTGATTAATCCACTCTTCAGGGGTAAATCCCAACACCTTCTCGACCTGAGGACTGATATACCTCACCCGAGCTTCGCGTCCCTTCTCCACAATGTAGACAATTGCCGAAGTTTGCTCCACGATCGTGCGGAACTTTTCCTCGGATTCGCGCAATTTTTCCTGGGCCTGCTTGCGCTCGGTAATATCCCGGGCAGTGGCATAAGTCAACCCTTCCGATTCAACATAAATGGCTCGCCATGACAGCCAAATTATTGAGCCATCCTTGCATACGTAGCGGTTCTCGAAGTTAAGTGAATTGCCTATTTTTTGTTGCCTCTCCATTTCATTAATGGTTGCCGATTTGTCATCGGGGTATATAAAATCAATGAATGGCTTTGATAACAATTCCGCCTCTGAGTATCCCAGCACCTGTGTTGTGGCCGGGTTTACCTGTAGAAAGGCTCCATTTGGATCGGCAATGACCATCATATCCACAGAAGACTGGAAGAATTTGAAATACTGCTCCCGTTCTGCTTCCGCCTTCTTGCGCTCAGTGATATCAGAGATAAAACCCTCGTAGATCACATCTTGGGTTGTTTCAGTCTTTATTACACGGGCATTTGTAGAAGTCCACAAAACGCTCCCATCTCTTCGCCGGTTTTTTGCCGTGAATCCCTGAATTTCACCATGTTTGGCAAGAAGACTCTTAAATTCATTGCGCGAAGACTCATCTACATAGATCTGTTTGGCTATGGATTTCACTTCCTCCACCATCTCTTCGGGGGATTGATAGCCGTACAACTCTGCCATGGTCTGGTTGACTTTTTTAAAACGTCCATTACCGGTGGATTGAAAAATGCCAACAGGGGCCTTTTCAAAGATTCCTCGATAATCAGCCTCCGCCATCAGCAAGGCTTGTTCCGCACGCTTGCGCTCGGTGATGTCATAGAAAACCTCGAGAATTGCCTGCTTTCCTTCAAAGGTGATTCTCGTGTGGGATATTTCGAAGACCCTTCCACCAAGCACGCCAAAACTCTCGAGGGTGTGTGTGACCCCAATTTTAAGACTTTGATTCAAGGGACAGTTCGCGCACTGCTGCTTGTCATCTTTATAAAGTTCCCAACAGCGCATTCCGAGCGCATTCTGGCCCACGTCCTTCTTCATCATCGGGCTTATGAAAAGGACTTTTCCGTCTTCATCCACAATGTCCATGCCAAAGGGGATGGTCTGCAACAATTCCAAATTGAAATTATTGCTTTCGCCCAGAGCCTCCATAGACTGTTTACGCTCAGTGATGTCAAAGGCAAAAACAGCAACGCCTGTGACTTCGCCGCTGGCGTTGCGGATTGGATTATGGATCACTTCAAAATACCGGAGGCCTCTGGAATCCGCGCCGGAAAATGCCTCATCCCTGAAATATTCTCCGGCCAGTGCCCGGTCAAGATTGGGTTTGGATTTGACGCGGTCAGCCTCGACGGTCTGGTATTCGAACATGCTGTGACCCAGTTCTATCTCAACTCCGTAAAGGGACTTCATCACCCCTACATGTGTTTCATTGAAACTAGTATACCGATATTCACGGTCAAGTGAAAAGATGGGCATGGGGTTGCTGTTGATGATGCCCCGTAGGACAGTGTAATTTTCCTGCAGTTGGGTTTCCAGGCGCTTGCGTTCGGTGACATCTATGAAAATAGTGGCAAAGCGTTTTCCTTTCGGCCGTGTGGTGTTGACATGGAACCAGCGGCGGCTAGGTTCATGATACATTTCCGTGTGAGCAGATACATCTATTTTGGAATGTTCCTTCCACCATTCGCGAATGTACTCCGGAGACATTTGATAAACATCCGTAGCCCGTTTACCAAGTACCTCTTCGGTTTTGTAGATGGTATGTTTTTCAAACGCTGGGTTTACACTCAATATAATGTAATCAACCACATCTCCATTTTCATCCGTGACAATTTCATTGATCGCCATGCCTTCATCTATAATATTAAAAAGGCTGTGATAGCGTTCTTCGCTCTCGCGTAAATCTTCCTCTATCTGCTTGCGCTCAGTGATGTCTTTCATCACAATGCGGCACTCCTGCCCGTTCTCAGCGCAGACCCCATCCAGCCGCACCCAAAGCGGATTCGTCCCATCTTTCAAAAGCATAATCTCACAAAACTCGTTGCCAGCGCTGGAAAATATTTTTTCGAGGAACCCGCTAAAGGCGGGACGCGACTCAACCGAAACAAAAACCCCGAATCGCCGCTTGACCAGTTTATTGCTCTCCGCGCCCAACAGATTCGCGCCTGTGAGATTGCTCATGCGGATCGTGCCGTCGCGCGTCAATGTGAAGTAACCGACTGGCGCAAAGTCGTACAAGTCGGTGTATTGACGATGTACTGCCTCTGCCTCCGCCCGTCCCTGCATCAGCTCCTCGTTCTGCATCTCCAATTCGATCTGATGCACTTCCAATTCGTGGATCAGGCGCTTCGAGTCAGTTTCTGTTACGGGAGATTTCTTGCGCTTGCTCAGTTTTGCTTCGGCTTGGGCGCGCAGTTCAATTTTGGATGAGTTAGTTTTCGTCACAATGATTCCTTTTGGGTAATTGGTAATTATTGTCTATCGTCCACTATCCACTGCTCTTCGCTCTCAACTCCGCTTCCAACTTCTTCGAAACCGTAATATCCGTAAACGTGATGACCACTCCGTCGATCATATTCTCGAGTGTGCGGTAGGGCAGGATGCGCGCGCCGAACCAATCACCATTGGGAAGTGGAATCTGACGGTCCACTTTGACCAGCGTGCGCAGAACTTCGCGCGCGTCATCCGCCAGTTGCGAATAAAGCAGCGCCGAAGCAATATCGGTGATCGGTCTGCCAACGTCGGCGGGGATCAATTGCGTGATCTTGCTGGTCTGCGCGGTGAAGCGCCGCACGCGCAGAGTGTTATCCAAAAATAAAGTGGCGATGTCGGTGCTGTCGAGCAGGTTCTTCATGTCGCTGTTGACGTGTGAGAGTTCATCCACTTTGGCTTGCAATTCATTGTTGACCGTTTGCAATTCCTCATTCATGGATTGCATCTCTTCTTTTGAAGTGGTCAACTCTTCATTGGTGGATTGCAGTTCTTCGTTCGTGGATTGCAATTCTTCATTGGTGGATTGCAATTCCTCCTGCGAAGTCTGCATCTCTTCACGCACATTTTGAAGTTCCGTGCGGGAGTAATCAAGTTGTTGTTTCAGTTCCGCTGTATTCTTCACTGCGGCCCCGCGTCCGCGCGCTGGCTTAACGCTCAATTTACCACTGGGTGGCGCGGCAACATCGTTGAAAACGATCATCACCATGCCGCGCAATTCGCCCGCATCCTGGATCGGCTGAATAGTGACATTGATCCTTTGCATCCCGCCGTTGGTGCCGACCATAAGATCCTTGAGCGTCACCGTCTCTTTTTGGCGCAGCGCTTTTTGGAAAGCGGCGCTTAGTTCGTAGCGCAATCCTTCACGCGCCATCACAAAAATATTCCAATTGGCTTTACCCGCCGCCGCTTCGATATATTTTCCCGTGCGCCCGCTGATGTATAGAATATCGCCACTCTCGTTGGTCATCACTGCGGCGGGGGAATAGGTTTGCAGGAGCAGGCTGTCTGCCAGCGACTGAATATTCACACTCGGCTTTATCAACTTGGCGGATGCGCTCGGACGCGCTTTTGGAAATGCTGTCGGGAACTCGACCGCCTGGGCGGGCTGACCAGTTTCCAGCCGCCGATAGAGGCGCATTTTTCCATCCACTGGCGCGAATAGATCATCGAATCCACCGATGGTTTCAGAAGTGCCTAGAAATAAAATCCCATCGGGTTTCAGGCTGTAATGAAAGAGCGGCAAAAGTTTTTTCTGCAATTCAGGCGTGAGGTAGATCAACAAATTGCGGCAGGTCAAAAGATCGAGTTTGGTAAAAGGCGGATCCATGATGGTGTTCTGCGGCGCAAAGATAACCATCTCGCGGATGAATTTTGCCACCCGATACCCGCGCTCTTCCTTGACGAAGAAGCGGCTCAGGCGTTCTGGCGAAACATCGGCGCTGATGTTTTGCGGATATACGCCCGCGCGGGCGAGCTCGATGGCATGTAGATCCAGATCGGTGGCGAAGATCTGCAATTTAAAGTTATGGGCGGTCTTGTGCGGTTTAAGAGAATCCAGCGCTTCTTGAAAGAGCATTGCCAGCGAATAGGCTTCTTCGCCAGTGGAACAGGCGGGAACCCAGGCGCGCAGAATCTGTTCGGGTGCGCGTTTCGCAAGCAGTTTCGGCAGGGCTTCGGTTTTCAAGGTTTCCCATGCGGCAGGGTCGCGGAAAAAATTCGTCACACCGATCAACAATTCATTGAACAGCAATTCCACTTCCTGCGGATTCTCGCGCAGGAAGCGCGCGTACGCGGCGACGTTATCCATGTGGTGCAAACCAATGCGACGCTCGATGCGCCTATGGATGGTGGTCTTTTTATAGAGTGAAAAATCATGCCCAGTTTGCGCGCGCAGGATCAGCATCACTTTTTCGATGGAACTTTTCGCCTGATCTTCATCCAACATATTCGGTTTGGTGAACAACGGCGCATGGTGAATATAAGCATTGATGTTGGCGGGCAATTCCTCCACCGTTGAGATCACATCCGCCATTCCAGCGTCAACTGCGCTGCGCGGCATCCCGTCAAATTTTGCCGAGTCAGGTGACTGCACAAAAACACTGCCGCCCTTTTCTTTAATGGCGCGCAGTCCCAGCGTGCCGTCTGTGCCCATGCCCGAAAGGATCACGCCGATGCTATGTTCCTGCTGGTCTTCGGCCAATGCGCGAAAGAAAAAGTCAATTGGCAGGCGCAGTCCGCGCGGGGCAAGCGGAGCAAATAGATTCAAGACTCCGTGCAAAATGGATAGATCCTTGTTTGGCGGGATGACGTAAACACAGTTCGCCTCCACCCGCATCCGATCCTTGACCTGAAAAACTTTCATGCTGGTGCCACGCTGGAGCAGTTCCACCATGATGCCCTTGTGTGTCGGGTCAAGGTGCTGGACGATGACGAACGCCATGCCGCTGTTTTCTGGCACGTTGGCAAGGAAAATTTCCAGCGCCTCCAGTCCGCCCGCCGAAGCGCCGATGCCGACGATGGGGAAAGTTGAATCAACGGTGGTTATTAGTTTGGCGGTCCTGGCTTTGGCTGGACTTTTCTTTGGTTGAGTCATATTCCAAATTCCTTTGGATAATAATTTTATATAAAAATTCCGTTGAAGGCGGAACTACAATTTTGATTCCCCTGCATATATTTTGTCAACATAAACAGTATAGCATTAATGTCATTGCGAGGAGATTGCTCACTGCACTGGCAGGCAGTTCCAGGGGAGAACGTCCGCTACACAAAACACAATTTTTTCGGTGTAGTAGTGCGCTCTCTAGCGCACTTATTCAAAAGGTTTATTCCTGAAACCCTGTCTTATACAACTCAAAATACATCCCCTGCTTTTCCAGCAATTCATTATGCGTCCCCTGCTCGACGATCCTGCCATTGTGAATGACCACGATCCGGTCGGCGCTTGTGATGGTGGATAAGCGATGCGCGATCACAAAAGAGGTACGTCCCTTCAACAACTTCACCAAAGCAGCTTGAATGACCTGCTCGGTCTGAATATCCACCGAGGAAGTGGCCTCATCGAGGATCAAAATTCGTGGGTCGGCCAGCAAGGCGCGCGCAAAGGAGATCAACTGCCGTTGACCCACACTGAGCAGCACGCCGCCTTCCTCCACCGAAGTTTCATAACCGTTTTTCAAGCCCACAATAAAATCATGCGCACCCACGGCCTTTGCTGCAGCGATCACATCTTCGTCACTGGCCTTCAAGCGCCCGAACAAAATATTTTCTTTGACCGAGCCGTTGAACAAGAACGGGTCCTGCAGAACCATGCCCATTTGTTTGCGGAGCGATTGCTGGGTCACTTCGCGCAGGTCAACTCCGTCCACGCGCACACAGCCGTCGGTGGGGTCGTGGAAGCGCGTCAACAATTTAACGATGGTCGTCTTTCCGGCGCCGGTCTCTCCCACGAAGGCGATTGTCTCACCGGGGTGGACATCCAGATCAATTTGATCGAGGACCAGAGTCGGGTCATCGGAATAATGGAAGGAGACATTTTCGAATCGGACTTCGCCGCGAATTGATCCCAATTTTTTGGCATCTTTTGCATCTTGAACTTCGATCTCCGTATCCAGCAGCGCGAGGATCCTCTCGCCGCCCGCCATCGTGGATTGAAGTGTATCGAAGCGGCGGCTCAGATCGCGGATGGGCTCAAAGTAGCGGTCAATGTACAACACGAACCCGACCAGCACGCCCGCCGTAATAGACTCGCCCAACACAGCCGTGCCGCCGATCCAGACCACTGCCGCAGTTGCCAGCGCACCGAGGACATCCACAACCGGCAAAAAGGATGCGGCCACTTTCGCGGCATGAATGGCAGTTTGCAAATGATATTTATTGGTGTAATCGCGGAACAATCCATAATTGTGGCGCTGACGAGTAAAGGCCTGCACCACTCGCACCCCATTGATATTTTCCGCCAGCACAGAATTAACCCAGGAAACCGCTGCACGAACTCTGCGGTAAGCAAACCGCGCACTGCGGCGATAAATGTAAGTCGCCAGGATCATCAACGGAATCGTAGTGAACGTAAGCAGGGAAAGTTTTACATTCAAAGCCAGCATGGCAATGATGATGCCGACGATCATGAACAAATCACGTGCAATAGCAAGTACAGCCCAAGTGATGAACTCACGCAGAGTCTCCACGTCATTGATAACACGCGTGATGACCCGTCCCACCGAATAGCGGCTGTAAAAACTTAGCGACAGATTCTGCAAGTGCTCGAACAACAACTTGCGCATGTCATAAATAACAGACTGCCCCACTTGCGCCATGATGTTCACGCGCAGATAAATAAAAGCCCAGCGCACAATGGCTGCGCCCAGATAGATCAACACGACATTGCGCAAAACAATGAGGTTGCCCGCCACGAGTCCATCATCAATGGCCACTTTGACAAGGTAAGGTCCGATCACAGAAGAGATCGTCGCGCCAAGCATCAGGACTGAAGAGAGGACCATCTTCCATGCATAAGGTTTGAGGAAAGCAAACAACCTCTTTGCAACTTGCGGGTCAAGCGCTTTGTCGTAAAGTTCTTCGGACTGGGTAACGTAGGCGGGAGGGGTGATTGTCATAAATGTGTCAGAGTGTCGAAGTGTCAAGTGTCAGGTGGTTTTGGGTTAATTCGAGGTCGTGGATCTCTTTGTATAAGCCGCCTTGTTTCAACAACTCGTCATGCGTGCCGCGCTGGACGATGCGACCCTGATCCATCACGATGATCATATCTGCGCGGCGGACGGTGCTGAGGCGGTGCGCAATGACGAATGTAGTGCGCCCTTCCATCAGATTGTCCAAAGCCTCCTGAATTAATTTTTCGGTTTGAGTATCCACACTGGAAAGAGAGTCATCCAGGATCAAAATTCGCGGATCCATCAACAGGGCACGCGCAATCGCCACGCGCTGGCGCTGTCCGCCTGAGAGGGTGATACCGCGCTCGCCCACCATCGTCTGATAGCCTTCGGGGAATCCTTCGATGAATTCATGCGCCTGCGCGGCCTTCGCAGCCTCGATGATCTCCTCTTCGGTTGCATCGGGGCGTCCGTATGCGATATTTTCACGGATGGTATCTGAAAATAACAGCGAAGTTTGCAGAACAATACCGATCTGTTTCCGCAGAGAGGCAAGGTCCACTTTGCGAACATCCTGTCCATCCACCAGAACCGCGCCATCGGTCACATCGTAAAAGCGCGGGATGAGATTCACCAGAGACGTTTTACCAGACCCGGTTTTACCGATCAAAGCGACAAGCCGATTCCGCTCCACCTTCAAATTGATTCCCGCCAATGAAGATTTCGTCTCCTCTAGATATTTCAACCCAATGTCGCGGAACTCCACTTCGCCGCGCAATGTGGAAAGTTGAATGGCGTCTGCCGGGCTTTCAATATCAGAAGGGGTATCCAAAATCTCAAGTACTCTCTGTGCGCCCGCGCTGGCTTCCCCCGCAGCATTGACCAGCATGGTTAATTGCTGGGCAGGCGCGGCCAACATCAACACATACGCATTAAAAGCGACCAATTCGCCGACGGTCAATGTCCCAGCTAAGACCATGCGTCCGCCGAACCAGAGAATGAGAATGGTACATAGCGTCACCAGAAAATCGGTGGTCGGCATCACCTTTGACCATGCGCCGATGACAGATACGCGCGCGTGGTAATACTCACGGTTGGTTGCATCAAAACGTTCGATCTCATGTTCTTCGCGCGCAAAGGCGCGGATAACTTGTGCGCCGGTCACATTCTCCTGCAAGCGCGCCGAGAGATCGCCAAGGACAGTATCCACTTTGAAAAATAATTTGGTCACCAGATCGCCGAAGACAAATGTCATCCACACCAAAGGGAAGATCGGCAGGACGGCAATGAGAGTCAACTTCCAGCTTGAGGTGAACATGATCGCAAGCGCGCCAACCAAAACAAAAACCAATTGAGTCAACTCAACGATGGAACCGCCGATGAAGGTCTGCACCGAACGGACATCTTCGATACAACGCGAGATCAACTGTCCTGTTTGAGCGTGGTCATGATAAGAAAAGGATAAATTCTGGATATGGTCATAGAGGTGGTTGCGCAAGTCATAGCCGACGCGCGCGCCGATCCACTCGGAGACATAACGCTGAAGCGCCGCTAATGCCGCGGTCACCAGACCAAGCGTCAGCAGGAGAAGAGCCGAGCGGATCAGGAATCCGCTTTCGCGCAGGGTCAATCCCCGGTCAATTACATCCCGGATAATGCGCGGGACATATAAACTCAGGGCGGTCAACGTAAAAAGGTTGAGCGCAGAAAAAAGGATCTGCGCCAAATAGGGCTTGATGAAGGAGCGTAGGCGGAGTATGTGCATGGGCGGGCTTTTAGGATACCACGAAGAAAGAAGATGAAACAGTGATTTTTGTCAGTTGAATCAATTGGGGTTCGCATCTATACTTGTTTCATACCCTATAAAAAGGAGAAAGAATGACAGAAGCACGCAAGAAGATCACTTTGCCGTACCTGTTCAAAAAAGTTGCCGATAAAGAACCCATCACCTGGCTGACCTGCTACGATTATCCCACTGCATATTTGCAGGAGCAGGCCGGCATTGAAATGATCCTGGTCGGCGACAGCCTGGGCATGACCATGCTCGGCTTCGACTCAACTCTGCCCGTGAAGATGGACGACATGGTCCGCCATGCGCAGGCTGTGCGTCGCGGAGCACCGACGGCCTTTGTGGTCGGCGACATGCCCTATATGACGTATCAGGATTCTGTGAAAAATGCGATTCGCAACGCCGGCAGATTCATGGCCGAGTGTGGATGTGATGCGATCAAACTTGAAGGCGGCGCGGCCATGGCCGACCGTATCAAAGGAATTGTGGATGCGGGGATTCCCGCCATCGGTCATCTTGGACTCACACCTCAGTCTGTCTCCGCCTTGGGCGGCTTCCGCTTACAAGGGAAATCTGCTTCGCTGGCAAAGAAGATCCTCGATGATGCCATCGCCTTGCGTGATGCAGGCGCATTCTGTATTTTGCTAGAGTTGGTGCCTGACAGATTATGCAAACTCATCACCGAAACCGTGAGTGACTGCATCATCATGAGCCTTGGCTCCGGTCCCGATGCACATGGTCAACTTTTGATCTATCACGATATGTTTGGACTGTATCCCAAATTCAAACCGAAGATGGCAAAAGTCTACGGCAACGCGGGCGAAGTCATTCTCAATGGATTAAAGTCCTATCACGATGAAGTCATCGGCGGAAAATTCCCCATGCAGGAAAATTATTTCGGAATGCCTGATGATGAATTTGAGGAATTGAAGAAATTAGTTAAGTAAATGCCATGTCGTTGCGAGGGCGATGTTCTTCGCCCGACACTTGAGATTGCTTCGTCGCAAAGAGCAAGAGCGCTCCTCGCAACGACATGATACTTTGGAGACTACCATGTCAAATATACAAAAATCACTCAAGATCTCGCCCGATAAACTCAAGGCGTTCAACTCTGTTTTGCTTGACCCCGATTCACAGGTCATGAAAGATTTTCTGGCTGTGGTCGCAAAATATGGTACGCCCGCCGAGATCAACAAAAAACATCGTGCCTCACGCAAGATGGATAATTTATTCAAGCTGGTTGAAGCGAAGAATCCTGAGTACATCAAGGATATGAATTGGCTGATCGAACAGCGCAACAAAGGCGCGTTCATTTCTGTCGCCGATTACCGCAAAAAAGTTTTAGGCGATGCTGCAAAGAAAACCAAGTTCAAAGATAAATACGCGGTCACGCTGGAAGTATCCGCACTGCAATATTTCCCCTGGGTGCGTGTCATGGCTGAGCAAGCCATAGCCAACCAAACTCTCATGCCCGGGCGTTTTATCGCTGTCCGCAATATGAAAGAATCCGAAGCTGATGGCGACTTGCCTGCCATTGTGGCAGCGCTGGATATTATCGGCGCATCCTTCGTGGAAACGCTCGACACTAAAGGAACCGATGGTTCCAATCCGCATCTCGGCGGCCCGGCCACCATCACTGGTTACTTTGGCGGCATTGGTCAACCCAATGAACACGCCCTCCAATGGCTGGATGAATTCCTGTACTACTACACCAACTACGGCGTTCAGCATGTGTTAAATTTCAACGCCGGGACAATTCTCTTGGGCTTCCTGCTCCATCGCTTGGGCGTGGATATCCAATTCAAGATCTCGGTTTTCTTCGGCGCGGACAATCCCTACAACGCCTTGTGGATCATGACGATGGCGAAGTTGCTGAGTCGTGACGATGGCACTTCCCCGTTAATTGGTTTCAACTGGTCGAACTCGGTCAACAACCAGACGATGGAACTGACCAGCGACTTTAGGAAATCACTTGGCTTTGAGAAGGTCATCCGCTTCGAGCATCACATCACCGAACCGCAGAAAAGCATCGTCATTCAACCTTACAACCGCCGCGCAGAACTCGTTGAACTGGCCGACCATGTCGCCAACATTGCGGCGAAACACGAAGGCGGCGACCCCGAAGTGGATGTGACCCGCACTCATCAATCCGACATCCTCGATTACTTCCGTGAGAAGAAGGAAGTCGTCGAATCTGGCGATTGGGACAACCTCCAAATGAACTTCCTTGATAAAGTGGCAGCTTGTAATCACTCTGCCTGGGATCTAACGAAGTCGGGACTTAGCTTTATTGCTGCAAAGAATTTACACAAGTAATTGGAACTTAGCCGTCCCGAAGGTTCGCAAAACGAGCAATCTTCGGGGCGGCAATAACATAAGAACCCACGTCGCTACCATACTACCGTTGTGTCATGCTGAGGGGCGTTTTTCCCTGGACCGCGCGCCAAGGCAGGTGTGCCCCGAAGCATCTCTGATATGGTTAGCAGAGATGCTTCGGTCACGAAAAGCACGCTCCCTCAGGGAGACACGTTTTTTCAATATCAAGATAGCAACTTGCGTTATTTAATTTTTTATGAACCATAACCCAACAAGGATTCAAAACTCATGAAATTGCAAGCAGTGTCCGCCAACCTGCCGCGCGGTCTTGCTGAACTGATCGCAGACCTCGGCGCAGGTGAAAATGGATTCGGCGGTACGCCAGTCCACAAGGGTGAACTGACTTTGTCTGAGTATGTTCAACGCTGTATTGAAATGACCGATGTTACAAAATTACTGCCGGAGCATGTCTTGCAAACGGTCTTCTGGGTTATAGATGAAACCGGAGAAGCGATTGGAATGGTGCGGATGCGACACTACCTCAACGAAAGCCTGAAAGAACGCGGAGGACACATCGGCTACTACATCCGCAAGGATAAGCGCGGACAAGGTTACGCCCGCGAAGCACTGCGTCAGGCTTTAGCAGAGTTAAAGAAACTCGGTGAAAAAAGAGCCATGCTCACAGTAGATATGGACAACTCTGCATCCATAAAAGTCATTGAAGCGAATGGTGGAGTCCTTGAGAGTGAAGGAGAAAGTACCGACGGTAAAAAATTTGGCAGGTTCTGGATCGAATTGAATTGAATTGATGGCTCCCAAAGGAGCATGAATCAAAAGCGGTCATCTATTGAAGATGACCGCTTTTGATTCATGTATTTTTTTACACATCCACTGCCAGGCAGGTCAGAGTCTGTTCCACACCGGGGATCGGCTGGATCTCCAAAGCTGTGATGGAGCCGAGTTTTGCAATATCCGCTGTCTCCACAACAGCGACCGCATCATAAGGGCCGAAAGTCATGTGGGCCTCAGTAACACCTTTCACATTGCGGAGGTGGCTGACCACATCCTTGACATCGCCCGCACGGATCTTGATCATGACATAAGCTTTCATGGTTGCTCCTTTTTATATTTTCTTGACACGCAGGAATACGACCCAATAGACGGCGGCCACCAGAACTGCTCCGCCAATGATATTCCCAATGGTAACAGGAATCAGGTTGTTGATAAAGAATGCCTCCCAGGTCAGCATTTCGAGTTTCGGAATTTTGTCGCCAACCTTCGCCATAAAGGCCGGGTCAAAGCCTTTGACCAAAAGTGCATAAGGGATGAAATACATATTTGCAACGCTATGTTCAAAGCCGGCCGCCACAAAGGCCGTGATCGGAAAGATGATCGCAACGATCTTGTCAATGGTGGTGCGCGCACTGTAAGTGAGCCAGACCGCAAGGCACACCAGCGCATTACACAGGATGCCAAGCGCAACGGCCTGCATAAAACCCAGGTCGCATTTACCGACGGCGATCTTCAACGCAGCTATACCGACAGAATCTGACCCGAAGGTGTACTGCTTGGAAAAGAACATCAGGCCTGCTGTGGCAAGAGATGCAACGAAATTGCCCAGGTAAACAATGAGCCAGTTTCGTAAGAGCGCGCGACCGGTCACCTTTCCGCTTGCCCAAGCCATGACGATCAAGTTATTACCGGTGAACAGTTCTGCGCCGCCGACAACAACCAGGATAAGCCCAAGGCAAAAGACAAATCCCGTCAACAGACGGGTGACACCATAAGGTAAGCCGGTGGTGTACGCCACTGCCCCGTCCGCAGCAGTGACGGACATGCCGCCAGCCGCAACGGTGGTTGCAAAGATCGCGCCCAAAGAAATGAACGCGCCGGCCAACAACGAGAGCATGAACATGGTGAATGCCGGCATCTCCGCTTTTCGCACACCAAGGTACTCAGCACGCGTGGCCATTTCGGCCGGTAAAAGAGCGTCAATTCGAATTTCATTCATAGGCCTTATCCTTTTCTATATTTGTTTGTGATATTTTTCACAACACAAGTATACCAGAAGAAAAGAAAAAACGCGAGAGGTCAATCAGGCTTTTTCCTGCCAAGCCACGAACCCATGCCAGCGGACAGCAATGCGATCAGGATGATGATGCCCACAGCAAGCTCCCCACTGTGCTGTGATACCGGCGGAGTTGGCAATGGCGTGAGAGTTGGTGTAATAGTCGATGTGACGGGATGTGTGGCTGTTGATGTTGGGATTCCAAACGTGGCTGTACTACTCGTTGTCGGTGTGACAGTGTTCGGTTCAGGCTTGAAGACAAGCAGCTTTTGCCCCGCAAAGATTTCATCAGACGAAAGACCGTTCAATTGCTTGAGGTTGTCAATCGTCGTATGGTAAGCAATCGCGATGCTCCATAAGGCCTCGTGCAATTGCACAACATGATAAACCTCTCCATTTTCCAATGGTGTACTTGTAATTACGATAACAGGCGTGCCAGTCTTGGTTATTAATATCTTCGCGGCCATATCGGCTGAATAATTTTTTTGGTTGATAGTCATCAAGGGTACACCCACCCATTTGGACGGAAACAGTTTCAAGGTCCGCGCCGAAGCGTGCCAAATCGTCAGGGCAAGAAACATCGGGATCATCATCAAAAGAAGGAATCGTTTCATGTTCAAAATTATACCTTTGCCAACAAAGGCCAGATTATTGAGAACTTCTCAAAATATCAGTGTCGGGAGTAAAATTATATATAATATACAATACTTTAGGAGTATGAGTCATGTCTGTATTTACACCCGGCCGACGTTGGCAGCCGCCATTCATGCCGTTCAAGCGCGAACCTTTTAAAAAACGCGTGCTCGCAAAAATAGAACTTGCTGTCAAAGGCCCGCTATTTGGATGCCGCATGTGCGGCAACTGTCTCCTGCAGGAAACCGCCTTCATTTGCCCGATGGAATGTCCGAAGGGGCTGCGAAACGGACCATGCGGCGGCTCGACCCCGGAAAAATGTTACGTGGATGAATCGCGTCCCTGCGTTTGGTATAAGATCTATGAACGCTCTTTCAAACTTGGACGCGAAGCCCTGCTGCTTGAAGTGCTGCCTCCCATGGATTGGGAAAAAGCGGGATCGGACTCGTGGGGCGATGTGATTATCCAGGCAAAGAATATTGGGGTGAAAAAGATCGCTGCGGGTCTTACCGCGCAGGAAGCTGGTTCTGTTTCGAAGACGCTTGATTCCATCTTTAGGCCGGTGCGTCAACCCGACTGGTGGCAGGGTGACTCTTTGTATCATGCGCCAAAATATAGCGAACCTGTCTCTGAACTTGAACGCAAATTGAAAGCGGGGGAATTTGTTGTGGCTGCAGAAGTCACTCCTCCCCTTTCAGTCAACACGGATAAGTTAAAGCAGAACATCGAATTGCTCAAACCCTACGTGACCGCGATCAATTTTACCGACGGTCCATCGGCCATTCCGCGCATGTCATCTTTAGCGTGCAGTAAATTCGCATTAGACCAGGGTGCTGACCCGGTCATGCAGATCGCGGCACGTGACCGAACGCGGGTCGGCTTGCAATCGGAGGTGCTGGGTGCGTCGGCTTTGGGGGTTCGAAATATTTTATGCCTCACCGGTGACAGCATGGTGCTCGGTCCCGGTCCGCGCGGACGAATGGATATTGTTGACATAGACGCGATCCAAATGTTGTGGATCCTGCGTCGTATGCGTGACGACGGCAAGTATCTCGATGGCCGCGAGATCAAGACTCCCCCGCAATATTTCCTCGGCGCGGCGGCCACCCCGTTTGCATCCAACATGAAATTCCAGGCATTGCGTGAACAAAAAAAGGTCAACGCTGGCGCGCAATTCTTTCAGACGAATATCGTCTTCGATGCGGAAGCGCTGGATGAATGGTTAAATGAGATCTCCAAGCGCGACATATTAGACAAGGTGTACATCATGATCGGCATTACACCGTTGAAAACTTATAAGACCGCTGCATACATGAACAACAAGATACCGGGCGTCTTTGTCCCCGATAAAGTGCTCAAGCGAATGGAAGCTGCCAAAGATAAAGGGAATGAAGAGGAAGAAGGCGTACAGATCGCGTTGGAGTTGATCGAAAAGATCAAGATCAAACAAGGCGTGCATGGGATTCATATCATGGCGGTCGGCTGGGAGGAGATCGTGCCAAGAATTGTGAAGGATGCGGGATTGTTGAGATAAAAGAAGGTGATAGTCGGATGGCTGTCACCCTTTCATAAGTCAAGGTGAATTGCACTTGCCCATTCAGTGGATTCGTATATACTTGACCAAACAAAATTCTACAGTCAGGATTTCATTAAGGGGACACATGCCCCGCAAAATATCCGAAGCACTTACCCGTAAGGAAATGATTGACCCGCAACTGGAACACGCGGGTTGGTATTTACGCGACCACTCCAAGGTGAAGATCGAAATTCCCGTGGATGGCTATGATGCCGAACCCTGGAGCGGAGTCTCGGACTATTGCCTGTACCGCGCAAACGGGGAAGTTTTAGCGGTGGTCGAAGCCAAGCGAACTTCCACCGATGTGCGTCTTGCCGAAGCACAACTCACTTATTACGTCACTGAAATTGAAAAGCGCCAATCGTTTCGTCCGTTTGGGTTTTTAGCCAACGGACTTGAAATCCATTTTGTAGATGTGGGGATTGCGCACAAGCGCGAAGTGTTTGGTTTCTTCACGCGCGAAGATTTGGAAAATCTGCTTTACATCCGCCAGAATGCGAAGCCGCTTAGTTCGATAGAAATCAATAATACAATCGTTGACCGCTCCTACCAACACGAAGCCATTCGCCGCGTGGGAGAGGCTTTTGCAAACGGCAAGCGAAACGCCCTGATCGTCATGGCAACAGGGACAGGCAAGACGCGCACCACGATGGGATTAATAGACGTATTCATGCGCTCCAATCAGGCTCGGCGGATTTTGTTCGTGGCAGACCGCGATGCGCTGGTGGAGCAGGCAAAGGATGATGGCTTCGAGAAATTCATTCCCAATGAACCCTGCACCCGTCTGCACAGTTGGGATGATCCCAATGCGCGCACGCAACGCCTGTACGCGGTGACGCTCCAAACGCTGAGCAATATCTTCGAGCAGTTCTCGCCTGCTTTCTTTGACTTGATCGTCTTCGATGAAGTCCATCGTTCGATCTACAACAAGTTCAATGAAGTGCTGGAGTATTTCGATGCCCGTCAGGTGGGACTGACCGCCACGCCCGCCAATTACATCAACCGCGATACCTTTCTTGCCTTCGATTGCACGGACGGTAAGCCAACCTATCTTTACACCTATGAGCAAGCCATCGAAGACAAGTATCTCGTGGATTATGAACTCTACGCCGCGCGGACCAAGTTCCAGCGGCAGGGCATTCACGGTGTGGACTTGACCGAGGAAGAACGCAACGTCCTGATCGAAAAAGGACTCGACCCCGACGATATCAACTACGAAGGTACGGAACTGGAAAGAGAGGTCAGTAACCGTGACACGCTGCGCAAACAGTGGGAAGAGATCATGGAAGTTTGTAAGAAAGACTCTTCGGGACAGTTGCCTGGCAAGACCATCGTCTTTGCCATTACGCAGCAACATGCCTTGCGCTTGCAAGCAGCCTTCGATGAGATGTACCCGCAGTTCCCGAATCTGACCAAGGTCATTACACATAAATCTGAATATCGCGGCACATTGGTGGAGGCGTTCAAGAAGAAGGATGAGCCGCGCATCGCCATTTCTGTGGACATGCTCGATACGGGCATTGACATTCCCGAAGCCGTCAATCTCGTCTTCATGAAGCCTGTGCAATCACCGATCAAGTTACAACAGATGATCGGGCGTGGGACGCGGGTGCAGGCGGCGTGTCGTAATCTTGCATTACTGCAGAACTTCGAGAAGAAGGACTTTCTCATCATTGATTTCTGGGAGAACAATTTTGACAAGGGCGCGAAAGAAGTTGTTGATGTATCCACGCCTGTGCTGGTGACGATCTTCAATACGCGCTTGCGTCTGTTGGAAACCTATCTCAAAGACTCGTCCCCGGCGTGGATGTCGCCGCCGCGACCTTCATTAGCAAAGTGGAACGCTTGAAGTTTAAGAAACGCGAAAAAGACCTGACAGGTCTTGGAGACCTGTCAGGTCTCATTGGGACGATTGTGGAAGATGCGCAGAGTTTGCGAGACACGATCTTGTCTGACGGCGAAATCAAAGCAAAGAGCATGTGCGTTCCTGAAAAACTGGTTGAATTCTCGAACAATGAATTGAATTTGCTTCGAGATGTGCTTTCACCCTGTATGAAAAACAAAATGCGTTACGACTCTTTCCTTGAACTTGATTTGCTTGATTCTATCGCCATCAGCGGCTATATTTTGCTCACCAAAAGCGGAGAGAAAATGTACGTGGCGGAGTATCGCCGTTTGGTGGAAGCGCGTATTTTGGAATTGGTTGCCAATCACCCAACCATCCAAGCCATTGTAAGGGCGGAGCGGCGCTCCGCCCCAACGATAGACGACTGGCAATTGCTTGAACTGGAGCGCACGCTGACCAGGGAACTTGGCGAAGGCGATTTGGAAGTGACTCCTGAAAACTTGAAGAAGGTTTTTGCCCATACCGCCGATAGTTTTCTCGGCTTGGTGCGACAAGTGTTGGATATGCAATACCTGCCCGATTATAAGGACGTAGTGGCGCGGCAGTTTGAATCTTACGTGACCCAGCACAACTACAACGCCGACCGGATTCGCTTTTTGCGCGCCGTGCAAAGCGTGTTCTTGCAGAAACGCCATCTCGAAACCGCCGACTTGTACGATGCGCCCGCGATAGTTGGATTTGGTCAAGATGCCGTAGAGCGATGGTTTACGGATGATGAAATCCAAAATATGATTGAATTTGCAAATCGAATGGCGGTTTGACCATGCCGTATAATCCCGACGTTCATCATCGCCGTTCGATACGGTTGAAGGAATATGATTACACCCAAGCAGGTGCATATTTTGTTACCATTGTGACGTATCAGCGCGAGCCTTTGTTTGGTGAAATCGTGAATGGCGCGATGAATTTGAATCCGTTAGGTGAGATTGCGCGGTGCGAATGGTTCAAGACCGCCGAATTGCGTCCGTATGTTGATTTGTACGAGGATGAATTTGTGGTGATGCCAAACCATGCGCATGGAATTATTTGGAATAACGGGCATCCCATCGTACGGGCGGAGCGCCGCTCCGCCCCAACGGACGGCATCGCGGAAAACGAAAAACCGCATGTTGATGCGGGTTCATTGGGCGCAATTGTCCGCGCATATAAATCGGCGGTGACGTATGCGATTAATGCCGCGCGTCAAACGCGCGGGATGGTTGTATGGCAACGGAATTATTATGAACATATCATCCGCAATGATGCGGATTTGAATCGAATTCAAAATTACATCATCAACAATCCGTTAAAATGGGCGGATGATGATTTATATGGATGACGCCATCCGTAGGGGCGCAGCGCCGCTGCGCCCCTACGACGAACATACAACCAAACCAATGAGGAATTCGTTTTGTTAACCGACCCTAAACTCCGCTCGCAAGTAGATGCCCTTTGGGATAAGTTCTGGACGGGGGGACTCTCCAACCCGCTCGATGCTATCGAGCAGTTTTCGTATTTGTTGTTCTTGAAGCGGCTGGATGACCGCGAGAATGCGGCTGAGAGGCAGGCAAAGCGTCGGGGCGAAATGGGGGGCGGCGGAAGGGGCGCAGCGCCGCTGCGCCCGTACATCCCGAAGGAGATGCGTTGGGGGTATTGGACGCAGATGAAGGCGGAGGAGGCGTTGAGTCATCTGAAGAATGTCGTCTTCCCAGGGTTGGTCGAATTGGCTGATGAGAAATCGTCGTTTGGGGAGTATATGAAGGGGGCGCAGTGTAAGATCAATAAGGCGGGGTTGTTGATTGAGGCGTGTAATTTGATCGATCAGATGAAGATCGCGGAGCAGAATCAGGATGTGCAGGGCGATCTGTATGAGTACATGCTGGGTCACATGCAGTTTGC
>JACRMH010000015.1 GCA_016219545.1 Chloroflexota bacterium | reverse complement strand
GAGATGGTGATGCCCGGAGACAACGTCAACCTGACGGTTGAGTTGATTGTGCCTGTGGCTCTTGAACAGGGTTCCAAGTTCGCCATTCGTGAAGGCGGTCTGACCGTCGGTGCGGGTGTCGTTACCAAGATCATTGAATAAATAGAAAGTAAGGTAGTAACATGGCTTCCAAGAAGAAAGATGTCCGTCCGGTAATTACACTTCAATGCAATGACTGCAAAGAGCGCAATTACACCACCGAGAAGAATCGCCGAAACGATCCCAACCGGTTGGAGTTCAACAAGTATTGCTCACGCTGCCGAAAGCACACACAGCACCGCGAGACCAAGTAATCAAGCAAGGGTGGGGTATAATATGCCCCACCAATATTTAGGCCAGTGGCTCAATTGGCAGAGCACTCGTCTCCAACACGAGCGGTTGTGGGTTCGATTCCTACCTGGCCTGCCTGTGGCAAACGCCGCGTTACGCGGCGTTTTAGCCGTAAAAAATAAGAAGGAGTATTGCCTTGGCTGAGAAAGAGAAGAAGAAAGTCAAGAAAAGCGAAAACGCCGTTCAGCGTTATTTCCGTGAAACCACGGGTGAACTTCGCAAAGTAAGCTGGCCCACCTGGCCTGAAGCAAGGCGTCTGACATGGCTCGTGCTTTTGGTGATGGTGTTTGTCGGCGCATTCCTCGCACTGATAGATTTTCTTTCGCACGGATTGATGAATTTGGTGCTTGGGCTTTAGTTTTGAATTGAGGATCTGATGGATTTGCCGGAACCGCAAGAGCAGTTTGAACAGGAATCGATGGATGAAAAGACCGAGGAACAAAATGTTCCTGCGGATTTGAATCATACCGCTTCATCTTCCGACCCGAAACCTGCTGCGCGCTCCGAGACGCAGATTCCCACCGATCTGCCTCCCGTCGAAGCAGTTGTTGAGGGTCCCGCGTGGTATGTGATCCACTGCTATTCAGGATATGAGAATAAAGTTCGTCATAACCTTGAACAGCGTATCGAAACCATGGGCATGAAGGATAAGATCTTCGACGTTGTCATCCCGACGCAGGAAGAGATCGAAGTCAAAGACGGCAAGCGCAAAACTGTGGAGCGCCATATCTTCCCCGGTTATGTGCTTGTGAATCTGGCACTCTCGGAAGAATCCTGGTACGTAGTCCGCAACACTCCCGGGGTGACCGGCTTCGTCGGTATGGGAAATAACCCCACACCGCTCCGCCCTGAAGAAGTTGCCCAGATCGTGAAGCGCATGGAAGCAGAAGCGCCTACGGTCAAGGTCTCTTTCAAGGTTGGCGAACGTGTGCGTATCGTGGATGGTCCGTTCAATGACTTCCGCGGCATGGTTTCTGAGATCGATATGGAACGTACGAAGGTCCGCGTAATGGTGAGCTTCTTCGGACGTGAGACGCCTGTGGAGTTGGATTTCCTTCAGGTTGAAAAAGCATAAGGTAGAAAAATTTAATTGGACAGTAGCAGACCTCAGTCAGGTCTGATGCGGTGGGAGGGTCTCCCAAATGACCCGCTAAAACCACATAGGAGTTAAGTCAAAATGGCAAAGAAATTAAAAGCAATCGTTCGTCTTCAACTAGAGGCTGGCAAGGCCAATCCTGCGCCTCCCGTCGGCCCCGCGTTGGCAAGTCATGGTATCAACATCATGGCGTTCTGCAAGGAATACAATGCGCGCACATCCAATCGTCCGGGTGAGACGCTTCCTGCGGAAATCACCATCTATACCGATGGTTCATTCACATTTGTACTTCGTACATCCCCCGCCGCTGTTTTGCTCCGCAAAGCTGCAAAGGTCGAGAAGGGTTCCGGCGTGCCGAACAAAGATAAGGTCGGCAAGGTAACCCGCGCTCAGGTGAAGGAAATTGCTGAGTTGAAGATGAAGGATCTGAACGCAATCGATATGGAAGGCGCGATGAAACAGATCGAAGGCACCGCCCGTTCCATGGGTATCACGGTAATCGAATAATTTTGTGGGAGGACGGCCCCGGCTGTCCGCTTGTACCACGGAGGATAAAATGACTAAACACGGAAAGAAATATACGGCGGCTGCCGCCAAAGTTGATATTGACAAGGTTTATTCCGCCCGCGAAGCGATCACCCTTGCGAAGGAAACTTCGATCACAAAATTTGATTCGACGGTTGAAGTGCACATGCGCACGACGCTTGACTCACGTCAGGCGGATCAACAGCTGCGTGATGTAGTTGTGCTTCCGAATGGACTTGGTAAAACAGTCCGCGTGCTTGTATTCGCCACTGGCGAAGGCGCTGCGGCTGCTCGTGCTGGCGGCGCTGATCTCGTTGCAGATGATGATGAGACGATGAAGAAGATCGAAGGCGGCATGTTGGATTTCGATGTTGCCATCGCCACCCCTGATGCAATGGGCAAGGTCGGTCGCCTGGGTCGTGTGCTTGGTCCCCGCGGACTCATGCCGAACCCGAAGGCTGGCACAGTGGTCAGCGCGGCGGATATGGAACGCGCGATTAAGGAAGCCAAGGCTGGTCGCGTTGAATTCCGCCTTGATAAAACCAATAACATTCACGTTTCAATTGGCAAGGCTTCATTCGAAGTTGAAAAACTGATCGAGAATTACGCGGCATTGATGGATGGAGTGAATAAGGCCCGTCCTTCCGGCGCGAAAGGTAATTTCGTCAAGCGCATTACGGTAACAACGACCATGGGTCCTGGTATGAAGATGGATCCGAATGAACACATGGATGGTGCCGAGTAGCAATACTCGTTAAATCATTAAAACCACTTCGCCGATGAAGGCGGGTGTCCCAGTCAATTTTGGGACTTAATTTCCTGCTCAGGTGGAGACTGATAGAAAATTTCAGCACTTGCGTGTTGATTTCCCTCCGGGGACTAGAAGTCTTTGCCTGTGTAAGTGGCAAAGACTTTTTAATTGAAAGGAGGTGAATACCCTTTGGCAATTTCTAAACAACGCAAGGAAGAAGTGCAGGCCCTGTACTCAGATTGTGTCAAGCGTAGTGAAGCGGTGAATCTTGTGGAATATAGCGGCGCGAAGATGAAATCCATCGACGCCATCCGCGCAAAGATCCGTGAAACTGGCGGTGAATTCCATATCGTCAAGAATACGCTTGCCCGTCGCGCGTTCGAAGCACATGGCGTGAGCGTCCCTGCGGATTATCTCGTGAAGTCCACGGCGATCTCGTTTGCGTTCAAGGACCCTGCTTCCACCGCGAAAGCATTGACTGATGCAACAAAAGGCAATGAGTTCGTTAAGGTGAAAGGCGGCTTGATGGGCGGCAAGTCCTTAAGCCCGGCGCAAGTGAAGTCGCTTTCTGAGATGCCCCCGTTGCCTGTTATGCGCGCAACATTGCTCGGCGTTTTGCAGGCTCCAGCCAGCAAACTCGTCCGCACACTTGCAGAACCTGCGCGCGGTCTCGCGGCCGTTATCAAAGCCCACGCGGAACAAACCCCCGCAGCGGCATAATATTGAATATGCGGCACGTGCCGCGAAAAACAAATCCTATAATTACTTAGCAAGGAGTGCTAAACAATGTCTGACAAGCTCGCAAAACTCGTGGAAGAACTTTCCACACTTTCCGTCCTCGAGGCGGCTGATCTCGTAAAAATGCTCGAAGAAAAGTGGGGCGTTTCTGCCGCCGCTCCCGTAGCGATGATGGCCGGTGGTGGCGTTGCCGCCGCTGCTGAACCTGTGGAAGAGAAGACTGAGTTCGATGTGGTCATCAAGGATGCAGGCGCCAAGAAGATTGACGTGATCAAAGTCATCCGCCAATTGACCAGCCTCGGACTCGGCGAAGCCAAGACCCTCGCTGAAACCGCTGGTGGCAAGGTCCTCACCGCTGTTGGCAAGGATGCTGCTGCCGACGCCAAGAAGAAACTCGAAGAAGCCGGCGCCGTCATCGTCGTCGAATAATCTTTCGATTACAGTAAAACAAAAAAGACGACTCGCGCGAGTCGTCTTTTTTGTTTTAAGTTTCCTAGTTTTGTCTTTCCACTTTTCGGATGACCATGACCACTTTGCCTTTGATCTCCAGTGATTCGTTCTTGTCAATAATGATCGGTTTCATGGTCGGGTTGGCGGGTTGCAGGCGATACTTGTCTTTTTCCTTGTAGAAGAATTTCAAGGTGGTCTCGTTGCGGTCTGACAGCCAGACTGCGACCATGTCGCCGTTGCGCGCATCTTGTGCCGGTTTGAGAATGATAATGTCACCATCATTGACCATGGCATCGATCATTGAGTCTCCCTGTACTTTCAGGGCAAATAACTCCTTGCCTTTTTCCCTCGCAGGCATAAGGGAAGTTGCGATTTCAACAGAGTCGTCGGGTGTGAATGATCCAAACGAATCGTTTGCAGGGACCTGAATGGGTTCACCAGCTTGAATAACGCCGGCCATGGGAACGCGGAGCATATCGCCTAGTGGGGTGTTGCCTGTCAGCCGCATACCACGCGAAATTTTCCGGTCACGCTCAAGATGTCCGCTTTTTTCAAGTTGATCGAGATAATAATTAACGACCGAAGTGGATGAAATATCGCAATGTAAGCCGATCTCGCGGATTGAAGGTGGGTGTTTGTGTTCGCGCTGAAAACTCGCGATGAAATCAAGAATCTTTTCGTGGCGTTCGCCTAATCCTTTACTTTTTCGAACCATCATCATTTTAGTCTCCTGCCGAAAAATCGGCACTTTGAGCATTCTTCGCTCATTTGTGCTACAAATGATACTCGAACGCCTGTTCTGTGTCAAGGAGTTGGTGATGACAGAATCGGGCGGCTATACCCAGGTGCGGCGGCGCATCCAGAGGAGCATAAATATCGGGGCAAGTACCGTCAGGCTCAGGGTCCCGTAAAAGACCATTGGTTGAGTCCAATTCAGGTAGGGTGGATTCGCGGCAAAGAAGTTCATCCCGAAGAATCCCGTAACAAAGCTCAGTGGCATGAAGAGGGTTGTGATGATCGTCAGTGTTTTCATTACTTCGTTCATGCGGTTGTTGATGACCGATAGATAAGTATCCAGTGCCCCGCTTACCAGATCCCTTAGACTTTCATTTACATCATGCAGGCGTACCAGGTGATCGTAAATATCGCGATAAAAGATGCGGTCTTTCTGGTCGATGACTTGATAATCATCGCGCGCCATTTTGTTTAACACTTCGCGTTGGGGAAGCAGGATGCGCCGCATGGCCAGCAGGACGCGTTTAAGGGTGAACAACCTTGCAAGTGTTTGCGAACTGGGACGATCAAAGACCTGGTCTTCGATCCAATCTATTTCTTCATCTATTTTTTCTATGATCGGCATATAGTTCATGACGGTTGCGTCAATGATCTTGTATAGTAAATGGTCCGGCCCGTCTTTTGCATAACGCGGGTCACGCTGGCACATGTCCCAGGTTTCATCAATGGATGCGACCTGATTATCGTGATGGGTAATGACATAGTTGCGGCCCAGGAAGATATCCAACTCGTCAATTTCCGTGTCCCATGGTTCGGTGCCTTGTAATAGATGCATGTAATTTAAAACAATGTAGAGATAGTCACCCCAATCATCAATTTTTGGCGCATGTGTTTCCTGCAAGGCATCATCGATTGCGAGATGATGAAAATTAAATTTTTGCAGGATGGGCAGGGCAACTTCCGGCGTTTCGGAAGTGAAGTCTACCCATAACAAACCGCGCTTGTCGCGGATGAGACGGGGGAATTCTTCAGGGGGAATATCTGTGCGGGTGGGCTTGCCGGGCGAAAAGAAAATCGAGCGAATCATCGGAATTACCTCCAAAAACTGGAAAATATTGATTTTTTCAAACCTGCATCAAATATATTGAAGATGATATTGAAATTATTAATAATATCCTTGACAAAATTTAAATAATGTCTATAATGTCGCTAGAAAGACAAGGTGAATATTGACAATCCGGTTTTAGCTGTGTTTTCTTGTGAAAGGAGAGTACCCATGAACAATTTTCATCCTGAAAGCTTATTGGCAATTGCCAAACAGAGATCTCAGGCAGAAGCGGACTGGTGTTTGACCGAAAGCCCATTGCTTGGGAATGTCGCTCAGCATTTGCTGTCTTCTCTTGGGAGTTGGATGGTCGCTCGCGGTCAAAAACTGCAATCACTTCAAAATGAAGCCCTACAAACAAAGCTGACGATCTCTCACAATAAAGTTTGGAAAGCTAGAGCCTAAAATGTTTTTTCAAAAGCAAACCCAAAAAATATTAAAGACCTACAATGAGTACCCGCGTATTTTCTGGGTGGTGATCGCCATTACTTTTATTGACCGTATCGGCGGCGCGCTGCTCTTCCCATTCTTTGCGCTCTATATTACCAGCAAATTCAGCGTGGGTATGACCGACGTTGGTGTGCTCTTTGCCGCTTTTTCAATTTCCAGTTTCGCTGGCTCGGCGATTGGCGGTGCGCTCGCGGATCGTTTTGGGCGTAAGGGCATCATCATCTTTGGGTTGATTGCCTCCTCTTTTAGCACGGTGGCAATGGGGCTGATAAACTCCTTCCAGGCTTTCTTTTTCCTCGCGCTCTTTGTTGGCATATTGACGGATGTGGCCGGTCCCGCACACCAGGCTATGATCGCGGATATTCTGCCGGAGGAAAAAAGGACAGATGGATATGGGATATTGCGAGTCGCTTTCAACTTGTCTGTTGTGATTGGGCCTGCTATAGGCGGATTTTTAGCGGCTCGGTCTTACCTTTTGCTGTTCCTGTCTGATGCGGCCATTTCCCTGCTGACGGTGATCCTGATCGCCATCTTCCTTCCCGAAACAAAACCGCAGGCTCATCCCGATGCGCCGAAACAAACCGTGGCGAGTTCCTTCGCCGGTTATGGACAAGTCTTCCGCAACGCCGCCTTCATGTTATTCCTGGGTGCCGTGATGCTCCAGGTCTTCACTTATATGAACATGAATACAACCTTGGGTGTTTTCCTGCGAAATGAATACGGCACACTTGAATCAGGTTATGGATTGTTGCTGAGCATCAATGCCGCCATGGTGGTACTGATGCAATTCCCGATCACGCGCCGTATTAAAAAATATCCGCCCATGTTGCTGATGGCCTTCGGAACATTCTTATATGTGATCGGATTCTCGATGTACGGATATGTCGCGACCTATACCATGTTCGTGGTTGCGATGGTTATCATCACGATCGGTGAAATGATCGTTTCGCCGGTTGCGCAAGCCTTGGTTGCCACCTTTGCTCCCGAAGATATGCGCGGACGGTACATGGCCGTCTCCGGTGTTTCGTGGGGACTTCCCTTTGCGGTAGGACCCTACCTTGCTGGCTTGATCATGGATGGACCCCAGCCTCATCTGCTTTGGTATGCGGCGGGGTTTATCGGGCTGTTATCTACATTTGCCTTCCTTGCTTTACATCGTATCCGGCGCAAGGAAGAGAATATTGAAATCCTGCCAGAAACCTTGGCGCTATAAATTTGGAGGAACCCAGCTATGAGACCCGCACCTACTCGTTGTCCGATATGCCAATCTGAATTGACCATTGCCCGTTTGCATTGCTCGTCCTGTGACACAACCATTGAAGGGAATTTCGTTTCCGGTCAGTTCGCAAACCTGACCCCTGAACAAATGGAATTCATCTTCACCTTTGTGCGCTGCGAAGGCAAGATCAACCGCATGGAGCAGGAGGTTGGGTTGTCCTACCCGACCATTCGCAACCGTTTGCATGAGACCATCCGTGCTTTAGGCTATGAACCGGGCAAGGATGAAGCCCCTGAGATCGAAGCCGACCTACGCAGCAGTACCATTGCCGACCTTGAAGCCGGCAAGATCACAGCCGAACAAGCCATGCGCATTCTGCGCGGCGAGGAGATATAAGCCATGTCTAAAACAATTTCTGCAGGACGAACCCCCAAGATCTTTATTGAAAGCATCGGCGGTGACCTCAGCCTCGTTGGCTGGGAGGGAGATGATATTCTCCTCAAGGGTGATGAAGACGAAATGCGGTTTAGTCAGGATGGCGAACAGGTGAAAGTATCTTGCGATGATGACCTTTCCCTGCGCGTGCCGAAAGCTGCTTCGGTTTTCATTAAGAACATCGGCGGCGACGCATCCATTCGCGGCATAATGGGCTCAATTGAATTGAAAGAGATCGGCGGTGATCTATCCATCCGTGATGTAAATTCTGTCATGATCGATACGATCTCCTCTGACTTTAGCTTGCGCGGTGCGAAGGGAGACTTGTCCGTCAAAAACGCACACAGTGACGTGTCCATTCGCGACGTGGATGGGAGCGTGACCCTCGACTCTGTAGCCGATGACTTGGCCTTGCGCGATGTGCGCGGGAACGTCAGCGCGAATGTGGCCGAGGATGTTGTTTTTTATCTCAACCCTCAGGCGGGCAATGTGTATTCGATCAATTCCGGTGATGACATTCTGCTTGTGATGCCCCCAAAGGCCAATGCCACATTGACCCTCAACGCCGATGAAATTGATGTTGAATGGAAGGGCGTTGAAAGGGATGAAGATGCCACCTCGCGCATTGTTACCCTTGGTGATGGTTCAGCCATGATCACACTTACTGCCGGCGGTGACATCCGCGTGACCAATCAATCGGATGCCGGAGAAACCGCGGAAGACTTTGGCAACTTCGCAGGCATTGGTGCGGATTGGTCCGGTTTTGGCGAACGGATTTCACGTCAGGTGGAACAGGCTACTCAACGTGCCCAGCGTAAGGTGGAAGAGGCAACACGCCGCATTGAGCAAAAGACTCGTGATGCGGAACGACGCTCCCGCCACGGCAAGGGCTTTTTGGAAGTCGGGCGCTGGAATTGGGACCTGTCTTCGAAAGGCGTGCCAATGCCTCCCAGACCTCCCAGCGCTCCAGTCTCTGATGAAGAACGAATGTCCATTTTGAAAATGTTGCAGGATAAAAAGATCACTGCTGAAGAAGCTGAAAAATTATTGGCATCTTTGGAAGGAGGATCTTAATGTCTGCTGAAGAGCGTAAGAAGATTTTGGAAATGGTTGCGGATGGAAAGATCAGTGCGGAAGAAGCCGCGCGATTGATGCACGCTTTGGATGAAGCGGCCGAAGAGCAGATCGAAGTCTTCGACCCGGCGCCAAGTTTCGGGTCAGAAAAGACCGATGCTCCTGAGTTTGATGAGGTCCGCCGGCGGGCGATGCGCTTTGCGATGATCCCGCTTTGGATCGGTATCATCTTCACTGTATTGAGCGCGTGGGGCATGTTCTCTATCCAACAAAATGCAGGTTTGAACTTTTGGTTCTTCTGCCTCTCGATGCCATTGATGCTCGGAATTTTGTTGATCGCGCTTGGCGCGGGGAGTAAATCTGCGCGCTGGATGTATGTGAATGTGGATCGTTCGCATCAGGAAGAGTGGCCGAGGAATATTACCATTGCATTGCCGCTTCCGCTTGGTTTGATAAGTTGGTTCCTGTCAAATTTCGGCTCACATATCGACGGTCTGAAGAACACCGCAGTGGATGAGATCATACAAGGTATTGCATTGGCGAAGAACATCACTGACCCGTTGATCGTGAATGTGAACGATACCGATGACGGCGAAAAAGTACAAGTATTCATTGGATAAACATGGAAACGCTTAAGAAAAAACCTTTATTAAGTGGATTGCTGATCCTGTTTTTAACAGCGATGATTTTTGCGAACATCGGCGGAAGCATGTATGGTTCGCTCATGCCGCTTTATCTCAAGGACCTTAAAGCGTCGATCACACAGATCGGATTATTCTTTACGCTTTCACAGATTGTCCCCTTGCTTTTGCAGATTCTGGGTGGGTGGGTTTCAGATACATTGGGACGCCTGCGTGCGATTGCGATTGGCAGCGTGTTCGGTGTGATCGGATTCATCCCGCTCATTTTGGCAGATACGTGGCAATGGCTTTTGCTGGCGGTCGCAATTGGCGCTGTGGCCCGTTCGCTGGTGGGACCAAGCTTCGATGCCTTCATTGCCGAACATTCCAGCGAGGAGAATCGGGGCAAGGTCTTTGGTATTTCACAGGCCATCTTTATGATCGTCTCTGTGCTTGGACCGCCGTTGGGCGGCTGGCTGGCAGGCGCATACGGTTTTAAATGGATGCTGTTGATCGCCGGTATTTTTTACTTTATCGCGATGTTGATGCGTTTAAGCATGGCGAGTGAGGCAGCCAAAAGCGCCGCTGTAAAGACGGATAAACTTTCATTCAGTAGTTTGAAGATCAATCTGGTTTCGATGTTTACACTTGTCTTTTCAGGCGGACTAATCACCTGGATGTTGATCACCGACGGGCTGCGCGATATTTCCTTCCAGTTTTCAGAAAATCTTTTCCCTGTTTATATGCAGGAAATCGGCGGACTCTCGCTCCAGCAGATCGGCTGGGTCATGTCATTTTTTGGGCTGGCCATGATGTTGACCACGATCCCCGGCGGCTGGCTTTCAGATAAGGCCGGTGAGAGGGTCGGGATCGCACTTGGGATGATCTTAATGTCAAGCGCGTTGTTTGTTCTGGTTAATATTCCAGCAGGCGTTAAGTGGATGTATTACCTGGGCTGGGGGCTCGCAGGGATGGGCGCAGGTATTTCTGCTCCGGCCTATCAATCATTGATCAGCAAGGCTGTGCCCCAGAAAAACCGCGGCATGGCGTTCGGTCTGTTCAGCACCAGTTTGGGAATTGTCTCCCTGCCTGCCCCGTGGATCGGCGCGCAGATGTGGGATCGTGTCAGCCCGACGTTTCCATTTACAGTAACCGCAGTCGTTTTATTGCTTTCAGTCATCCCGATTTGGATTAAATTCAAACTCCCAAAAACTGAAGTGCTTGATGAAGAAAATGTGCCTGCCGTTGCCGGGTAGGGTAATGCAACATCACAGATAGGAGGTAGCTATGACTACAGTTGAAGAAAGAATGAAGATTTTGAAATTGATCGAAGAGGGGAAGATCAGCGCGGATGAAGGCTCGAAACTGCTTTCAGCGTTAAGCGATACGCGCCGCGGGATTCCAATGCCGCCACGCCCGCCCGGTTCAGGCGGACCCGCGCGCTGGTTGCGCATCCGAGTGACCGATACCCGCACCGGAAGATCGAAGGCCTCCGTCCAAATTCCGCTGGCCTTGGTGGATGCCGGCATGAAGATCGGCGCGCACTTCGCACCTGAAGTGGAAGGCGTGGACATGTCCAATGTAATGGAAGCGCTGCGTGCAGGCGTGACCGGCAAGATCATTGATGTTGTTGATGAAGCCGATGGCGAGCACGTTGAGATTTACGTAGAATAACGTTCACGTTCATGGAAAACACACCTGATAATTCTCAGATCCCTGAAAAGTGGGCGGTGCCCTTTTTCAGCATGTGGGCCGGGCAGGCCATTTCGCTGGTCGGCAGTAGCCTGGTGCAGTTTGCCCTGGTTTGGTGGATGACCAAGACGACAGGCTCGGCTACAGTTCTTGCAATGGCCTCCCTGATCTCCATGCTGCCCCAGATCATTCTTTCGCCTTTTGCAGGCGCGTTGGTGGATCGTTGGAATCGCAAGTGGGTAATGATCGTTGCCGATAGTTCGATCGCGCTCGCGACTCTTGTATTGATATTTCTTTTTGCTACGGGGAATGAAAGTATCTGGGCTGTGTATATCATCCTGCTTATCCGTTCGGCAGGCGGCGCTTTTCATTCTCCTGCTGAGTCGGCTTCCATTTCATTGATGGTTCCCAAGACTCACCTGGCGCGCATCGCCGGATTGAATCAGACTCTTGGAGGCATCGTCAATATCATTGCACCGCCTATTGGCGCACTCCTTATTAGTATTTTCCCGCTTCAGAGCGTCCTTGCAATTGACGTGGTTACGGCCGCCATTGCCATATCCATTTTATTTTTTATCACCATCCCAAAACCGCCGCGTCAGGTCTCGCAGGCAAATGGGACCTCGGCAAAAACGAGTTACATGCAGGACTTGCGTGAAGGTTGGGTTTATATTGTCGCGTGGCCTGGTTTGTTGGGAGTTGCGTTGATGGCCATGGTCATTAATTTTCTACTGACCCCTGCTTCCTCGCTTATCCCTCTCATGGTGACTCAGCAATATCACGGCGGTGCGGGGCAACTGGGTTTGGTCGACTCGCTCTTTGGGATCGGCATAATCGTAGGCGGAGTGATCCTCAGTGCCTGGGGCGGATTCAAGAAGCGGATACTCACCAGTATGTTAGGCATTCTCGGTATCGGCGTTGGCGTCTTGATCTTTGGGTTGCTCCCTGCTGGTTGGTTTTATGTTGCGCTGACGGGAATCTTTATGCTTGGAGCCATGCAGGTATTTGCGAATGGCCCGCTTCATGCTATCTTACAGTCTGCCGTTGACCCGGATATGCAGGGACGTGTATTTTCACTGGTAGGCGCGGGCGCTACAGCCATGGCTCCATTGAGTCTGTTGGTTGCCGGACCTGTATCTGATTGGCTCGGAGTCCGCACCTGGTACTTGATCGGTGGCAGTGCCTGTATCCTGATGGCATTGATCGGGCTTTTCATTCCGGCAATTATGAGCATTGAAGAGAATCATCAGAAAAAAGTGGTCGAAGTAAGTACTAATCCGATCTCGTAGGATTACCTGGTTTTTGTAATCTCCTTGGGAAGTTGTTTACCACAAAGGAGACAAAGGGTCACAAAGGAAAGAGCTTAATAACCCTTCGTGCACCTTTTGACCCTTTGTGGTTGAGAAAAAGATTTCCGTTAAACTGTAGAACAGATTTTATTCTTAGTGCATAGAGGAGAACTTTCTGTGGCAGAAACTTCTACAAAACGTCCCACCGGTATGTTCGGTTTTACGATTGTCTGGCTCGGGCAGATCGTTTCAGTCCTTGCCAGTTCGATGAGTCAGTTTGGTCTGAGCATTTGGATGTATGACCAAACCAAAAGTGCCCTTGCCATGGGCATGATGCAGGTCTTCTTCATCACGCCATTTCTTATCATTTCCCCCATTGCCGGTGTGATGGTGGACCGTCACAATCGCAAAATGATGATGATGGTCAGCGACCTTGCTGCTGGCATCGGCACACTCGCCATACTCGTTTTGCAATATTTTGGCATCCTTGCATTTTGGCATTTGTATGTCGTCTCCATTGTGTATGGCTTGGGCATGGCCTTTCAGTGGCCGGCTTATTCCGCGGCCATCAGCACCATGGTTTCCAAGGAACAATATGGGCGTGCAAACGGCATGATGTCGCTTGTGGAAGCGGGGCCGGGAGTCATCGCTCCATTGCTGGCAGGCGCACTGCTTCCAATCATTGGCTTGACCGGAATTCTATTTTTTGACGTTGTCACCTTCCTGCTTGCCATCGGCGCACTAATGATCGTGCACATTCCCCAGCCTCCCCGCACAGAGGAGGGACAGAAAGCACAGGGCAGTATTTTAAAGGAAGCCGCTTATGGTTTCAAATATATTTTTGCGCGCCCAAGCTTGTTGGGTTTGCAGTTGATCTTTTTCATGGGGAATTTATTCTCAGGTATCGGCTACACGGTTTTTGCTCCCATGATCCTTGCGCGCACAGATAGCAATACCCTGATCTTCGGCACCGTTCAAACTGCCGGCGCAATCGGCGGAGTTGTCGGTGGTGTGCTCATGAGTGCCTGGGGTGGTTTCAAACGCCGTGTACATGGCGTGCTATCAGGCTGGATCATCGGCGGTATCAGCATGGCGATCCTCGGGTTTACAGGCGGACTTCCCGTTTGGGTCGCTGGAGTGGTCTTAGGCGCTCTGATCTCCCCTCTCATCAATGGATCGAATCAAGCGATCTGGCAATCCAAGGTTGCACCTGATCTGCAGGGACGGGTCTTCTCTGCCCGACGGTTGATCGCCTGGCTGACGAATCCAATTTCCCCGGTCATTGGCGGCGCTCTCGCGGACTATGTCCTTGAGCCTTCGATGCGGATCGCTTCGCCTCTTTCCTCGACCTTTGGCTGGCTCGCCGGGACCGGGCCTGGTTCAGGTATGGGGCTTTTGCTCGTCATTTGCGGTTTATTGGGCGCGTCGGTTGGAGTGTCCGGTTATTTCTTCCCGGTCATTCGCAATGCCGAAGACATTCTGCCTGACCACGATACACTGCCGAAAGTCGAAGCACCAACGACTGCGTAAAAGACTTATTAACTTACCTTACGCAGTGTCGTTCTGAGCGGAGCGACACTTGCGTTGCACGCCAGTTCAATGAGAACCCCTACGATTGTCACAGAGACCCTTCGCTGTCGCTCAGGGAATCACGATTGGGTGAGTAAGCCGAGTTATTTAATAGCATATTTTCACCGCACGCTAGAATCATTTGACCCCTTCGAGGTCAAATGATTCTAGTGTTTAAGATATGGAAATCCCAACCCCGAAGTGGTGTCATAATAAAATTCATGTCATCTTTAAGATTGGCTAGGTGGTAACATCAGTTATTATGAGATTAAAACGCCTGGCGAGAAGGCTTATATTCTTTTTGATCATTCCGGCTCTCTTCTCTGCTTGCGCCGGTGAGGATCAGCTCCCGGCAATCACCCCTTTCCCTGTTTTCATTCTATTTACCCCCACGGCATCTTCATCATTGCCAGCCCCAACCGTGACTCCCGCAAAACAACAGATCGGAAATTCAGTTCCGCAAATATTACGTGACCAGGCGGAAGCGTTAAACGTTGACCTGTCTCTCGATATTTCCACAGGAACGACTCCGAACGAAGCTCAAATTCAATGGGTTTATGTTTTAGCCGCACGATTTGCAACCGTGCGTGACGGTGTGACCTCCGATGAATTGCGTGCTGTCTGGAATGGAGGTGTCTCCCACACCTTGTTGATGGAAGACTCAACCCTCGCTGCGTTCACTGCCCTTTGGGGCGGACCAGTTTCCGGGTCAGTGCGAAGCGTGCCTGCAGAACAACTGTTGGATACTGCATGGGCTGAGTCCGCTTGGGCTATTATTCCGTTTGAATCATTGTCACCGCGCTGGAAGGTCTTGACGATTGACGGTCAATCACCGATTCGAAAAAGTTTTGATCTATCAAAATATCCATTGAGTGTTACCTTTACCCTTCATCCTTCATCTCCCATTCTTCCTACTTCCAATTACGATTCATCCAAACTCGCTACCGTTATTCTCACCGGGACTACCGCGCTTACCCGCGCGACGGCGTATAAGATGGAACAAAAGGGAATCACCTATCCGGGTGAAGAGATCCGTGACCTCATGCGCGAAGCGGACATTGCTCACGTCAGCAATGAGGTTTCGTTCTTTGCAGACTGCCCGCCCCCGGACCCAAACTCCTCTCGTTTGGTTTTTTGCAGTGACCCGAAGAACATGGGTTTGCTCACCGATATTGGCGTGGATGTGGTGGAACTGACTGGCAATCACTTTGCGGATTATGGCAGGGATGCGATGGAGCAAACGCTCTCGATCTATCAGTCGAACGGCCTTTTACATTTTGGCGGCGGAACGAATTTTCAGGATGCGCTCACGCCGGCCTTGTTTGAAGTGAATGGCAACAAGATCGCCCTTCTTGGCTGTAACCTGCCCGACGTTGGCGGCCCCGATATTGCGACCGAGGATCATCCCGGTTCGGCTCCGTGCAACTTTGATTATTTCACATCGAAGGTCGCGGAATTAAAGTCACAGGGCTATCTTGTGATCTTCACATTTCAGTGGAGCGAAGATTATGTCACACAACCGGATCTCGGTCAGATGGAAGGATTTCGCCGCATGGTGGATGCGGGCGCGACTATCGTCAGCGGCAGCCAGGCGCACTTCCCAAAAACGATGGAGTTCTATAATGATGCGTTCATCCATTATGGACTTGGAAATCTCTTCTTTGACCAAATGGGAAATTTTGATTGGATGCCCGCCGGTATCCGCCGCGAATTTCTTGACCGCTACGTGATCTACGATGGGCGGCTGATCAGTGTCGAATTGATCACGACCCTGCTGGAAGATTTTTCGCGCCCCCGCATCATGACAGCGGAGGAACGGTCAGCGTTTCTACAGGAATATTTTTCAGATAGCGGATGGCAGCCTGTGCTGGATGAGCCATCCATCCCCTAGGATTTGAAGACAACCCCAAAACGGGTTGTTTTCTTTATAATGAAGGCTGACTTCAACTAAAGGAGACTCCCATGAAATTTGCGATCTTTGGAACAGGCGGTGTTGGCGGATACTTCGGCGGCAGACTCGCGCAGGCTGGCGAAGATGTGACCTTTATTGCGCGGGGGAATCATCTGTCAGCGATTCAGCGGGCAGGCTTGAGCGTGGAATCGATCAGCGGTGACTTTGTCGTGCATCCTGCCAAAGCGACAGATTCTCCCCAATCTGTTGGGTATGTGGATGCGGTCATCCTTGCCGTTAAAGCATGGCAGATTGAGGAAGCAGTCATTCAAATGAAAGCGCTCATCGGCGCGAACACCGTGATCATTCCTTTGTTGAATGGCATTGAACATATGGAGATGTTGGTCAATGCGTTTGGGCGTGAGTATGTGCTTGGTGGACTCTGCCGCATCAGCGTCTTTGTTGCGGATGCGGGTCGCATCAAACATGTGGGCATTGACCCTTATATTGCGTTTGGTGAATTGGATGGAAGTAAAAGTGAAAGAGTTTCAAAATTGTTTGCGGCATTTAAAAATACTTCCGGGCTCACTGTTGAAACTTCTGAAAATGTTGAGTTGGCCATGTGGGAGAAATATTTATTTATCGCTGCCTTTAGCGGTGTGGGTGCAGTGACGCGCGTACCGGTGGGTATATTCCGCTCCATCCCTGAAACGCGCGCGATGTTCCGCCGCGCTTTGGAAGAAGTGGCTCTCGTTGCAAATTCACGCGGCATTGCGCTGACCGAAAAATCTGTTCAAAGTGTAATGGACCGCATTGACCAGACCCAGCCGGATACGATGGCTTCCATGCAAAAGGATATTTTGGCCGGCAAACCTTCCGAATTGGAATCTCAAACCGGCGCACTTGTGCGCATGGCCCGCGCGGCCGATGTCTCTGTGCCGACACATGAATTTATTTATGCCAGTCTGTTGCCAATGGAGAAGAAGGCGCGAGAAAAGTAATGTGGTGATCGAGTAGCCCCGTGTTTGTCGGGGCGTACACTTGCACCGCGCTGCGCTTGGCGCAGTGCAGGTGTCGAGACCACCTAACCGTTTTTCCAGTACAAAGCTAATCGTTTAGGCGATACACTCCAAATCCGCATTGGCCATACTGATGCGAAAGGAGAAAATTATGAGCAAAAATATATTGGTTGAACTTTCTGACGCAATTGCAGATGCCGCCGAGAGTGCTGGAAGATCCACTGTGTTGGTGGATGCGCGCCGAAAATTCCCTGCAAGTGGAATTGCCTTTGCCAAAGATTTAATTTTGACTGCGGACCACGTTGTTGAGCGTGAGGAAGATATTAAGGTGACCCTCCCAGACGGGACTGAAGTCACAGCGCGCCTCGTGGGTCGTGACCCGGGAACTGATCTGGCGGTTCTCAAGCTGGATCGCCCCGACGCCACTCCCGCTGAAATCTCGAAGACGCCCGCACGAGTTGGTCAATTTGTATTGGCAATCGGCAGACCCTCCATTAGTGGGATCGAATCCAGTTTTGGGACGGTCAACTCGATTGGCGGCCCTGTCCGCACCGGGCGCGGCAGTATGTTGGAGCGTTACATCAAAACAGACGTTGTTTCCTACCCCGGCTTTTCTGGCGGACCTTTGGTGAATGGTGACGGCACGATCTTTGGCATCAACACTTCCGGCTTTGGAAATGGCGGAGCCATCACCATCCCCGCCGATGTTGCGTGGAAGATCGCAGAGACTCTTGCGAAGCATGGCAAGATCAAGCGCGGCTATCTCGGCATACGCAGTCAGATCGTGGAACTTTCCGCCGATGCAAAGAAAGCATTAAAGCGCGAACAGGAAACCGGACTTTTATTGGTAGGTCTTGAAGCAGATAGTCCGGCCGGGAAAGGCGGCTTGATGGTTGGTGACATCCTTGTCGGTGTTGCAGGGGAAACAGTAGCGCATCAAGATGATCTGTTCGTGCGGTTGAGCGGCGATGTGGTTGGGAAGTCCATTCCCGTTGACGTTCTGCGCGGCGGTAAATTGGAGTCGATCAAAGTGGAGATCGGAGAACGATAACAATGTCGTTGCGAGGCAGTGATTTTCTGCCGAAGCAACCTCCAATACGATAGGGAGGTTGCTTCGCCGCCGAAGACAAAGAACGTGGCTCGCAACGACATACACAGAGAGGTCTATTGATCCATGTAACAATCGTCTCACCGAACCATGCGATGCGGGTTGGACTGCGCGAAATGCTGGGCAGGCAGCCTGAGATCAAAGTGATAGGTGAGACATCTGAAATTGAAAGTGTGAATGAAACTGAGACCGAGGTGGTTGTACTTGCCTCGGTCTCTTCGATGCGATTAATGGAAGGGAAACCATCTTATGCAATTTTATTTTTAACGGATGAGGTTGAGGATGTACGCAGGATGTTGAATTCAACATCGCAGGCCTGGGGGATCATTTCGCCGGATGCAACAGAAGACGAATTGGGCGCAGCAGTCCGCGCAGTGGGGGAAGGGCTGTGGGTCGGCGCACCAGGCCTGGTTAAGAGTCTGATCCGCCTGCCTGGGAGAAGGGAATCTTCCAACGGAGAATCTCTGATCGAGCCGTTGACGGCCCGGGAGATGGAAGTCATTCAATTGATGGCGCAGGGATTGGCCAATAAACAGATCGCACTAAAACTTGGTATCAGTGAGCATACCGTGAAATTCCATCTTTCATCTTTATATGCCAAGTTGAACAGTACGAGTCGTACTGAGGCTGTCAAGAGAGGGATAGAACTTGGCTTGATATCGTTATAAAAAACATCCCGTAGTTTTTCTCTACGGGATGTTTTCTTTGCTTCCTTTTTTATTTCGGAACAACAAGGGGATGAGGATGATCGCGGTGATGACAATGCCCATCAACATGATACCGTCTGTTGAACCGATCACGGATTCATCTGTTGCCGGGGTTGGGGTGGTTTGCAGCAGGGCGGAACCCGCCTTCATATTTTGCGCCGCTGCGACTGGGTGGCTAAAGTTGGCAATGACAAGCGCAATAACCAGCGCGATGAATAATAAGGCAAGTATGGGAAGATGCTTTGTTTTCATTGTTATCGGCAATAATTGTATCATGTCAACTATCGCGTTTTTGATAGGGGAAATTCTTTTATTGGTAAATATAGACAATTCAACCCGTTTATGTACTTTTCCGGGCTTTCATTGTATAATGCGCCGAACTGCTTGCTGGAGGGCTTCAGTGAGTGATCTTATGGGAGAGTGCAATGGGAGAAGTTGGCATGGTTGTGTTCCTTTCTTTCATCCTGACCTGCATCGGGATGAAATTTTTGCATGTATCTCCTGCATTAACTGCTGCGTCTTTGCGCAATTGTAGCTTTTTGTTCTTTGTTTCATAAATTCGTTAATTCAGCCTTCGCCGCCTTGAACTTTTGGCGGCGTTGCGCTTAATTTTTTTTATTCAGGAGCATCCATGATCAAAAGAATTTTTGACTGGCTGAAACAGCCCCTCGGTTTGATCGCGGTGGGGATCGCATTTCTGGCGCTGTTCAGTTTCGCGGCCTATGGGATTTCATTAACCCAAACATCCCCTGCGCAGCCGATCCAGTTTCCCCACAAGACTCATGTTGGGCTTGGCATTCAATGTTTGTATTGCCATCCGGGCGCAGCCAAAGGTCCATCCGCCGGCATTCCCGCGCAGGCCAAATGTTGGGCTTGTCATAACCAGATCCAGAAAACACTGGATAGCCAGCAGCCCGATACCCAGTTTCCACTATTGAAGCCATTGGTTGCATCGGTCAAAAGCCAGTCCCGCCTGCAATGGGTGCCGGTGGCGCAGGTGCCGGACTTTGTCCAATTTAATCACCGCGCTCACATTGCCGCAGGACAGAACTGCGAGAACTGTCATGGCGATATGAGCAAACAAACCGTTGCCGAGAATCCACAGGTATTCAACATGGGATTTTGCTTGAATTGTCACAAGAAAGTTGCAGGCGAGAATCATGACTTGCTTGTTAAACTCACCGACTGTGCCACGTGTCATTATTAACCGGGCGAAAGGAAAACAAAAATGAGCAAACAATTTTCCCGGCGTGATTTTCTAAAACTGGCTGGTGTAGGTGCAGCGACCACTGCGATCCTCACGGGATGCGGGCCGGCTTCGCGTTTGGTAAGACGCGAACCGTACCTGCAAATGCCCGAGTACACCTATAACGGCCTGAGCACCTATTACGCCACCACATGCCGCGAATGCGCGGCCGGATGCGGACTTGTTGTCCGCACCTCACAAGGACGCGCGATCAAAGCCGAAGGCAATGCGAATAATCCGCTGAACCTCGGCAAGACCTGCGCGCGCGGACAGGCCACATTGCAGGGTTTGTATAATCCCAACCGTGTCCGTGGTGCCATTAAACATAAACGCGGCGACAGACTCTACGACACTGCCGCAGATCCCTTCAACGATGAATTTCCTGATGCCGCTTCCAACATGGATTGGGATGCCGCCACACAAGTGGTCGCCGAATCCCTCAAGAATAACAAGCCCGAAGAGATCGCCTTCCTTATGGGTATGGCTCCCGATCATCTCTTTGACCTGGCAACTGATCTTGCGAATGCAACCGGCATCACTGCCCCGGTGAGATTTGGCGCGTTGAGCATGTTTGAATCCCGCGCCACATTAAATAAGGCCGCGCAGAATCTTTTTGGTCAGAGCGGACTTCCATTCTTTGACGTGGGCGGTGCGCAAGTTGTATTCTCGTTCGGCGCAAATTTCCTTGAGACGTGGCTCTCGCCTGTTTCATATACACGCGGTTTCTCTGCATTGCGCGAAGGCAAGACAAAATTACGCGGGACCTTTGTTCAATTCGAAGCGCGGATGTCTTCGACTGCTGGAAAGGCAGACGAGTGGGTTGCGCTTCGCCCCGGGACCGAGGCCATGGTCGCGCTTGCAATCGGCAGACTCGCCGCTGAATCTCTTGGCATCACCACGCCGAAAGTTTTCGCAGATGTTGACCCAATGGACGCCGCCTCCAAATCAGGCATCAAGCTTGAAACGCTTGAACATCTCGCCCAGATGTTTGCGAATTCGAACGGCGCATTAGCCATCCCCGGCGGCGCGGCCCTTGGTCAAAGCAATGGACTTGCTGTTGCTGAAGCTGTGCTGGCTTTGAACGCCCTTGCCGGTAACTTCGGCAAACCCGGCGGCGTATTCTTCTCAGCGCTGGCGCCGAATCAGACAGCATATCAACAGCCTGCTTCTGCACAGGAAATGGCGGACTTCGTTCAAAAGATGATAGACGGAAAGATCAAGGTTCTGTTCGTGCATGGCGTGAACCCGGTCTTTGAATTGCCCGCAGCTCTTAATTTTATGGGTGCAACAAAATCTGTTTCGCAGATCATTTCGTTTGCCACCTTCCCTGATGAAACTGCTGTTGAGGCTGATTACATCTTCCCCGACCATCACGGACTTGAATCATGGGGTTATCAACGTGTTGCCACAGGATCGAAAGAATCGGTCCTTTCAGGCGCACAACCTGTTGTGACTCCGTTCTATGACACACGCGCCACCGCAGATGTTTTGATCGCCGCCGCGCAATTGGCTGGCGGCAAGTTTGCATCTGCTTTGCCGTTCAAGGATGAAGTTGAATTCCTGCAAAGCAAGATCGCTCCTTTGATGAGCGAGTCCAATGGTTTCTTTGAAGCGGCAGATATCAATACCTTTGCGGCATTCTTCCAGCAATATGGCGGCTGGTGGAAGACCATTGACGGGCGCAATGTTCCGAATGGTGCGAATGCGCTTAACCGCAGCATCAGCGCGGCTGAATCAAAATTTGCTGGTGATGGGAAATTCTTCCTTGTGCCTTTCGTCTCGCCGACATTGGCTGAGGCTGGCGCGAACAAACCCTGGCTGCAGGAATTACCCGACCCCACCACGACAGTCATGTGGAATACCTGGGTTGAGATCAACCCCGCCACAGCCGATGAAATGGGACTGGCAGATAATGATGTTGTTCAGATCACGAGCGATGCCGGGGTGTTGGAACTGCCTGTTTACCGGTACCCGGCCATTCGTCCGGATACGATCGCGATTCCTTTCGGTCAGGGACATACCGCTTATGGCAGATATGCCGAGAAGCGCGGAGCCAATCCGACAGACCTGATCGGTCAAAACTATAACGAAGCAGGTGATCTTGCTTTTGCCGGTATGAAAGTCAAAGTTGAAAAGACCGGCAGAAAACAAGCGCTCTCACGCCTTGAAAGTCTTATGGGTGTTTATGGCGTGGGTCTTGGCGAGGAGCATTAATCATGATTAGACCTGAAGAAATTAAACTAAGCGCAGACCAGTCCGGCAAGTGGGGCATGGTCATTGACCAGGATATCTGTACGGGCTGTCAGGCTTGCGTTGCGGCCTGTGCGATGGAAAATAATATTTCCTTTGTAGGCGAAGCGGATTCTGGATATGGCCGTTCCATGCACTGGATCCGCATCGAACGCTTTTGGGAAGGTGAATATCCCGAGATCAAAATGACTCCCAACCAGCCGATGTTGTGCCAGCAATGCGGAAGCGCAACTTGTGAACCGGTCTGCCCGGCATTTGCGACGGTCCATTCACAGGCGGAACAATTGAATGTGCAAGTGTATAACCGCTGTGTCGGTACGCGTTATTGCGCGAACAACTGTCCGTATCAGGTTCGTTCCTTTAACTGGCGCGATTACAAACGCCCCGAGCCTTTGCCGAATCAATTCAATCCCGATGTGACCGTCCGCCGCCGCGGCATTATGGAGAAGTGCACATTCTGTATCCAGCGCATCCACAAGGCGCAGGATAAGGCCAAATCAGAGGCTCGCGAAGTCCTGGACGGTGAATTCACCACCGCCTGCGCACAGGCTTGTCCGGCGGATGCCATTGTGTTTGGCCGTGTGGATGATCCTGAATCACTCGTCTCTCAATTGGCTCATCGTAACCATGGTGTAAAACATCTTGAAGAACTTGGCACGCTTCCAAACGTGACCTACTTCAAGGGAGGGTAATTATGGCTGAATATACTGATGCTGTGCATGCGAATGTTGTGCATGAACATAAAGATCATGCCAAAGAGCATCTGCGCGAAAAGCACCTGATGCTCGATCCGCTTCCACGCGGAAAGATGAACGAAATGGTCATGGAATCCATGACGACCACTTCATGGAAGTTTTGGGTGGTGTTTGGGATCCTAAGCGCCATCGTGGCTGGATGTCTGTTCTACGTGTGGGGCTACATGATCTCGGAAGGTCTGGGTGTCACAGGAAAGAACCGCCCGTCTTATTGGGGTCTCTTCCTTGTCAACACCGTGTTCTGGATCGGTATCAGTCACGCAGGAACGTTCATCTCGGCCATTTTGCGTGTGTTCAAGGCTGAGTTCCGCCGCCCGTTCACACGCGCCGCAGAATTGATGACCACCTTCGGACTTGTGCAGGCCGGATTCAGCGTCTTTATGCACCTGGGTCGCGTGTGGCTTGCCTACTGGCTGATCCCTTATCCGAACCAGCGCATGTTGTGGCCTAATACACATTCCCCGCTGACATGGGACTTGCTCGCCATCACCACATACTTACTATCATCCACCATGTATCTCTTCCTGCCGCTCATCCCCGACCTGGCCATGGCGCGGGATCGCTCCACGGGATGGCGTAAGACTTTCTATAAGATCCTTGCGCTGGGTTTCCGCGGCACAGAAGGTGAATGGACTCATCTACGTAATGCAATGACGATCTTCGCGTTCGCCATCATCCCTGTGATGTTCTCCGTGCATACCATCGTGTCCTGGGACTTCGCGGCGGCCACCCGCCCGGGTTGGAACTCCACCATCTTTGGACCCTACTTCGTAGTCGGCGCTTTGCACTCAGGTATGGGCGCGGTCGTCATGGTATTAGCCATCGTGCGCGGCACAATGAAGAACATGAAATACTTCATTCGCGGCGAACACTTTGATGCCATTGCCAAACTGATGCTCATCATCTCAATGGCGTGGGCGTACTTCTTCTTCAACGATTACATGGTGCAATGGTATGGCGGCGACAAATGGACGCATCAACTCCTGCACTTCCATGAAGCCGGTCCAATGGGCTGGATGTGGTTTGCCATGTTGATCTTCAACATCGCGATCCCATGGGCTGTCTTATGGAATCAAAAATGGCGCTCCACCCCGTGGATCGTCTTCGCTGTCGGCTTGCTCATCAATGTTGGCATGTACCTCGAGCGCTATATTATCGTCCCTGTTTCGCTCTCCATCAATCGTATGCCTTTTACCTGGCGTCTCTACTACCCGCGCGTTGAAATTCTGTTGGGCATCGGCACGCTGGCGTTATTTATATGGCTCTATATGGCGGCCTCCCGCCTCATTCCCCTCATCCCTGTCTGGGAAGTTGAGGAAGGTCAGATGGCGCATGAGCTCAAGAAGTTTGGACGCGAGACCGTAGTATCGGTTAGCGAACTGGAATAGGAGGATTCACATGACTGACAATATTTCCAGGATAGAACCTTCTGGACAGGTATCTCTGTTAGCGGTCTTTCCTGACCTCGGGCCTGCCGCTGATGCAATTGACAAACTCCGTGCCTTGGGCATTTCCGACGATCAGATGAACGTGATCTCCGGCGTGCCGGTCACTGAAGCCATGCTCGGCCGTCCCAGCCAATGGACAAATGTCCCCCGGCTTGCCGGCGGCGGTGCAGTATTGGGATTCTTCGGCGGAGCTTTTCTCATGTATGGCGTACCCTATTTGTATCCATACCCCATTCAAGTAAGCAGTCAGGCCGTTATCCCCGGGCCGCCTACTGTTGTTATATTGTTCGAGATAACCATGCTCGGTATGTTACTCTCCACTTTCCTCGGTGTATTTCTCGATAGTTATTTCCCCAATTATCGTCCGATGGAATATGTGAAAGAGGTCAGCGAAGGAAAGATCGCGGTCTTCTTCAAGTGTTCGCCGGAGAGTAAAGAAAAAATAACCAAAGCCATGACCGCCCTCGGTGCGGAAAAGGTTGAGGTTGCGGAGGTAGAGCAGTTATGAGACTGTTCAAGCAACTCGTTGGAGTTTTTGTAGTTCTCGGCGTGCTGGTAAGCGTGTTGATGGTCTTCTCGTTCGACGTGGTCAAGATCCAATGGGTCTCGTTCATGGGGCTTCAACCATCCTACAGCACCCAGGAATTTGACCTGGCCACCGGGCAGGGTTCACGCCCCGTTCCGGCGTTATCCATTCCTATCGAAGGCGCAGCCTACATCCCTGCGAATGGCGCGCCGGAGAATCCCATCCCGGCGGATGAAATATCCATTTCGCGCGGCGAGGAGTTATATCGGATCAATTGTATGATGTGTCATGGTGATACGGGATTAGGCACTGGAACCGTCGCCGGTTTCCTTGTCAAAAAGAAGCCCGTTGACCTGACCAGCGACCTTGTCCAGAGCCTGAGTGACGGCGATATTTTCCTGACCATCACGAATGGAAAATTCAACCCGGACGACTCGCTTTTCCCCGATATTAAGTTCTCCGGTCAATGCCCGCCTTTGAATGAAAATTTGTCTGTGCGTGAACGCTGGGATGTTATCAACTACATCCGCACGCTCAAGGCGCTGGGGCAGTAGGGAGATATCCACATGAATGATGTTCGAAAATATATTTATAGTACGCTACTCATTTTAATGCTCTGCATATTTGCGTTCATTGGTTTTGTATATTACAACGCCTGCGGACTTACCACCACATGTTTGAGCGGTGCCTTGCCGGTGGAGCGCACTCCCATCCCCACTTTGATCCCCGCTACACTCCCCGCACTTGACCGTGGTGTGAGCGCCCCTGCCGGTGAAGAAGTTGTGCGTCCATCCAACCCGGGCGGCCCCGGCCCGGCTGTTGACCTGACCGGCGATGCGGATGCAGGCAAACTTGTCTTTGAGGTAAATTGTGTTGTCTGCCACGGCGCGGAAGGCATAGGCGGCGTGGTCAACCCCGGCTCAGAGAGCGGTATGGTTCCGGCGCTCAATCCTGTCCCTGCGGCTCTGAAGGATGCAGACTATAAGATCTTTGCAACCAATCTTGACCTGTTCATTGAGCATGGTTCTGTACCCAAGGGAAAAAGCCCGGTTTTCCAAATGGTTGCCTGGGGTGACCAGAAGACCCTCACCCCCCAACAGATCGCGGATGTGATCGCTTATATTATTGGTTTGAATCCCTAAGTTTTTTAAAAGTGACTATAAAAAGACACCCCGAAGATTTTTTCGGGGTGTCTTTTTATTTTTGAATATCGCTCTATCTTACACGAGTGATATTGATACACTTGGGCGTATGGCTTGGCGGGGTATATGCACAGCCGAATTGATAGGCATTCTCAAACCGAAAGATGATGAGCGACTCGGTTACGCCAACACCTGCGACGGGACGGGTGACCGGCAGAATGTCCACATCATTGCTCCAGTAAAGAGTGTATGCGCCTTTTGCATGAGTGGAAAATCCATCCACAGGGAGGAGCGGATCGGGCAGTTCGGCGCCATTTTCAATTGCAGACATGCCCTCCAGCACGAGAGCATTTGCATCCTGCAAGGCTTGCCTTGCTTCACTACTTAACATGGAAAGCCTGCCCGCGATGACAGCTACGATCAGCAGAACCAGTACTGCGGTCAACGGGCGTTTCAGTCCGCGCCAAACGCCGGCGATCCTGTTATCCAAATTATTCAATACCCAGCGAAAAAAGAAAGCCAGCGGCAGGTAAATGATGAGACGCGGTAAAAAGGTGAAGAGAAATAGGAAGAAGGATGCCACTCCATGTGACGAGCCTGAATTAATAAATGCCTGTATGGAACCCAACAGCACAATGAAGAAGGAACCGCCGATCAGCCCCCAAAATGATTCTTCCTCCCATGCCACGATCACTCCAAGAATGCCCATGGCGATGCTCGTTAAGATAACCGTTGTAACACGCCCAAGCGGTAATTCGAAAAGCGGGATGCCGGGGAGCATCCATACATTGATGTACTGCGAGATGGCTGCGTAGGGCAGTCCAAAAACAAGCCCGACTATGAATCCATAAATTCGACGTTCGCGATCACTCATATTTATCCTCGTGTTTATTATGTGGGCGGGTCACCCCGCCCCTGCGGAATACCATTAACATCCAACTTCTCTCCACGGCGGCACGGGCAGACCGAAGGCTTCAAAGACCGGCACGCCGTCCCACTCGGGCGGGATGGGCAAGCCCAGTACAAAAGCTGTCGTTGCGGCCGTGTCCATGGTGTGGACCGCTGTAGTTAATTGACCGGGGTAAACGCGCGGTCCGCTGATGATCCAGGGGATGGTCATGTCCTCGGGGGAAGTTGTTCCGTGTGTGCCGTCATGTCCGCCATGGTCGGAGGTGACGATGATGATCGTATCATCATACATGCCGTGGTCTTTTAATGATTGGATGATCAAACCCAGTTTCCTGTCATCATTCTTGTAGGACCACTTTTGCGAGGACGACATCCAGCCATATTCATGCCCTGCCAGGTCGCCATCTGGAAAATGCACGAACATTAAGTTGAAGCCTTTTTTTACCTGATTGACCGCCAGCCTTTCGATGTTGGTGAAATCTTCCACCTTGTCTGTTTCGTCAATGAAGGCAAAGAAATCCGTGCTGGACGGTTCAGTGACCTGGCGAAGTTTTTCCTTGCCAACCACCATTGCGGTCTGCAAGCCGGCCGCATGGACAAGATCGAAAATATCGGTGCCGCGTGCAAATCCATTCTCAGGGACATATTCATTCCAGCGGACGATATGTTTTGCGGGGCATGTCCCGGTCAACATGGAGGCGTGGGCGGGCAGGGTGGTGCTCGGCATGGTGGTCTTCGCGCTGAGAGTGTACGCACCGCTTTGCATCAACGCCATCACGTTGGTCATACTCGCTGCTTCGATCTCGTCGGAGCGCAATCCGTCAAAGCTGACGATCATGACGCGCGAGATGGGCGGCGTAGGTGTCGCGCTGACTGTCAGTGTGGGCAGGGACGTTTCAGTGGGGAGAGCTGTTGGCGTGGTTGTACTGCCTGGGCTGGGGATCACCGTCGAAGCGGGAACAATTGTCGGCGGCGGGGGCGAAGCGAATGACCCGCATGAGGAGAGAAAAATGCCGAGGAGAGTTAAATATAAAATGCGCCGCATCATGTTCAGGATGATTTCCCAAGCATTGGCATTTTCAACCCGTGACGTTTGGCGGCGTCAATGGCAATTTCATAACCCGCATCAGCGTGTCGCGCCACGCCCATGCCTGGATCTGTTGTAAGGACTCTTTGCAATCTGACAGCGGCTTCGGGCGTGCCATCCGCAACGATGACCTGACCCGCGTGCTGACTGTAGCCCATGCCCACGCCGCCGCCGTGATGGAACGAAACCCACGTGGCGCCGCCGACGGCGTTGATCAGCGCATTGAGAATCGCCCAATCAGAGATCGCGTCCGAGCCGTCTTTCATGGCTTCGGTCTCGCGGTTCGGCGAAGCGACAGAACCCGAATCCAAATGGTCACGCCCGATGACGATGGGCGCTTTGACTTTTCCACTTGCCACGAGTTCATTAAACATCAATCCCGCTTTGGCACGTTCGCCATATCCCAGCCAGCAAATGCGCGAGGGCAAACCCTGGAACGGAACTTTCTCGCGTGCCATTTTCATCCAGCGGTGCAGATGCGCGTCATCAGGGAAGAGTTCCATGATGGCTTTGTCGGTGGTGTAAATATCTTCGGGATCGCCAGAAAGTGCCACCCAGCGGAACGGTCCCTTGCCCTCGCAAAACAGCGGACGAATATAAGCGGGCACGAAGCCGGGGAATTCAAAGGCGTCGCTCACGCCGTTGTTGTAAGCCTGCTGACGTAAATTATTCCCGTAATCGAAAACCTCCGCGCCCGCGCGTTGAAATGCAAGCATGGCCTTCACATGCGTGGACATGGAGTCCATGGCCATCTTTTTATATTTCTCAGGATTTTCAACCCGCAGTTGATTCGCGGCTGTGACGCTTAATCCAGACGGAACATAGAACAGGGCTTCGTGCGCCGAGGTTTGGTCAGTAACCACATCGGGAATGACTCCGCGTGCAAAGAGTTCACTGTAAACATCTGCGGCATTGCCGATCAACCCAATGGATTTTGGAATTTCTTTTGCTTTGAATTCTTCCACGAGGGTCATGGCTTCTTCGAGATTGTCCACAACCATATCCACATAACCAATCGCCCGGCGGCGTTCGGCGCGTTCCGGGTCAACTTCAACGACCAATCCCACACCTTCGTTCATGGTAATGGATAAGGGTTGTGCGCCGCCCATGCCGCCGAGGCCTGCGGTGAGAACGAACTTCCCTTTCAGCGAACCCCAGCCTTTGAGTTTGGCGAGCGCGCCGAAGGTTTCGTAAGTTCCCTGCAAAATTCCCTGCGTGCCGATGTAGATCCACGAGCCGGCGGTCATTTGCCCATACATGATGAGTCCCTTTTTATCCAGCTCATCGAACTTTTCCCAGGTTGCCCAATGCGGCACGAGGTTCGAGTTTGCGATCAACACTTTGGGCGCATCTTTGTGACTCTTGAAAACGATAACCGGCTTGCCCGATTGCACAAGCAGGGTTTCATCTTCTTCAAGATTCTTGAGCGACTCGAGAATGGCGTCGAACGATTCCCAGTTGCGCGCAGCTTTCCCACGTCCGCCGTAGACGACGAGATCTTCGGGTTTCTCTGCTACTTCTGGATCGAGATTATTTTGGATCATGCGGTAGGCGGCTTCGGAGAGCCAGTTCTTGCAGGTCAATTGTGTGCCGCGCGGCGCGCGGACTACGCGAGATGTGGACATGGGTGAACTCCTGTGAAGATAATTATTTTCCTGATTATTATATGCCGCGAAAGTTTTCAGATTAGATCATTGTAGCGGAGCAATCACTTTAATCGAATCGATGATGGATTTCACATCCGTTGAGATCTGGTCATGGTAGTCCTGCAGGTATGTGAATGTGATTCGAGTCAGCGATGTTGGAGTGGGTTTGAAAAAAATGATCGTTGTGTAAAGTGGGACGCTTCCTCCCTGCCCATCACTTAATGAGAAACGCCCGCCAACCTCGATCAATGTCACTGCATTGCCGTTCTCGCGCGTTTGAGCAGTATCCGCATGGAACCCCGGAATGTCGCTCGAAGCTTCCAATCCCCGTACCAACTCTCCCATGGTAGAGGTATCAATGGTGGAGGTTTTGTCTGCCGAATCCCATACCAGCTTCGAGAATCCAAACATCATATCCTTTTTGATATCAGGCCGAAGAATGTACGAATAGAGTCGGTCGACATTGGCGTTATATTCAGCCATGTCAGCGATCATTTGATCGCTCAACATTTGGTTATGAGCGCCGTCTTTTACCAGTGATGCGTTGAACTCATCGGAATTATTCGGGCGGACCGCCAGCCACCCGGCTGGGAAAACCACCTCGAAATTGCCATCATGATCGCTGTATTTGGTGACTCCATCCTGAGCCTGCTCGATGTTGGTACCCGTCAGCCTGGGGACGGGGGTGCCTGCGGGTATTTCAGTTGCAACCGACTGCACCGCGGCAGTCTGTAAAACGGCCGCGTCTGCCGTCAATACCACAGCGGTTGAAAGCATGTTCGTATCAACGGGCGCCAGTGCAGGAGCTGGAGCATCCAGCCCTGGAATGACACATGCAAGTATTGAGGTCAACAAGAGTGCCATTGGATACAATCTTCTTAGTTTCATGTTTTCCCTTTTGTTAAATCAACTGGTGATTTTGATCGTTTCAAACCTCACATAAAAATCAGGAAAATGATATTTCTTTATCTTTCCATGCAGACGCGGTAATCTTTTATCTGAAAATTGTTCCATAAGGATAGAGATTTCGCCACCCTGTAAAATATCCGATGGGTCATCGTCATGCTTTTGAGATGCAACAAGAAAGTCTCCCGCTATTATAGCCGAGAGACTTTTTACGGACTGCCTTTTGTAGTGCGACATTAATGTCGCACTACATATTTATACCTTTTCATATTTCCTCCTGGTTGTTTATAAAACAGCCTCCCGGATAACCGAGAGGCTGCATAAGCCTATATTTTTTATAAAGAAGCCTGACCCGTTACCAGCATATCGGCAAAGTTCGTGCCTTTGAGTCTGCCGACCAGTTCCTCCTGTGCTTCGCACCAGATCGGGCGCAAGGGGCATTGTTCATCGAAGGAGCAAGTCCCATTGTCCCCAACACATTCGTTGAGTTGGATCGGACCATCAATGGCTTCGATCACTTCAAGTAATGTGATCTCTTTTGCCTCGCGGGCCAGCACAACACCGCCGCGCGCTCCACGGGATGTATGCAGGAGTCCTGCAATGGATAATTGTGAAACGATCTTGGCGAGAAAAGACGGCGGAATGCGCTGTTCTTCTGCGATCAGGCTGGTGGCCGTGCGCTGGTCTGTGTTGCGGGCAAGATAAAGTACTGCGCGAACGGCGTAATCTGCTTGACGGGTGATTTGCATAAAACCTCTCAATAATAAATGGGTAAACTTTACCGACAAACACGATTTTATTTGGTAATCCATATTGGGGCAAGTGATGTAGGTCACAGATAAATTATGACCTTTTACTCCGAATTGCCATGCGTTATATTAGGGCATCCTGTTTACTCAGGAACCTTTTATCCTTCGCTGGTGTAAATTTTATAGAAAGCCTCTCGCGAGAATTATTTGGACGAAACCAACCTCATTCAGCGCGCAACCATGGGTGAAACGGCGGCTTGGGAGCCGCTTATGCTGGCGTATCAGGAACCAGTCTTTCGTTTCGCCTATCTCTTTCTGGGTGACCCGGACGATGCCGAAGAGATCACCCAGGAAACCTTTTTACGCGCCTATCACAACCTCAAGCGATTTGATTTGACCCGCCCCCTACGACCATGGTTATTAAGTATTGCAGCCAACCTTGCCCGCAATCGTCATCGTTCAGTTGGGCGTTATCTCGCGGCGCTTACCCGTTCCTTTCATGCCGATCCATCAGAACCACTGGATGTGGAACAGCATACGGCACACTCTCAGGATGCCGACCAGTTATGGAAAGCCGTGCGACAATTAAACTCAGACGACCAACAGATCATTTATCTGCGCTTCTTTCTTGACCTGACCACTGCTGAGTCTGCCCAGGCATTGGATGTGGCTGAGGGTACTGTCAAATCCCGCCTGAACCGGGCAGTGGGACGCTTGCGAGTCATCATCAAAAATAATTTTCCAACCCTGTCCGAAGGATATGAACTATGACCGAGCCTATTGAACCCCGCTTGCAGGCTCTTGCAAAGGAATTTAAATATCCGCCCACGCCATCCGGTGTGGATGCGGTCATGAGCCGCATCACTGGTGCAGGGAAACATTCGCGGGTCAGGAGACAATTTGCCTGGGCGCTGACAATGCTCATTGTTCTGCTGGCAGGCCTGATGTTCGTCCCGCCCGTGCGTGCCGCAGTGTTGGAATTCATCCAGGTCGGCATCGTCCGCATTTTCCCCGCGCCCGCACAATCTCCAGCTCCAACAAATGAATTTCCTGTCACAGCTACGCCCGCATCGAACGCACCATCATTGATTCCTCTTTTGGAAAAGATGGCTGGTGAAACGACTCTTGAAAAAGCACAGGCTGCGGTTGAATTCTCGATCTCCCTGCCAGTTGACTTTAGTCAGCCTGATCGTGTTTTTCTCCAGAATGCGGGCGGCTGGATGTTGATCCTCGTCTGGCTTGACCCTCAGCAACCTGACCACGTTCAGATGAGTCTGCACATGATCGAAGAAGGCAGTTGGACGATCAATAAATATCACCCCACGGTGATCGAGGAAACAACTGTCCATGGGCAGCGCGCCTTGTGGACAAGCGGCCCTTATCCATTAGTTCTCTCAGATGGAAATGTTGACATTACCCGCATGATCAACGGCCATGTATTGATCTGGGAGGAAAATAAGATTACCTATCGCCTTGAAACGGACCTTGATCTTGATGAAGCCCTCCGTATCGCAGAATCTTTACAAGTACTGCCAACTCCATAATGATGTCGTTGCGAGGTTGCTTCGGGAAAAGCACCCTCGCAACGACATGCATGAATTTCTACGGGAACCATCCTGTTTCGGGAGGTGTAGTTTAAGTAGAACCAGTCAAAACTTTTGGAGGTAAAAATGAAACGGACAACCTATGTAATTGGACTAGCCATTTTGCTTGCAGTAGTTTTTACGAGTACTGTCCTTGCAGGCGGATGGGCGGTTATCACTCTTGACGAATTACCTGGAGACGTTGAGGCTAATCAGCCGCTGGAGATCGGATTCATGATCCGCCAGCATGGTGCCACACCGCTGAGCGGTCAATCACCGGTGGTTAGGGCTCATCTTGTCGACTCGACCAAATCAGTTAGTGTTGTGGCCAGTGAAAAGGGTGAAAAGGGTCATTATGCTGCTACTTTAACCCTGCCCCAATCTGGGAAATGGGAATGGGCTATCGAGGCCTTCGGTGCCGCCCAGCCCATGCCCGCGCTGACAGTTGTGGCTGCACCCGCACCCGTAACAGAAAGTGAAGCAGTAACATCAAACTCAATTCCTTTATCTTTGTTGGTTGGCGGCGTTGGTCTGCTGGGTGTCCTCGGCAGTTTACTGGCCTTTCAAAGAAAGGTACGCTGGGCTGCCGCATTTTTGGTAATCGGTTTGCTCGTCAGTGGAGTTGGTTTTGTTTCAGCAGCGGCGCAACCCAGGGTGGAGGCAGCGCCTGAAGTGAAAGCTGTGCCTGTCGTATCTGCTGATTCTCAAGTCGAACAAGGGCGTGACCTATTCATTGCAAAAGGCTGTATGCTTTGTCATTCACATGCTGAGACGAACAGCATCCGCGAGTATGGCGTTGATATCGGACCAAACCTGACGAACTTAACTTTCGGTCCGGAGTATCTGCGCCTTTGGCTGAAAGACCCATCCTCGGTTAAACCCGCAACACAGATGCCGACATTAGGGCTGAGCGATGAGGAGATCGAATCACTGATCATGTTCATCAATGATAAATAAGTTTTGCCAACAAAAAACGACTGCCCAATTGGGACCGCCGTTTTTTGTTTGTGAAGGTGATATTCTTAAACTTTCAAAATTTTCTTTATCACTAGTCTGTATTGGGAATATTGTCTTCCAACTTTCCTTGTTAGGTCTTCAAGTTCACTCGCGTATTTTGAATATTTTTTCATATCTTCTGCTGTCGACCCTCCTCTATCAATGTTGAGATCGGGATATAAATATTCATTCTTATTACTTGAGTCTTGTCCTCTCAAATAAAAGAAATTACCCGCAATATATTTATTAAGTTCATCTAAATCCTTGAGTAAACTCTGGCTTTGTTTAATAAGACGCGCGTCTAAATACTGATTTCCTACTTCTTCAAAGAACCTGCTCCAACGTGTTAATTGTCTGTAATGATCATGCTCAATTGAATGATTGCTAAGAAGTTCATAATCCACTATATCCATCAATTGAGTTTCATTAAATATTTCGTTACTCTCTTTGAATATTCGAAGATCATGTTCTTTATTACTTAACGCAAATTCTGCAATTTTCTGACGATAATTCCATCCCGAGAAGGCTGCAAGCAAAAGCAAAAGAGATAACCCTCTCCAAAAAGTTTGAGAGTTCCATATTTGATTTAATAATGGTAAAAAGTTTTGAATTAATAATTCAACTATTTTATCCATGTTACCTCTTGAACCTGTGTTTGATTTTATCAAAGTGAAAGACGGCGTCCCATCCTCCGCCGGCTACTGCTTTCCGCTTTCTGCCTTTGTACTATATCACACCCAATTTCTTTCCAACATTCTTGAATGCTTCCAAACCTTTATCGAGATCATCCTTCGCATGTGCGGCGGAGATCATGACGCGGATTCTCGCCTTGCCCTGCGGCACAGTCGGAAATCCCAGCGCCATGGCGAAGACGCCTGCTTCGAATAACTCGCGGCTGAATTGTTGAGCGAGAGGCGCTTCACCAAGCATGACAGGGGTGATGGGAGTTTCAGTGACGCCAGTGTTGAATCCCAGAGTCTTCATTTCAGCTTTGAAGTATTTGGCGTTCTCCCAGAGCTTATCTACCAGTTGGGTCGAGTCTTCGAGCAAGTCCACTGCCGCGAGACAAGCCGCCGCATCTGGCACAGTCACTGCCGATGAGAACAGGAACGGACGTCCGCGCTGACGCAGCCAATCAATGATGACCTGTTTACCCGCGACAATCCCGCCTACGACGCCGAATGCCTTCGACATCGTGCCAACTTCCACATCCACTTTGCCGTGCAAGCCGAAGTGGTCCACGATGCCGCGCCCGCCTTTGCCGAGCACGCCTTCGCCATGTGCGTCATCCACCATCAAAAGAATATCGTACTTCTTCGCCACTTCATAAATATCGGGCAGAGGCGCAATGTCACCATCCATGCTGAACACACCGTCGGTCACGATCAATGCGCGGCGATATTGACTCAAATTTGCATTGATCTGTTCTTCCAATGACTTCACATCGTTGTGTTCGTAAGGAATAATCTTCGCGCCAGATAAACGAGCGCCATCAATGATCGAGGCATGATTCAATCTATCCGAGAAGATCACATCTTCTTTTCCAACCAACGCAGGGATGGTCGCCAAATTTGCAGTGAAGCCGCTTTGAAAAGTGATCGCGGCTTCCACACCCTTGAATTGCGCGAGTCGTTTCTCCAGCTCAACGTGCAGGGTCATTGTGCCGGCGATGGAGCGTACAGCGGCAGGTCCAACGCCCATTTCATCTGTCGCTTTTTTAGCCGCCGCCACCAGCGCGGGATGATTCGCCAATCCCAAATAATTGTTCGAGCAAAAGTTCAAAACTTTTTTGCCGTCCACGATCAGCCACGCGCCTTGCGGCGAGCCGATCGTGCGGATGCGGTTGTACAATCCTGCGCTTTGCAGGGCTTCGATTTCCTGTTGGATCCAATCAGTTTTTGACATTGTGAACTCCTTGTTTGAGAATACAAAATTATTATAGCGACCTAATAAAAAATGGATGTCACGATTTAACCGTGACATCCATTTAAGTTTCTATTTCTGATAACAGCCCCAACTCTGCAAGTGCTGCCAATACTTTGGATTCCGCTCCGCTTTTGATGATGACTGCGGTTGGACTTAATATCTCGCCCAGAAATTTACTTGCCTTTGACTTGCGTATCTCTTCCAAAATCTCGGGCCGGTTGACTCTTAGCACAAGCAGTTTCTCCACCCGGGCCTCAGTGCCGTGCGTATCCCATTGTTTGAGTGCTTTCACCAACGCAGGCGGGACAGTCCCATTTGTATATTTCACCAGCAGCGATAATAACTGCTCAGCTTTCAATCCCTGCTCTTTGGCCTGACTCAACGATTGTGCGGTGACGCGATATGGATACTCATCTTCTTTTTCTTCGTCCCATTCACAGAAGCGGGAAATTTGATAGCGCACAGCTCGTGAAAAAAATCTGGATATGGTAATTTTTCCATTTGAAGCAACTACGATCTTTCCGTCAACTTTTGACGTTGAACGTTCAACGTTCAACGTCAAACGAAATGCCGTCGCCTCTTTCCCCTTTTCCGGCGAAGCCAGGTCCGCCATGCCAAGCCAGTGCAGAATTTGAATGAAGTACTTTATCAGCGCGCCATCTACCTGATCCCAATATGCGAATCCACGCAGGTACTGTCCATCGGATGTGCGTTTGATGAACCACGAATCATAGTCACCGGCGGGACGTTGATAGTCTGGGAACTTTTCCTTGATGGCCCGCATGAACGCCGGAATGCTCCACCATTTGTTTTGCGGAATGGAATTCACCAGATCAAGCAAAAACTCGCGCGTGACCAAAGGCTGATTCTTCCATTCGCCTTCGCAGATGATGCTTGGAATTAAGCGCAGTTCGTCAAAGGTTTGCGAGGACTGCCATGCTTCGACGAGCATTTTCAACGCGTCTGCACGCGAGGCTTCAAGGAAGGATTTCACTGCTTCGGCTTGGGGAATATCTTTCTTGATAATTTTTGCAGCAGTTAATAGATCATGTAATTCAGGTTTTAAAAGCGATTTGCCTGTGCGCAAGGCGGCTAGATAGGTTGTAGCATCATCCAAAATATGATCTGATGTGGGAATCTCGAACGCTTTTTCAACAGGGGTTGCCGGACGTCCAAGAGGTTCGATACTCTTTCCGCTTCCTTCTTTCATTTCTTCATGGATGAGCTCAAACAGATCCTCAGGGATGTATGCAAATTCCTGCGCGCCTTTATCGGTGTCGAAGAATGCTTTGGCGATCAGTCCGCGATAAAAAAGGATCTCTGCTGTTGAGATGGGTTTGAGATGGGGACGTTCGCGGTCACGTTTGGCTTCACCCATTTCGCGGATCTCGCCGTATTTGCGTGCAAATATTGTCCACTCGATTTTGCCCTTCGCCTCAACGATTGCGTTGAGCGCGGCGCGTGCCTCAGGGGAGAGAATGTCTATTGTTTCAGTAACAGCTTCCAGGTCCAGGAAAGAGGCGCAAAGTTCTTCAGAAATAGAATCCACTTCGCTCGTTTCCAATTCAAGTCCCCATGACCCGGCAATGATGCGGAGATATCCAGTATCGTATTTGAGAAGGGTGTGATAGAGATCGGGCATGGACAGGTAAAAACGTAAACAGGTAGTCAAGTACACATGTATTGTACCTGTCTACCTGTTTACGTGTCTACTTATTTACCCTTTAACCACTTTCAATGCCTGCGGCAAAATTTCAAAATTGACATTGCGAAGATTGCTGCCAAAACTCGTGAAGATCTCGCCGTCGGCATGGATGTAAAGCGGGCGGTCTGAGGTGAGCGAGAAGGTATTGAATTCACCCATTTGGACTTCTTTGAAACGGCGGTGCGTGCCTCTCATAAACTCAGGCACGAGGCGGAACATCATGGCGCGTGAAGCATTGTTGACGGTGAGAAATTCCATTTTGCCGTCGTTGTTCTTTGAATCAGGCGAAAGCATGAACCCGCCGCCTTCGCGCGGACCGTTGCAAAGTACGGTCATCAACACATTGCTTTCCCATTTTTTGTCTTCGGTTTCTATTTGAACTTTGGCAGGGTCATGGTTCAAAATGATGGTTTGAATGACCGCTGTGAGATACATCAGAAAACCTTTGACGATGGGAAGTTTATGTGAGCGGATGGTGACGATGGCGTCAAAGCCGATACCGAGGGTGTTATCAAAATATTCCTTGCGTCCATGTTCGTCGGTCATCAAGCCAATATCCACCGGCTGGATGTTCTCCCCTTTGAGCGCATTCGCCAGTGCCTGGGCTGGCTTTGGTGTTCCCATCGAATAAGCAAAATCATTGCCTGAACCGATCGGGACAATGCCCATGATGGGTCTTTTATTTTCAGGGACTTGCATGAGTCCGTTCATCACTTCATGGACAGTGCCGTCACCGCCTATGGCAATGACCATGTCACAGCCTTCTTCGGCGGCTTGTTTCGCGAGTTCGATGGCGTGAGTCGGGTAGACCGTTCCGCTCCACGAAAGTTCGCCTTTGAATTCCTGTGCGATGGGGCGCAGGTCATTGGCTGTCTTCCAGGCGCGTCCCATATCTGCCATGGGATTGAGGATGAGTTTTACTTTGCGGGGCATTGAGGTCTCCTGAAGTTGAATTTGAATCTATAACCCCGTACAGGGTAAGTTGGTTCAAATTCCATCGTTTTTTTGAGAATTGGCTGTGTTAGAATCAAATCCATAAATTCACAAACAAGAGGACTCAAGTGCCTGACTTATCAAAACCCGATCAGACTCAGCCCAAGCTTGCTCCATCCACTCCATTGAATCCACGCCGACGAGGGATCGTCGTCGGCGCATCCGGCGGGATCGGTGCGGCACTCTCACGCAAACTCGCCCGCGAGGGATTTACCCTTGCATTGGTAGATTACAACAAGAGCGCATTGCAATCCTTATGCGATGAGATCAACCAAACCGCAGGCGAGACGCGCGCACTCATCTACGAATGCGATGTAACTAAATATGATTCAGTCCCTGATTCTTTGCGCCGCATCATCGCGGACCTGGGCGGACTCGACACATTCGTTTACATCGCCGGAGTCATCTATTTTCCCGCGATGGATGAATTCAATTTCAATGAAGACCACAAAATGATGGAAGTGAATCTGCTCGGTGCCATGGCATGGATGAGCGCAGTCGCTCCTCTTTTCCAAAGCGCCAAAAGCGGACAGATCGTCGGCGTCTCCTCTGTTGCCGGAGATCGCGGACGTATTGGCAACCCAGGCTACAACGCATCCAAAGCCGGACTCACCAATTATCTTGAAGCGCTCCGCAACAGACTCAGCCGTTATGGTGTGAACGTGTTGACGGTCAAGCCGGGAATGGTGATGACCGACATGCTCAAATTGCCGGGCGCACCTAAACCTATGCTTGCTGTCAAGCCGGAACAGGTTGCCGACCTGATCTGGAACGGAATGAAGAAACGCAAACAGACAATTTATGTGGCAGGTATTTGGAAATGGATCATGCTTGTTATTCGTCACATTCCTTCTGTTATTTTTAGAAGGCTGAGTTTTTAAAAGGCATGTCAGTCCGAGTAGGTCACGCTTCCAGCGTGACCTACTTAGGATGACATAAAAATAAAATGGACATCACAAAAAACTTCACCCAACTTGAAAATTTCGGTCACTCCCTTAGCGCGCCCGCTTATCTCGTCAGACCCGCGAACAGCGAAGAAATCTATTCAGTCTTCCAAAATGCAAAAAAAATGGGGCTAAAAGTCACTGCGCGCGGCGCGGGGCGCAGTTATAACGACGCGGCCCTCATCGGCGGTGGTATCGTGATGGACATGCGCGGCATGAATGCCATTACAAGCTGGGATCCTTCCACGGGTCTTGTTACCGCACAATCCGGCGTTACGCTGGAAAAACTCTGGCAAACAGTGGAACCCGATGGCTGGTGGCCGCCCGTCGTCTCCGGCACAATGAAGACAACTTTGGGGGGATGTCTTAGCGCAAACATTCACGGCAAAAATAATTTCAAAATGGGGACCATCGGCGAACACGTTGTAGAGTTCACGGCTGTTTTGCCCACCGGCGCAGAAATTACCTGTACGCCCAAAAAGAATGCGGACTTGTTTTATGCGATGATCAGCGGAATGGGGATGCTGGGAATTTTTGTCTCCATCACTTTGCAGATGAAGCGCATCTATTCCGGACTTTTGAGCGTGGATGCCCTGCCTGTGCAGAATCTACACGGACATCTTTCCGCCCTGCTCGATGGCGCTCCCGACCACGATTATATTGTCGGCTGGCTGGATTGTTTGGCGGGCGGAAAGTCCCTTGGCCGCGGACAGATCCATGCCACGCGTTATCTGCATGAAGGCGAAGACCCAAATCCGCAAGAGACGATGAAACTCAGCAATCAATCCCTGCCATCGCGCATTTTTGGAGTCTTTCCAAAATCGCTCTTGCATTATTTCATGTCACCCTTTATCAATAACTTTGGCACATGGGGAGTCAATACCGCGAAATATATCGCATCATTACGCAAACATACCTTCCGCCAATCTCATGCGGCATTTCATTTTCTATTGGATTACATCCCCGATTGGGAACTCTCCTACGGTCGCGGCGGATTGATCGAATATCAATCCTTCCTTCCCAAGGAAACCGCCGAGTCCGCATGGACGGAAATGCTCAAGCTCTCGCACAAGAGCGGACTGCCGCCCTATCTCGGCGTCACCAAACGTCACCGCCCCGATAAATTCTTGTTGACCCATGCTGTGGACGGTTTTTCACTCGCAACAGATTTCAAGGTCACGAATAATAACCGCGTAAAATTGAGCCGCATGTTACAGGACTTTGACAAGATCGTCTTGCAGGCAGGCGGAAGATTCTATTTTGCCAAGAATAGTGAGACCACAGCCGAGACGACAGCAAGTTTTTATGGCGCTGAGACAATTGCGAAATTCAAGAAATTAAAAAAACGCTGCGACCCAAATGGACTGTTGGAATCCGACCTATATAAAAGAATATTCACTGATTAATTGTAGGGGCGAAGCATTGCTTCGCCCCTACGGTTTTATAAATATATTTTATGAATTTGAATGTTATTGACCTTGGCTTGATCGAATACGAAACTGCATGGAAATTGCAGGATGAATACGCGGCGGAAATTGCAGAGGGAAAACGTCCACCGACATTGTTGCTGCTTGAACATCCCCACGTTTATACATTTGGAAGAAAGGGCCGCGCGGAAAATCTGCTTTGGAATGAAGAACAGTTGAAGCAAAAAAAGATTTCCACTTATTGGGTGGACCGCGGCGGTGATGTGACCTATCACGGGCCAGGACAACTGGTTGGATATCCGTTGCTACCGCTTGATCCAATCAGACTTGACGGGTTTCAGGACGAGTCTTCTGATATGGAAAACGATTTAATAAAACCTGTCAGGTCTGATATTAAGACTGATTATGTCGGTTACATCCGCAAGTTGGAGAAGACTCTCATCACGGCGCTGGCTCGTCTGGGAGTGGCATCCGGCCAAAGGTCAGGGTTGACCGGTGTTTGGATCCAGGCAGATGTCCACTCACGCTGTCCACGCTGCCGCCCCGAAGACAGGGAGAAGCCTGCCAAGATCGCGGCGATTGGCGTCAAGGTGGATGCGCGCGGCATGACACGTCATGGCTTTGCTTTGAATGTGAATCCGGATATGGAATATTGGAATGGGATCATTGCCTGCGGATTATCGGAACCCGTAGTTTCACTTGCTGATCTGATATCCCCGATCCCTTCGATGGCGAAGGTTAAGGATGAGGTAGTTCATGCGTTTCATGAGGTCTTTGGGTAGTCAATTCCGCCCAAAACAACAAGTAAATTAAATGATGACCGCCAGGGTGAGGGGGGCACCCTAGCGGTCATCAAGGTCAATATTACTACCAAGAATAAAACTGCGCAAGGAATTTGTATTAGTGTTTTATTAAAGTTTTTAGGTGCCCCGAGTAGGAATCGGACCTACATCTAAGCCTTAGGAGTGCTTTGTTCTATCCATTGAACTATCGGGGCGGATGACGCGATTATACCAAAGGATGAAACCCGCTCCTTATTTTTGAGTGACCTCCAATTGCATGAGCGGGAAAGTTTGCTCCTTGTGCGTCTCCAGGTTCAAGGCAGTAACGCTTAATTGTCCATTGGATTGGATCTCAAACGTGAATTGGATGCGCGGTTTGGCGCGCGGCGCAGGCGGGATGCCGTCGAAGGTGAAATTCCCCACGTTTCGGTTTTGGGAAATATGGTCCGACTCTCCCTGAACAATATGGACGCTGACGGAGCTTTGATCGTCCAGCCCCGTGGAAAATATTTCGGTGACTCTGGCAGGCAGGGCAGTCCATTTGGGGATGAGGGTGGATGCGACGTCGTTGATGGTTTCGATCCGCAGGGACTCAGACAGCACGATCGGGGCGACCTGATTCATGCGTCCGCAATAGGGGCATTTGACCATGCCTGAGGTGGAGTCGAGTGCTGCTCCGCAACTGATGCAAACTGCCAACATTTCCTTCTTCCTGAGGCCGCTATTTTAAATCATCTTCAATGGTTTTGATCAAATAATCCATAAAACTTCCGTCATCCGATTTTCCGGCCATTATTGCCTTTATCAAGTCGTCGAATTTTGAATCGAGGACCGGGTCATGGACGTTTTCGATACTTTGGACCCAATCGGAAAAGAATGTAATAAATTCTTCCTCGCTTGCCACGCCTTCCTCTGCTTTGGTCAGGGGGATCAGCGTTTTGCTTAGAACTGCAAAGCGCGCTGCGGCGTCTTTCGATTTCTTTGTTTTTGCGTCGAGGTCCTTGCGGGCTGTGGAAAGTTCTTTGCGGGTGTTTTCAAGATCTGCATTGGACTGTGTAAGGTCTGCGGAGAGTTTACTATTCTCACTTTCAAGTGAGTCATACTTCCCCTGAAGTGCCGCAAGTTGTTCGTTTGCTTTGGTCAGGTCTGTGTTGAGCGTGTATGCCCAATATCCCAGCCCGCCGGCAACGAGCATGACCGATATCAGGAATAAGACGAGTCCTCCGATTAAAAGTTTGGACAGGAAGTTCTTATTTTCCGGCAATGGCGTTACAGGATGAACTTCCACATTAGTGACCGGGGTTTCGATATGAAGCGCGCCTTCAGGGCCTGTTGATTCGGGTTGCTGTATTTCATTGGTGGGTGATTCTGGTTGCATTTTATTTTCCTCCATCTGCTTGGATCGATTGTTTGTTTCGCCCGCATCTTTGGGGCAATGTGGTCTTTGATGTCATTATACTAAATCGCATCAAAGACCATCGTTTCTTTATCGGTGACCGGAAATATCTATTAGCGATTATCGCCGTCCCCTTGAATTTTCCCGCGTGCCTGTCTGTCCAATAACTTGGCGATGTTATATTCCGCGATCTCATCCATTGACAGGTCAAGTTCGGTGGCGACCTGCGCCAGATACCAAAGCACATCGCCCAATTCGGCTTTGAGGGCTTCGCGTGTTTCAGCGCTGATCTCGCCATCTTTATCGCGGAAGACTTTCTTGATCTTGCCCGCCACTTCGCCTGCCTCGTTGACAAGCCCAAGCGTAGGGTAGATGACTCCATGCCCGATGGCGGGATATTTTGCGGTGGCGCGTGATTTGGTTTGATATTCGGTAAAGTTCATTTGTATCCTCAGTAAATAAATGGAATGATGAATTTTGTATGCTTCTTATATTCTACCCAGCCGCTTCCAAATCGTTCTGCAAGCGCTATTTCTTCGCGGCGGGCACGACCTGCGAATGAAATCAGCGTGGATGCAAACAATATAAATAGTGCCCAAACTGGATAAAGCAAAGTCAGCCCGAGCATGGCAACCCACCAGCCAAAGTACATTGGGTGGCGGACAAAGGCATACGGTCCACTTTGAATGATTTGATGCTCATTAAGTAGTTTTACATCCAGGCTTGTGCTTAATCCCCAATATTTTCCAAGAGTGCGCCTTGCCCAAAGTACAAAGATAAAGCCCGCAAGATATAAAAGCAAGCCGATCATGCCGAGGGTCAATGCGGTGTTGGATGGCACATTATACAAGGGGATCCAACCGAAATAGAATAGTGGAACGCAAAGCGCCATCCCAATGACGATTATGACTACCTGAGTCCATAATGGCCATTTGCGCCCACCACGCTCGGGTAATAATGTAACGGCTTGTCCTTTGCGGAGAGCTGAGAACCAATCCGCCAGGGTAAGGACAAAGCTTATATAAATCAACGTGATGATGACGATACTCGCGGCAATCCAGTTGAAAGCATACATACTGCCCTCCCAAAACTATTTATTAAACGCCTTCGCCAAATTCTTCCACCATTCATCTTTCTCTTTCGGCACAAAGGGGCTGTACAGAGTCAGTCGGTCTGCGATGCCTTCGTAGCGTTTCTTCAAGTCGGTTGCCAGGTTTTCCTGCGTGGTGACGAGGCAAAACTCGTTCAGCATTTCATCGGTGATGAGCATGGGCATTTCAGCCCATTCGCCTTTTGCGGCAAAGCCGGATAATTGTTGGGCAGTTTCGCTCCAGCCGTGCAAGTCCATCACGGCTTGATAGGATGGCGTGGATGCGTAGAATGCGATCTGCATCCGCGCAAAGGCTTCCTCTTCCGGCGAGGTCGCGACGAAGGAGGTCATTGAAACGGAAATGTCCTTCCGCTTTCTTCCTTCCTTTTGCAAGCCTTCTTCAATGGCAGGCAGGATGACTTCTTTCATATAAAGCGGACTATTGAACGGGTGCGCATGGAATCCTTCGCACATTTCACCGGCTAGTTTGGCAAGCCCCGTATTCACGCCCGCAATATAAATGGGAATATTCGGATGCTCAATCGCGCCAGGATTAAAGAAAGGCGACATCAAAGTCGCTTTGTAATATTCGCCGCGGAAATTTAATTTCGTGCCATTCTGCCAGCAATCCCAAAATGCGCGGATGATCTGAATTTGCTCGCGCAATTTTCCCGTTACTGATTCGGGCCACGTCATACCGAAGCGCCGCTCGATATGCGCCTTGACCTGAGTGCCCATCCCCAAAATGAATCTGCCTTTGGATTGTGCCGCCAGATCCCATGCGGTGTAGGCAATGTTCGCAGGCGAGCGCGCAAATGAGACTGCGATGGCCGTGCCAAAGCGCAGAGTCTCTGAATGTTCAGCGACCAGCGTACAGGGCAGAAAAGGATCGTGCTGTGTCTCTTGAGTCCACAGCGCATCAAATCCAATTTCCTGTGCGGCTGTTGCAATCGCGGGGACATCCTTCAATTGAATGGGGGGGAGTGCGGCATCAAGTTTCATTTAGTCTCCAAGCAAATAAGCCATGATCCAATTTGTGGTGGCGTTCAGCCCGTCCATGTGAGCGCGTTCGTAATTGTGCGAAGCATCTATGCCCGGCCCGATCAGCGACAGCGCGACGTCGCCGCCTGCCCGCCAAAACGCTTCGCCATCCGAACCATAGAATGTGTATACATCGGTTTTATATGGGATATTATGTTTCTCGGCCAATGTGCGCATTTTATTATTCAACTCGAAATGATACGGTCCGCCGCCATCCTTGGTGCAAAGCGTGGCATGGAATTCATCGGATGCCTGCCCCTCGCCAACCACGGCCATGTCCACTGAAATGAGTTCGGCTACTTCGGATGGAATGCCCGCTGCCGCACCATGACCGACCTCTTCATAATTCGATATGTGAAAGTAAACGCTTCGCACGGGACTTTGGCCTGCCTCTGCCATTGACTTGATCGCCGCGACGAGATTTGCCACGCAAGCCTTGTCGTCGAGGAAGCGCGAGCGGATGAAGCCATTCGTCACTTCTGTGCGCGTGTCGAATGCCACACAATCGCCGACGTTGATCCCCAGTTCGCGCGTTTCTTTATCAGAAGCCGTGCGCGCATCGAGCCGCACTTCCATGTGCTCATCATTGCGCGGAGTCTCACTGCCGGCCGCTCCATAAATATGACCCGATGCCTTGTCAATTAAAACCGAGCCTCGGATCTTTTCGCCTTTCGATGTGACAACCCACACGCCTTCCGTCTCAACAGACGGCCATTGGATACCGCCGACCTTGCTCAACCTTAACCGTCCATTGGACTTGATCTCTTTGACCACCGCACCGAGTGTATCCACGTGAGCGGTCAAGGCTACAGGCGGCAGGTCGCTTTTCACTTCCCACTTCGCCACCAATGCGCCTTTGCGTGTACGCGATAACTTCAGTTGCTTATATTTCGAAAGTTCTTTCTCCACAAAAGCAACGGCGGGTTCTGCAAAGCCCGTAGGTGACGGGATGTTGAGCAGGTCAGCGAGGAAGCTGGTGAAATAAGTTTTGTCAATTTTTGGGAGGGACATGGTTTTACTTTACCTCATATGTTCTTACATACCTTGAAAGATGGTAAGCGACAAGATGCACATCAGTATCTTTTAGCGTAATAGGCTCATTTGAAATAAACGTCGGCAATGCTTTTGGGTTAAGTATCCAAACATCTTGGCCCTTTTTGATTTTATCTGTATACCAGCCTGGAAAAAGGATTACGGGGCGAACAGGAAATTTCTGCCCCGTTGTCTGCAACAATAAATCTGCTAACCATTTGGATAAGGATTTAGCTTGTTTGATTGGTTCACGTTCAACTCTATGTCCATCTACATAAACTTGAGTTTCATCGAATGTTATTGTCGATTCTTTTTTGACAGGCTTGCTATAAGTTTTTGTTTCTACAAGAAATATTCCATGCTTAGAAATAATTACATGATCAATGTTGAATTTATCGCCAATAACATCGTGAAATACAGTTGCCCCCTCTCTAAGCAATATCTGTAGTTCCTCGGCGACTATTTTTTCTCCATCTCTTGCCATCTTTAGTCTATTAACTATTTTTATTCCTCGAAAAATCTTGAATACACCAATAACAAGGAATATTATTGCGATTATAGTGATGAAAATTGGGCGTTGAGGAGGCTGTGGATTGATAAATCTAATCCATTCACTGACGACAAGAATAATTGTTATTGCAGGCAATAAAAACCAATACAATACATCTAATAGCTTATCCTCTATTTGTTCGTTAAGAGACTGCCCAGCATAACGAAGAGGTCTATCTTTTAAAGGAGAGCGTTTCTTATTTTTTTGTTTCATAATCCTTCAAACTCACTGATCTTCTCTTTCCAATCTTCCGGCACAGGGATGGTCTTCAAGCCCTCATAATCAAATGTGACCAGAACCACTGTCCCCGAGGCCATGACCTCGCCGGTCATACTGTCCATTACGCTTTGCTCCACCGTCATGGACTTATTGCCGATCTTCGTTGTTTTTACGCCGACCTTTATGGGGCTGCCATAATGAGCGGGGGTGTGGAAGGTAATGTGGACATCGGCCACGATCACACCCACTTCCATGAAGGACTGGTCAGTGCTGAATAACCCCAGCTTGATCAGATAGTAGATACGCGCCTGCTCGAAATAGGTCAGGTATTTTGCGTTGTTCACATGTCCCTGCGGGTCGAGGTCCCCGTAACGGACTTCAGTTGGGTGGAAGAATTTGTAGTCAGTCATGGGGGGATTATAGTCAAATAGTCCCTAGTCGAATAGTCGCATATCAAGTGTTTGGAATTATCAATAGGTGCGCTTGGTATAATCCGTTTTGTGGCTATAAAAAATGTAGCGCGACATTAATGTCGCATTACGGAATTACGAATTTGAAAATATTAGGAGTTGCAAATGCTTAAAGTCGGATACATCGGTCTCGGATTGATGGGCAAGTCCATTGCCCGCAATATTCTTAAGGCAGGATTTCCTGTTGTCGTGCATAACCGTTCCCGCGCGGCTGTGGACGAATTGGTTAAGGAAGGCGCCACAAGCGCAAGCTCTCCCAAAGAAGTCGCGGCGCAAGTGGATATTATCTTCACGAACCTGCCTGATTCGCCGGATGTTGAAAAAGTGATCCTCGGCGAAAATGGGATCATCGAAGGCGCGCGCGCCGGGCTAATCGTCATTGATAACTCCACCATCAAGCCCGCTTCCGCAAGAATGATCGCGGAGAAGTTGAAAGAGAAAGGCGTCTTCTCCTTGGATGCGCCCGTCTCCGGCGGTGACATCGGCGCGCGCAATGCCACGCTGACCATCATGGTCGGCGGTGATGCCGCGGCGTTGGAAAAGTCCATGCCGGTATTGCAAGCCATGGGCAAGACCATCACATTAGTTGGTGATGCCGGAGCGGGGCAGGTGGCTAAAGCCGCGAACCAGATCATGGTCGCTGCGCAGATGGTGGCCATGGGCGAACTGTTGGTCTTCTCGAAGAAGGCCGGCGTTGACCCGCGCAAGGTGGTGGATGCGATCAAGGCCGGTGCGGCTCAATGCTGGGCGCTCGATATCAAGCCGCCGCGATTATTTGACGGCAATCGCAACCCCGGTTTCAAATCATATATGCAATTAAAAGATATGAAGATCGTTTTGGATACTGCGAAGGAATATAACGTCCCTATTTCTGCAACTGAAGAGAATACAAAGCTCTATCAACAAATGATCGATATGGGGTTGGGCGAATTGGATAATTCCGCTGTGGTGAGTGTGATCGAAAAGCTCGCCGGCATTGGGATTTTGGATTGATGATGTTGTAGGGGCGGGGTCACCCCGCCCAGGGCGAGAGAACCTCGCCCCTACATGGATAATATGGAAATCAATCACCCCGCGCCAGATTTTGAATTGCCTGACCTTGAAGGCAGGCTTCATCGTTTAAGCAATTATCGCGGCAGAATCGTCATCGTCAATTTTTGGTCGTGTGAGTGTCCGCATTCGGAGCGGACGGATTTAGCCATTGTTTCCATGTTGGCGCAGTGGCAGGGTGTGGCGATGCTGTCCATTGCGGCGAATCGAAGCGAGAATATTGAGGCGGTGAGAAATGCCGCTAACGCCCGGCGCCTGCCAACGGTCATGTTGGATGCGAATTGTATCGTCGCAGATATGTATGAGGCGCAGACGACTCCTCATGTGTATGTCATTGACCGGGATGGAATCCTGCGCTATCGGGGTGCGGTGGATGATGTCACGTTTCGCCAACGGACGCCGACCCGCTTCTTTCTTAACGAGGCGGTTGATTCTTTGCTCGAAGGGCATTTGCCAGCGCTGACAGAATCTCCGGCTTATGGTTGTACGATTGTGCGTGAAGTTTGATAGAATAAAACCGTGATAGAGACTAAAGAGCGCATTGCCTTTTTACGCAAGATCCATCTCTTCGGCGGACTGAGCGAGGATCAACTAGCCAGCATTTCATCGGAGTTGGAAGAACACGCGCTGCCGGAAAACCAGGTTGTGTTTGAGCGCGGTTCAAAGCCCGATGGATTTTATTTGGTCTATAAGGGGAGAGTGAAGGTCACCCGCCCGCGCGACAATGGGACAGATTTTTTGGCATGGCTGATCCCCGGGGATTATTTTGGCGAGGAAGCCTTATTTGAAAACCGTAACCGTTCGGCTACCATCACCACCGCCGAAGATTCCATTCTTTTCCTTCTTTCACGCGCTGATTTCGATAAACTCCTTAAACAAAACGATAAATTAAAACCAAAATTCCTGGTAGCGATCAAGAGCCGCAAACTGGCGCGTGCCTTGCGGTTCAAATGGCTCGGACCCAAAGAGGTTGTGTATTTTCTGGCACGCCGGCATCGCATCCGTTTGTATCAAACACTGGTGGCTCCCCTGCTTTTGCTCTTTGCCCCGATCCTGATCCTCATGTGGACGTGGGCATCAGGTTCAACCGTCGCCTATCTGATCGGCGGGATGGGTTTGGTCGCCGATATTTTATGGGCCATCTGGCGGGCCGTTGACTGGAGCAATGATTATTACATTGTGACGAATCAGCGCGTGGTTTGGGTGGAGCGTGTGATCGGTATCTACGACAGCCGCCAGGAAGTGCCGCTTTCAACGATCCTGGCCGTCAATGTGGAAACGGACGCTATCGGACGCGCATTGGATTATGGCAACGTAGCTGTGCGTACTTTTGTCGGAAGCATCCGTTTTGAGTATGTGGATCATCCCAACCAGGCTGCAGATATGATCCGCGAATATTGGGACCGCACCAAAGGCGCGGGGACTCAAGCGCAAAAAGTGGCCATGACGAACGCCCTTCTTGTTAAACTTGGTCGTCCTGCGAAACCGATACCGCAGGCAGATGAGCTGCCTCCTGTTGCGATGGTGGATAAGAATGTTCAGAAAAAATCAGTGCTGCGCATCGTATTAGCCAATATGTTCAAATTGCGCGTGGAAGATGGCGGGACGGTTACATACCGAAAACATTGGTATGTACTCCTGCAACAGTTGGGACGTCCGTTGATGTTCCTGTTTGGTGTGTTTATTTTGATCGGATTCCGTCTTCGCTATCTTTATCTAACACCCAACAATACTGTTTTTAAACCATTGGCCGCCGGCGGATTTAAATTGGATACATCCATTGTCCTTCTTCTGTTTCTCATGTTACCCATTCTGGGTTGGATGCTGTGGGAATTTGTTGACTGGGACAATGATATCTTCAAGGTTACGCCTGAGGAGATCGTAGATATGGATAGGACGCCGTTCGGGACCGAAGAGCGCCGCTCTGCCCAGATCGAAAACATCCTCAGCACGGAATATGAGCGCATTGGTGTGATGGGATATTTGCTGAATTATGGGACTGTCCATATTACAGTAGGCGGTACAAAATTGGCCTTTGAAGATGTGCTTGACCCAGCCGGCGTGCAGGCGGATATTAACCGCCGCCGCATGGCGCGCATTGCAAGAAAGGGCGAAGATGCGGCCAATGTTGAACGTGAACGCATGGCCACCTGGCTCGCGGCCTATCATGAAAACCTGTCTGAATTCGATGCGCCCGTCAGCGCCCCTGTTGAAGATGACTCGATGAAGAATCCCGGCGTTCTGGACGGGTCGTTGGACCCGCCTCCTTTGAGCGATCATGGTCAGGATCATTATGAAGAAGGATAAAATGGTTGTAAAGTAGTTCAACCCTTTATTAGACCTCTTGCATAAGTGCGCTAGAGAGCGCACTACTACACAGAAAAATTATGTTTTGTGTAGCGGACGTTAGAGAACGTCCGCTTTCGACAGCTCTGCAATTTGACTTTTGCAAGAGATCTATTATTTAGAAGTGAGGAAAGAAACATGGCTTTAAGAAAAATCGTAACTTTGCCGGCCGCAGTCCTGCGCCGCAAAGCAAAACCGGTCACAAAATTCGATCAAGATCTGCAAACCTTGATAGACGATATGATCGAGACCATGCGCGATGCTCCCGGCGTGGGGCTCGCCGCGCCGCAAGTTAACGTCCCTCTGCAACTGGCCGTCATCGAATATGCGGAAGGCGAGGATGAAGAAGAGGAAGAAGACCCGGAAGCAAAACCCAGGAAAAAGAAATTATTCGTCATCATCAACCCGGAGATCGTCAAAGCCTCGGAGGAAACAATTTTCGGCATAGAGGGTTGTCTCTCGGTTCCCGGTTTGATCGGCGAAGTGGAGCGGCACGAGGCTTTGCAAGTGAAGGCCTTGAACCGTCACGGCAAGTTGGTCAAGTTGAAAGTGGACGGTTGGACGGCGCGTATTTTCCAGCATGAGATAGACCATCTCAATGGCGTGATCTTCACGGACCTCGCAACCAAAGTCTGGACGCCGAAGGATGACAGCGAAATACCGCTGGACTAAGCCTTGCATGATCCCATCCATCGCCTCACTAAAGATGACCTGCCCCGTTTGCGCGATTTTTGGATGGCACAATGGGGTGCGGACTTCATCGTAGTGCACGATCAGATCATTCAATATGATGAAGTGGATGGTTTTATCTTTGACGATTGGCTGGGCGTAATAACCTTCATGATACAAGGCGAAGAATGTGAGATCATATCTTTGGATAGTTTGAACGAAGGGAAAGGTATTGGTACAGCGCTTATCAATGAAATTCTGAGCGAAGCAAAAGAAAAGAAATGCCGCCGCGTGTTCCTGATCGCCACGAATGATAATTTGCACGCTCTTGGCTTTTACCAGCGGCGCGGATTTGAACTGACTGCCCTTCATCGCGGAGCCATAACCAAAGCCCGAAAGATCAAACCATCCATTCCATTGATGGGACAAAATAATATTCCCCTGCGTGATGAAATTGAATTGGAACTCATTCTTTAACTTTCAACCTTTAACCTTCAACCTGTAACCTGCCCCATGCATTTAAAGCATTTATCGCTCACCAACTTTCGCCGCCTCACCCGTTTGGACGTGGAACTTCCGCGCAAGACCATTGTGCTGGTGGGCGGTAACGCGCAAGGCAAGACCAGCGTGTTGGAAGCGGTTTATTTCTTGGCCGCATTCACTTCGGTCCAAACTCATGTAGATCGGCAGATCGTCAATTTCGATGAGGCACAGAATCCGCTGGCAGTGACTCGTCTTGTGGCGGATTATCAAAGCAATAGAGCCAAACAACACCTTGAGGTGCGCCTGATCCTTGAGCCCACTGGAGTCAACGGTCAGCGCCTGCGTAAGGAGATTTTACAAAACGGGGTCAAGAAGCAAGCCAGTGAGGTGATGGGAAATTTCAACGCGGTCATCTTTGTTCCGCAGATGTCGCAGATCATCGAAGGCGCGCCCGATGAACGCCGGCGTTATCTTAACCTCGCACTGGCGCAAACTGTCCCTTCTTATGCGCGCACATTAAGTGAATATCATCATGTGCTCACACAGCGCAATGCACTTCTCAAAGCGTTGAACGAGCGCGGGGGAGACACGAAGCAGCTCAAAGTCTGGGATGAAACGCTGGCGCAGCTTGGCGCGCAAATTATTCTGTGGCGCATCCACGCAGTTCAAGAGATCGAAAGATTCGCATCCAACATCCATCACGAGTTGACTCGCGGGACCGAGTGGCTTCGTCTTGCCTATGAGCCTGCTTACGATCCGCTCCCGAAGCCTGAGATGCAATTGGGACTGAAACTCGATACGCCCATTGACCGCTCGGCCTTGAAGTTGGATGAAATTCAAAAGGGATTCCTGGAGCGGTTGAACTCCATCCGCTATGAAGAGATCTCGCGCGGCGTGACCACCATCGGCCCGCACCGCGATGACCTGCGGTTCATCATCAACAAGGCGGATGTCAGCGATTACGGTTCGCGCGGACAGATGCGCACGACCCTGCTCGCGCTCAAACTCGCCGAAGTGGAATGGATGCATGAACGCACCGGCGAATGGCCTGTGATCCTGCTCGACGAAGTGATGGCGGAGTTGGATACGAACCGTCGCGCCGACTTGCTGAAATATGTCAGCAAAAGCGAACAGGTGCTATTCACCACGACAGATTTGAGTCTCTTCACGCCGGAGTTCGTGGAACAGGCCGAGATATGGGATGTCAGCGGGGGATTTGTGCGGCCCAGAAATTCTCCGTAGGTCACGTCTTTGACGTGACATTTTTTGTGAATTATTATTGTCACGCTGGAAGCGTGACCTACTAAAATCAAGTAGAATCTCCCCATGACCCAAACCAACTTAGAGGTTCTCCGCATGCAACAATATAAACATCTCAATACCATCACGGCACTTTTTGTAACGACGCTCGTCGTCAGCAATATCGCATCTTCGGCCAAGATCATTGACCTTGGATTCAATCTCATTGGCGTTCACGCTGCATTTGATGCCGGCACGATCCTGTTCCCGCTCGGTTACATCTTCGGCGATATCCTTACCGAAGTGTATGGATACAAAAATTCGCGCAAGGTGATCTGGACCGGCTTTGCCTGCCTTGTATTGAGCGCACTCGCATTTTGGGCGGTGAAAGCCCTGCCCGGCGAATCCATGTGGCAGGACTACGCAGGCGATGCGGCCTATCTCGCCATTCTTGGGAGCATGAGCAGCGGCGGCATTGTCATTGCCAGCCTCGCGGGCTATTGGTCGGGTGAGTTTTCAAATTCATTCACACTTGCGAAGATGAAGATCCTCACGCAGGGCAAATGGTTGTGGATGCGCACCATCGGCAGCACCCTCATCGGCGAATTGGTTGACTCAGTTGCTTTTGTGGCGATTGCCATTCTCTTCAAAGTTTTCCCCGCTGAATTGTTCTGGACTCTCATCGTCACCAACTATATTTTCAAATGTCTCATCGAGGCCGTGATGACCCCGGTCACCTATGCTGTGGTCGCATTTTTGAAACGCGCCGAGAGCGAAGACTACTACGACAAGGACACGAATTTCAATCCATTCATTGCATAAGTGAACCATGTCGCTGCGAGGCGCTCGTGTACTTAGCCGAAGCAGCCTCGTGATAATGGGAGATTGCTTCGTCGAGAAGAACAAGCGCCCTCCTCGCAACGACATTAGGAATTTTAAACATCATGATAAATATTGCCCCTGAAATCATCGACTCAATTCAACGTGCGTTAGCGGAAGATATAGGCACAGGCGATGTGACAACCGATAGCATCGTCCCTGTGGATGCGACCATGCGTGGACAGATCATCGCCAAACAAAATGGAATCATCGCCGGTCTCGACGTAGCCGAAGCCTGCTTCAGTCTCGTTGACAGTCGCGTCGCCTTTACAGTGCAGGTCGGCGAAGGTGAACTCGTGCAGGATCGTCAATTGTTGGCGACGATCTCCGGCCCGGCGCGCGCCTTGTTAACCGGCGAACGCACCGCGCTCAACTTTCTTGGCCGCATGTCTGGCATTGCCACGCTTACTCGTCAATTTGTGGATGCGGTTGCCGGGACAAAAGCCGTCATCCTCGACACGCGCAAGACAGCGCCGGGACTTCGCGCCGCAGATAAACTGTCCGTGCTGCGCGGAGGCGGAGAGAATCACCGCATTGGGTTGTATGACATGATCCTCATCAAGGATAATCATATTGACTTCGCGGGCGGCATCGCAGAAGCTGTCCGCCGGGCAAAAGCCTCAGCAAACGGGATCCAGATCGAGGTCGAAGCGAGAAGCGTGGACGATGTTAAGGTCGCGCTCAGTTTGGGAGTCGAAAGAATCCTGCTGGACAACATGTCGAATGAGATGATGAGGGAAGCCGTTCAATTAAACAATGGACGAGCAAAGCTGGAAGCTTCAGGTAATGTCACTCTTGAAACCGTGCGGAAAATCGCTGAAACAGGTGTAGACTATATTTCCTCGGGCGCGCTGACGCACTCGGCGAAAGTATTTGATGTAAGTTTAAAATGGATAAAATAAAAAATGAATACTGAAGAAATGTATCAAATGATGAAACAAAAACTGGAGCGCGTGGTTCCAGATGTGGAATTGCGCATCAAGGCCGAGATCGCGGTTGAGATCAATAAATTAAAAAAAGAAAAGAACGCGGTCATCCTCGGGCACAATTACATGGAGCCTGCACTGTATTATTCGATCCCCGATTTTGTGGGCGACTCGCTGGAACTCAGCCGCAAGGCCGCAGAGACTGACAAGGACATCATTGTCTTTTGCGGTGTGAAGTTCATGGCAGAGACCGCGAAGATCTTGAACCCAACGAAAACTGTTTTGATCCCATCCTCAAAAGCGGGATGTTCGCTGGCGGCCAGCATCACTGCGGAAGACGTACGCGCGTTGAAACGAAAATTTCCAGGCGTGCCCGTGGTGACTTATGTCAACACCTATGCGGATGTAAAAGCTGAGTCTGATATTTGCTGCACATCGGGCAATGCAGTTGCCGTGGTTGAATCACTTAAGTCCGATACGATCATCTTTTTGCCGGATGAATATCTGGCCGGCAATGTGGCGCGTGAAACCGGAAAACATATTGTCTTCCCATCCAAAGGCGTTGGCGGATTGCAATTTGATACCACGCTGGATTATCAAATGATCGGCTGGAACGGACGCTGCGAAGTGCATGAAAAATTCACTGTGCAGGATATTAAGAATGTCCGCGAACAATTCCCGGATGTGGTGATCCTGGCTCACCCTGAATGCAGTCCCGAAGTGGTTGCGGCTTCCGATTTTTCAGCCAGCACCACAGCGATGATCCGCTATGTGAAAGAGACCAAGGCTCCACATTATTTGATCCTGACCGAATGTTCAATGGGTGATAATATCGCCGCCGCAAACCCGGATAAGGAAATGCTCAGGCTTTGCTCCGTGCGCTGTCCGCACATGAATACGATCACCATGGAAGATACGCTTGAAGCGTTGAAGCAAATCCGTTATGTGGTCGAAGTACCGGAAGAAATCCGGGTGCGGGCGTATCAAGCCGTGCAAAGAATGATATCGATTGGATAAAATTCATCGCGGAGCCACAGAGAGTGCAGAGATTTTTTCTCAGCGAACTCTGTGGCTCTGTGGCAAAAGGTTTTGAAAAGGTGCATTGAAATCATGATCCAAACTGACGTACTCATTATCGGCACTGGAATTGCGGGAGCAACGGCTGCCTTGCGTTTGGCGGAAAACCCCAAACTGCGCATCACGATCATTACGCGTGACCCAGATGCGCATGAGTCCAATACGTATTGGGCGCAGGGCGGCATCATTCATCGCGGACCTGGCGACACTGCCGACTTGCTAGTCAAGGATATTTTGGAAGCTGGCGCAGGCGCGAGTTTACCGTCTGCGGCGCGCATCCTTGCGGACGAAGGTCCGCGCTTGTTGCAGGAAATTTTAGTAAGAACATCCGGCGTTCAATTCGATGAAGACGGCCCGGGCAAGCTTGCCTATGGACAAGAGGCTGCTCATTCAGTGAGGCGCATTCTGCATGTGGGCGATGGGACAGGCGCAGCCATCAGCAAGGCATTGATCGCCGCACTTAAAAAGAAACCGAATATCGAATGGTTCACAAATGCTACTGCCGTGGACTTGATCACCCATCCGCATCATGCGCGTGACCCGTTGACTGCCTACCAGCCGGTCATTTGCTATGGCGCTTATGTCTTTGATGGAAATGGACATGCCGTGCATCGCACACTGGCGACAAAAACGATCCTGGCCACCGGCGGGCTGGGACGTATCTTCCGCAACACCACCAATCCGCACGGCGCGCGCGGTGACGGACTCGCCATGGCGAACCGCGCAGGCGCGCGCATAATTAATGCGGAGTATATTCAATTCCATCCCACTGCGCTGGCTGTTCCCGGCGCGGAAGGATTTCTCATTTCGGAGGCTGTTCGCGGTGAAGGCGGTACTTTGCTCACCCCTCAGGGACGCGCTTTCATGGAGGATTATTCCCCGCAGTGGAAGGACCTTGCCCCGCGTGACATTGTGGCTCGTGCCATTCATCATCAAATGGAAACGAAGGGCTATTCACATGTGCTTCTGGATATTGCCTCGCACATGGATGCAGAGTCCATTCGACAGCGTTTCCCGAATATTTATTCGACCTGTAAAAAAGTGGGCATTGATATTACGCGTGAACCGATCCCGGTTGTGCCTGCCGCGCATTATTCCTGCGGCGGTGTTTGGGTGGATGAATGGGGACATTCCAGCATTGAGAATTTGTATGCCATTGGAGAAGTTAGTTGTACAGGATTACATGGCGCGAACCGGCTGGCCTCCACATCATTGCTTGAAGGGTTGGTATGGGGAGACCGCGCGGCGCGTCAGATTCAAGAAAGGCTTGCAAGAAACCTGCCCAGGAAAATATTGAAGCGGGAGGATGTCCCGCCGTGGGATGAAAGTGCCCTCACAGCAGATGCAGACCCCGCGTTGATCCAGGGTGACATGCAAACGATTAAAAATATCATGTGGCATTATGTAGGGCTGGTGCGCAGTGCGGAAAGACTCTCACGCGCCATTCGGGAACTGCGTCACTTGTGGAACGAGATCGAGACTTTTTATCTGTCCACAAAAATTAACGATGAGTTGATCGGTCTGCGCAATGCGGTGGAAGTTGCCCTCATTGTGGCGCAAGCTGCGCGGCATAACCGTCAAAGTAAAGGTTGTCATTACCGGCAGGATTCGGTCACCGTGGAAGGCGACCGGTTGATTTAGTGTATGAGTAAATATGTGGACAGGTTGAAGGTTATAATTGAAATATGACGAAACAAGATATGGTTCTACAAGCCTTGCAACAAAAAAACGTCGAGTTGACAAAACAATTCGGTGTAAAGTCTTTGTTGTTATTTGGCTCGGTGGCGCGGAATGAAGATGTTCCCACATCTGATGTGGATTTGCTCGTCGAGTTTAACCGCCCTGTTGGTTACTTTGGCTTGTTTGCTTTGCAGGATTATCTTGAAAAATTGCTTGGCTGTTCTGTGGATTTGGGAACTCTGGATAGCTTGAAGCCTTATATAAAAGAACGCATTATGGGGGAATTAATTCGTGTCGCCTAGAGGTTGGCAGGATCGCATACGAGATATTCTGGACGCAATCGCTGAAATCCAGAGGTTTACCCATAATATGGATTACGAAACCTTTAAGGATGATGACAAAGCCATTCGCGCAGTCGAAATGAATTTCATAATTATTGGTGAGGCGGCAAATCAAATCCCCGAAGAGATCGAAGAAAAATATTCAACGATTCCGTGGAGCCTTATGCGCGCCATGCGTAACCGTATTGTTCACGTTTATTTTAAAGTTGATGAAAAACTGATGTGGGATACCATCCAGAATGACTTGCCTCCGTTGGTCCCTGAGTTGGGAAAGATTCTGTAACCTTTTACCATAGCAGGAAACCGATCACACCTTCAAGCCAAACCACCATGGGCGGATATATCTGTAAGCCGATCACCCCGACGACACTTCCTAAAACTGCGCCGGCAATAATATCTGAAAGATAATGTACGCCCATTGCCACGCGCGCCAAAGATACCAGCGGCGCCCAAACCCAAAGTACAGCAGCAAGCCAGGGCGGAGCAAGAAGCGTCCCAACGACTGCGATCAAAAATGCGCGGGCGGCATGTCCAGATGGAAACGAATGCGGGTCTGTGTTGCGATAGATCCCGCCCCATTCGCCTTGCGGTCTTTCGCGGCGCACCATGAATTTTATCGCCAGTACAACGCCCGCCAACCCCAACATGCCGAAGAACTCAACCACTTCCCAATGCTTCCACGTGGAGTTACTGAAAAACCATGCAATGATAAGCGCCGCGAACCAAAACCAAGAGTCGCCGGAGTGGGCAAAGAAGGCGGCGACGTTACGCAATGCGCCCGGCTTTTCGGCAACACGTAATCTGTCGGAGAGCCGGGCGTCCAATTCAAGGAGGGAACGAAAACTCATTTTGCTGTGACCGCTTTTTTCTGTGCTCTTTTTTCTGCGGCGGCGGCTTTCTTCTTTTGACGCGCCAGGTCTTCGCGCATGATCTCCAATTGGTGGGGTTTATCCACATCCATGCACGGTTCAGCCTGTGACCAGAGTATGGCTCTGCCTTTGATGCCGATCCTCGCTGATGCTTTATCCACCAACCCCTGCAAAGTGAACTGGTGGGTCATATATTTATAGGCTATATCCAAACCAATGACCATTGCCTGACGGAGAGGGTTCTTGCGATTGCCGATCAGCCGTTCCCATAGATCAAGGTGGGTTGTCGCCTGGTTTACATGGATCACGTTTATATCCGCGCCGCAGACTTGTATGTCTTGAAATTTTGTGTAAGTGCGTTTGGATTCTGGGAAACGCGCTTCCATTATTTCCCGCGGACAGACACCATAGTAAAGTTCATCCTTCGTTTGCATGGCGGTATCCACCAGCCAATCCACCATCCCGCCTTTGAGGGCGGGGATGTCGGAAGAGACGATCAGAACATATTCAGTCTTTTTCTTTAACTCAATGGCTTTATTCACGCCTGCGACAATATTTGCCAACATGCGTCCCTGATTTGAGATGTAATGAATGGGCTTGGCGCAGGTCAGTCCGCTCTTGGGGGAGACGCCGATCAGAATGACATTGTCCACGCTTTTGGATTGGCCCAGAGCATCCAATACCCATTGCACCATCGGCTTTCCGGCAACATCGATCAGCGCTTTGGAACTGCCATTTGAGAAGGGATATAAAGGTTCGCCGGGTTGAGGAATCCCGCCAGCAGTTACGATCGCATCCATGTTTAATTCAACTCCTGTAATTGCGGTTCGAAGTGAAGTTTATCGAGCATCTCGGTTAATTCAGGCCAGGTCAGCGGACGTCCCTTTCCGGCAATGGCCACAATCGCGGCTTCCATCATGTTCGTGCCAAAGGAGCGGCCTTCGAGGACAGGAGTGGTTGTGATGAGATATTTCACGCCGGCTTTCTTGAATTGAGCTACATCTTCAGGGGTGGTGGTATTCGTAACGATCACCTTGCCTGTCAGATCATCGGGCATATAACGTTTGATGTAATGACAGTCGCCGGCGATGACAGTCGCCCATGCATAATATTTTCCCCATTTGGGTGTGCGCTTTTCCTGCTTCTCGCCTGTGGGGTAGATCCACTCAAAGGGCAGGCGGCCGGCAATCGGCATAAGTATTGCGGCCAATGTCTTAAGCTGGTTGATCTTATGAATAGCAATTGGGATATCCAGACCGAACATTAGGTCGCCAAAAACGGTTTCGTAATTGGCATCGGCGAAGGCTTGGGAGAGTCCCCAACGGTCCACACCTACAGTGACGAGGACTTTGCGTCCGCGTGAGTTGATGTAATCGGCAATCTTTGCGTCTAAAAATGCGGGGGCCTTATTTTCGAGAGTATTCTTTAATCCGCCGCCATCCACCAGCGGGGTCTTTTTCACGAACCGTACCATGGGGGCTACTGAATATAAGGGATACCATTTTCCGGCAGCTTGTGCTCCCAAGTCTGCGCCGCCGACACCAAAGGCATCCACTGTTCCATCGAGTTCCTTGTATTTTTGTGCGGCGGCTTCCATATCCCCATCCGTGCCGATGCGTTCGATGCTGACTTTCTCGCCCAATAAAGTGACTTCAACTGCCTTGTTGCGTTTGGATGAACCAATGCTGATACTGACGGCTCGTTTCATGATTTATCTCCTCTTTGGATGAATTGCAGCCGAAAGTATACCCCCAAGTGAAAGGTGTGAGAATGATGTCGAAACAGGATCAGGATTTCGGTCCGGTGGGAAGCGTGAAGAAGAAGGCGGCACCCTTTCCCATTTCGCTCTCGACCCAGATCCTGCCCCCATGGATCTCGATGATCCTCTTGACGAGAGTGAGACCAATTCCGGTGCCTTCGGATTTTGCATCCAACTTGTTGAAGAATCCAAAGATACGTTCTTGATGGATGGGGTCAATGCCCACACCGTTATCTTTGACGAAGAAGATCGGCATGTTGTTTTCAAATCCGCTTTGACCGATCTCGATGCGTGGGTTGGGCTGGTCTCCCATGAATTTTGCGGCATTGTCTATCAGGTTTTGGAGCGCTTCGTTTAGACGCTGGCGGTCTCCAAATACAGGCGGAAGGTTGGATTGAATATGCACCTGGATCTCCCTTTGGTGCAGGCGCCCATATAAAAGGTCAACCATCTCGCGCGCAAGTTCCTTGAAGTTGATCGTCTGGGATGGATTCGTCAACCTGCCGACGCGCGATAATTCAAGCAGTTCGTTCAGGAGCAACTGCATTTTGTCGGTGGCATCCCCGATCCGCTTGACATCCGATTTCAAACGGACCATGTTTCCGCTGGCGGCATCCTGTTCGAGAAATCCCAGGAACCCTTTAATGGTGATCAACGGGGATTTAAGGTCATGGGAAACTGTGTAGGTGAATCGTTCCAACTCCGCGTTGATATCTTCCAATTCCCTGATGAGTTTCTCGCGCTCGCTTTCGATCCATTTGCGCTGACTGATCTCGCGCACCATGATCATGGCCGACTCGGAAGATATGGCTGCGACGCGCGCTTCAAAAAACTGCACTTCCTCCCCGGGCGGCAACCCATATTCAAAGGCATGGATCTGTTGTGTGGCAATGGCGCGGTCAAGCGCAAATATGGACTGCCGGGCAATGGTTGGCGGGAAGAGTTCTTTGAGGTTTTTTCCGATGAATTGTGAAGGTGGCATGGTCGGCGAAATCTCTGACGAAGCCAAAAGGTCCAGGAAGGTTCCATCCTTCGAAATTTCAAAGATCATATCAGGGATGGATGCAAGGATGGCGCGTGTGCGGGCATCGCTAGTCTTGAGCGCATTCTCCATTTCCTGTTGTTCCGTGATGTCATAGAACATGCAGAGGATGCAAGTTTGTTCTTCAATTTGGATCAATTCATAAAATCCCAGTGAAATTTTGTTTGGGAATCCAACTTTAACATTTTGCAATGAACGTTTTTCCAACAGTTCCTGCACGAATTCCTTCCGTGACCTGGGTCCTTCCCACATATTCAATTCCACTGTGTTATGCCCAATGGCCAGTTCCGGTCGAAGCCCGCTTAATTCCCAGAAGGCGGCATTGGCTTCGAGGAATGTCCCGTCTTCCAATGTGGCGATGGCAACGGCGATATTGCTGTTGTTGAAGACCTTTCTAAATTTATCTTCGCTGAGGCGCAAGGCAGCTTCAACCGTGCTCCGCTCGCGGATCTCTTGTTGTGCCTGTTCATAGAGCTGGACATTGTCAATGGCGAGTGCGGCCAGCGATGCAAAGCGCTCCATGAAATTGACCTGCTCCTGGGTAAAGTTCCGCTTCTCTTCGATGTAGGAAACTGCCAGCACACCAATGACAGTTTCCCTCACGATGAGAGGCACAGCCAAAACCGCGCAGATGCCTGCGTCAATAAAATCGGGCAGTCTTTTATCCCAGGCACGATAATCATCCACGACCAGATATTTCCCGCTGTTCCAAACAGTGCCTGTGACACCTTCATCCCTCAATGTGATCGCCCCGTCATATTTGGCGAGGACCCCGCAACCCAGTTCCTGTCGCAGCGCGGACCCGTCCGGTAATACCATTTCGATCAGGCCGTGGTCCGTATCAATTAATCCGCAGGACTGGATGAGGATGGATTCAAGGAGCGGACGAAGTTCAAAACGATTGAGCAGACCTAAAGCGGTTTCATTCAGGGCGTTGAGATAAACCGCCTGACTCTGCAATTTCTCTTCCACCCTGAGACGTTCCATCAATTCAAGCCGGGCGGACCGTAAAGATTTCGACCAGCCTGATATCAGCATGTAGATCAGTGCCCAAACGAGGATAAGAATGCCGGTTAGGTCCCCCGCAAAACTGATCGGATCATCCACATGTGAAATGCGTATGCCTTGTTTTTCCAGGATGGCAAATACCCATATCGAAATGATGGTCATCACGGTCACGACCGATGTGGTGCGCCAGCCCGTCAAAAGACTGCAAAAGATGATAATGACAAAATAAGCGATGATAGCCGCATCGCGCAGGCCGTCTGCCCGCCACGCGAGATAAGTCATCGTTCCCCACAAACCGAATATGACAACAATGCTTCCGGCGTATACACGTCCCCGCTTGACGAGATCTTGCATGATCAGCAGGAGCAGAATAATGGATAAGAGAGTGAGCGCGGGGATAATGGTTGCATCTGTTCGTAATGCAAACCGGGATATGACCAGCAAAAGGATTATGCCTATTGCGATCCATGAAAAGTTGATCATGAACTGCGAGACTCGCGTTTTTTCCTCGTTCTCAAAGATGGGGGGGGCAAGGAGTCGGCGCAGGCGGTTGGGCATGATGTTTATTATATATCAGTCCTTATCAAAGGTCGCGCGCATTTAAATCAAAACGGGATTGCCGCTTGCGGCGATCCCGTTTTATAAACGTCTTTACGCTTTATTTCGCCAGAAGGTCTTCCAAAACTTTCTTTGAAGATTCTTCCACCACTGAATGCAGACTTCCGCCGTGTGAATCCATGGTGACTACAACGGGAAAATCCCTCACCTCGACGACCCACAAGGCCTCAGGCACGCCGAATTCCAATTTGAAGACTCCATATACTTTCGTCACGGTCTGCGCGATGTATGAGGCCGCGCCGCCAATGGCATGGAGATATACGCCGGGTGTTTCTTCGCAGCCCTTCAAGGTTTTTGCGCCCATGCCGCCTTTGCCGATCACGCCTTTGATGTTGAAATGTTTCATCACATCGGCCTGATACGGTTCTTCGCGGATGGAAGTGGTCGGCCCGGCTGCGACGAATTTATATTCCTTAGTATCCAGCCCGGAGACGACAGGTCCGCAATGGTAAATGACGGAGCCGTTCAAGAGCTTCTTCAATTCTTCATAGACTTGCATATCATCGCCCTGAGCGGGGCGGGTCTTCTTCACAAAAGTTTCGATCATCCATTTATGTGCGGCATCGCGCCCGGTCACCATCGTGCCGGAAAGTAAAACAGAATCCCCGACTTTCAGATCGCGGATGGCTTCATCACTGATGGGAGTGTTTAGTTGTTTCATGTTTTATCCTTTGATCAACGCTGGCCTCGATACTCGACCACCAATCGTCAATCGAAAATCGTTAATCGTAAATGACTTCTTCGCCCTTCACCGTCATCTTGCGGCGGCGATATGCCCAGCACATGTATGAAACAGAAACGAAGTATGAAGCGGGCAAACGGCTCAAGCCGACGATCTTCGTATCCAGCACAGTGGTCGCGCCGCCGAAGCCCATTGGACCAATGCCCATTTGATTTGCTTCACTCGTCAGTTGTTCTTCCAACTCGGCGATCTTTGGGTCTGTATTGCGCGTGCCCATTTCACTAAGCAGCACTTCCTTTGATTTGATATAAGACGAGCCTCTGTCGCCGCCGATGGCCACGCCCAAAATTCCGGGCGCGCAGCCCTGCCCCTGCGCTTTCTGGACGGCGTCTAATACCACTTTGCGCACCCCTGCCAGGTCACGCCCCGCGCCGAGGGTGTTATCGGGCAATGAATATTGACGCCCCACGTTCTCACATCCGCCCCCTTTGAGCATCAACTCGATGATAAGCTCATCGCCTTCTTTTTCTTCAAAATGGATATAAGGGAAATCATCGCCGCCGAGATTGTTGCCGGTGTTCTTGTCATAGATGGCATCTACGGCATTCGGTCTCATATAGGACCGTTTGGTGGCCTCGGCCAAAGCAGAACGGATCTGCGCTTTGAGTTTGATCGTGGACACGCCCACCGGATAGTGGACATTGAAGATCGGCGTGCCGGTGTCCTGGCAAATGGGCGTGGACTGTGCCCGGGAGAGTTCAACATTCTTGAGAATGGTCTCCAAGGCTCCGCGTGCGGATGAACCGGGTTTTTCTTTTTCGATCGATTCGCGCAATCTCTTTTCCACATCCGGCGGCAGGCTGGATGATGTGCGGCGGATCAGTTCAAGGATTTCGTTCGTTAAATCTCGCATGAAAAACTCCTTTGTTGGCTTTATCATAATCCCGAACATGGGATCGTACAATTTACATAAGCCAATATATTCTACGTTCTTTGGATGGAATGTATAGTGCCAACCCTTACCCATCCCCTGGATAAAAATCATGAAAGACAGACTAAAGGCATGACCTACCAGCCGCTGATGGATAATGTGCGATATGGCTGCCAAACGTAGCCTTCGCAAAAAGGCTGAAATACTTGTTTGTTTTCAACGGAAGACACCAGGGATTTTGCAATGACCAGTCCGCTCCAACCTGGAACGCCAAACGAAGATGGATCAATTCGCATGTCTGACCGGCCGCATGTTACGTCTGGCAAAAACAGGTCTGCAACTTCCCAGCCAACGATTGCGCAGGAAAAAAGTTCCATGTGGGTCAGTGACTGATATAAAAGTGCGGCGATTTCGTCAAGTTGCTCGGAATTTTGGAGCCAATGTTTTGGCTGGGACTTAAGGCTTACTCCTTCAGGTTCAGTTGTTACCCAAAAAAGTTTATTACCGTCCGAGGATGAAACCCAGGAATCACAATGAAAAATCATACCGGAAGTTAAAGAGAAGTTTTTCCCGTGAAAGAACGAGGCGCATTTTTCAGCGTGGATTTGATTCTCGAAGGCGGTTAGTAAATAATAGAAACGGGCCATAGTTTTGCGAGATGTTCGGTTTGTGACAGGTGTGTTTCGATTTGCAGATATGAAGATTGAGTTTAAGGTCCTTGACATATCAAAAATTATGCTTATAATATAAATAGGTTTGTGTTTCAAAGTGATTTGTTTTTCAAGCAAAGGAGTGCCTTATGAAATCCACTTCCCAGACGAAATTTATATCTGAAAATTACTCGGCATTACACGGACTGAATGCAGTACCGTTGGGGTTAGGTCTCTTTCTGACAAGCCTTTGGGCAAATATCGCTCAATACCCTATAAAGAATTTTTCTTTGCCAATAGTCTTGATACTTGGTACTTTGCTCTTGTCTTTAGCCGTTGACCAATATTACAAGAACTTTTTTGGTGAAGTAAAACCGATCCTTGCCAAACGCCGTCTGTATTGGATAGCGCAATGCGTTTGGGGGCTATTTGCAATTGTTGCGTTTTGGGCGGATGTCTCCTTTAATTTGCGCGTCAATCTTATTGGATTGCTATTCGCTTTAATATTTCTGCTCGACAAACCAATGGTGAGATTGCCATTAAACAAATTTACTACTGTCAGGCTTGTTTTGTCAATTTGTATAATTTTCGTGAGTATTGCACCTTTGTATTTTGGAAAAAATTGGTGGGATATTTTGGGAGTGAGAACAACCATGATCGGCGTCACAATGTTTGTTGGGGCGCTCATGGTTTTGCAAGGTGTGATGTGGCATATTTTCTTTGTAAAATCATTACCCATCGAAGAGGTTAAAGATGAGTAACGTATTTGAAGAAATCGCAGGATTGGACAAATTGATCCATGAGCCTGCCAGACTTGCTATTATGGCTATATTGTCCACAGTTGAAAGTGCCGATTTCATTGCCTTGCAACGTTTGACTGGTTTGACAAGTGGAAATCTGTCGGTTCATTTATCAAAACTTGTAGAAGGAAAACTTATTAGTTACGACAAAAAAATAGTCGGCAAAAAAACAAAAACACAGGTCAAGATCACTGCGAAAGGTCAACAAGCATTAGAAAAGCATTGGTTACAACTTGAAAACTTTCGAGCTGATGTGCAGAAATCAAAAAATGAGTGAAGGATTACCGCCATTTATCTCTGCCCATTCTTTGTAGACGGTTTTTTGTCGGGAAAACGCACTAACGGTTTGCGCTAGTGGACAGGTGTCCGGGGGTGGACTCTGCTTGGCAGCAGAAAAAACTCGAAGCCACGCGAAGCGCCCCAGCGTCCAGTGCATTATCCCGGTGATCGTGCGGGACGCTGTGTTAGCCCGTTTTTCTCTTTGCAGATACCTTTATGTAATTCCAAGACATTGCGAATATTCATTAACTTCCGGTTGTGATTGCGCCTGCACGCTCGTAATTCACGACAATGACGCCATTCGGGGTGACTTGGCTTTCCGTCACCTTGAACGCCGCGGGGATCGTGCCATCGGCAAACAACCGCTTTCCAACGCCCAACGTTATCGGATATATCATCAGCCAGAATGCATCTACCAAATCATGCTTGATAAGCGTCTGAAGAAGATTCCCACTTCCCCAAACATGCAAATCCGGCCCTTGCTGCCCCTTGATCTTGGCGACTTTTTCCGCAATATCTCCGTTTAAAAACACGGACGGCTGCCATTGACTGGAAGTTCTGGTATTCGAGGCGACGTACTTGGTCGCCGAGTTGACGCCTGGCCATGCGTCCGCATGTTGCGGCCAATACGGCTCCCAAATTTCAAAGGTTGTGCGCCCCAACAACAGGTCGAACGGTAGATTCATTTGCCTTCTCAGGGCCGTTCCAAGAATCGCGTCCGAATGTGGCGATATCCACCCGCCATACGCGAAGCCGCCGCTGGTATCTTCGTCTGGCCCGCCTGGGGCTTGTATGACACCATCAAGGGAGATATGTTCAAGCACAATAATTTTTCTCATGACTGAGTTCCTCCAATTTATGGTTGAATCCAATGTTCAAATAATACTTGCTTAATTACATAATTTGAAATAGTTGGTTGATAATTTATGTCAAGCGGCAAAGGCGATTCGCCTGCTCCGTAAGGATACCCATCAGTAAACATCCATGTTGCTTTGTCAGAAAACCCCCACGTTGTCACGCTTTTACAATTTATGGAATTTAGGCAGGCTTCAAATATTGCACGGAAAACTTTCGCCTTAAGTTCCTGTTTTTGTTGATTACTCAAATCTGAAGGCAATCCAGCGATATTTATATCCAGTTCGGTGAAGTAAACATCAACTCCAATATTTTTATATTTCTCCATCAATACCATTAAGTCTTTTTTGTATTTTTCGATAGTGCCGTCGGTATCTTTGGATACAAAATCATTTGCCATAATATGTGTTTCTATTCCAACCCCATTGATGGGCACGCCATTTGAAACCTTCTTGCTAACAAAGTTGAAAATTGCGTTCGATTCTCCATTTATGACTGAATTAGTCCAAACACCGTCATCGGAATTTTCACCGTGAGATCCATAAACGATATTGTCATTTAATATCAAAGCAGTGTGTGGGGAAACATCTTGGGCAATGGCAAATGTGTCTTCAATAAATTTTTCTCCAAGCTTTGCATAAAAGAAGTTGTTCCCTGGGATTCCTGCGCCGTAAAATGCTTCACTTACTACACTGGCTTCTTTGAAATCAGTTCTTGTCAAGATGGCGGTTAGATGCAGCTTTATATATTCCCGTAACTCATCATCGGACATTTGTTGGAGCCATTGAGGAGCGCTATCAGTTGTGTAACCGTCAAGTAAGTGCATGGCTCTAATTGGAATATTATTCGCTTTAGAATAAGTAATCACCTTGTCGAAATTTGTCCAATCATAGTAAGTCAAAACTTCTTGCGGTGTAAGTTTCTTGTCATTTGGTATTTTTTTCATCAACTCGTAGTCGCTCAATTCCCCATCTGTTGCCGCTATGGTGAAATTGTCCGCAAATATTTTGCCGTATCTGGAATCGTTATCGTAATCACCTGTCCAAATAGCAAAACTTGCTCCAACTTCAAGACCATCTGGGGATACATCTTTATACCCAATATCTTTCCATAGATCATCCGAACCTTGCATTGCCAACGGTACGCCGTTGACTGCCAAAAACGAAGAGTCTATGCCATTGACATTCTTTATTTGTGTGAATGCTTCCGGGTTCTTGCGGATTTCATCGGTTAATTGACTTGCATCCATCTCTGCGCCATTAACTATCACTTTACCGCCGTAAGCATGAACATAATCGTCAACCCATTTTGATAAATCTTTTGCGTCTGCTAAATTTTCAGGTGCGGGCGTTGACGTAGTTGTAGGAGTTGAGGGAATAGGAGTGACAGTCAAAGTCGGAACAGCTGTTTCAGTTGGAACAATGTTAGCCGCTGGCGCACATGAAACCAAAATAAAAGCGACAAGCAAAACTGTGACGATGTTTTTGATTTTCATTGATACCTTACTCTGCAAGGAACTGCCCAGCCGGTTTGTGTTCACGGACGTGGGTGGGCGTGGACTCTGCTTGGGAGCAGAAAAAACTTAATACCAGAAAGGTGCTTGCCGTAGGTGGCGCAGAATCCCCAGCGACTAGTGCCTGCTTTATTTGGCGGCTTAATCCAATTGTAAATCTTCAATTGCAGACGGGAGGAGCTTATCTTCGATCCAAGCTCGTAAGGTTTGAGCAAATAATTCGGGCGCGGTTAAAGCCCAGTTGTGTTCCTTTGCCATTGAGGAGTTTTTACCCAAATTTACTAGGCATCCTTTTGCAGTCGGCATGGCAGAAACCAAATCTCTTACGGATTGTTTCATGGCAGAATATTCTTTTTTCCCTGCAAGTGCCAGTGTGGGAACGTTTGCTTTTTCAAGCCCTGCAGGCAAGCGAAAACGTTGGTTTGTGATCATTAGATTCACAAATTCTGATTCGGTTGTTTCCTGAAAACTCTTTTTAAAGTCCGAATAATACTCATCAGGAATTCCTGCAGAATATTTCATATTTAATCGAATCCACCAATCATTGTTGATAAAGGGCGGAATTGAGAGGCGATACATCCAGGCAAGCAACGAGGGCGAGTTTGCCCAACCCATTCCATTAACAGGTCTTAATAACGCGCTCGAAACAATCGCCTTCCCCACGCGTTCGGGCGCGGTTGCCAGGAGTTGAACTGTGATTTGTGCGCCTTCGGATAGTCCCACCACATAGGCTTTGCCCTCGTGTGCTTGGTCGCGAATCAATTCAGTGACTTTCTCTGCGGCAAGTTCAATACTGAATGGCGCGATTGCGCGGCTGCCGCCGTGTTCGGGCTGGTCTGGGGCTAAGCAGTGATATTCCGATAGATGTTTGATAACTGGTTGCCACATCCACCCACCGACGCCCCCGCCGTGCAAGAATACAATGGTCGGGGCGTTATTTGAACCGAAAGCTTGGAACGCAAGAGAGGCAAGGTTAGACACTTTGTTTTCCTTTTGATGTAGCCCAACGCTTTGCGCTAGTGGACGCTGGGGCGGGCGTGGACTCTGCTTGGGAGCAGAGAAAACTCGAAGCCAGAAAAATGCCTGAAAATCGTTCAGACTCCCCAGCGTCTAGGGCATTATCCCGGCGATCATGCGGGACGCTTTGTTGGCTGGCTGTTATTGTTTACCAATAAGAATAGGTGAAAAAACTCTTACCCCTTTCTTAATTGCCCAGTCTTCAATTATATAGTCGAAAAACTCTGGAATAGGTTTAGAACTACAAATAGGCTCAAGTTCTTTTCCTATCTTTGACAATACTGCAACTCCAATCGGTAAATCATTTTTATTTTCAAATTCGATATTTATTGATTTGTCGTAATAAACTGTGCTGATATTTTTTTGCAATTTGTCAGCGACAAAACCACGTAAACTTTCAAAAGTCAAAAAACCAATTTCATCCAAATGTTGTAGGGAAGAAAAATCAATGCCATGTTTGTTGTAAATCTCAGCCTCTGAATTATAAATGAGTAGTGTTGCTTCACCCTCAATAAACCAAATAAATTTATATAGCGCTTGAAGTAAGATAGCATCAGACTTATCTAGTGAACCCAAAAAATTAACCGTTCTTTTTGAATACTTGCCTGGTGAATTTGCTTCTCCTGCTAAAACTTTTGACCATAGAGATTGCATTTCGTCATCTGAAATCAATCTGCATTTATCAAAGAAATTAGTGATCCAATCATCCTCCATGTTTTGAGGTTGTGCGTTTTCGTCCACTTGGGGTAATGCTTTTGCTGTTATTGCCTCAATATTGTTTTGCCTTTTTGCTTCTTCTGCGACAAATCTCTGTAAAGCGCGATGGTGTAATTTAGAAATTTCAATCTGAGATACGGCTCTGATTTTCTCGGCTTCTGCTTCAGCTTGCGCAACTCGACGAATTTGCCAGGGTTTGAAAATTCCACCTATTGCATCTGAGACTTTTTCTACTAACACAGTAGCAGGTTTGGACAATTCTCCAATGTTAGCCAGTGCCGTAGTATCTGTCATTTTATTTGCTCCTATTTAAGACTTGCATTCGTTAGCAACCCAACTAGTAGTTATGCGACGGCCTCATAACGGCTTATGGACAGTCCAGCCTCGCCGTATAACATCCTAAATCAATTAGGACGTTATACGGCCGAAAATTAAAATTTCTGTGCGTATTATAAGCACCTGAATAACTCAGGTCAATCTAAAACCCCAAAAAAACAAGATTAATTGCGCGTCAGCCTCACCCGCATCACATGTTGATTGACCGCGCCAAAGCGGTATTTGTATTCTTCATCGCCGCGCATAAAATCGAATTCTGTCTTCTTGTTCTCACAGCACCATTCCAAAATATAAGTGAGCAAGACCCAGCCGGGGGAGAGGTCCATGTAGGCGCGGTCCACTCCGGCGTTATAGCCCCATAATTTGTTGTTATAGTCAAAGTTGAGCGCGGCCGCAATCCGTTGACCGTCTGCTTCGAGGAAGGTCAGCCAGAGCCAGCCGTTCTCCTGCGCGGTGCGGATGACTGCCCGCATTTGTGTTCGCATGGGTTCATGTAAAAAGCCCGCTTTGCCCTGATCCTGTTCCATGAGGCTGATGAAGGCATCAATTTCAGAATCAACGTTCGCCATATCTGAAATGAACCAGCGCACACCGCGGTCACTTTCCTGGGCGCGGCGCATTTTGCGGCGGATCTCGTGGCGTTGTTTCTTTTCCACGCGTGCGAGATACTCTTCAAAGCTTCCGTTCAATGCAATACGCGGCGTGGGACGATAGATCTCCTCGAGATGGGTCCAGCCGCGGGTGGAGGCTTCGTCTCTAAGGGCGTTTAATGTGGTGGATGAATCGGGAAGGTTATACCAATCGACAGCCGTCCATTTATCGGTTAAGGTTGAGGCGAGAAAGTCGAATAATCCGGAAATGAATCGCGCGTGGTCATCCTTCCGCACGATCAGGTCAAGATAGTCGGAAATTTCGATACTGCCAATTAATAGAAGCGAAGGCTGCCCTTCATAGTCTGCGATAAAAAGCGGCGCGATGCCGATCAATTTTTCATCTTCGCGCGCTGTGACGAGCACCAATTCGGCATTTTGCCATTCCCCGCCGCCGCGATGCTCCCACCAGATGCGTTGATATTCATAACGTAAAAAAGGAGTATCGCTGACCGAGTCTTTGAGCAGGTCGTTCCATTCCTGCGAATTGATTTCAGAAAAATCTTTGTGAAATGTATATTTCATAGCCGCCGAATTTTACCAGTTATAATGTTAGTGATTAGTGAATAGTGACAAGTGGTTAGGTATGAGTTTTCACTTTTGACTTTTGACTTCTCACTTTTTACTTCTTTCCCGACACGCACTCAAGGTTTATTCTTACATGGCTCTTGACCTTACCCTCACCCCGCTCTATCGCATCAATGGACAGGAGATCGCCAGCCTGCCCGGTTTGGTTGCGCTTACACCTCCAGCCTCTGCAGCCCGCGGACGCGAAAGAGACCGACTGATCGTTTACCTGCTGTTAACCGGCACTTCCACTTTTTCCACATCTGAATATTTAAAGGTCGCACAGGATGCGGCCAATATTTTCTATAAAACTACCGGCGCGTTAACCAGCGCCTTGCGGATTGCCGCCGACAACGTCAACCAGACTTTGCTCAGCCGCAATACGAACACGACCGTGAAAGGTCAATACGCCATTGGCTGGTTGACCATGGCCGTGCTGCGCGAAACTCAATGCACGCTCGCATTATGCGGACCCATGCACGCCTGGCTCGGTCAAAAGGAAATGCGTCATATCCATGAACCGGCCGTTTCCGGCAAGGGGCTTGGCTTTAATCAAACCCTCAACATCCATTACGCTCAAACAACTTTAAATGCGGGCGACCGCCTGCTCTTTTTCGGCCGAGCGCCCAGTGCCTGGGATAGCACCCTGAATGACTCAGCCGTTTATTCGTCTTCATCCGATGCCTTGCATCGCCGACTGATCACATTAACCGGCGCAGACTTGAATGCCGTGCTGATCCAGGCGACGGAAGGCGCAGGTGTTTTAAATCTTTTAAAGGGGATGACGGTCACGCCTCCTCCTTTAACGGTCAGCCTGTCTCATGAAGAAGAAGCATTCGCTTCCCCGAAAGCGGACTCCGCTGACGCGCCATCGGCGCATGTGCTCCAACCCTCGGCGTATGCGATTCCCGCACAGCCCGAAGAAGTTCGCGCGCCGGAAAAGTCACAGGGGAATCCTTTGGACAGATTGCCGCGCAACCCGAATGCCGGCGCTTATCCAACTTCCATCCCGCGCGCACAAGCGCAGACTCAGCCTGAGGAAAGTGAACCCATCAGCGCTGACTCGTTCCCTGCGGTTGAAGATCCCATGCCTGCATTAAGAAAGAGGCGTGAACGAGTTGTGCGTGAACCATTGATACAGACACGTCAGGCCGCGAAAGCGCTCGCCGGCGCAATTCAATTTACACGCCGCTCAACCACAACCCTCGGCGAAAAATTCAGAAAATTTATGCCGCGTTTCCTGCCTGATTCTGATTCGACCGTGCCTTTGGGTGTTCCGTCCAATGCAATGATGATGTTTATGGCTGTACTCATCCCCTTGATGGTGGTCGTCATGATGAGCGTGGTTTATATCCGTTATGGGCGCAGCCAGCAATATGATACTTATATTAGTTCAGCACAGGGTTTCAGGGCGCAGGCGCTTGCATTGACAGATCCCCTGGAACAGCGGCAAGCCTGGGAAAATGTCCTCACGAATGTGAGAACTGCCCGGTCATACAATGAAACTTCAGAGACCATCACCCTCCAACAGGAAGCCGAAGCCAGCCTTGATAAACTTCTGGGCGTTACCCGTTTGCAATTCAATCCCGCCTTCAGTACGAAACTCGATATCGAGATCAGCCGCATGACCGCCAGTGAGTCGGATATATATATGCTCAACGCGGCCAACGGGGAAGTGATCCGCGCAGTTCCCGCCCAGAATAAAGGCGGCTATGAGGTTGATACAACCTTTACCTGTAAGCAGGGTGTTTATGATAATTTCACGGTCGGATCGCTCGTGGATATCCTCGTCCTGCCGGCTGTGAATTTGCAACATGCCACCATACTTGGCGTTGATGCCTCTGGTAATTTACTATATTGTGGTCCAGACCAACCGCCCATACCGGCAACCCTGCCCATTCCAGAGTCGCAGTGGGGGCGCGTTACTTCCTTTGTCATGGATGGCGGACTTCTGTATGTGCTGGATTCTTCCAAGAGCGCCGTCTGGATCTACACCGACGACAATGGGATATATAACAAGCCTCCCCAATTTTTCTTTGGCGGGCAGACTCCTGAAAAGCAGGATGTAATTGACATCGTTGTCAGCGGCGCGGACCTATACATGCTCCACGCAGACGGGCATCTCTCCACCTGTACATTTAGCCGCATTGAAACTGCCCCCACGCGCTGTGAAGATCCGCTTCCATATATCAATAATTCCTTTCCTGCGTATGGCGATACCAACTTGTTTGCAGGCGCTCACTTCACACAAATGTTGTTCACCGCCCTGCCGGGTCAATCCATTCTTTTACTGGACGTAGATTCTCCCACGCAGGGCGTCTTCCGTTTTTCGCCGCGCATTCTCAACTTGCAGGATCAATACCGCCCCAAGACAAGTTCTCCTGGTTCCATACCGTCCGGTCCCATTGACGCGATGGCAGTCGGCGCAAACCATGTTCTATATCTTGCAGTCAACGGACAGGTCTATTTCACAACCGATATGCCATAGCAAAAGGTGTAGCGCGACATTTATGTCGCATTGCTGTGGTAGAGCGACATAAATGTCGCGCTACTTTTTTTATGATGAAGACAAAGGAGAATTTATGACCAACTTCTTTAGTGTGTTCTCCAATTTTTTTACGCCGTCCAAACCCAAAGTCCCGCCGGATAGCGCCACCGAACCGGCGCAGATCACACTAAGCAAAGTCCTGCTGATCGTGTACGATCCCATCATGGACCCGGCCACCGGACAAACTTTATCTCAACAACAATCATGGCATCGCACCACAGACCTGATCACCAGTTTCATGCTGGATATGATGCAGGTCAGCGCGGGCATGGCTCGCTACCAGATCGTGCAGCGCGTGGACCTGCATGAGTTTCCCGCCAAGACGGACGGTTTTGTCTATACTCCCGAAACCTACATGAATGTTTTGCGCGGCGTAGTCGCTCCGCACATGCCTCAGGAAGTTAATTACAACGCCATCCTCACCGAGTTCAATATCTTACAGCGCGTGGCAAGAAGTGAAATTGATGAAGTCTGGCTCTTTGGTTTTCCTCATGCCGGCTTTTACGAATCGGTCATGGCAGGGCCGGGCGCTTTCTGGTGCAATGCCCAACCCTTGAAAGGCACAGATGCCAGCAAACGCCGTTTTGTCATCATGGGATTCTCTTATGAAAGATATGTCGGCGAAATGCTTGAGGCCTATGGACATCGCGCCGAGTCGATCATGGAAAGAACCTTCAGCAAGACCAGCGGGGATGCGAATTTATGGAAACGCTTCACGCAATACGACAAGATCGCGCCGGGCAAGGCCGCCTGCGGTGATATCCACTTTGCGCCGAACAGCCAGCAGGATTACGACTGGAACAACCCGGCCATGGTTAAAAGCGAATGTTATGACTGGCAATGGAATTTCCCCAACTTCAAAGGCGATGTGCGTGTGGTCGGTCCGTTGGAGTGGGGCGGCGAGATTCGCGCGCACCACAAGTGGTGGCTGAATCATTTTCCGCGCGTGGCAGGCCGCAAGAACGGCGTCCATAATAATTGGTGGCAGTACGTGGTCGCCCCGCAAAATGTGATCGTGTAATAAATGCAGGGGCGGAGCATTGCTCCGCCCCTACGTGTTATGTACCCAGATTTGATACAGGCCTAAATTCCCGCCATCGCCGTCAGACAAGAACGAATCGGTCACGCGCATTTCGGCTTGCTCGGCCAACCGGAGCAGTTCCTCCGCTGAAAATTGATGCGCGTACCGCAAGCCTTCCCCCCCGCTTCGCCAATCCAATAAATAGTCGCCTTCATCCACATCATTCTCGTTGATGTTGACTCTGTCCCATGCTTGAATGCGTGACCTGAGTTTTGCGCTGTTCAAGAATTGCCAGTTGGACAGGATAAATCTCCCGCCCGGTTTCAATAAAGTTTTTACCGTTCTCAAAATGTTCAATCTGATTTCATTGGAGGGAATATGATGAAGCGTTGCGAACATGGTAATTACATTCCAACCAGCTTTCACCTTCAACGGTCCACTGTCCACTGTCCATTGTGATAGATCAACTTCGCAGAAAATGATCCCTTGCGCTGACTCTGCATCTCGAAGCAGGGGCAGGCTAAAGTCCACGCCGAGAAGCGCGGCCTTGTGACCACGTCTCACTAACTCGCGCAGAAAAATCCCGTTGCCGCATCCCAGGTCCAAAACGGAGTCATCCGCCTGAATCGAATCGAGGATTTTCTTCACACCGGGCTGCAGGCGCTGGCGGGTGGCGGAAAAAGAATCGCCGAAGCGGTTATAAAATTCGCGGTTGATCGCAAGCAGGCGTTCGGCTGTGGTGAGATTCATGATGGCATTATACCCATTCAGGCATGATATACCCATTCGGGCATGACATAAACGGTATAATCTGCGCATGTTATCGGTTGAAGATATAGCGAGACTCTCGGAAGAATTTGAAACGAAATCACCGCAAGAGATCATAGAATGGGCAGTGGGAATGTATTGGCCCGAGATCGCAATGAGTTCATCGTTCCAAACTCAATCCATGCCGCTGCTGCATATGGTGACGGGACTCAAGCGCGGCATGCCTGTTTTCTTCATTGACACGGGCTATCACTTTTGGGAGACGTTGATCTTCCGCGAGTTTATCGCTTCGGAATGGCTGATCAATGTGATTGACCTCTACCGCGACCCGCGCTGGGATGTGTTCATCCGTCAGAACGCGCGCACCCTGCCGCTCGAAGACCCGAACCTGTGTTGTTACCTGCACAAGGTTCAGCCGATGCAAAAGGCGCTCAAGGATATCAAAGCCTGGATCAGCGGTATCCGCCGCGACCAGACCGAAGTGCGCGCCCACGCCAAGATATTGGAATTGCAGGAAGACGGCCTGCTCAAGGTCAACCCGCTTTTGAACTGGACGAAGGCTGATATAAAAAGATACATGGAAGAAAATAACCTGCCGAAGCATCCACTCTATGAGAAAGGCTATCGCAGTGTGGGCTGTGCTCCCTGTACCATTGCGGTTGGCGTGAACGATGATGAGCGTGCCGGACGCTGGGCTGGGCGCGGCAAACTGGAATGCGGCTTGCATACCGCCATGTTCAGCAAGAAGGATATTTCTGAGTCGCAGGACGAATTCCACATTGATGTGACAAAGGTTTAGTTTGATCTTTAGCTCAGTTAGAAGCTTGGCCCCTGACTGAGCATGGAAGCATATTTTATTTATGGAAACATCAGAACGAAGACAACGCTGGAAAAAATTCAACATCCTCACGCCGGAGAAACTTGTGCTGGCTCATCTTGTGCTGGAAAAGGTCCGCGCGGGAATGGATGTGATGCAGGCGCTCCGCACTCGTCCGCTCGACGCGGAGCGTGGGGGAGGCTATTTAACGAAAGCCGCCCTCGTCGCCGCTTACAACCAAATGGTGGAAGCTGGCACGCTCAAACCTGACCGCGTTCTGTTGGAACGCATCCGTATGAAACCCATGCGGACTCTTTCCGGCGTGACAACAGTCACTGTTTTGACGAAGCCATATCCATGCCCGGGCAAATGCATCTTCTGCCCGACGGATGTGCGGATGCCGAAGAGTTACCTGCCCGATGAACCCGGCGCGATGCGCGCGCTGGAGCATCAATTCGATCCTTATGAGCAGGTCCATGCGCGGATTCGCGCGCTGGAAAATTTAGGACATCCCACCGACAAGATCGAGTTGCTGATCCTTGGCGGCACCTGGTCCTCTTACAGACGCGATTATCAGGAATGGTTTGTCAAACGCTGTTTCGATGCCATGAATGAGTCTCACCACGGAGAAGAACAAAAACAAATCTCTGTGGACTCTGTGGTAAATCTATCTGAGGTGCAGGCCAAGAACGAAACTGCACTACACCGCAATGTTGGGTTGGTCATCGAGACTCGTCCCGATGAAATTAATCCGGACGAGTTGCGCTGGCTGCGTCACCTTGGCGTGACCAAGGTTCAAATGGGCGCGCAGAGTTTTGACGACCATATTTTGGAGATCAATAAACGCGGGCATGACGTGGAATCCACGCGCAAGGCCACAGCCCTGCTCCGCGCCGCTGGATTCAAAATTGTCTTACATTGGATGCCGAACCTGCTGGGCGCGACTCCGCAAAGTGATCGCGCGGACTTTGCCAAAATGTGGACTGATTTTTGTCCCGACGAAATAAAAATCTACCCGAATCAATTGCTCGCCAACGCCGAATTATATGAATACTGGCAGCGCGGGGAATTTCATCCCTACACAACTGATGATCTGGTGGATTTGATCGCAGATATCAAGCCGACTGTTCCGCGTTATTGCCGCATCAATCGAGTCATCCGCGATATACCGGGCAATAATGTGGTTGAAGGCAACACTCGCACTAGTCTGCGGCAGGATATTCAGGCGATCATGAAAAAGCGCGGCACGCACTGTCAATGTGTGCGCTGTCGTGAAGTCCGCGGCAAAACAGTTGATGCAGAAACTTTGCGCCTTGATGATCTCACATATCAGGCCGGCACAGCCGAGGAGCATTTCATCTCCTTTGTTACACCCGAAGATGGACTCGCTGGATTTATCCGCCTATCATTGCCCGCAAAAGATTCCCAATTAACGGGCATGCCTGATCTTGATAATGCAGTGCTCATCCGCGAGGTGCATGTCTATGGACAATCCCTTGAAGTCGGCTCCGAACAAACAGGCGCCGCTCAACATGCGGGGTTGGGCACACGTCTGCTCGAAGAAGCGGAAAATATGGCACGCGCTAACGGTTTTTCTCGAATGGCCGTCATCGCCGCCATTGGGACTCGTCACTACTACTTGGATCGCGGCTTTGAACGCGGTGAGTATTACTTGGTAAAAAAGATTTAAAAGATTAACCACGAAGGACACGAAGTGTCACAAAGGTTTTCCTTCGTGTACCTTCGTGCCCTTTGTGGTTAAAAAATAGGAGTAAATTGAAAACAAAACACTGGATCGTCTTTATCACACTCGGCATTATTTGGAGCTCATCCTTCCTCTGGATCAAGATCGCTGTGCAGGAAGTAGGTCCCATCACGCTGGTTGCCTACCGCGTTCTGTTCGGACTTTTATTTGGTCTCATTGTCGTCTTCTTTCAACGCCCTCAATGGCCGCGCACCTTCAAAGAATGGTTTCCCGTCCTTCTTTTGGGCATTGTTAATGTTGCCATTCCATTCTTCCTGATCTCATGGGGCGAACAGGCAATTGATTCGGCCGTCGCCGCCATTCTTGATTCGACTGTCCCGCTCTTTACCATTGTCATCGCCCACTTCCTGCTCCATGACGACAAGATGACCGTTCAAAAAGTGCTTGGACTACTGCTCGGTTTTGCAGGCGTGGTGATCCTTATGAGCAAAGACATTGGTCAATCGCCAAGTTCGCTGCTGGGGCAGGGAGCCGTAGTTTTGGCCTGCGCTTTTTATGCAGGCAGCACAGTCTATGCGCGCAAGTTCACGGAAAATACGCCATCCATTTTCAGGAGCGTTGGACCTTTAATTTCATCCACTGCGGTCATGTGGCTGGGGGCATCTTTCATCGAAGCGCCTGTTAAAATCCCGCAACTTCCTATCACATGGATCGCTTTGCTTTGGCTGGGTATTCTTGGCTCAGGGCTGGCCTTCATCATGAATTATTATCTCATCCATGAAATTGGTCCGACCCGCACCACCATGGTGACATATATTTTTCCGTTAGGTGGTGTTATCCTTGGCGTGCTCTTCCTGCATGAACAACTCACCTGGCAGCTTCTCACTGGCGCAGGCTTCATCATCATCAGTTTGGTGGTTGCGAATTGGATACCCAAAACAACATGACACATCACTCAGGTTTTATCGCCATTATCGGACGTCCCAACGTGGGCAAGTCCACTTTGCTCAACGCGCTGCTTGGGCAAAAGGTCGCCGCCGTTTCACCACGCCCGCAGACCACGCGCCGTCGCCAGCTTGGGATTCTCACGCTTGAGAATGCCCAACTCGTTTTTGTGGATACGCCCGGCATTCATCATGCGCGGCACAAGTTGGGGGAGTTCTTAAACTATGAAGCGGAAGAAGCCGCAGATGGCGTGGACATCATTATGTGGCTGGTGGATTCTTCCGATGAACCAACAGAAGATGACATCCGCATCGCTGAGCTGCTTAACAAGCTTCCGCTCCGCGCTCACCGATTGCTGGTGCTAAACAAAATAGACACACTCGGCGCTGACGAGGAATCTGCCCGGACTGAGACATTCTCGAAGATGCTGAATCATGCCGAAGTTATGAAAGTGTCCGCCACGAAAAAGCTTGGGCTGGATGAACTGCGCGAGAAACTGATCAATATGCTTCCGGAGAGACCGGCTGAATATCCCGAAGAACAAGTGACCGACTCTTACGAGCGCGACATTGCCGCTGACCTGCTGCGCGAAGCTTGTTTAATTCAACTGCGTGATGAAGTGCCGCACAGTTTGGCCGTCCGTATTGACGAGTTCACGGAACGCGAGAACGGCATGGCATACATCGCCGCGACGATTTTTGTGGAACGTGAATCGCAAAAGGGGATCGTCATCGGCGAAGGCGGCAAGATGTTGAAGTCCATCGGGAGCGCCGCGCGCAAAGAGATCGAAGAAATGGGCGGGAGAAAAGTTTTTCTCGAAGTGCGCGTGAAAGTTTCCAAAGACTGGCGCGATAATCAGAATATGTTGAATCAGTTTGGGTATATCAAGAGAAAGTAAGTGAGTAAAAAGTAAAAGGTAAAAAGGAAGCCCGCCAGGTTTTCTGAAAACCTGGCGGGCTTAATACTTCTCACTTTTTACTTCTTACTCTTTTAGTGTCCCTTCAAAGGTCTAAACCCTTCCCCTAACGCCTCGTGCGCGACCCCGATGACCATAAACGCATCGGGGTCGCTCTCATGTACGATCGTTTTCAGCGTTGCAACTTCAGCACGTGAAACCACACAATATAGAACGGGGCGGGAATTGCCTGTGAATGCACCCCGTCCTTCCAGGTAAGTGACGCCGCGTTCAAGTTCCTCGATCACTCTTGCAGAAACATCCTCCGGATTGTTCGTGACGATCATCGCCGTGCGGACAGTCCCGCCGCCTTCAAGCACAGTCTCAGCGACAAGTCCGCTGACATACAGTGTGATCATAGCGTATAAGGCCTGCTTCCAGCCAAACACGAATCCGGCCGATAAAATCACCGCAGTATCTACGACCAAATAACTTTGGGTCATGGAAATCCCGCGCCATTTGTTGAGGATGCGCGCCAGAATATCCGATCCGCCGCTTGTGCCGCGTGCGCGGTAAACCAATCCAAATCCAATGCCGCTCACAATTGCGCCATAAAGTGAGTTAAGGAAAATATCACCTTTCAGGTCATTGATCAAAATATCTGTGTAGTGTGTAAAGAGGGGAATTTTTAATAGCAGGTCGGTCAACAAAGAATAAGAAATGATAGCAGTTGCAGTCCGAAATGCAAAACGATGTCCGCCGAGAAAACGCCAGCCGAGCAGAAACAATGGGATGTTCCCGATCAATATCATCATGCCGATGGGCCAACCTGTAAAGTGATTGATCAACTGCGAGATGCCGCTCACTCCGCCCGAAGCCAAATTGGCCGGGACAAAGAATATCCGCAGACTCGCGGCTTGAATAAAAGAAGCCAGCACGATGATGACGTAATCCTTAATATCCGACCAGTATTTTTTCATGGGAATCCTTTGTTTCGTAGGGTTGCCCCTATTGTTTGATCTCAAATTATTATAGCCGAACTACTCTTTCATCCTTCATCTTTCACCCCTCATCCTTCCTTTGGTACAATCACGCCCTATGAAAATGAAAAACTGGCAATTCTGGCTTGGTGTATTGATCAGCGTTGTATTTATCTGGCTTTCCCTGCGCGGACTCCGCTTGAATGATTTTTGGGCTACCGTGCAAAAAGCAAATTACATCTGGCTCATCCCGGGCATTGGCGTATATTTCATCGGCGTATGGATTCGCGCATGGAGATGGCATTATCTGCTTGGTCCCATCAAGAAAATCCCAACCAGGACCATGTTTCCCATCACCACTATTGGTTACATGGGCAATAACATTTATCCCGCACGCGCAGGCGAAGTGCTGCGCGCCGTGATCCTCAAACGCAAGGAAGGCGTGCCTGTCTCTGCCTCACTGGCAACCATCATTGTCGAGCGCATCTTTGACGGCGTGGTGATGCTGGCTTTTGTGTTTGTCAATTTGCCTGAGCTGGCGAAGCTCACGGGGGCATCTGGCTTTGTAGGCAACATTCAACAGGTGGCAGTGATCGGTACGGGCGTATTCCTTGGAGCGCTGGTCGTGTTTCTGTTGGCCGCCATGTTCCCGCAGGTCACAGCAGGGATCGGATTGTGGTTCATTGAGCGGATCACACCCAAACGTTTGCACATAAAGATCATTGACATCATGCATAAGTTTTTGGATGGATTGGCTTCGCTGCGTTCTCCCTTTAATGTGTTGATGGTCTTTTTTACCTCGGTCATTATCTGGCTGTTGGAGACGGGCAAATACTGGTTCGTGATGCAAGCTTTCAATTTCAACGTATCATTCTTTACCTTGATGCTGATGAATGGAATTGTGAATCTTATAACCACCATTCCATCCGCGCCGGGCTATATCGGCACGTTTGACGCGCCGGGCATTGCCGTTCTCACAGCCTATGGCATAGATCAAGCCACTGCGACGGGATACACACTCACATTGCATGTAGCGCTCTGGCTTCCGATCACATTGCTGGGTGCATACTTCATGGCGCGTGAAGGCTTGAAGTGGAGTGATAGTCTGCGTTCGGAGACACAAGAGTAAAAAATGTCGCTGCGAGGCGCTTTTGTTTTTGCCGAAGCAGCCTCCAAATAACAGGGGATTGCTTCGTCGGGAAGAACACACCTGCCCTGGCGGGCGGTGCCAGGGAGTGCCCTCCTCGCAACGACATTGTAAGTACTTGCATGAGTTATACTTAATTTACAAGTTGCCGAAGCAAGCACAAAAGGGAGCGTATCGAAATGACTCCAGATAAAAAATTAAGGGTGCTCATCGCTGACGACGTTCAAGAAACCCGCCGCAATACCCGTTTGATGGTTTCCACATTAGACCGCCTTGAGGTGGTCGCAATTGCGTCCAATGGGCAGCAAGCCATTGAGATGACCCGCGAGCATCATCCCGATATTTTGCTGATGGATATTAACATGCCGGTCATGAATGGACTGGTCGCGATCCGGCAGATATTGAAGTTTGCACCAAACACCGGTTGCATTATTACTTCGGCAGAGAGAGACCCCAACGCTTTCCGTGAAGCCATGTCCATGGGTGTGCGGGAATATCTCATCAAGCCTTTCACGATAGATGAGTTGGAAGCGGCGGTTGAGCGGGTTGCCAAACAAATGGAAGAGTCCATTCAAATGAACGCCGAGGCTGAACGGCTTCGCAAAAATAACGAAGACTATTTAAAACAACTCGGCAACGAATATATAAAAACAAAACGCACGGACGATCAGGCCGTTGAAGTCTTCGAGCAATTGGTCAACTTTCCAAATTGCGAGCAGCGCTGGATCCAAACTTTGGCCATCATCTACGTCCTGCGGCAAAAATGGGATAGGCTGAAAATTCTGGTTGAAAAAATCACATCATCGTAATTGTACGGGCACGGCGCGCCGTGCCCCAACGAAGGATAAAAAATGAAGATCGCAATTATCGGGGCAGGATACAGCGGCATGGTTGCCGCTTATGATTTAAAAAAAGCGGGATATGATGTCACCATTTTCGAATCCGCTGAGTATGTTGGCGGACTGGCTTCTGGTTTCAAGGAGCCGCATTGGGATTGGTCGGTGGAGAAGTTCTATCATCACTGGTTCCAAAGTGATTCGGAAATGCTGGGATTGATCCGCGAATTGGGGTTGGAGGATAAAGTAAGATTCCCGCGCCCGTTGACTGTGATGCTTTACAAGAATAAATGGTATCCATTTGATTCAATTATAAAAGCGCTTCTTTTTCCTGGACTCGGGTTTGGTCTGAACAAAATTAGATTCGGCTTCGTCGGATTGTTTCTGCGCCTCACGAACAACTGGCGCGCACTGGAAAAAGTCACTGCCGACCAGTGGATGTTGAAGTACGCAGGCAGACAAGTCTACGAGCAGATGTGGAAGCCGCTGTTGATCGGGAAGTTTGGTCCGTATTATAAAGATGTCAACATGGCGTGGATGTGGGCGCGCATCAAGGCACGCACGACTCGTCTCGGCACATTCGAGGGCGGCTTTCAAAAGTTCGCTGATCTGTTTGCAGAAAAGCTGCGGGAGTTGGGAGTGGAGATCAGACTCAAGGCGCAGATCAAATCCATTAAGCGGAATCAGGTTTCGGCGAGTCTGACCGTGGACGATGAATCTTTCGATAAGGTGCTTGTCACCACGTCGCCGAATCTGATGGCAAGACTCTGCCCCGATCTGCCTGAAAATTATTTGAAGGGTTTGCTTGATCTGAAGTCAATGGGCGCGGTGGTGATGACGCTGGCGCTGAAACATTCGATTTCGAAGGATGGCTATTACTGGTTCAACGTGCCAAAGGATGAAGGCTATCCGTTTTTGGCGCTGGTGGAACATACGAATTTTGTGCCAAAAGAAAATTTCGGCGGCGACCATATTGTGTACGCTGGTGATTATCTGGAAATGGGGCATGAATATTTTTCGATGAGCGATGATGAATTGCTGGAAAGATTTATTCCCGCCTTCCAAAAATTCAACCCTGAATTTTCGCGTGATTGGGTCAAGAAAATTTGGGTACACAAAACAAATTACGCACAGCCTGTGCCGTTGGTGAATCATTCAAAAAATATTCCCGAAATACAAACGCCAATTGAAGGTTTATATTTTGCTTCGATGAGTCAGGTCTATCCGTGGGATCGGGGGACGAATTTTGCGGTGGAGATCGGAAGAAAAGCCGCGAGGATGATGAAGTAAAAAATGAATGATACTTTTATAAAGCCTCGTTATGATTCAGGCGGATTTGCAGGAATCCCAAATCGGATCAAAGACGCATTTGTTTCCAAAAAATATGATGCTGTCGTTTTATTTTTTATAGATGCCTTTGGCTGGCGATTCTACGAACGCTTTCAGGATGCTCCATTTATCAAGAGCATGGAGAAGCAGGGGAAGATCGAAAAACTGACTTCACAATTCCCATCCACAACTGCCGCGCATGTGACGACGCTTCACACAGGTTTACCCGTTGGCATGAGCGGCGTGCATGAGTGGTTTTACTATGAACCGCGGGTGGACCGGATCATCGCTCCGCTGTTATTCTCAGTGATAGGTTCAAGCCAACGCGATACGCTCAAAAAGAAAAACGTACACCCGGAAGAGATTTATCCGAAAGGAATTTTCTACCCCGAATTGAAAAAGATGGGTGTGGACTCCTTCAACTTTGGTCTGCGTGAATACACACCCTCCACATATTCGAATGTCGTCATGGCTGGTTCGGAGATGCGTTCCTTCAAGACCCTTTCGGAAGCCTTCGTGAATGTCGGTCTGTTGCTGGAGAAACAGACGAACCCCACTTACATTCAGCTTTACTTTGACAGGATCGATGCGCTGGCCCATGAATATGGCCCCACCGCGCCGCAGACCGAAGCGGAGATCGAAACCTTCCTGCTAATGATGGAATACTATTTTGAGCGTATGTTTCATGGAAAGAAACGAATCCTTTTCATGATGACGGCCGATCATGGCATGGGTGAGGTGGACCCAAAGACGACCATCTACTTAAATACCAACCCGAACTTTGAAGGTTTTCAACATTTCATAAAGAAGAATCGCAAAGGCCATTTGCTCGTCCCGGCCGGCTCGCCGCGTGACATGTTCCTTTACATCAAAGACGACATGCTGGATGAAGCGCAGGATTTCCTTGCCAGGAGGCTGGAAGGGAGGGCGGATGTCGTCAGAACAGAATCGCTGATCGAGGGTGGATATTTTGGGAATGAGATCTCAGATCATTTCCGTGAGCGCGTGGCGAATTTGGTGATCCTGTCCCATCAGTATGAGTCAGTCTGGTGGTACGAGAAAGATAAATACGAACAAAAATTTTTCGGCCACCATGGCGGTTTGACTCCGCAAGAGATGGAGATCCCGCTTTATTCCTGTGAGCTTGGGTGAAACAAAAAACGACCGCTTCCGGTCGTTTTTTGTTTCCTGTTTATTTCACTTCAAGAATATATTCCTTTTCGCCATCCTGCCCGCTGGTGTTTGTACCATAACACCAGACACTTATCTTGAACTTGTATGTCCCGGATTCTCTAACTACACCGTAAATCCTTGCAGTATCCTCGCCTTCCACATATTCATACGCGAGACCATTCGGCAGTCCTCCCTCCGAAATCTGGAAACCGCCAACAGGAGTTTCATTTTGTGAGATTTGAATGATCACTTCATAGGGAACACCTGCTTCCGCATCAGGCAGAGTGTCGGGACTGAAAACCAGCGCAGGCTTTGATGTCTGGAAGCAGGCAAGGGCGCTTGCGGACAAGACCAGTATAAGTAAGAGGAAATACTTTTGAGCGCGTTTCATAGTCCAATTTTACAGCAAATAAAGTTGTTGGTGTGCATATTTGATCTTACGGCTTTACATAATGACGTATCGTTTTTTTTTAATTTTGCAAAACCACACAACCTTTTTGATTTTCCTCCTTGACATAATTCCGAATCTGCCTATAATCGGGCGAAACCTAGAGCCAGAACCTAGAGCCAGAACCTAGAGCCAGTATGAATCAAATTTTCACCCTCTCCCTTATTGTAGTCGTCCTTGTAGTCCTTATTATTAAAGGACAATTTTCGGTTAGGATG
>JACRMH010000004.1 GCA_016219545.1 Chloroflexota bacterium | reverse complement strand
TCAAACAGGTGCTGCACAAACTGCAAAAGATGGGTAAACTTGTTCACGGAAACCTTCTTTCTGGTTTGGGACCCTAAGCCCGTATATACCAGTATAGAAGGTTTCTTCCTTTTTGTCCGATTTTATGTCCGAAGATCAGCTCAAATGCCCTTTTAATAGAAGTTGCTTCACCAGAAAAATAACATGGGTGATCTTCCCGTCATAAGGGGTATTCTGTGGTTAAATTGCAGGCAATCTGAAAACAGCGTAGATCAATGGTGATAAAAAATGCTCATTCATTCCGCTTCCCAACTTCTTACTCTCGCAGGCGGTCCGCAGCGTGGACATGCCCTCGGCACGCTTGGCATCATCGAAAACGGCGCAGTCGTTGTCCGTGATGAGAAGATCATTGCAGTGGGAACAACTGATGAACTCAAAAATGCCTACCGCGATGAACCGACACTCGATGCGGGCAAATGCGTTCTCATGCCCGGTTTTGTAGACCCGCATACGCATCTCATTTGGGCAGGCGACCGCGCCAACGAATTCGAAATGAAGATGGGCGGCATGGCATATCTTGATATTCTCGCGGCGGGCGGCGGGATCATTTCAACCGTCAAAGCCACACGCACTGCCAGCATGGAAATGCTCATCGCTCAGACTCGCCCGCGTATTTTGAAAATGTTCGCGCATGGCACAACCACAGCCGAAGCAAAGACCGGATATGGATTGCAGACATCCACTGAACTGCGATTGCTCAAAGCCTTGCTCGCATTGGATGATGAAAGTCCGCTCGACCTTGCCATTACCTTCCTCGGCGCACATGCCATCGCGCCCGAATTCAAAGGCAACCCGCAAGGCTACACGGATGAAGTTGCGAACATCATGCTGCCGATGTTAAAAGAATGGTGGGAGACTCACGCGCCGCACTCGTCCATGCCCTTTGTGGATGTCTTCTGCGAAACGGGAGCGTTCAACCTTGAACAGTCGCGTCAGATCCTGACCAGGGCTGGGTCGCTGGGATTCCCGCTCAAGATCCACGCGGACGAATTTGACAATCTCGGCGGTGCGTCTCTCGCGGCAGAATTAGGCGCGGCGTCCGCGGACCATTTGGTGCGGACATCCGATGCTGATATTCAAGCGCTCGCAAAATCAGATACGGTTGCAGTGTCGCTTCCCTGCACTCCATTCGGACTTGCTGAAAAAGATTACACGCCCGCCAGAAAATTGATCGAAGCGGATGCGTTGTTTGCCCTCGCCACAGATTGCAACCCCGGTACCACATGGAATGAATCAATGCAATTTGTCATCGCATTAGCCTGCCGCGCCATGAAGTTGACGCCCGCACAAGCCATCGCGGCATCCACTATCAATTCCGCCCACGCAATCCGCAGGTCAGATTCGATCGGTTCCATCGAAGTGGGAAAACAAGCAGACATGCTTATCCTATCTGTGCCGGATTATCGTCAGGTTGGATATCGCTATGGAACAAATCTGGTGAAGCAAGTCATCAAGCGCGGGCGTGTGTATTCGGTGGATGTGGGATACTATAGAACGGCATAGTTGGCTGCCGGCTGTTCAATCTTAAATACAGGTGACTTTTTTTGGACATTCAGTGGATCATATTTGCCTCCATATTGTTTATAAACGCAGTGACCGCCCTGGTCATTGCGGCTTTATTAATACGGAGACCCTCTGCGCCGGGATTAACTTCCCTCGTACTCATGCTGTCCATGCTCGCTGTATGGAGCTTGGGATATGCCATGATCACAGTCGTTCCGTCGCTGGAGCTAAAACGCTTCTGGTTGAAATTTGAAAATATCGGCATTTTGACCGTGCCGGTATTATGGTTTTTCTTTACACTTCAATATACGCGCCTGGACAAATGGCTGAATAAATTTACAGGCGCTTTTTTCTTCATCCTTCCGCTCATATCCATAATCATTTTATTTTCGGATAGCTGGTTCCATTACTATTACGCTTCCATACACCCTGTTTCAGCCACCGGCGGACCTTTGGTGATCGAACGCGGCTCGTGGTACAAGTTTATTTTATTTTATCCCTACCTGCTTGAACTGATCAGCATGGGATTATTAATTTGGCGCGGGCTTCAATACCGCAACATATATCGCAGACAAATGTTCACCTTGATCGGTGCAGTCTTGATACCGGTCGTGTTCAACATTATCTATCAGGCAGCGCCCAGTTTGTTTCCCGCCTTTTCCATCCGCATTGACCTTACACCCATTTCATTCACACTCAGCGCCGCACTGATCGCATTTAGCGTGGTTGGGCTGCGTATTTTTGATCTGATACCCATCGCCCGCCATATCATTATGGAGCATATCCCTGAAATGGTATTCGTTGTGGATGCTCATAACCGCGTTCTGGATGCAAACGTGGTTGCCCAAAAATGGCTGGGAAAAACCGCCGAGGAGATCATCGGCAGGAATTCAGCAGATGTGTTTCAAGCCTGGCCTGAACTGGTCAAAAAATATCAATTTGTAGATCAAACACGTGAGGAAATAATCATCCCCGGCGATCCGCAGATCACACTGGAACTCATTGTATCTCCCCTGTACGATCACCTTAAAAATTTGCTTGGGCGGGTGATCGTGGCGCATGATATTACCGAGCATAAGCATCTGGCAAATGAGCTCCGGATCCAACTGACAGAGAACGAATCGCTGCGAGCCTTATTACAGGAACAGGCCATCCGCGACCCGCTCACAAACGTTTACAATCGGCGTTTTTTTGCAGAATCACTGGATAAGGAAATCTCCTGGGCCAAAAGGGAGGAGAAGCCCGTTTCCATCGTCATCATGGATATAGATTATTTTAAGAATTTCAACGATACCCACGGACATAAGTGCGGTGACGTGGTACTGCAATCCATCGCAAAATTCCTCGTTGAAAACACCCGCAATGAGGATATCGTTTGCAGGTACGGCGGCGAGGAATTTGTCATTCTCATGTCGGGCACCACGCTCCAATCTGCCTATGAACGTGCTGAAAATTGGAGACATACTTTTGAATCTACCGTCTTCGAATATGAAGGGTTGAAACTAAAAGCCACATTCTCGGCAGGCGTAGCCAGTTTTCCACTCCATGGAATGGATGGAGAATCTGTTTTGCAAGCGGCAGACCAGGCTTTGTATCAATCTAAAAATAACGGGCGAAACCTTGTTACCCTTTATCAAAAATAAACAGGCACTACCGTTTTTAACGGGAAAACCAAAAACCTCAGCCGCGAATTTCACGAATTGACACGGATTGATTTAAAAATCAGCGAAAATCCGCGCAACACCCGCACTGCACCAAACGCAGTGCGGCGCAAGTGTCAGCGGCTAAAAAAAATCAATGATAATCAATTATCCCGCCAGAAACGGGAGAACCAATAAACATCAAATTGAGAGGCTATCATGCAAATAGACATTATCGGTGTTCCCATAGACCTCGGCGCAGACCGCCGCGGCGTGGACATGGGTCCCAGTGCTATCCGCTATTCACACCTGCAAAAAAAGCTGGAAGAACTTGGCTATGACGTGCACGATGAAGGCAATGTGGAAGTGCCCATTGCCGAAATGTGCAAGATCACGAACCCAAATTTGAAATATGTTGACTGCATCATTCCCATGTCACGCCGTGTGGCGGGCGCGGTGGCGACATCCATGCAGGCGAACAATTTTCCCCTGGTGCTGGGCGGGGACCACAGCCTGTCCATTGGCTCTGTGCGCGGGGCGGCCCGCAACAAAAAGATCGGTGTGATCTGGATAGACGCCCATGCAGATTTCAATACTGCCGAGACCACGCCGTCCGGCAACATTCACGGCATGTCATTGGCCATCCTTGCGGGTCTTGGGGATAAAAGCCTTGTGCAATTATGGGACGAGTCCATTCCCGTGATCGACCCATCAAAAATAGCCATCATCGGTGCTCGCGATCTTGACTCGGGGGAAAAAGCAAACCTAAGCCGCGCCGGCGCGATGGTGATGGGCATGGAACAAGTAGACCGCTACGGCATGGTCTCAGTGGTTGAAAAAGCCATCGAACGGGTCAGCCGTGATGTGGATGGCATTTATCTCTCCCTCGACATGGATGCGCTTGACCCCGAACACGCGCCCGGCGTTGGAACTCCCGTCCCGGCAGGACTCTCACAGCGCGAGACCCATCTCGCCTGTGAATTGATCGCCGAAACCGGCAAACTGGTCGGCATGGACCTGGTCGAAGTCAACTCGATCCTCGATGTGCAAAACCGGACAGCCATCCTTGCTGTGGAGTTTGCCCTCTCCGCGCTTGGCCGCCGCATTTGGAATGGATGATCTCATGAAGCCGACTCTTTCCGACCTTGAACGACTCGCACGCGGGGCAGGCGCGATCCTGCGCGATGGCTATAGCAAGGAGCACACGGTTCATTACAAAGGGGTGATCGATCTTGTTACCGAAACCGATCATGCCTCTGAAGCATTTTTGATCGGCGAAATTCAAGCTCGCTTCCCCGACAGTCACATCGTCGCTGAAGAAAGCGGCGAGACCAAAGGCGCGAACGAAGGCATCTGGTACATTGACCCTCTCGACGGCACGGTCAATTACGCACATCATATTCCCGCCTTCTGCGTGTCCATTGCTTATGCTGTGGGCGGAATCGTAAAACTTGGCGCAGTCTATGATCCGCTCCGCGATGAAATGTTTTCCGCCGAACGCGGCAAGGGCGCAAGCCTAAACGGCAAAGCCATTCATGCATCCGGCACGACTGAATTGCAAAAGAGTTTGCTGGTGACCGGTTTTCCGTATGACACATGGAATACAAAGAAAGACAATTTCAGGAATTTTGAAAAACTCGCCAAGATGACCCAGGGTGTGCGCCGGTTGGGTTCTGCCGCACTCGACGGCTGCTACGTCGCCGCAGGCCGCTTCGACGCTTTCTGGGAGCTGACTCTAAAGCCCTGGGACATTGCCGCCGCCGGACTGATCGCCGAGGAAGCCGGTGCGCGTGTCACCGCCACAGACGGCCAGCCTGATTACATCTCCGCGCCGCAATCCATCCTGGCCGCCGCACCGGGGATCTATGAAAAAATGCTGGAGCAGTTGAAAAGCAGGGATGAGTAAGAAGCAAAAAGGACTCGGCAATTGCTGAGTCCTTTTTTGTTACATGTTAATAAATTGTGGGCCCGGCAGGATTCGAACCTGCGACCAAGCGATTATGAGTCGCCTGCGCTAACCGCTGCGCCACGGGCCCTTAAGTGCCAAGTGTTCCTGTGTCACGTGTCAGGCAACCTGACACCAAATCACCTGACACCGGAACACTCATCAGAGCGGGAGAAGGGATTCGAACCCTCGAATATCAGCTTGGAAGGCTGATGCCTTACCACTTGGCGACTCCCGCAAAAACCAACTGCGAGCCGTATTATATGGGCGTTTTGTTTTTTGAGCAAGTGGGGGGAAATTCTTCTTCACCACTGAGAGCACGGAATCCACTGAGATTTTTTAGAGGTTTTCTCTGTGATCTCTGTGCGCTCCGTGGTAATTCTTATGGCGAGCCCACTTAATTATCCACTCCTAAATTTGAACGTCCGCCCCACACCAGAGCCTGTGAATTCTGGCATGGGGCGGATCATTCTTTTATTTCACCACTTCAAATATCGTGGTTGTATTGGGACTGTTATCTCCAAACACGATCTTCAGAGTCCCCTGGTTGACCATTTCCTGGAATTTATTGATCCCATCGGCGTTGTAATAACTGCGCTCAAGGTCGCCGAGGATAATATATTGAACCTGATATCTGTCCAAAAACTGCCCGGCCGCTTGAATATCATTTGTATTATAGAAAGTATTGACGCTGTCAATCAGACGGTCAATGATGGCGCCATCCAACAGCGAGTTGTGTTGTCGGACATGCCAGCTCCAGCCCACCACAGAGGGCAGACCGGTATAGATCGAGAAGCGCGAGCCCCAGCGATATTCGTCCGTGTGGCCTTCCACGATGACAGGCGAGCCGGCAATGTGATCCTGCATATACAGAATTGCAGCATAGTCGCGGCTCAGGTTTAGCAGGCGGCCATTATCGTCATAAATGGCGGGATTCAGATTTTGCGTATCGCCCATCATAAACAACGCGCCATCCGTCGTTTGAGACGGGTTTTGAATACCCGGCCAGGTGTCTGCAATTTTCTTTTTTGTGGCGATCAATGGATAACTGTCCGCACACAAGACCAACACGATCAGGATCAATCCCCATGCGTATTTGGTCCAATGTTTCCAGTCTTCCAGCCCTGCCAGTAGATCCACCAGGGCAAGGCTTGCGGCCAAACCGAAAATGAACCAGGCTTGCATATAAAAACGGAATACCGTATTCATACGGCCGACATCGCCCTTCAATACAAATATTTCAACAAAGAGGGTGATGGAAATGCCTAGTCCGAACAACAACCAAGTAATCCGTTGAAACGCCGGCATTTCGCGCCTAAGAAAAACGAGATAGGCCAGGATCATCAAAAACAGGATGCCAAAAGATATGAGTTGATAATCCAATATCCAAAGGACGGTCAAAATAAAGATGGATATCGGAGTGATCAAATACCATTTCAAGTACTGCCATTTAAATATATTTAAGAAGCGCTGTCTTACAGCGATCTTCCAATTCTGGTATCCATCCCACAGGTCGGCATAGTAGTTGCGGATCAGAAGGCTGAGCATCAAAAAGAGGGGCAGTCCGAATACGAAGAAATAATCCTTCAAAGGCGTCCTGGCGCCGTTCCAAATTTCAACCGAAGCGTAGCCTGTCTTGAACCATTGCGTAAAAGGCCAATAGAAGGCAATGACGATCCCTATAAATGCGACCTCATGAATGACAATGGTTTGAACGGTCTCTTTGATGGAGTCTGTTTTGGTGCGGAAGGCATCCCAAAAAATAACCAGAACGCCCAAGCCAACGAAGGTCGGGAAGTCCCAGGTATGGACCGCGCGGAAACTGCCGAAGATCAGCCCGGCCGCGATCAAGCCCGGGATCAGGCTTGTCCATTTTTTACGGGAGGCAGGCGACAACAATAAATTCAATAACCAACCCAGCGCCAGCGCATAAATTGGCATCGCCAGCAAATGCGGATGCATGTCGCCATATAAGAAAGTGAAATAGGGGAATTCCGCTATCGGAGTATCCGGTCCCTCTGGAAGAATTGGACGGGATGCTTCAAAATACCAGCGTCCATTATTTCCAGGGAGGGCCGTTTCCCCGGTCAGGACCCGAACCGCGCCACCGACCACAGCCCTTATATGTTCATACGGAGAAGATGTATTCGGGCCGGATATGGATACTTCCGGCAGATATTTCCATAAAAGGCGTACTTCAAATAAATTTCCTAAAAGCATGACAGCGATCAATGCAAACGCGCCTGCCAGATAAGGAAGGGCCTTGTCAAAGTTTTGACCCTTCTCCTCGAGAGATGACCCTGCTTCAGCTGGGTCTGATCCGGTTTCATCCCGCTTCTTATAAAACCCCGCGACCAAATTGAATCCAACCGAGAAGACACCAATACCCGTCATCGCAAACCAGGCAGGCAGGATCAAGTTGTAGGCAATCGAGGGAAGGATGCCGAGCAATTTAGTTGGGATGGCTGCTATGATGTAGCCGTAATAATAATAGTTGATGTAATGGTCAGCGAACCATGGATGTTCAGGCGGGAAATAGGCAGCCTTGAGAACTGCGTTCAAGAATGAAAAGTCCATTGGCTTTTCACCACCCAGCCAGGGATTCCATAGATCCGGGTTGCCGAGGCGAATGGAAAGGCTAAGCAGAAAGAGCGCCAGGAAGATCGCTTCCACTCCTAGGATATGCTTCCAGTTCGAGGAAAAATATTTGGCTAACGCTTCTCGCTGGCGATATGCCAATACCGCATTGAGAAGCAAAACCAACCCAATGCACAGCCAAATGGTCAATTGTGTAAATTGCAGGACTTTAAAACTGCCGAGCATCCACACCAGCCAGGTGATAACCAGTAACCCCGCCATGCGCATCAATGGATAACCACGGTCTGGCAGCCATGAAAAAATATTGTAGACAATAGGGAATACGATCAACCCCAGCAGGAAAAGCAGGAGATACCAGGCCGCGCCACCCAGGGCAGGATTAGTATTGAGCGATGAATATCGGTTAAATATCGCAGACCAGTCAGTGCTGTTTCGTTGAGCTTCAAGACGGTCAACGGGCAGGCGCATGGCAGTAGGGGCTTTCGTATATTGCGATGGGTTTTGGTAAAGGACTTGACTCAAGTCCACGCTGTTCAAAAGAGCCCTGACCTTTTCAATGGAAAAATCCTGCGACTTCTTGAATATCAAGACCTTGGGATGATCGTACACCGTAAAAGATTCATCGGCTGACTGGTCGGGGAATCTCAGGAAACCCAACGCAGGCGGATTTTCAAATGTGGCAACCAACTCAAAGCCGAGCGGACTCTTGAACGGCGCTTCAAGTCCATAAGCGCGGTTCTCCAGGGCATCCCCGCTGCATTCGCAATCAAACAAGGCTTGATAATATTTCAAAGCCAGTGGATAACGCAACGGCAGACGGGGCATGGCATCGTAGGCGCGATTGGACGGGATGACAATATATTCGCTATCTGCCAGCGTCTGGATCATAGCCTCCCGTTTTTCGGGAGTATCCGGTTCGTAGAGTTCAAGATTCATTGGCATGAAAATTCCGCCTTGAACATCATAGCGGTTGATATTCAACGGCAGTGCATCATCCCATGAAGTTTCAAGAGTAAAGGATTCGCCAAACAAATGGAGCGGATACCCATCCGTGATCTCATAGCGGACCTGATACGTTTTATCCCCTAACAACTCGATGGGCGAGAATTTAAAAGTAGGCGAGAGCCGAAGCCCCGGCTTTGAAAACACAAGCGTTTGCGAAGTTTCCACCAGAGGTGTATTGGTGTCTTCCTCTTTAAAAATAGTTACCTTTAAAGTAGTTTCGGACGGGACAAAGGTCTGCTGAAAATTCTTGATATCAAGCCGGTTTAAGACCAGAGTCTCCTGCGGCATGACCGGCACGGAACCTTGCAGACTGCCCGACTGGGATTGCAGATTCAGATCCACGAACAGGGCCGGCAGACTCTCATCCACATGACGCAGCATGACATTCGAGATGGAAAATTGACTGCTACTTTGTATCTTGTAATGGAAGTAATAAGTTGTACCTTGATCCAGATTGATGTCACCGTAAGGGATCAAATGCTGCTGGGTTTGATCGTTATCATCGATTGTCAGACGTCCTTGTGTGATAACGTCATTGCCTTCTGCATCCCTTGTCAACTTGAAGTAGAAACTGACTCCCACCTGACGGACATCCGCTGTGGTGATGCTGGATGCGGTTCCATATTGAAGGACATAAATATTGGCAGACCCGGTATTGCCGGGTTCAACCGTCTGGTTGTTGCCGACAGCCACAGGGTAGGAGTGATTCCCCTGCGGCGATTGGACGATCACATTGAGAGGCGCGGATATATTTTCAAGCATCCACTCGGAAGCGGCAACGCGCGTGATGGGATGGGTGTAGATCTGAATAAAAGCAAGAGCATAAATGTAAGTCCCGATCAGCGTTATTCCAAGAAGAGCCAGTCCCGCCGCGCCTTTCCAGGTGAATCTCCAATCGGAGATTTGCAGGGCAAGCTTCATTCCATTGGACGATAGACGCGCGCGGCCCTCGCGGGTTTGATCGTAAATTTCCATCAAGGCCCAGGCGGCGAATAAAATGATAAAGGGATAGATCGGCAGGAAGTAGCGCATATAACGCCAGAACTGCACGTTCTGCCAGATGAAATATCCACCCACCCAAACCAGCGGCAGTAAATGGCTGTGCCATTCGCCGTTCCACAACTTTTTGGCCGCCCATGCCCAGCCGAGCCAGCCCGCCAGTCCGAGCGGAATTCCCAAGCCCCAAACGACCATATTCGTAAACGCATACGTGGCCGGGCGGTTCGTCCAGTGCGTATTCGGAGGCCAGTCAGAATTGCCGCCTACTTGATTGATAACTTCCTTCATGACCCTCAGCCATTTTTCGTTAAGGGTCAGGCTGAAGAATTCGGGGCCCGAAAATGCGTAGGGTTGGAAAATTCTAAAAGCAATGAAGGCAGTAAAGGCCGCCAGGATCCAACCCACCAAAATAATGATGAGCGCTGTTGTAAATTTTGGTTTCTTCCACTCGGCGATGAGGTAGGCGATGCCCGCCAGAATAATGATGCCGAAAACGGGCAGGGTGTTGACCTTACATGCCCCAGCCAAACCAATGATGAAGCCGAAGAGCCCAAACGAGGTCAGGTTTGAGGCGTATATTTTTTCATCGGCGCTGTGAATCGGGATCGCCTGCAGGGCAAAATAAAATCCGGCGATGACGAACACCGTCGAAAAAGAATCCACTGCAAAATAATGCGAGAGTTGTATCGGCAGAACAGCCGCCGCTCCCAGCGCCGCCGCGAGCAAGCCAACGCGCCGGTTGTATAAGCGCGTCGCCAAAAGGTAGAGCATCCAAACTGCCAACAGGTCGAACAGACCGGAGATCGCCCTGCCGGCCAGCGTGATGGAATCATAATTGGTCATCCCCAGCCACTCGGCGACCGCGCGCGTGAAAAATAAGGGGAACATTCCGTAGGTATAGGAACCAAAGCGCAGTGGATTTAATGGGCTGATCCCGGAGTCTAAATATTGTTCAACCCCGCTCCATCTGATCTGGTCCGCGACCATTGAAATGAATCTCTCGTCAGGGTGCTGATGATGGTTGTCGTCCCAGTTCAACCCGGTGAAACGGAAAAAAGCGCCGGCAAGTAATATCAACACAAGAAGAAGGTTCACCTTCCAGGATACTTTTTCTTTGAGGGGACGGGGACGAATTTCCTCGGTCAGACTCAGCGCGGGTTGTTTCTGTTCCAATGGCTTTGGGCTTGCTTTGGGTTCGCGCTCGCCCACTAGCCTTGTGACAATATCTGACAGGATTTTATTCTGCCCGCTGACCTTTACCAGCGGCAGGATGCGCTGTAACTCGGCCGGCTCGATCCCCCAAACTTTATTGATCTCCTCCGCCGAAGCATAGGGACGCAGGGCAATGATCCGCTTTGCAAGCCTCGCTGAAATTTGCAGGCCTTCGACCAGCGTGCTTTCGTCGGCGGTATTTAGATCAATAGGTAACGAAGTTTTTTGGGTCATAAATAATACCTATGCAAGTTTTATTTTATTTGTGGGTGGTCATTCGATTTTCTGAGTATATCAGACTCTATTTTACTGAATAACACAACCATGGTCGAATGAATAACGTATATTGCAATAACAAATGAGAATAGACCTCTTGCATAAGTGCGCTAGAGAGCGCACTACTACACAGAAAAAATTATATTTTGTGTAGCGGACGTTCTCTAACGTCCGCTTTCGACATCTCTACGATTTGACTTTTGCAAGAGGTCTAATATAAAAGGAGAACAAAATGACTACAGAATCAAATTCGAATGAACCGGAAGTTCGGAAGCAAAGAAGGTACTATCGGGGAGGCGGTTCAGATGCCGTCTATGGGTTTGGCTTGATCGGCGCGTGGGTTTATTTCATAGGCCAAGCCACTACATTCTGGATGGTCCTGCTGGGATTTCTCAAGGGAATCGTCTGGCCGGCGACGGTGGTTTATGAGTTGTTGAAGTATTTGAAGATGTAACAACGTACCGGATCGCAGGGGCGGCATCCTATTCTTCTTCAACTTCCAGGAGCATCCGAACCACGCGCACACGCCGTCCCGATGCTATAGGTGTCTGACTGACAGCATCCCACTCCCCGCTCGAAAACAAAACTTTTCCATCCCGAAAGACAGTGCTGAGCGTCTCCCCTACTGCACCCACATACTTGCGGCTGGGCGTTTCATTTGGATCGCCCAGTTGTTTGATCACCCCTCTGTCGATCAGCGGAATGAGCAGGACGATTCCAGGTCCCTTGTCGCCGATAAGACGCCCAAGGCGGTAGACGGTCAGGCGCGCATCTTCCCGCACAATACGAATGGAAAATGAAAGGAAAACCATACCGACGAGAAGAATTGACCCGATGAAACAAAATATGAAATAAGTGGTTCCCATGATTACTCCTTATTTATCAAATCCAGACCTGACAGGTTCACCCTTATGGGCACACGTCACCGTGACACCCACCCGTCGCAACCCATGCGCGGACATGAGACTCTGATCACAAGCCTCTCGCGGAAACCTGTCAGGTCTCGAATGCCTTCGCCAGCAGACTCTCAAACGGCCCCTCGACCTGCGCCACCACACTCGCAAGGACAGCCTCTCGAAGGGTCCAAGGTTACAACCATTCAAAACAGGTGTTGGTGCAGTTTATTTGGTCAGTTCAGTTTCTAGTTCGGCATAGGCAGCGCACACTTCAGCGTATTGATTTTGCATGGCATTTACAGCCGCATTGAGTGCCCATAATGCAACAGCTCTTTTGGTTGCATCGGGTTTCGATATCTTCCGGGATACAGGATATTTCTGGGTGATTTCTTTTAGTTCTTTAGTAATCTCTTTCGGGGACATGGGCGGGCGTGATGCATTTGGATCAAGGGCGATAAGCCAATTTTCCTCGGCAATTTGATCGAGTGTTTTGGTAAATCCCTGACGCCATCTTTGAGCTTGATTCGGGTGCATTTCCTTTCCCAGCGGTTCAACTAGATTCGCATCCATGATGTAATTGCAGACGCTATCGATAAAAGGTAAAGTGCCGTCTTTGTTTGTCTGTTTCAGTTGTTGAATGAAATGGATAAGTTCTGCGCGCTCGTCGCCGGTAAATGTGTTGTCTTTTTCGATGCTGGCTTGCAGAGGGCGGATCCAATCTCCATTTGGGGCATTGATGATTTCGTCTCTGTAACGGGAAAACGACTCCTTGTAGGACTCGTGAACTTTTTTGAAGTTTTCAAAATGAGGTTTGATCTCTTCTGTAAATTTCTTTTTATGTCCTTCCTTGATCGCAGTGAACATTTCGCCCGCTTTGCCAAGCAATCCAAGGATTGAAGTAACTTCGGAGATTACCATTTTGTGCCTCCTATTTGTTAGGGCGGATTTTCGAGAATACTTTCCTGTTACCTAGCCTTGCTTTTGGGACAGTATATCACCACGATGGTCGTTCACCGTCAAACGCCGCCGCTAACAAACTCTCAAACAGCCTTTCCACATTTCGGTAAACTCGGTGCATCGCCTGCCGCGTGCACCAACTGCGCCTTGCAGTACGTTCTTTGGAGAATTTGCGGGTATATTTCCCCACTTGGCGAATTTACTTTGAATGATTTGGATGAGATCAAGTAAATACGAATTTCCTTATCGGACAAGATACAGATTGAAATGCCTTATGAAATCACCCAAAGTATAATCACCCCACCATGCTCACCCCCGAAACCATTCTCAAATCCACTTTTGGATACGATACCTTCAAGCCGCTGCAGCGCGAGATCATTGCCAATGTGCAGGCGCGGCGCGACACGCTGGTCATCATGCCCACGGGCGGCGGCAAGTCACTCACCTATCAGGTGCCCGCGCTCTTGTTCGACGGTCTCACTGTTGTCGTCTCTCCGCTAATCGCGTTGATGAAAGACCAGGTGGAGCAGTTGCGCGCGCTGGGCGTCTCTGCGGTGTTTCTTAACAGTTCACTCTCTCCCGAGGAATATCAGGAGAATATGGACGCTGTGAAAAGTGGACGTGCCAAACTGCTTTATGTGGCGCCTGAGACATTACTGACTCCCAGAATTTATTCGCTTCTTTCCTCGCTGAAGCTTGATCTGCTTGCCATTGACGAAGCTCACTGCATCTCGGAGTGGGGTCACGACTTCCGCCCCGAGTATCGTCAACTTGTGGATGTGCGCCGCAAGTTCCCGTCCGCAGTATGCATGGCGTTGACAGCCACCGCCACGCCGCGAGTCCGTGAAGATATCAAGACCTCATTGGGGTTTACGCAATCGAATGAATTCCTCGCTTCATTCAATAGGGAAAATTTATTCATTGAAGTGACTCCCAAGCGCGACCCAGTTGCACAGACTTTAAAATTCCTCGAAAACTTCAAAGATCAATCAGGCATTATCTATTGCTTCTCGCGCAAGCAAGTGGATGAACTCGCCACGACTCTGGCACGCTATAAATATTCTGTCCGCCCGTATCATGCAGGGCTGGAAGATTCGGAGCGCAAACGGAATCAAGAAGCCTTTATCCGCGACGACGCACAGATCATTGTGGCGACGATTGCATTTGGCATGGGCATCAACAAGCCAAACGTGCGCTTTGTAATTCACTTTGATCTGCCAAAGAGCGTCGAAAGTTATTATCAGGAGATCGGCCGCGCCGGGCGAGACGGTCTGCCCGCGCATTGTTTATTACTGTATAGCTACGGCGATGCCAGCAAGATTAGATATTTCATTGACCAAAAAGAAGAACCTGAGCGAAGCGCATCCTACCAGCATTTGGATGCGATGACACGCTACGCAGAAGGAAGTGCCTGCAGGCGCAAACCTTTACTTTCCTATTTCGGCGAAACCTATTCACAAGAAAGCTGCGGCACTTGCGATAACTGCGGCATGGAAGAAAGCGACCTGACGGACATCACCGTCCCAGCGCAGAAATTTCTCTCCTGCGTCAAACGCAGCGGCGAAAGATTCGGCGCGGCGCATATAGTGGATATTCTGCTCGGTTCGGAAAACGAGAAGATTCAGAAGTATAGCCATCATCAATTGTCCACTTATGGAATTGGCAAGGAATTAACCAAGAGTCAGTGGATGCATGTTGCGCGTCAACTGGTGGAGAAAGGCCTGTTGGATCAGGAGCCTGCCTATCGCGTGTTGTCGGTCACTGCCAAGGGGTTGGAGATGCTCAAATCACGAGAGCAGATAAAAGGTCAGATCAATGAGGCGCAGAAGAAGGAGCGCGGAGCCAGAGTCAAATCCATGTCTTCTGAAGAGTCAGAGTATGACAAATCCTTATTCAGCTTACTGCGCAATAAAAGAAAAGAACTCGCAGATGCCGCGGGCGTTCCGCCTTATGTGATCTTCTCGGATAAGACGCTGGTGCAAATGGCGGCATATTTCCCGCAGGATAAAGAGGCGCTGCTGAATATGAGCGGCATGGGCAAAGTAAAGTACGAAAGATATGGCGCGGACTTTCTGACGATCATCAAAAGTTATTGCCGCGAAAACAGGATCGAAGAAAAATACAAAGCGCCGATGCGAGACAAGGACGATGCAGGCAGGCGTTATGTATTGGTGGGTGAAGCTTACAATGCAGGGCAAGGCATTGAGTCGTTGATGGCGCGTTATGGTGTGTCTGCGGATACGATCCTGACTCATCTGGCGCGGTTTATTCAGGCGGGCAATCCCCTGCGGACGGCGGAAGACTTGATGTCGCTCTCAAAGCTGACACCCGATCAACAGCAAAAAGTTTTTCAGGCATTTGATGAATTGGGTCCGGATATGCTCAAGCCCGTTTATGAAAAGCTGAACAGCACTGTCAATTATGATGAATTGAAAATTTTGCGGCTGTGTTATTTGTGCGAAAAAAGATGACCGGTTTATAAATAGTACACGCCGGAAAAAGCCGGCGTGTACACACAATAACCCCTGCGCCGGCATTCCCCTCAGACCACCGACAAGGAAAAAAGCGGGTTTAGTCAGCAACCATGCTGATAAATTCAGGAACAATGCCCGGGTCGAAATGAATCCCTGATTGATTGGAAATATATTCAAGTGTATCGGTCTTCGACCACGCAGACCGGTATGGGCGGTCTGAGGTCAGCGCGTCATAGACATCTGCGATGGAAAAAATGCGCGCCGCCAGCGGGATATTTTCCCCTGAGAGTCCATCGGGATAGCCGGTCCCATTCCATTTTTCATGATGCGAGCGGGGGATATGCATGGCCGGCGCAAGGTATGAAATCGATTCAAGCAGTTTCACAGCAAAAAGAGGATGGAGACGCATAACTTTCCATTCCTCCTCTGTCAACGGACCGTGTTTAAATAAAATATTGTCGGGTATGGCAACCTTTCCGATGTCATGCAATACTCCACCTCTTTGAATGTGGATCATTTCCGCCTCGGGAATGCCCATATTACGGGCAAGCTTCATACTCATTTCAGTCACGCGCAGAGTATGGTTTTCCGTCTCCCTATCGCGAAGGTCGAGAGCCCGCGACCAGCCTTCGATGGTTTTATCATACGCAAGCATTAGTTCGTTATTCGATTGCTGCAACTCCTTGAATAACATGGCGCTGTCAATTGCGATGGCTGCCTGTCCAGCAAGGGTCTCGAGGAAACTTAGCCATTCGCCATCCCCTGAAAGATGCGACCGGTGAAAAATCTCCATAACGCCCAATGAAATCCCTTTGGACGAAAGGGGCACGGCATAGTAATCAATAAAATCTTCCGCCCCAAAGTGCGGGGAACGCAAAAAGCCCAATTGGTTGAAATGCAGATCAGAGATATGGATAATCCTGCGCTCCAGTACCGCCATGCCGGCATACCCTTCACCAATGGGTAAAGAAGTATGTTTCAATGCGGTTGTATAAAACCCGACCCCGGCAGAATGTTCAAGAAGCTGATTATTTTTATTCAGCAACAATATGGATGCGGCGTCAATATTCAACTGTGCACGGACATGGTTCAGGATCGCCGTAAGGGTTGTCCCCAGGTCTGAATCGGTCGTGATGGCCAGGTCAATTGCACGGAGCGCGGCCAGCTTCTGCAATTGACGTTCGGATCTGATCTCTGATTGCTTGTATTTTGTTATGTCACGGACACAGGCAATGATCTGCCTGTTTGCAAGCGGAATCAGCCTGGACTCATACCAGCCTTCGCCAAAACCCATTGGGAGGGAGTATTCGATCAAAACCATTTTGTTAATCGAGTGGATATCAAACAGGGCGTTTGAGTATTTTCTGCCGACTTTGTAAGGGTAAATTTCCTGGATTTTTCGCCCCAGAAATTGTGAAGGGGCAAGGTATAAATGTGCCACATCCCCTGACCGATAATCCAGAATGGAGCCGTCCTCATCAAGTATGAACAGTAAATCGCCAAAGGCTTGGAATATGGCTTCCAGTCTTTGGTCGGAATCAGGCAGACTATGTATATTCATTTCAGTAACCATGTGATCCGATGCTTGGCGCTATAACGATCATCATACTGTGTAGTTTCAACGGGAATTTTCTATGGCTAACTTTGCAAGGCACGGTTGACTTGTGCTGCAAGGTCAGATAGCGACCGGGCATGTATGGAAACGATCAAGTCATATTCTTCCCGGCTAAGCGAAAAGGATTCTCCAAAATATCCGCTTTGGAGGGCCTGCTCAGGGTGATTTAGCAGCATGTCACAAAAATGACTGTTGATGACAGCGGCCGCAAAAACACGGCTTAACTCGGACGAATTACCTGGCTTTGGAGCAAGGGTGAATGAATTTGTCTTACGAAATGTTTGCGACGTAATCATGGGGAAATACCTCTCTTTTTATATGAAATAAGCCCGGCTGTGCCAATATGTAAAAAGCACCGATGGCGATAAATACATCGCCGAGGCTAAAAGCCACTTTGTAGGAGATCCAGTCCGGGAGCAAGAAGCGATCCGCAAGCCATTCGAAGCGGGTTTCCTGTAGCGGCAGATAAATATCCTTGACGCCGAATCGATCACCGGGTTGGAAATCCATCAACACATCGCCGGGGACCAATTGACCGGCAGTTTGCGGGCTAATGGGCATAAAGCCGCCGTTCGCTGCCATAACGGTGAAGTTGAGTGCCAGACCCAGAAGCAGAATGCGCATACCAGGCATTCTGCGATTGACCCAGGCAAAGCCAAGAAAGATTAGCAGAGATGCCATCAGGCAAATGGCAGAGACTCGGTCACTGGCTCGGGCGCGAAAGTAGGGCAAATACAATAAAGCGAATTGGGGCAGAAAAGCGCTGAACGCCAGCCAGGCGGCTTGCAATTCAGGCGGTTGGTATACATGTCCGCGCCAACGGGAAAGCGCCCAACCAACTACTAACCCTGCTACGAGAGCAACGAGCAGGATCACTAGCGGCCGGTCCCCCCTGTATCTGCCGGAGCGCCTGCACCTAAAACAAGCATGGTCAGGCTGATGAGAACAAGTACCAACTGGATGTGTTGGCGGTTAATTTTGGCACTAAATGCTGCAAGCAAGGCAATTTTTTTGTTCATGGAAGATCCTTTTATAACTAGTATGGGTCAGTGTTTACAAGATACTCCATGGTAGGCTTCAAAACAGGCTTCAAAAGATTAAAAAAAATCAGCCAAAACTAGGCTGATTTTTAGGGAAATCATGGGGGACAAGGTATTTAAGCGATCAATCGGCTATAAAGTTCATCTGTTTCCCTGGATGGGGGAAGGTTAAATTGATCCATACAAGCCTCGCGGCAAGCCTGATAGATACGAGTAATGGATAACTTGTCATTAAGGCGGTTGTATGCCTGCATGGATATTCGATAGACTGGCTCAAAACCGGGGTCATATTCCATTGCGCGCTGACAGATGGAAAGGGTCTCTTCGAGTTGGGCCTGACGTAAATATAGCTCTGCCAGCGTTGTGAGTGAATTCAGAATGATTTGACTCAACCGTTCGCGTTCAGGAAGCACCCAATCCATATAAATTTCTTCAAGGTAGGGTCCATGCACAAGGTCAACCGCCTTTCGATAGAGTTCGATCTGGTCCTGCGGAGATTGTGCTGCCTTCGCCCTGGCGATATAGGACTCAAAAGCCTCAACATCATACTCATAATCAAGGTTATGGTTGAAGGCATAACGAACACCTTCAAACAGGATGACATCCTGCCCGACAGCCCTGCGCAAACGATAGACTTCATTCTTGAAGCGCAATTTCAGCTTGGACGTATCGTATTGACCGGGCCATAAAGCCTCCCCTATTTGCTCCTTTGTTAAAGGCTTGGAGTTTCTTAGGAAATAAAAAAAGAGGTCGTGGACTGACTGCGTCTGCCAATCTGACAGGGTAAGCAACTTATTTCCCACGCTCACCTGTGCTCCCCCAAATGCATGGATGGATATATGAGGAGCGGAAATTTGCGTAATACGAGCCTGTCTCCGCAAATGCCGACGAATGGACGGGAGCTTTTCACTCAAACGGAAGGCTTGTGTTATTAAGTCTCCCACAATCCGAAAAAGATCACGATCTTTTTGCAGCCCTTCCAACCAGGTCCGGGTTTGGTGAACAGCAACCAACACAGAGTTGGGAATTTTCCCCTGCGCAACAGAGCGTATTTTTTCTGAACCAGCTATCTGATCTCCATTCTGGGAATACGCGGCCGCTAGCCAGACATGAGTTGCCATGGCTTCAAGTTCCCGTTCATCCTCCATGAAGATTCGTTCTGCTTCCTGCAAGCTCAAAAGCGCTTTAGCAGGTTCATCCATCATTAAATAAAAGCGTCCAAAAAAAAAGTCAAGAAGACCATTCTCAAAACGCGCATTGCTTGATCGAATGGAATCTTCAACGATTTTAATCTGCTGTTTGGCAGATTCAAAATCCTTTTTTATTAAGGCAAGGTTACTTTGTGAAAGACCAAGCATATGGATCATAAAAAGGTTTTTCATATTTTGAATAATCCCAGCGGCATGTTGATAATTCTGGGATGCCACTTCATAGCTTTCCACCTCAACGTAAAGATCGCCCAAACTAAGAGAAATTAAGGCTTCGGTACGAGTGTAATTACTCCGCTGGGCACATAACATACCCTCTTCAAATGCCTGCACTGCTTTTTCATACTCCCCATTTCCATGGTGCATGACACCCATATTATTTAACAGGATTGCCTGCCAGTAAAGATTACCGTCCTGTTTCCATATCTTAAGTGCCTGTTCATAAACTGCTGAGGCTTTTAGGTAATCACCAACCTCACGATACGCCATTCCCAAATCCAACAAAAGGATCGGGATGTGGGGAATGTCATTTTGATGCTCGATAATATTGAGAGAACGTTCCAAAAAAATGACTGCCTGACGGACATTTCCAAGACGGTATAAGGAGAGTCCCTTCATGCGCAATCCTTCCGAATAAAGCAACTGCAGATCATCGCTAGCTTCTGTTAATTTAATTACCTCATCAGCGTCGCGCATGGATGCAGGATAATCTCCAAGAAAAAGAAAAGTTGTTGCGCGTCGGGTTAAAGTCAAGGTCAGCCCAAAAGTGTTAGTTTCCTGACGAAAAACCTGCTCTGCCTGATTGAGCAACACCAATCCTTCGGTCAGATCCCCCTTAATTTGAGCGATCGTCCCGCGAATCGAGAGCAGCCCGGGGCGGGAGCGCAACATGGAAGGTGGCAAATCATTCAACCATAAGTCAAGCGTCTGATATGAATGCTGTAACATAACCACGCTGGACCGTTCGATCATTTCAGCGAGGGCAGTTTTATCATTTAGTTGTAGACAGATGTAATGGGCCTTTTCCCATTCCCCGAATTTTTCATAAGCCTGCTCCAGGCGCGCATAGAGAGTCGCAATTTCGTTGGGATAGGATTGCTTATAGCGCGCCTGTAAAAAATCGCGAAACAGGTGATGATACCGGATCCATTTTCCATCCGTACCAAGCGGCAGGACAAAGAGATTATTCTGAATCAGCGCATTGGTATATGCCTGCCAATCCTGCGGTTCATCATAAAACCCAGACAAGACTTCCTGACAAAGCGTTATATCGAATTCCTCCAGCAGGGAAGTTCGCAAGAGAAACATTTGAAGATCTGAATGTTGACGGTCCAATACCTGCTGTCCCAGGTAATCGAACAACCCAACCCCTACACTTCCTGATGTTAATTTTTTTTGATCCTGAAAAATATGCGTGCCTGAGAATTGCAATCCCGTGATCCACCCGTCTGTATCTTCCATGATCTTCGCGGCTTCATCGTCGGAGATGCGTAAATTATTGTTTTGTTCCAACAGCGCCTGTATCTCATTAACGCGGAAGGAAAGGTCTGGGAAACTTAACCCGGCGACCTGTCCACGCGCCACCATCAAGGTTAAATTAGGTAATGAGTTCAAGGTGCGCGAGGAGAAGATCAGGTGACAATTTTCCTCCACCAACTGCATAAAGCGATTAAGGAAATTTTGAATATGCGGAACGTCGTCCACTAAGTGGAGGTCATCCAGAATAAGGATGAAATGCTCGTGAATATGTTCATATATCTCATTGACCAGCGTTACAACCAATCCCTCCGATTCAGTGTCAAAGGAATTCAATTCACTTAGCACAGACAGGGATTGCCCGCCAAACTTTTCAAACTTCTCTGCAATGGAGGCGATCAAATATGTGATGAACCTGCGAGGGTCACGGTCCAATTCATCCAGTGCCAGCCAGCAGCAGGGCAGCTCACTTTGATGAGCAAGATCAACCAGTAAAGATGTTTTTCCAGACCCGGCAGGCGCGGAAACAAGCACCAATTTTTTATCGAGCGCCTCAAACAACTGGTCTAGAAGTCGTTTGCGCGTGAGGAATCCCACACGCCGGCGCGGCAGGAGGATTTTGGTCTTGCTAACGGGAATAGTTGGCATTTTTTCTACAGGGCAGGGATATTACATTTCAAAAAGATTTTTAAAACGCGGGTGTTACTTTCAAGTTTTTATTTTATCCTGTTATTCAATTTTTTAAGCCTATCGTAGACTTCTGTCTTGAACATGCGTGCTATAATCCTTTTTAGTCTTATAGTCGTTAGTTGGATAGTCTTCTGGTCAAGACTCGCCGACTAACGACTAGCCAACTAGCCCACCAGTCGACTAATCAACCATGTCCTTCGCCCACTTACACGTCCACACTGAATATTCTTTGCTCGACGGTTTCTCGAACATCAAGAAGCTGGTCAAGCGCGTTAAAGAGATGAACATGGAATCGGTGGCCATCACCGACCATGGCACAATGTTCGGGGTCATTGATTTTTACAAAGCCGCGAAGTCCGAAGGGGTGAAGCCCATTATCGGACTTGAGACTTACATGGCCGCACGCACGATGAAGGACAAGGATTCAAAGCTCGATCGCTCTTCCTCGCACCTGCTCCTGCTTGCTGAAAATGAAACCGGCTATAAGAATCTCTTGAAGATCGCCTCCGCCGCACAGATGGACGGCTTCTATTATTATCCGCGCATTGACCATGACTTCCTTGCCTCACATGCAGAGGGATTGATCTGCACGTCGGGATGTATGTCCGCAGAAATTCCACGTGCGCTGCTAAATGAAAATCCCGCAGAAGCCGTAAAGAAATGGGATTGGTACTACGATGTCTTCGGCAGGGACCGCTTCTTTGTGGAACTGCAACAGCACAACATCAAAGAGATCACAGACTTAAATAAACAACTGCTCAGCTTGGGCGCGAAATATTCTGCGAGATTCATCGCCACGAATGATGTGCATTACATCAACCAGGAAGATGCAAAGCTCCAGGAAATTCTGCTTGCCATGCAAACGCAGACCGTCCTCTCCGACCCTGACCGCATGAAAATGAGCGACGACTCGTACTATCTGCGCTCACCTTTGGAGATGAGTAAGATATTTTCGGAAGTCCCGGATGCATTAAGCAACACGCTCTTCATCGCGGAACGCTGTAATGTCAACCTTGATTTCAAGGGCTATCACCTGCCCGATTTCACCGTCCCTGAAGGATATACAACCGAAACTTATCTGCGGGCTTTGTGCGAGGAAGGGCTGAGGAAAAAATATCAGGATCGCGCCACCAGCCCCGAGGTCCACGATAGACTCGACTACGAATTAGGCGTCGTCCACAAAATGGGATTCGATGCCTACTTCCTGATCGTATGGGACTTGTGCCGCTTCGCCCGTGATAACGGGATCTGGTACAACGCACGCGGCTCTGCGGCCGGTTCGATCATCGCCTACACACTGGACATTACGCGGGTTGACCCGCTTGAACATGCCCTTATCTTTGAGCGCTTTTTAAATCCCGGGCGTATCTCCATGCCCGATATTGACCTCGACTTCCGCGATGACCGCCGCTCGGAAATGCTGGAATACACAGCGCGCAAATACGGCGATGACAAGGTCGCGCAGATCATCACCTTCGGCACGATGGGAACGAAGGCCGCACTGCGCGATGTGGCGCGTGTGATGGAAGTGCCATTACCAGAAATTGACAGGGTGGCCAAACTCGTTCCATTTGTTTCCGGCCGCGCCACCACCATGAAAGACGCGCTTGAAGTTGTTGAGTTCAAAAAGATATATGACTCGCAGCCGACCATCCGCGATGTAGTGGATATTGCCGCGCGCATGGAAGGGACTGTCCGCAATGCCGGCACACATGCGGCGGGCGTGGTCATCTCGGATAAACCCATCCTCGATTATTTGCCTTTGCACCGCCCCACTTCCAACTCGGAAGAAACACCCATTAAATCAGTGACCCAATTCGAAATGGGCATCCTCGATTCGCTGGGCATGTTGAAAGTGGACTTCCTTGGGCTCATCACATTGACGGTGATGGCGCGCGCCTGCGACATGATCGAAAAACGTCATGGCATTAAATATGACCTGAATAATATTCCAATTGACGATCCCAAGTCATTTGAATTAATGGGCGCAGGTCAAACGGCAGGGGTCTTCCAAGTTGAGGGTGGAGGAATGACGCGCTACCTCGTGCAGATGAAGCCGAAGAATCTCGATAACATCATCGCGATGGTGGCGTTGTATCGTCCGGGACCGATGGCCTTCATCCCTGATTACATCGCGCGTATGCACGGCGAAGCGGAAGTGGAATACCGCCACCCGGCCATGGAGCCGATCTTCAAAGACACCTTCGGCATTCCTGTTTATCAGGAACAACTCATGCGCGCCGCCGTCGAATTGGCTGGTTACACCCCATCCGAATCAGATGAACTCCGCAAGGCCATTTCCAAAAAGAAAAAAGAAGACATTGACAAACATCGCACCAAGTTCGTGAAGGGTGCCGTTGAAAAAGGTATGGACCAATCCATAGCCGATGCGATCTACATGGATTGGGAAGAATTCGCGAGGTATGGATTTAATAAGTCTCATGCCGCAGATTATGGCGTTATCGCCGTTCAAACCGCCTATTTAAAATCAACCTATACCGCCGAGTACATGACGGCCTTGCTCTCAGCCTCCGCCGGTATCACAGAAAAGGTTGCCTTTTATGTAGCGGATGCGCGCACCATGGGCGTCCCCGTCCTCGCGCCGAATGTGGATGCCTCCGGCTGGGATTTTGAGATCGAAGATGTGCCTGCTGCTCTCGACGCCGTCCCCGGCGCCGGGGACGGCGTCGAGAGCAAAATAAATACAAAGCCCTCCATCCGTTTTGGATTGGGCGCGATCAAGAACGTCAACCAGGGCGCAATCAATGCCATCATCGAGGGACGCGACGGAAAGAAATTCGTTGACCTGAATGACTTCGCACGCCGCGTGGACTTGCGCTCCGTCGGCAAACGTTCACTGGAATGTCTTATCAAAGTTGGCGCTCTCGATCAATTCGGCAACCGCGCTTCCATGCTGGCCTCGCTCGATAGGATCATCGCCATCAGCAGCGCTCACTTCCGCGCGGCGGATGCGGGGCAGATGAGTCTCTTCGGGGCGGCAACTGGCATCGTCGAAGAGATCCACTTACCCGAAGTCAAGAACGTGGACAAGCGCGAAATGCTCAATTGGGAGCGCGAACTCATCGGCTTGTACATCACCGATCATCCGCTCAATGAATATCAAGCCACGCTCGCACAGATCGTCAGTTATTTTTCCGCTCAATTACCCGAAGCCAGTCACGAAGAAAAAGTTCGCGTGGCGGGTCTCGTTACTGTCGTGCGCCCATACACCACCAAGAACGGCAAAGGCATGGGCTTCGTCACCATCGAAGATATTCAAGGCAACATCGAGCTTGTGCTCTTCCCGAAGACATGGGACAAGTTCCGCGACGTTCTAACGGTGGGTCAAATTATTATTGTCGAAGGCAAAGTGGATATGGGCAACCTGCCGCCCAAGATCCTTGTGGATATCATCAAGACTGAAATTAAAGTCACCTCGGCAGCGGATGAGATCATGGAGACTCCGCCTACGCCGGTCACGACGCTTCATTACAAGTCGACAACTGCTCCTGCCCAAAAAGCGACTCAGCAACCGAAGCCGACTCCACCTACCAACCCCGTAGGTCACGCTTCCAGCGTGACAAAACCAGCCAACCCAGTAAGTCACGTTGACAAAGTCCCCTTTGGGGGAAACGTGACCTACCAAACAGCCGAAGAATCACCCACATATGATGACATGCCGCCCCCGCCAGATAATTTCCCAGATGGCTGGGACGCTGAATGGCAGCCATCCTTTGATGAGGCTGCCATCGCATCGAAGCCTGCGCCGAAATTCAAGAAGGATGAACCCATTACGCCGCCGCTCGTAAGTCGGGTTGCCAACCCGACCTACACCAATGATGAAGTACAGAATCAAGCCTCAGCGCCGCATGAAGCGTTGACCTTCACTCACATGCCTTCGTTATATGTCCCGCTGGCCAAAGAGGAAGCGGACCATCCGCCCAAACAAATCACGGTCATGCTGCGCGCATCCGAAGACAAGGAACGTGACAAGCGCCGTATCAAGACCTTGCACGGCACATTGATCTCATTCCACGGCCGTGACAAGTTCTCCTTCCAGATTTACGAGAACGGCAAGGGACATCTGATAGATTTCCCAAGCGAGACCACGCGCATCAGCCCCGAATTGCTGGCGCGCCTGCTGAAAGTAATGGGCGAAGCAAGCTGGCGCGTGGAAGAGATCACGTTCCAGTAATACGCTATAATGATTTCAAATGAACGATGCGTTTGCAGTTCCCACAGTTGACGTTCGCAAGCGGATACCAAATTCTGTCATCCGCGCTGTCGTGCGCCAAATAGCGGAGCAGTTCAAACCCCGGAAAATCATTTTGTTTGGTTCTTATGCACGCGGCAATCCACGCCCTGAAAGCGATGTGGATTTGCTGGTGGTGATGGATACGCCGCTTAAAGAGTGGGAACAATCTCTAAAAATCCGCCACTCACTTGGAGTTATGTTTGGCATGGACTTGGTTGTCCGCACGCCAAAGAAACTGGCGCAACGAGTGAAAATGGGCGATTCGTTTATACAGGATGTGCTAAAAGAAGGAAAGGTTTTATATGAATCCAGCAGTCGCTGAATGGGTGGAAAAGGCCGAAGGCGACTTTGCCACGGCTGGCCGTGAACTACGCGCCCGCAAAAATCCAAATTATGATGCGGTTTGTTTTCACTGCCAGCAATGCGCGGAGAAATATCTTAAAGCAGTTTTGCAGGCAAACAATATTCGTATTCCAAAAATCCATTATCTTTTAGAACTTCTAGCGTTGGACTTGAAACTAGACACAAGCTATGAATTTCTGAGAGCGGACTTGGAGACTTTGGAAGATTATGCCGTTCACTTTCGTTATCCCGGGGAGTTTGCAGAAAAGGATCAGGCTCAATGCGCGTATCAGGCAGTGAAAGTTGTGCGGGAGTTTATTCGGCAAAAACTTGAATTGAGTTAAAGTTTCAATAGAGGAACCATGGAAGAAACATTTACACTCGAAAGTCATTTCAGTGGGAAAGAACCTGTCGTGCGCGCCCTATATGACCACATGCTGGCATCCCTGCGGAAGTTCGGGAAGGTCATCGAAGAACCGAAGAAGACCTCCATCCATCTGGTGAACGTCTCCGCTTTTGCAGGCGTTCAAACTAGAGGGGCATACATCCTGCTCAACATCAAAGCGGACCGTAAAATCGAAAGCGCGCGCATTCATAAAGGGGAACAGATCTCAGCAAAGCGCTTTCATCATCGCGTGAAGATCTCAAGTCTAAGTGAAATTGATAATGAATTGCTCGGCTGGCTGCAAGAGGCTTATGACTTGAGCGGTAAGAAGTAGCTAAAGTGACAGTCATCTTTAAGATAACTGTCACTTCATTAATTTCTGACATCCCTGTGAATATCTCAGACGCGATCTAAAATATCAAATGCTTTCCAACCATGTTTTGAAACTAATTCAACATCTTTCAAGAAATCAGTAATTGAACGATCCAAAACATCTGTGGAGTTTTCTTGGCAAATCTCCACACAATCGAACTCGTGGAAACAGTGGTCGGATTTTGTAAACTCCCCATTTTCAAACAAAAACTTTTCTGGAATAGAAATTTGACTGGCAATGAATTGCTTATCTGGTAAAAAAGCATAAACCAGCCTCTTATCAATCTCGTTTAAAGTTAAATTTTCTTGATTTGAGAAAACCGTTTCTCCCCTAGATTTGTAATTACTGCCGTCACGATAAAGATAGTTGAATTTTATATTGTTCATCATTATGTTCTGAAAACGCTTTTGTTGTGATATTTCAAAAAATTAGTGTCTGGTAAAAACCTCGTTGGCAATTTGATTTCAGAGCCATCATATCGAAAAAGAAAATCTTGCACGGCGCCATCAACATCATTACGCTTAATTGATTTTGAAATTTTTATTTTGAACTCAAGGGTAATCGTCAATAAGCCTCTATCAAATGCTCTATCGTGAATTGTGTTGAGGCAAAGTCCATTGCGAGGATTTACGCGATTTATCTCGTCTTTTGACCATGGAACAATATGACTTGCGTTCAACAACTCAGGAATTCCCAAGCCTGTGATACAGCATTTGAAATCATAAGCTGCAAGTACAGCTTTTCTAAAGAAACCTTGATTAACGCGAACTTTGACAAGAGATTCTCGTTCTTTGCCTGCTTTTGGCAAATCAAAGATTTCAATATCTGCTATTGTTTCAATCCGCTTGCCAGTTTTCTCAGCCAAGAGTTTTTCACTTTCAAAGCCGAGTTTTTCCCAGTCGTTATTAAATTCATTCCAAACTTCAACGTCTAATTTGCTTCCATGTGAAGCGCCAGCAATATTTCGATTTTGTAAAGAGGGGTCAAGTCTTGCAAAATTTGCCAACTTCCACGAGACGGCCGACGGCGTGCGCCCCAATATCTTTGCAAGAACGATAATTTGAGGATTATGGATATGAATTGTGCCGAAGGGAATTTTGCAATAAAGATTAAATGCAATTATCAATTCTTCGCGCGTCCAGTTGTTTGATGGCATAGTTCCTCGCTTTGTTTAGGCAAATTCTACACCACTCAAACAAATCCGTGCCAGCCATATCTAAAGAATAATGTCATGTAGACAAAAAGTCTACACACTATGAGTAAACCTATTAAATGGAATTCACGTTCGATTCAGAGTTAGTTTTCTTTCACTCAGCATTACAATGGGACAATACCAAAGGAGCCCACCCATGAAACTCGAAACCATCACCCGCACGCCCAAGACTCAAACGCATAAAACGCCTTTGCTCTTTATCCACGGCATGTGGCATGGTGCATGGTGCTGGGACGAGAACTTTCTGCCGTTCTTCGCGGAGCAGGGTTACCACGTCCGCGCCTTAAGCCTGCGCGGACATGCGGGCAGTGAAGGGAAGATTTGGGGAAATACCATTGCGAATTATGTCAGTGATGTGGAGCAGGCGGCGAGTCAATTTGAAACAGCGCCAGTTATTATTGGACACTCCATGGGCGGATTTTTAACGCAGAAATATTTGGAAACACATAACGCGCCTGCGGCCGTTCTGCTGGCATCCAATCCGCATTTCGGGTTATGGCCGACATTATTTCGGTTAGCCATGCAGCGTCCGCTGGTATTGTTGAAGGTCATGGGACAATTACGGCTGTATCCGGTGGTCGAAACACCCGAAGCCGCGCGCTGGTCCATGTTCTCAAAGTCCATGCCCGAGGAACAGGTGGTGAAGTATCAGGCAAAGCTAAACGATGAATCCTTCCGCATGTTCATGGACTTATTGGGATTGAACCTTGCAAACCCGAAGAAAGTAAAAACACCATTGCTGATCCTCGGCGCGGAAAATGACAACGCCATTTCTGCCGACCAGGTCCATGCGACGGCGCGGGCGTATCAGGTCAACGCAGAGATCTTCCCGAACATGGCGCATGATATGATGCTGGAAAATAATTGGAAATCTGTTGCTGAAAGAATCTTGAGTTGGCTAAAGGAAAAAGGTATATAAATGAAAAAACTTTTTATCAGTATGATGTTCTTATTATTCCTTGCGCAGGCTTGCGGTCCGCTGACGCTCGTGCCTGCTCCCACAGCCGTCTCTACAGTTGCGCCGATGACTCCTTCGGGTACACCTGTCAGCGTGACGGAAGCTCCGGTCACAGAGTCAGCTCCCGGCTTGGAAGGACTCGGCGGGGTTCCTTGTCCGGAAAGTGATTTCACCTGCGTCACATTGACAGTCCCGCTGAATCATTTTGACTCAAGCGATCCGCGCACTATCGAAGTTGTCTTTGCGATCCTGCCGGCAACGGGCGAACGCAAGGGAATGTTCGTCACTGCCACGGGCGGACCTGGTTCGGCGGGAATTTCCAGCGCAGATGATTACACCAGCTATTTCGACCCATCCATCCCCGAACATTTTGACATCGTCTTCTTCGACCAGCGCGGGGTGGGTCAATCCGGCGGGCTGCAATGTGTGAACGCGGCGGCGAAATTTTATTTATCAGATTGGAGCGCCGGCACGCTGCAGGAAGAATCCGCGATGGCAGAATCAGCGCGCGCCTTTTCCACGGACTGCGTGACTGAAATGGGCGACTCTGAAATGCTTTCCTATATTGGCACGGAACAAGCTGTGGAAGATCTGGAGGCTTTCCGAAAAGCCATCGGCGATGAAAAACTTTGGTTGTATGGCGAGAGCTACGGCACGCAATATTCACAGACTTATGCCGCGGCGCACCCCGACCATTTGGCTGGACTCATTTTAGATGGCACAGTAGACCTGACGCTTTCAGGCTTTGACTTCTATGAACAACAGGCGCGCGCTTTCAGCGACACGCTTGAGTTAACTTTGCAGGCTTGTAACGCTGATGACATCTGCGCCGAATCCATGGGCGGCGGCGATGCGGGCAATGCTTACATCAAACTGGCAGAGCGGCTCAAACAGGCTCCCATTGAATTCACTTTCCCGCTTCCATCCGGCGGGACCATAAAGCGCACCTTCTCTTTTTCAGACCTTGAAACATCCGCTTCAAGTTATATGTATTCAGCATCCGAGCGCATGATCTTCCTGCGCGCGCTGGCCGCTTATTCTCGCAATGAGGATTTGGCGCCGATGGCGCGCGTCCTCTATAACTCGCTCGCACTTGACCCTGAAACTTTGGACGCCATCCCCGACCCAACCTGGTCAGACGCTGTCTTCTACGGCGTTGAATGTCAGGATTACGGGTATATAAGCGGCACGCCGGAAGAACGCGCCAATGCCTACCTGCGCGCCGGTGATAAATTGGATGCGAGCATCCCATACTTCTCTTCGATATTTTACGGAGACATGCCCTGCATGTTCTGGCCAAATGCGCGCACAGATCAGGCACGTCCCGCGCCATTAACTGCGGATGGAATCCCGACCCTTGTGCTTGGCGCCATCGCCGACCCGGCCACTCCCGTTGAAAACGGACTGTCTGTTTTCCGCCGTCTGTCAGACGGTTATCTCATCACACAGGAAGGTGGTCCGCATGTTATTTACGGGCGCGGCGTGGCCTGCATTGATGACCTGGTCACAAATTTTTTAATAGATGACCAGATGCCCGATCAACGCAAGACCTCCTGCGAAGGCACAGTCACATCAGAATTCGCCGCGCTTGCGCCGCTCGACGCGCATGAGTTTGCAAGTCCGCTGGAAGCGTTGAGTTCTGCGGATGATGAAATTTATTATCTGCCGGAATATTATTACTGGGATGGAATCACATCCACGAGCGTTGGCTGTCCGTTTGGCGGAACTTTGTCTTTCGAAGCAACCGATACAGGCGATGCGCTGACGCTGACAGATTGTTCCTTCTCCCAGGGATTCAGCCTGACCGGAAGCGGTATCAATAATTATGACGACGGTTCATTCGCCCTGGAAGTTGATGTTACAGGTTTGAATTCCGGCACGCTGACATATACCCGCGACGGCGATGGCAAACTCTACGTCACCGGAACTTTTGGCGGCAAGGATGTTAATCTTTCAGAATAAGCAAAAATGAAACGCGACCTTTATTTTAGCAAGCCGATCATGAACGCGGCGGGAACGCTGGGATTTGCTCCCGATCCGCGCAATGGGATTCGCCTGGACTCATTCGGGGCATTCATCACGAATCCGATCAGCTTGCGGCCGCGCCTGCCGACTGTCCAACCGGCCTTGATCCAATTCCCGGGCGGATTCCTGCTCCACTCGGGACTGCCAAATCCCGGACTCTCGTCAGTGATAAAAAAACATGGCGCGCGCTGGAACCGTGCGGATCTGCCCATCATTGTGAACCTGATGGCGGACCGTCCCGAAGAAACCCAGCACATGGTTCGCAGCCTTGAGAATATCGAGAACGTGATGGCGGTTGAACTTGGCTTTGCGCCTTTATTATCTGATGATGTGATCTTGATGAACCTGGAAATGAGTCTTGGGGAATTGCCATTAATATTTTCATTGCCCCCTGAACAAGTATTAACTTTGGGTCCAAAGTTAATTCAAGGCGGCGCGGCTGCGGTCAGCATGGCTTGTCCGTATGGAGCATTAATGAGGGATGGAGAATTGATCACTGGCAGGCTTTATGGGCAGTCATTATTTCCACGCTCGTTGGATATGGTCCGCTCGGCGGCGATGATCGGAATGCCTATCATCGGGGCCGGTGGTGTCTGGACGGAACAAGACGCATCGGATATGCTGTCAGCGGGGGCAATGGCTGTCGAAACAGACACCCAGCTATGGGTCCCGAAAGAGGCGGCAGGATAAGTAGGGGCGACCCGCCCAGCAAGCGCAAAACATCCTGTCAAGTCTTGAAGGGTCGCCTCCTACATCAACAATAATAAAAAAGAGTCCTGCTTTTCAGCAGGACTCTTTTTTTGGTCGGTTAGGTATTACAGAACTACGACGTCAGCAGCTTGCAAACCCTTGGGGCCTTTCTCGATGGTGAATTCGACTTTCTGGCCTTCCTGAAGGTTCTTGAAGCCATCGCCCTTAATAGCAGAGAAGTGGACGAAGACATCCGGGCCGCCTTCACGTTCGATGAAGCCGAAACCCTTGGTGCCGTTGAACCATTTAACCGTACCGATTACACGATCAGACATTTTTTGCCTCCTAAGCAAAATAAAAAATAAGGTGACGCAGTATGTCTTTCATCGGGCGGTTAAATAAAGCAACTCAAAGGGTTAGCTTTGAGCCGTCGTCTTTTTACTTCCACAACGAAAAGCTACTTGCATCCTACAAGCGCAACTTTATCATGAAATTCTCATATTGACAATTATTTTACCGGCTCCAAAACCATCACGGGAATATGTCGGTGCGAGGCGCGTATCTTGTACAAGGCATAGCCCTGATAGTAGGAGACCGCCATATTCCAAAACTTCTCATACTCGCCGCCTTCCGCTTCACGAGCTATATATTCATGCGACTCCCCCTTCCATTGAACCTGGCATTTCGGATTGGCTTTGAGGTTGTAGTACCAGGAAGGGTTATGCGCCTGCCCAAAATTGGAGGCGATCAATGCTATTTTCTCGTTCTCGCTAAACCCGTACAAAACAAGAGTGCGCGGTTGTTTGCTTTTTGCGCCTATCGAAGTGATCTGAAAGGCCGGCATCCCAACAAGTGCGCCGGAAAAGAATAAGCGTCCCCTGCTTATTTTCCAAAAGAAACCGTCAACCCTGTGCAGGATGGGGGTAATTATGGCTGTGACCGGCTTCTGCATAAAAAAATAAAGCAAGCCGCGTTGGAATAAGTTTGGACGTGTTTGCAAGTTCTTCTCCATAAGACTTATTTCTCCAGCCAAATTGTGACAGGTCCATCGTTGATTATTTCCACTTGCATGTGTGCGCCGAATTGACCTGTTTGCGTCGGCACGCCATGACTGCGCAATAGTTCAACAAAGCGATCCACTAGCGGGGATGCAACTTCGGGTAGTGCCGCATCAATAAAGGATGGGCGGCGGCCTTTGCGCGTATCGGCATATAAAGTGAATTGCGAAACGACGATGGCTTCGCCTTTCACATCCAGCACCGAGAGATTCGTCTTGCCTTGTTCATCTTCAAAGATACGCAGGTTCGCTGTTTTTTCAGCGAGAAAGGCAGCTTGTTCTTCCCCGTCATGATGACCGACGCCCAATAAAATCAGCAGACCATTCCCGATCTTGGAAATGGTCTTTTGTTCGACAGTAACGCTTGCTTGGGAAACTCGTTGGATGAGTAAACGCATAGATTTGGGAATTGGAATTAGGGAATTGGGAGTCGGGATTCAAGGAAAAACGATTCCCGACTCTTGTGTATCGATTCCCAATTTATGGCAACTGCATTGCCTCGCGCACTTCGATCATCGTTTGCTCGGCAATGGCACGGGCGCGGTTGGCGCCATCATGCAAGATTTCTTGGATCTTATTTGGATCAGCAGCGAGTTCTGCACGTTTGGCGCGGAAAGGTTCAAGGTGTTTGTTCAGGTTATTGGCGAAACGGAGTTTGCAATCCACACAGCCGATGCCCGCCTTGCGGCATTCAACATTGATCATATCCACTTCTTCTTGTGGAGAGAAAAGCTTGTGCATGGTGAACACATTGCAAATATCAGGGTTGCCCGGGTCCGTGCGGCGCAAACGCGCAGGGTCAGTGACCATTTCCTTCACACGTTTAACAGTTTCTTCGGGAGTGGTGGCGAGCTCGATATGATTGTTCAAACTCTTGCCCATCTTTTCTTTGCCGTCAATGCCAAGCACTTTCAACACTTCAGTGTGCTTCACTTGCGGCTCGACCAGCACCTTTGTATGATAGCGGTAATTAAAGGAACGCACGATCTCGCGTGCGAACTCAATATGCGGAGCCTGGTCAATGCCGACCGGGACTATATCTGTTTTATAGAGAACGATGTCCGCAGTCATCAACACGGGATAGCCGACCAGTCCATAATTAATATTTTCCGGCTGTTGGCGCACTTTTTCTTTAAACGTCGGCAGGTCGGTAAGTTTACCGAATTGCGTCACCATCGAAAGATAAGTATGTAACTCCATCACCTGCGGCACATGAGACTGAACGAACACGATCGAGTCCTCGGGGCGGATGCCGGCAGCGAGCCAATCAAGCGCCATTTCCAAAGTATTCTGCTTCAGATCCTGCGTGGTCTCGACCGTAGTCAGCGCATGGACATCCACGATGCAGTAGACACATTCAAATTGTTCCTGCATTGCGACATAATTTTTAATAGCGCCTAAATAATTGCCAAGATGCTGGCGTCCCGTTGGGCGCGCGCCCGAAAATACTCTGCCTTTTTTAGCCATTCTCTATCCTTCAACCATTTTATGAATAATATTGACGACTTCGCCCGCTTCGGCGTGACGCTTCGTCTGCAACTTTGAGTAGACCAACTGTCCGTTCACACTAACCTCGAACCTGCCTCCGTCCGAGGGAATTAACGCCACCGATTCAATAACGTGCTCGTACCCCTTGAGTAATTCATCCATCAGGCTCACGGCCCGATTGGTGTAATGTCAAACCGCGCAGTAGATGATCTCGATTTTGAGCATGAAATTCTCCATAATTCAGGTGACAGTCACTTTAAAAGTGACTGTCACCTTTTTCCTAAATATTAGAAAATTATAACATGGCACCTCTCAGGCTTGTCCCGCCCTGTCAATCACGCTATAATCTTTATCGTTGTTATGGAAAGAATTGCAAGGAGAAAAAATGCCAGTCTATACTTATCGTTGTGAAGCTTGTGGTATCCAATTCGAACGCCACCAATCCTTCACAGACAATCCATTAAAGACCTGTCCTGAGTGCCGCAAGAAGGCTCTCAAGAAGGTCATTACACCGACCAAGATCATCTTTAAAGGTTCGGGTTTTTACGCTACAGATCACAAGTCGCCTTCGGGAGATACGTCCAGTTCC
>JACRMH010000038.1 GCA_016219545.1 Chloroflexota bacterium | reverse complement strand
GCCAGTTTTGGACGCTGAAAAACGCTGATTTTCGCTGATTCAAAAAGGAAATATCTGCGTTTTCCCCTGGCACCGCCCGCCAGGGCAGGTGTGCGTGAATCAGCGTCCCGATTTAATTTCCAATAAAGTCTATTGAACCAAAAAGGACTTGATAAAAGAAAACAAGTTTGGTATTATATAGGTGCCCGTCGTTAGGATGCCCCCCTCATCCTGGCGGCGGGTATTTTGTTTGCATCAGGCGGGAGTACAATAAAGGCATACCCACACAAGGAGAATTGCCCATGACCATCACTCTGAACGGCTCAGGCCTTACGGTTGAAAAACTTGTCGCTATTGCACGCTTCAACGAGAAAGTTGAATTAGCTCCCGATGCATTGGAGCGGATAAAAACCTGCCGCGCGATGCTCGAAGATAAGCTCGCCAAAAAAGAAATCATGTATGGCACGAATACCGGCATCGGGGAGTTTTCAGAGACGATGCTTAACGATGAACAGGTAAAGGAGTTTCAAAAGTATCTCGTCTACAATCACGCGGCGGGGATTGGAGACCCGGCGCCGATCGAGCACGTGCGCGCGGCGCTGGCGGGACGTATCAACGTTCATGCTCACGGGAATTCTGGTTGCAGACCCGAGATCACTCAAACACTGGTGGAGATGCTTAATAAAGGCGTCACACCAGTTGTTTGTCAGAAGGGGTCGGTGGGCGCGAGCGGTGACCTGGCGCCGATGGCGCAAGCCGCCCTGCTCCTCATGGGCGAAGGAGAAGCCTTCTTAAACGGCGAACGACTCACAGGTCACGAAGCGATGCGGCGGGCTGGGATCGAAGTCCCCGGCTTGCAGGCAAGGGATGGTCTGGCCGCGATCAATGGATCCAATCTGCTGACCGCCATGTCCGCGCTTCATATTTATGACATGGAGAGATTTATCAAGCAGGCAGAGATTGCGGCGGCGATGTCTATTGAGGCTTTGCTTGGGAACATGAAGCCGTACAACACGAAGCTGCATGAACTGCGGGGGTTTGCAGGCGCGATCTCATCCGCAAAAAATATTGCAAAGATAGTTGAAGGCTCGGACCTGACAACGGGGAAGATGAAAACAAAAGTACAGGACGCGTACTCGATGCGTTCATCGCCGCAGGTGATTGGCGCGGCGCGGGATGCGATTGCGTATGCAAGGTCGCAGGTTGAAATAGAGTTGAACGGTGTGGGCGATAACCCGATCTTTGTACCTGAGATGAAACTCACATTGACGGGCGCAAACTTCCAGGGCTCGCCGGTTTCATTGCCGATGGATATGGCGGGGATTGCGATCACGATGGTTTGCGTTTTATCGGAACGCAGACTTAATCGTTTAACAAATCCTGCGCTTTCTCAAGGCCTGCCAGATTTTCTCGCGCATGAACCGGGCTTTTATTCGGGCATGATGCTTTCGCAATACACAGCGGATCATCTTATTGTGGAACAAAAAATATTATCCACACCCGCCTCGATTCAATCCATCCCCGCCGCGGCAGACCAGGAGGATTTCGTTTCGATGGGCATGAACACCGCCCTTAAGAACGGACAGATTCTCGATAACGCTTACGGCATTCTCGGTATTGAATTCATGGCCGCCGCACAGGCTCTTGACTTCCGCGAGTTCATGCCGGGCAAAGGATCACTCAAAGCGCGCGAGGTGATCCGCAGGCATGTAGATCATCTCGGAGTGGACCGTCCGCTTTATAACGATCACAATAAGATGAAGGCGCTGGTGAAATCGGGGGAGATTTTGGAGGAAGTGGAAAAGGCGATAGGGAGTTTGGGATAGGAATGAAAAAAGACCGATGTGAAGTCGGTCTTTTTTATAACAATAAAAAACTTTCATTGGAGGTCTGGTAACTCATCCAATAACTTTAGGAAAACTTCCACCACTCGCGGCTCAAAATGCTTTCCGGATTGCTCGATGATATATTCCCGTGTCTTTTCGACTGTCCATGCCTCTCGATAGGGGCGGTCTGAGCGCAGGGCGTCCCATACATCCACAATGGCGAAGAGACGAGCCGTCAACGGGATTTGATCGCCTTTCAGTCCGCGCGGATAGCCGCTACCATCCCATTTTTCGTGGTGACAGTAGGGAATATCCAATGCAGGTTTTAGATATTCAACGGACGAAAGCATTTCATAAGCGTGGGTTGGGTGCTGGCGCATAAGCCCCCATTCCTCATCGGTGAGCTTGCCTGGTTTAAGCAGGATGGCATCAGGCACACCCAGTTTTCCAATATCATGCAAGAGCGCCCCGCGGCGGATATGAATCTGATCTTCATCGCTTATGTCTATTAGGCCAGCCAGGCTCAAAGCCATTTCGGTCACTCGCAAAGTATGCCCTTCGGTCTCTTTGTCGCGCAGGTCCATGGCGCGAGACCAGCCTTCGATGGTGGCATCGTAAGCCTGGACAAGCTCACTGTTGGAATGCTGCAGGTTATCAAATAGCTGGGCATTACTAATTGCAACAGCGGCTTGTCCGGCCAGGGCATTGAGAAAATCAAGCCATTCTTGGTCGCGTTTGATAAGTGAACGTTGAAATACCTCCAGCACACCGATCGCTTTCCCTTCAACGATCAACGCCACACCAAAGTAACTGACAAAATTATCCTCTTTGAAAAAGTCTGTGAGAAATACATTATCCTGCTCGTTCTTTACATCTGGAATTTTCACAATACGCCGTTCCAGCGCCACCCTGCCGGCGTAGCTCTCACCTAAGTTTATTTTGGCGGTCCTGACCGCATTTGTCCGGAAACCATTCCCGGCGGCAAATTCGAGAGAGTTCGTGGTGAAATTAATCAGTAAAACCGCGGCAGCATCCACTGCCAGAAGTGAGACAGCCTTTGAAATCAGGGCATTCAAACTTGTGCGCATGTCAAAAGCCGATGCAATGGTACGGTCAATATCCTGCAGGGCGGTCAGATAATTGATCTGGCGGCGGATTTTTTCTTCGGCTCGTTTGCGCTCGGTGATGTCAATTACTAAATTTATTGAAACTGGGCTGTTCTTTATCATTATTAATTCGGCAGAGGTTAGGATATTTTTCTTCTTACCACTTTTTGTTGTAATTTCACTATCAAGAAGTCTAATGGATCCTTTACGAATAATTTCTTCACGAATCCTGGATCTTTGTATATGGTCAATGATTTTTAATTCTTCCACGTTATGTCCAACAGCTTCTTCTTTTGAAAAACCCATTAATTGGCTCCAGACATCATTGACTTCAGAGATTTTTCCGTCTGACATCCTTGCAATAGATATGGCAATTGGACTGGCGCTAAATATTTTCGATAAACGTTCCTCGCTTTCACGCAATGCATCCACAGCTTGTTTGCGTTCGGTAACGTCACGAATGATCATAGTGGTGCGGGCATTTCCCTGTTGATCCTTGAATAATACGCTCGACATTTCAATGGGGAAAGGAGAACCATCGTTTCTAAACATCGTCAACTCGCCAAATGCATTGCCCGTCATTTTGCGTTCTTCAAGTAATACGCCGAGTCTTGGGTCGCTCGTGTCAATCAGTCCGTTTCGGCCAAGAGCGCAAATTTCGGCCTCTGTCCGTCCGAGCATCCTGCACGCGGCGGGGTTGGCACTCTGGATACTTCCATCTGGCGACGTTAACAAGATTGCATCCATACTATTTTGGAAGAAGGCGCGATACTTCTCTTCGCTTTCGCGCAGTTCCTCGACCAACCGGTTTTGTGCAATGGCGATCGCCACCTGGTTGGCTACCTCGCGTGCAAGATTAATTTTTTCATCGTCGAAATAGCTAGGAATTTCTGAATAAATACTGAATATCCCGATCAGGTTACCTTGTGAAAAAATTGGCAGGGAACACAGGGATTGCAAGCCATCCTTGAGCAAACTTTGAATTGCCGGCCTCGAATCTCCGAGTGCGCGCAGGTCGTTCATCAAGAGTAGCTGATTCTGTGAAAGGACTTGGATGATATCCTGGTATTGAGCGAGCGGGAACCGCCTGCCCTTTGGTATCGATGTTTCGTTGACAGTGCTCACGTCGAATATCACTGACTCATTTGTTCCCCAATCAATTAATGTGAGATTGACACGCTGGCAATCCATCAATTCACGGATATGACTTAATGCCGCAGCAACAATGCTTTCCACCGAATCAGCCGCCAGGATCGCTATATCAATTTCGCGCAGGATTTTCAGCCGCTGGTTCTGTTGTTCGATTTTTTCCTCCGCCCGCTTGCGCTCGGTGATATCGCGATTGATTGCAACGAAACCAATCGGCTTGCCTGTATTGTCTTTGACCAGCGACACCGATGCCATCACTGGAAATCGAGAACCATCTTTGCGGTTCTGGATTACTACACCTCTCCAGACTCCCTGTTCCAGCACGGTCTTGATAGCTTCTTTCCGCGTTGTGTCGATGTATTCGTTCTGAATAAATTCCCGCATGGGGCGGCCACTGACCTCCGCCGCTCTCCAGCCATACATACTTTCCGCCGCCGCGTTCCAATTCAGAATATTGAATTCCATGCCGGTTGAGATCAACGCGTCTGAGATATTATCGACCAGGCTGGCAAGATATGAGATGCGCTCATCATCCTGTTTGCGGGCGCTATCTTTGCTCGATTCAGCTTTCGCTTTGCTGGTCTTATCAATGCTTTGGGATTTTGCTTTCATGCCGTGTCTCCTTCGAAATTGCACATGGGAAGCGCCTAATCTATACTTGGATAATTGCCGAGTGGTTCTTTAGCCCCCCATTCCCTGAATGTAATCATTAACCATTAAGGGAGCGTAAATTATTAACTTCCCTCAGGTCGTTGCGAGGAGGGTGCTCTTCCCGACGAAGCAATCTCCGTATCGTAGAGGGGGGATTGCTCACCTGCACTGGCGTGCGGCGCAAGTGTCGGGCGAAGAACAAAAGCGCCCTCGCTTTTACATCATCCACTGGTGAGTGAGGGAACTTATATTTTTACGAACCCTAAAGTGCAAAAATAGTATAGCACCTTACTGATTTCCGGCTGGAGTCGAAATTTTGCTGTTTCTTTATAACTTTGCAAAACCCTGCCTTGTTTCAAATTCCACAATTCAGATTTTAGCTTGCACTCAATCGGGTTGATGAATCAAACCCAATTCCGCAGCGAGTTGATAATATCTCTGCGCATTCGCTTGATCGCCGAGAGCTTCATACGAATGTCCCAAATTCACATAAAGGGATGGATAGAAATTCCTGACCCTCTCATCGTTGACCGCATCCGCATGGTTCAACGCCGTTTGATTCCAATGCAAGGTCGCTTCGGGAATCTCCTGAAATCGGGCAACGTAATGCGCGGCGATACAGGCTTCGTAATCATCTTTGTGATCATGCCAGGCTTGTTGGTATAACAAGCGAGCATCGTCAATGCGGTGCTCGAATTCGGCGCGAGCGCCTTCCATACATAGTTGAATAATGGGGTTGTTCAACTCCATTATTTCTTTTTGCCCGACTTTACCGTGGCTTTCTTCGAATTTTCAGCCACCCTAAACTTCACGATCCTGCTGATCAATTTCAACGGCATTGGTTTATCCAATGGGAATTGCACTGATCCTTTTGCGCCCTCGTAAATGGACAATTCCTTTTTAAATGCCTCGATCCCGCTGGGCGTGGGATAAAACCCGACATGCTTTTTAAAAGCCGCAAAATGGACCAGGTTGCCGTTCAGGAAGAAGGTTGGCATTTGATAACTGATCTTTTCCACCGCATCAGGCGCAGCGGCTTTTATGACCGCTCGTACTTCTTCCAGTATTTTTTGTATGTCTTTGGGGAAAGTCGCGATGTATTCTCAGTAGATCACGAAAAGGTGATACGAGGATGGCGAGAAACGACATCATCTAGGTCAAATAAATTTTCAACTGCCTGAGCGATCATTCGCGCCAACCGTCGTAAAGTCAACCAAAATTTGGAGAAAGGCTTGGTCGGATTTTTCAGGCAAATCGCAAAATGCTGACGGTTGGCAATGTAGAGATTGAACAGAATAAACGCCAAGCCAACCAATAGTAAACGGATCACAGGATTGCGCGATGTGGTGCGAGCACGAACTTGATTCATCTGCCGATAGCTGGTTTCAATGCCGAATCGTTGACGATACATCTCAAAGACCTGGTGCGGTTCAACAGACTTTGGTAATCCTGCAACCGCATAAGCAAACCAGTGCGCACCTTTGCGTTTATAGCGTCCTTTGGAATACTTCTTGACCGCAACAGTGGAGACTTTCAATTCGCCATGTTTCGGACTATTGAATGTATAAGTTGTTTTGTGACTTGCTGACGCTTCAAACAATTTTCTCACGCCACCCGATTTCCCACGCACAGGAATGGGCATGATAAATTTTATTTTGCGCCGTTGCAGGGTCTTGAGAACAGGCACGGAACAAAATCCTTTATCAAAATAGGCGCGTTTTATGGAGATTCCTATAGATTTCAGCCGATTGAACAGCCAGGCAACAATTTCTTGCATACTTTCATCTTTCTCCACAAATCGTAGGGCAACCACGTACCGCTGGTCGTCATGCACAATCGAAACGGTGGCATACCCGTGAAAATGCGTTGTGCCTGATTTTGGTTGACTGCGTACAATCTCTTTTTCATCTGCGTAATGTTCGCCATGATAGGGTATCAAGGTCAAATCAATCGCAACGTAGTACGCCCGTTTTCCTTTCTTGATAAAACGCGGTGTTTGCGTCCGCAGAATTGTATTAAGTGCGCGTTGTAATATTTTTCGATCAGGCAAGGCTTGTGCTAACACTTCCCGTAAACGGTTGGCTGACGGCGCTTCTTTCAATTCATGAGACGCCGCATCCATGCTAATACGATGCGATTGCAATCAGGGCGTTCAGCACTTGTTGAGATCGCAAGATTCGGTTATTTTTAACATCAAGCTTGGACATGGCGGTTTGGTCTCCTTGGTAAGAGCCAAGTAAACCATGTTCAAGCCCTTTCGTGAACTACTGATAATAACCATACCAAAACAAAAGGATAACAAGCAATGGCAAAGCGAAGCGTTAAAGGTTTATATTACATTACCCATATCAATAACTTACAGTCAATTTTGCGATATGGCATTCTTTCCCACAGGCAAGTTGAAGAACAGGATGTTCAGTTTGTGCCTGTTTATAATGCTGAAATAGTTGCCAATCGCGAGACAAGGCAAACTCCTGATGAAAAAAGTTTGTGGGATTATGCAAATGTTTACTTCCAACCACGCAACCCAATGCTTTATAAGGTAATTAACGAAACCGAAAAAAAAGATATTGTAATTTTAGGGATAAGCCCGCAAGTTGTTAATACACCAGGGTCTTTTATTTCATTAGGAAATGCCGCAAGTTCATTATCTCCAATTTTAAATATAGAAGATGGGCTTAATGCTGTAAATGATGAATATTGGTCAATCATCAACAGTGATTGGTGGAAAACGGAAGATGGCACAAAACGCAAGATCATGGCTGAATGTCTTGTGCCAAATCAAATTCCGCCGGCTCAAATTCATTCAATCTACGTTACAAACCAGGAAGTCGCAGATAAAATAAGGCCTGTTCTAAAAAGTTTCTCGCTTCAAGTATCTGTTGTTGCAGAACCACATATGTTTTTTCAACCCAGAAAAAGCACCAGAATTACCAACAACATATTCCTTATTGACGGCGACATGTTCTTTTCCCAAATGCAAACACTTACGATTAGTGTGAATACAGTTGGCGTTATGGGAAAAGGATTGGCATCAAGAGCAAAATATCAATTCCCAGATATATACGTTGCGTATCAAGATGTATGTCGAGAAAAAACTCTTGTCATGGGAAGGCCATATTTATACAAACGAGAAGCATCCTTGGATGAAGATTTAGCAGATGAGCCTACATCTTTGCCTAATCCCAACTCAAACAAGTGGTTTTTGCTTTTTCCCACAAAAGAACATTGGAAACAAGGCTCAGACGCGGCAGGAATTGAGGAAGGGCTGAAATGGGTTGTAGAAAACTATAAAATCGAAGGCGTTCAGTCTCTTGCAATGCCAGCACTTGGATGTGGATTAGGTGGGTTGGATTGGAAGGATATTGGGCCCATGATGTGCAAGTATCTATCGAAATTAGATATTCAAGTTGCAATTTATTTGCCACAAGAAGGATTAATTTCTCCTGAATTCTTAACGCGGAATTTTTTAATTGGCAAGTAGGATTACTATAGAATCCTATCAAGGAGATTTCATCCGCTATCTCACGGAAAACTTACTTCCCCGTCTGCGGACGGAATGTGTGGTACAGTGAAGGCGTAATAAGTAACAGGATCTCTGTCGCACCACTTGGCCGCCGACCCTCTTATAGGGTTGCGGTCATTCTTTTTTAATTCCAGCCGATCTGGAAAAGGATGTAATAAAATGGATGTAAGAATTTATGTAGGAAATTTGGCCAAGAGCACCACACAAGCTGAAATCAACACCTTATTCGCAACTGCCGGGACCGTCACTTCTGTTGATCTCGTCATGGATAAGGGCACTGGTTTGTCAAAGGGCTTCGCGTTCGTGTCCATGCCTGAGCAGGCTGATGCAGACAAGGCGATCAGCATGTTCAACGCCTATTCACTGGCGGACAACACACTCAAAGTCAACGTTGCCAAGCCGCGCATCGGATAAGCGTAGTAAAAATTCACATCGCAGCAAAGTATTCCTCGTTCCAAATGGAATGAGGAATTTTTCATTTATTTTTCTCTGTGCCTCTGTGGCAACGATCTCGAATTTCCGCCTTGACAATCAAAACATCTGTTCTATAATCAAAGCCTTGCAGAAAGGCTCCCATGTTTACACGACTCAACAAACTTTATCATGAGTTCCCGCCCCGCTTCTGGATCATCGTCCTGACCTTCTTCATTGACAGTATCGGCGGCACGTTACTCTTCCCCTTCTTCTCGCTTTACATCACCCAAAGATTCAACGTTGGCATGACTCAGGCTGGAATGGTGCTTGCGATGTTCTCGATCTTTGGCATCGTCGGCAACATGCTTGGTGGCGCGCTCACGGATCGCTTTGGCCGCCGAAAGCTGATCCTCTTCGGGCTGGTATTCAGCGCGTTGAGCACACTCACGCTTGGGATGGTCAATTCGCTGGCGATCCTCTTTCCGCTGGCCGCGTTCATCGGTCTGCTGTCAGATGTCTCCGGCCCCGCGCATCAAGCCATGATGGCAGACATCCTCGACGAAAAACAGCGCCAGGAGGGATTTGGCCTTCTGCGCGTCGTCCGCAACCTCGCCTGGATCATCGGCCCAACCATCGGCGGCTTCCTCGCCAACCGTTCGTTCTTTCTACTCTTCGTGATAGACGCCATCGTCAGTTGTATCGTGGCCATCATCTTTTACACGCAGATGCCTGAGACGAAACCCCAAACCCATCATGAGGATGAAAAGCACGAATCGATTCTCTCGACTGTGGCAGGATACCGTTTCGTGATACGGGACTTCGCCTTTATGGCTTTCATCGTCGCCGCCATTCTGATGGGAGCGGTCTATCAGCAAATGTACAACTCGCTGTCGGTATTCCTGCGCGATAATCACGGCATCAACCCGCAGGGCTACGGCTTCCTGATGACAACCAGCGCCATCACGGTCATCCTCTTTCAATTCTCAGTGACGCGTCTCATCAAACATCGTCCGCCCTTTTTGATCATGGCGGCTGGGACATTATTCTATATGATTGGATTCAGCATGTTCGGGCTTGTCTCGGCTTATTGGTTGTTCGCTTCCGCCATCGTGATCATCACCATCGGCGAAATGCTGATCATGCCCACCAGTCAGCTGCCATCCACTTTTGCGCCCATGCTCGCGGGCATGATCCTCGATAACTTCAACCCGAACCTGCTTTGGTATATTGGCGGAGCGCTATGCGCGGTATCCGCATTCAGTTATTGGGTATTGCATCTGCGGCTGGGTAGTCAACAAAGATTTATCCCCGAAACATCCGAGCAAATGGTCGAGGTCCACGCTTAAAAAATTTCAATTCATTAAAAAAGCCTCCGTATCATTTTTTCAAAAATGATACGGAGGCTTTTTTATTCAATTACACAAGGTCAATTGCGCTGTCTCAATTAATCCTTGCCGTTTGGATGGCATTGCGCACAGTTCTCTGAGAAGTTGGAAACCTCTTTATGTTTTTCCGCCATTTTTGCGGGGTCATGTTCATGACAGCCATAGCAGGTATAGGATGATGTAGAGTTTGGATGACAGGTTGCACATGCCACTGTTCCGTCGCCACCGTGTTTGAGAGGGAACGTATGGTTAAAGTTGGCAGGCTTCCAGGCTGAGGTGGAGTGACATTGCCCGCAATTCGTTCCATAGCTGCCGCCATGCGCATCTTTGGATGCATGACAGGAATAACAATCCTTGGGCGTGCCTGCAAACACTCCATTGACATGACATTGATTGCAGGATGCATTGACATGCGCCCCAGTCAACGCGAAGGCGGTTTGATTATGGTTGAAGGTCACATTGCCCCAGCCCGTCGGTGTATGGCATTGTCCGCAGTCGGTTCCAAACTGTCCATTGTGATGATCCTTCGAAGCATGGCAGGAATAACAATCTTTTGGCGTGCCTGCATAGACTCCATTCTTATGGCAGGAAGCGCACGAAACATTGGTGTGCTTGCCGATTAGTGGGAATGCCGTCTGGTTATGATTAAAGGTTACATCGCTCCAGCCTGTGGGCGTATGGCATTGTCCACAGTTCGTTCCAAACTGTCCGTTATGCTTGTCCTTCGGAGCATGACAGGAATAGCAGTCCTTGGGCGTGCCTTTATAGACTCCATTCTTATGACAGGATACACACGAAACATTGGTATGCCTGCCGATCAGAGGAAATGCGGTAACGCCATGATCAAAGGTAACATCGCTCCATTTCGTTGGCTTGTGACACGACCCGCAGTCCGTTCCAAACTGTCCATTATGCTTGTCTTTCGCAGCGTGACAGGAATAGCAATCCTTCCTGGTGCCCTTGAAGACTCCATTCACATGACAGGCCAAACAGGCCACGGTTTTATGCGTGCTCACCAACGGGAACGCAGTGGCATTGTGATCAAAAATCACATCCTTCCATTTGCTCGGCTTATGACATGAAGCACAGTTCGTCCCAAACTGCCCCTTGTGATTATCTTTTGCCGCATGGCAGGAATAGCAGTCCTTCGGCGTGCCTTTGAAGGTCCCATTTACATGGCATGACTTGCAGGTAACGGTTGCATGTGAGCCGACCAGAGGGAAGGCAGTGGCACCATGATTATAAAAAACATCCTTCCATTTCGTCGGCTTGTGGCACGATCCGCAATTCGTCCCGAACTGCCCCTTGTGATTATCCTTCGCCGCATGGCAGGAATAACAATCCTTCGGCGTATTCTTGAAGGTTCCATTCACGTGACATGACTTGCAGGCAACAGTTATATGTGATGCCACCAGGGGAAACGCAGTGGAGCCGTGATCGTAAAAGACGTCACTCCATTTCGTCGGCTTGTGACATGATCCGCAGTTCGTCCCAAACTGCCCCTTATGATTATCTTTTGCCGCATGGCAGGAATAGCAGTCCTTCGGCGTGCCTTTGAAGACTCCATTCACATGGCACAACTTACATTCAACAGCCGTATGTGTGCCTGCCAGCGGAAACGCAGATTTGGCATGGTCAAAGGATATATTTTTCCAGCCGCTGGAATTATGACACAAGGCGCAATCCTGGCCAAACTGTCCTTTATGATTATCCCTGGCCGCATGGCAGGCATAACAATTCGTCGGAGTATTCTTATAAACATTATTTACATGACAGGCTTTGCAGGCAACATTTTGATGCAAACCCGTTAATGGAAAATTTGTATCTTTGTGATCATAGGAAACGTTCTGCCATCCGCTTGTATTATGGCAGGCGCCGCAGTTCGTGCCAAATTGTCCCTTGTGATTATCCTTCGCCGCGTGGCAGGCATAGCAATCCTGCGGCGTGTCTTTGAAATCATTGTTCGCGTGACATTTCGAGCATTCAACTTTGGAATGAAGGCCGTCCAACTTGAAATCAGAACGAGCGTGGTCATAGGTTGAAGGCTTCCAACCTTCGGGAGAGTGACACGAAGCGCAATCAGGGCCCAAATTGCCCTTATGCGGGTCATCCGCCTGATGACATGCGAAGCAATCCTGCTTTGCGGACTGCAGGTCGGCCACAGTATGTGAGTTGGCATGGCACTGCGAACACGTGACAGCCGAATGTTTTCCAGCCAGTTTAAAAGTGAATTCATCATGATTAAAATCGCCGCCAAACCGGTCGAATCCATCATGACAATTCAGGCAGGAATTTCCAAACGTAACGATGTGATCCACCATAAACGTTATATCTGTTGGAGCATGACAATTTACACATGTCACTGTATCGAATTGCGTGACGTCCCTCCCATGACAATCTGAACACAAAAACGGATCTTTCCCAGCCTTGAACTGATGCCCGTCTAATGAATATTTAGCCACCTCATGCGGAAAGGTCCACTTCTCCAGCACAGTCAATAGCGCGTCCACTCCATGATGTTCAGGATGACAATCGCGGCATTTGGCGCCCTGGTCAATTTCCATCATCTTGCCGTGAATGGAAACAGGATCAGCCATCTCTGCCGCAACGTTGGTATGACAGGTTGAACAACGATCATCCATCGTTGCCTTTTCCCACGGCGCGGTATGACAGGCATTACAGTCGCCTTTTATTTCCGCATGAGAAGTAACGCCGCCAACCACATCACCCGGAACCGCGTTAAGCGCACCCGGGCTGTACATTGCTCCACCGCCTGCCAGGGCGGAACCCGCAATGACAAAAGCCGCAGCCAAAGCCGCAATAATTCCCGAGCTTGTGAGGCATCCAAAACGAGCAGCCCTCATAGATCACCCCTGTTTTGAAAGCGCTGGGCATGAAAAATTTTCAAAATATTCCGAACTTGAAATAAGCCCACTCCGGCGGTCTGTGAATTCAAAAAGAACAACATTCCAAGTCTTAGGTTTCCAAGAAGCATAATCCATTCTCCCAAATGGTATTGCCTGCCAAGTCATCAATTATCTAAACAAAATACGCGGCTTTCGCTCCGCGTATCGCAGTTTTTGACGAACAGATTCTTGTTCATAAGTCCACTGCATAATGCACCGATTTACAGACTTACAAATAAGATAAGAAATAGCTTAGATAACCCTTAGGTTATTTTTAGCAGTCGTTAACCTGCCAAAAAAGTTACCAGCCCAGGCGGGGAATTTCGTCAGCTTACAAAACTGCAAAGTCACAGCGACCAGACCCACCCTCGTCAGTCTGAGCGGAACTTCATCCTCCAATAATTCATATAGCCTTTGACAGTCTCTCAATAGAAATTGAAAGCGCCAGCCTTGTATCCTTGAGGCAATTCCAAGGAGGTTCTCATGAAGGTTATTTCCATTCTTTTGGCGTTCATCAATTCACTCACAGGCGGGTTGTTGATCCTCTCGTGCGTGTCTGCGGGCGAGGCTTTCGGGTGGATCGCATTCAAGACTGGCGCGGGAATCCTGGCGATCTATTTCGGGGTGCTGACTTTCAAGGACGGCATCCAGCCCATGCACCAAAGCCGCATCGTATTGAGCGGACTTACCCTTGTGGTCGCGGGTGTATCTGCCGTGGCGTGGGGAATTCACTGGTCCATTATCAGCGGGGATGTGAAGAACACGATCCTGTTGTTTGGGGGGAGTTTGTTCATTCAAGGATTGACTTCCATTTTGGGAATCGAGACGGGCGAAATCAGTGGAAGCAGGCCGTGATTTATCGCTACTGGAAAATGCGCCTCGATTTTGCTACAATAAATTTGAAAAAAAATTCAACAATTGCAGAGAGTTTAGGATGGAAGGCGTTTCTTGAAAATCATTGGCGATCAATACTTGCATGGAATGAGATCACTTCCATCGAATCGAAAATTGGAGGTTTCGCATGTCAACTTTTGAACAGGAAGAAATCGCATTACTCAGGTTGCGCATCGTCAGGCTTGAAGCACAAGTTGATTTCCTTTACAAACATCTCGATGTGATCTTTACAGAGAACGCCCATGAGGCTGACGACCCGCAGATCATCGACGCATTGAATAGGGATAACCTCATCGAAGCCATAAAGCGCTACCGAGAAATAACAGGGCTTGGATTGGCGGAGGCCAAGTCTGCGGTGGAGAAGATCAAGAAAAGACGCGGGATTTAAATTCCTGCTCACAACATTCAGGGCGACCTGGCGGGCCGCCCCTACATTTTTTATTTGTGGTTTAATCGCCGCATGTCCTCATCCCTCACCCCCTTCTTCAAACCTCGCGGCGTCGTCGTCATCGGCGCATCCACATCACCTGAAAAACTTGGTTACGGCGTGGCGCGAAATTTAATCCAAAGCAGATACAAAGGCGCGGTCCATTTCGTCAGCCAAAAATCGGGGACTCTCTTTGATCGTCCGCTGTACACAAATCTCAACGATGTGCCCGATCCCGTTGACCTTGCGATTCTCATCGTCCCAACACAAGTCACACCACAAACCATAGAAGATTGCGCAAAGCGTGGAATCAAAGCCGCGATCATTGTCTCAGCAGGATTTCGTGAAGTTGGCGCAGAAGGCGCGGCGCTTGAACAGCAATGCGTGGACGTTGCGCGCAAGCATGGCGGCGCATTCGCCGCCGCGATCATTGATTGCGCGCGCGGGGAGGGTTTCGGCTTTTCGCAGATCGTCAGCCTCGGCAATCAAGCCGATGTCAACGAGACAGATGTGCTGCCCGAAGTTGCAAAAGATGAGCACACGCGCGTCATCGTGCTTTACATGGAAAGCGTTTCGGATGGCGCAAAATTTGTTCATGCCGCAAGCGAGGTCACCAAGCATAAACCCGTCATTGCGCTGAAGGTCGGTCGCTTTGAAGCGGGACAAAAAGCCGCCGCCTCCCACACGGGCGCTCTGGCTGGCTCCGAAGCGGCATTCGACGCGGCTTTCGCAAAGGCTGGCATCCTGCGCGCCGACACCGCCGAGCAGATGTTCGATTGGGCGCGGGCTTTGGAAGATTGTCCACTGCCGCGCGGCAAACGCATGGCGATATTAACCAACGCAGGCGGACCCGGCGTGATCGCCGCCGATTCACTCGAAACGAACGGCCTGCTTCTGTCTCAATTGACAGAGTCTACGCTGAGAGCTTTATCTTCCTACCTGCCCCCCTCGTCCAGTGTCCACAACCCAGTGGATATGCTCGCCTCCGCATCGCCTGAGTCATACGCCACCTGCCTGAAAATTTTATTGCAAGATGAAAACGTAGACGGTGTGCTGGTCATCCTCCCGCCACCACCGATGTTCAAAACAGAAAATGTGGCAGAAAAAGTAATCGAGGTAATTGGTAACTTTGATAAACCTGTTGTAGTTGCATTGATGGGATCAACACTTGTTGAAGAAGCAAACAAAGTATTTCAACGCGCACATGTCCCAACCTATCCATTCCCTGAAAGAGCGGCGTCTGCTCTTGGCGCGCTTGCCAAACGAGCGGAATATTTAAATGGACTCCAACATCTCCCAACGTTGGAATTGAATAAAAGCAAGTCCGAAGTCAGGAGACTTCGGACTCCAGAAGAACTCATTGCGTCCTACGGCATCACAACCACTCCCATCAAACTCGCGCGGGATGAAAACGAAGCAGTTACCATCGCAAACGAACTCGGCTTCCCGGTCGTGATGAAGATCGCGTCACCTGATATTTTGCACAAGTCCGATATCGGCGGCGTGTTATTGAATATCAAGTCTGCGGAAGAAGCCCTTAGTGGCTACGCGACCCTGCTTGAGCGAGCGAAGAAAGCAATGCCTCTTGCAAGGATCGAGGGTGTGCATGTGCAGCGTCAAATCCCTGAGGGACAGGAAGTCATCGTCGGCGCGGTGCGTGACCCGCTGTTTGGGCCGCTGATAATGTTTGGTTCGGGCGGCATCGAGGTGGAAGGACTCAAAGATGTGGCATTTGCCCTAGCACCGCTGAATCAGACCGAGGCGCAGGAAATGATCCGCAAAACGTGGGCTGGGAGAAAACTCAAGGGCTTCCGTAGTATCCCGCCCGTTGACGAGGAATCTGTCATCGATGTTTTAGTCAAATTATCTTTGCTTGCTTATGAGCATCCCGAAGTGGATGAGATCGAAATCAACCCGCTGCGCGTTTTGCAAAAAGGCGCGGTGGCTGTGGACGTTCGAGTAAGATTGCGCGCATGATTCAACTCGAACATTTCATTTCCCAATTCAAAGACAAGTCAATCAGCGTTGCAGTTTACGATCTGCAAACGCAAAAAGAAATCCTCGTCAATGCCAATGAGGTGATGCACCCTGCCAGCACAATGAAAGTGCCTGTGATGATGGAAGTGTTCCGCCAGGCGCATGAAGGTTTGCTTTCAATGGATGAGCACGTGAAGATCGTCAACTCATTTAAAAGCATTGTAGACAAAAGCGAATTTTCTCTTGAGATGGCAGATGATTCGGAACACACTTTATACAAGCGCATTGATGAAACAGAAAGCATCCGCGAATTGACGCGCTTGATGATCGTATGCAGCAGCAACCTCGCAACTAATCTGTTGATGGAAAGAGTCGACACGGAGCATGTTGACACATTTATCAAGAGGCTCGGCATTGCAAACATGACAGTGATTCGCGGATTGGAAGATAAGAAAGCGTATCGGCTTGGCATTAATAATTCAGCCAGCGCGCGAAGTTCAACTCACATGATGCGATTGATCGCGGAAGGAAGAGTCATCTCAAAAGAAGCCTGCGACGAAATGATTCAGATCATGCTCGGCCAGGAATTCAACGAAAGCATCCCTGCTTTATTGCCTGCATCAATCAAGGTCGCGCACAAAACTGGCTGGTCGGGCTCGTTCTTTCATGACATTGGCATCGTCTTTCCGCCCAACCGCAGACCATACGTCATTTCACTTTTCACACACGGCTTTCCCGAATTTAACGAAAACGAAGCGCACACATGCATGGCGCAGATTTCCAGAATGATTTTCGAGGAGATACTTGAAGAGACCGTGGACGATGGACGATAGACCGTATCGTCTAGATCTACTGACTTTTATGGCTCTACCGTTTTTAACGGGAAATCCATTTTCGACCACAAAGGGGACAAAGGAGCACGAAGGAAAAAGCACCAAAACACCCTTTGTGTACCTTTGCGACCCGTTGTGGTAAGAATTTCCCCGCTGGAGACGGGAGAGACACTTTTATAAAAGGAATTTTATGATCACCCTTTCCTCCCTCACCTACTATCCCATCAAAGCCTGCCGCGGATTTGATGTTGCCGAATCGCAAGTTGAACGCATGGGGCTTGCAGATGACCGCCGCATGATGGTGGTCACGCTCGAAGGAAAATTTTTAACTCAGCGTGAACACCCAAGACTCGCGCTGGTCATACCTGCTTTGAAAAATGATTCAGTTACGCTCGCTGCGCCAGATTTTGATTCGATTCGGTTTGCGATTCAAAAATCAGGAATGCCAACTCTTGTTGATATTTGGAAAAGCACAGGCGTTCATGCTATCGACCAGGGCGAAGAAACCGCGCAATGGTTTTCCGATTGGCTCGGAGTTTCTGTCTGCCTCGTGCATGTTGCTGACGGATTTAAAAGAAAGTTGAATCCTGATTACACCTTAAGCGCAGAAGACCACACTGGGTTTGCTGACGGATACCCGATTCTGATCATCGCTGAAGAATCGCTTCAGGACTTAAACTCAAGACTGGTTTCCCCTCTCCCGATGAATCGATTCCGTCCGAACATTGTCGTCAAAGGCTGCGCTCCGTTTGCAGAAGATTCATGGAAGCGCATCCGCATCGGTGACGTGGAAATGGCGCTCGTCAAGCCATGTCCGCGCTGTGTGGTGACGACAATTGACAAGGAAACTCTTGAGCAAAATAAAGAGCCGCTCAAAACATTGAGCAAGTACCGAAATCAGAAAGGCGGGGCAATGTTCGGCATGAATGTCATCCCATTGAATGAAGGGAAAATCAAAGTTGGTATGAGTGTGGAGATTTTGGAATAATCTGATGGTTTCGATACGCGCCGCGAAAATCATGCGGGGCTACTCAACCACCAGATTTATTTATAAAAGAGAACCCGAATACTTATCCGCAAACAACGCGGGCTGACCACCTGTATGCCAGAACAAGACAGTCTCATCCTTCTTGAAAAATCCCTTGCGGATCAGGTCGATCATCCCAGCGGCGGCGCGGCCAGTGTAGACGGGGTCAAGCAGAAGTCCCTCGTTGCTCGCAAATAGTTTGATCGCTTCGCGCTCCCCTGCTCCAAAGACTCCATAGCCAGCCTGACAATAATTTTCAGTTGCAAGCACATCATCGTGTGTGAAATTAATCCGCCCGCCAAGTTTTTCACTTGCTTGTGAAGCCAGCGCTGAGACGCGCGCCTTGAGTTCGATCTCTGGCTCGTCAATGCTAATTCCCAATATTTTGCCTTTGAAACCAAACAATCGCTGACCCAGCACAAGCCCCGCATGTGTGCCGCCCGAGGATGTGCCGAAGACGATCCAATCCACGTTCACATTTTGATTCATGAATTCTTCCATCGCGAATGTATATCCCATTGCGCCTGTCGGGCTTGATCCGCCATACGGCACGAGATACGGCTTCTTCCCAGCTGCCACAGCGTTGTCAAAGGTTTCCTGCAAAATACGGTCGCGGTCTTTGCGGTCTGCCACTGTGATAATTTCCGCGCCGAAGAGTTGGTCAAGCAGAAAATTCGCAGAGGGCTGACTCGGCCTCTCGCCTGTCAGAATCAGCTTACAGTCAAAGCCGAAGCGAGCGGCGGCGGCAACTGTCTGCCGGCAGTGATTCGATTGAATCGCGCCCGCAGAAATCAGCATATCCGCGCCTTGCTCATGCGCTTCCGCAGCGAGGAATTCCAGCTTGCGGGTTTTATTTCCGCCGAAGGCAAGCCCCGTCTGGTCATCGCGCTTGACGAGCAGGCGCGGTCCGCCGAGGGCTTTGCTCAGGCGTGGAAGTTCTTCGATTGGGGTGGGCAAGTGGGCGAAACTTAATCGGGCAATTGGTTTCATTTGACTCCTTGGTTTCGCGTTGCGTGTTTCGTATAATTTGTATGCTACGAAGCACGCAACACGCATCAATCACTTAGCCCCTGCTTCGTTTTTTCCTTCCCTCTCGACCGCATCACATCCAGTACGAGCGGCATGACCTCGGCATAGAGCTTGTACCAAAGTTTGTTCGGCGCAAAATCATACGCGCCCGGCGTGCGGATCACTTCGCCGCCGAGTCCTTCTTTGAAACGATAGACACCCCACATCGAGTCGCTTTCGTCAAAGACTTCGGGCGCGCCCCATAGATCATAGTCATTGCATCCATTGGACTTGGCGCGCTTCATGGCATCCCATTGCAAAAGATAGGTCGGCATTTTTTCACGATGCAAATTGCGCGACATGCCATAGACATAATATGCGCGGCCTGCGAACATAAAGAGGAAGATGGCAGCGACGGGTTGATTCTCCACTTCGGCAATGAGGGGGATAGTGGACGGTTGACCATGGACCGTGGGTCGCATGAACACCTTCCAAACAGTCATGTAGTAGTTTTCATCGCGGATGACAAAGCCATCGCGCACAGATGTTTCGGCGTACATTTTGTAAAGCATGGGTAAATCATCTACAGTACCTGCGCGGATTGTGACACCTTTCTTTTCAGCGAGGCGGACGTTGTAGCGCGTTTTTGGTTTCATGCGCGCAAGCATCTCTTCTTCTGTCGCAGATAGATCAACGAGGACTGTATTTTGGAATTGGATTTGATCTGACGAATAGACCCAACCCCTGCGCGTCAATTCTAACCTTATGGCCTGCCCGCTGTTTTCTGTGACATCACTTTCGCTGTTGGGGACTCCGCTCCCGAGCACAACATCAGGATCGATCTTCAAAAAGATTGCGCCTTGTTTTCGCGCATAGGATTGCAAGTCATTCAGCACACGAGTCCGCAAGGCCGTATCAGTCCAATCCAACAGCGGACCTTTCGGCGCATAAAGAATGGATAAGCGGGCGGCGAATCCACGGCTGAGTATTTGCTTCTTTAGGATAAGCGCGGCGGCTACACAGTGATTAGTAAATGGTAATTGGTAATTTGTGGATACTTGAAATTTCCCATCGTTCGTCCAGACAGCGTAACAGGGTGTCCAGCCATACTTCGCCTTCACCTGTCCCCATTCATAGGTTTGGAGAAAGTGCGGATTGGGAAGTTGACTGACGATCTGATTCCAGATTTGAGATGGTTGGGTGGATAAGCTCATAAATATTTTTCTTCGTCATTGCGAGGGCGATGCTCTCTCGCCCGAAGCAATCTCATTTTCAAAATCGGAGATTGCTTCGTCGGGAAGGACACCCTCCTCGCAATGACGAAACGTTTAGGCATTTCGCATCATGTATTTCGTATACGCCCAATACAATAACGGATTGTACACTCTATCTACAGCCTGCGCCGCACGCTTCAACTGTCCGCCGAATCCGCGTTTGAAGCGATAGACTCCCCACAAGCCATCGCGGCGGGTTTCGAAATTAGCTTCGAGGGTTTCTTCGTTTTCGTCAGGGATACCCCATAGATCATATTCTTCACAGCCGCGCGCTTTTGCCCAGCGGATGGCTTCCCATTGCAAAAGATAAGTTGGCATTCGGTTGCGTTCCTGGTCATTGGATGCGCCGTAAACGTACCAGGCACGTTTCCCATTGGCAAAGACCATCAACGAAGCGAGAGGGTTGCCTTCGTATTCAGCGACCAATAATTCACATGTCCCTTTGGGATGGAACAATTCATAGGCGCGTTGATAATATTCTTTGGAATGTACGCCGAAGTTATCGCGCCCGCCTGTGACGGTCATCATTTTGTGGAAAGCGGAAATATCGTCCCATGCGCGGACGGTCACGCCTTTTTTTTCGGCAAGGCGAATGTTGTAGCGGCACTTGGGTTTCATTCTTGCTAATATTTGTTCTTCGTTATTGTTAATATCAATTGTGATGGTACGGGGAGGTTGGATGTTATGGGGGGAAATGCGGAATGCGGAATGAGGAATGAGGAATGATTCTTGCCAAGAATCAGGTTCAACTTTAAGGAAGATGGCGTGATTTTGTTTGCAGATGAAGTCAACTTCCTTCCAAAACTGATCACTGATAACTGTCCACTGGTTACTGAACACTGGCTTTGGCATGTAGCCGAGAGTCAACCCCAAAGGCAGGCGGCGGAAGAGGATTTGCGCACCAGTTTCACGGTCAAGAATGAAGCGCACTGGTTTCCAGCCGAAGCCCCCTTTTAATTCCCCCCACTCACCCATTTGAAGTAAATGCGCGTTGGGATGAAATTCCAAAAAACGATTCCAGTCTGTGAGATTAACTTCAGGCATTATAGGTCGAAGGTCAAAGGTTGAAGGTCGGGCGGCTGCGACTCGCTGATGTGGGCGCCTGGGATCATTTCATCAATAAGTTTGTTGAGGGCGGCGCGGTCTGTAAGGGTGGATAACTGCTCGATGGTTTGAGGCAGGTTTGGGACGCCGTCCTGAGCCTGTCGAAGGGGCGGGAATGGTGCATCCTGATCAAGGCGGAAGATGTCGGGGTGCGGCGTCTGCATGAGGGGCGTGCCTTCATCCCAAAGTTCTTCGGCAAGTTTTTCACCGGGGCGAATGCCTGTGAAAGTGATGTTTATATCCTTATGCGGTTCGAGACCGGAAAGTTTGATGAGGTCTTCGGCAAGGTCGAGGATGCGGACAGGCTCGCCCATGTTGAGCACAAACACCTCGCCGCCGTTTTGCATGGATGAGGCTTGCAGGACAAGATATACGGCTTCGGGGATGGTCATGAAGAAGCGGGTCATATCTGGATGCGTGATGGTAACGGGGCCGCCGTTGGCGATTTGATTCTTGAATTTGGGAATGATGCTGCCGCGCGAGCCGAGCACATTGCCAAAGCGGACAACGGTGAAGGCGTGCTGATGGTGACGGGCGGCGTCGAGGACGATCATTTCAGCGATGCGTTTGGTTGCGCCGTAAATACTTGAAGGGCGCACAGCTTTATCGGTGGAGATCATCACAAAACGTTCAACGTTGTGATCGAGCGCGGCTTGCACAATATTGCGTGTTCCAATCACATTGTTGGTGATGGCTTCGACATGATTGGCTTCCATCAATGGGACGTGTTTGTGCGCGGCGGCGTGGAAAACGATTTGCGGTTGATGCGCGGCGAAGACTGAATCGATTCTTTGCGCGTTGCGAATATCGGCAATGATGGGAATAAGTTTTAACGTTGGATAATTAGTTTGCAGTTCGAGCAAAATTTCAAAGATGCTGTTCTCACCATGACCAAGTAAAACAAGCTCGGCGGGATTGCGGCGCGCGATCTGGCGGCAGAGTTCGCTTCCGATGGAACCGCCCGCGCCTGTGACAAGTACGCGCCTGCCTTCGAGAATTCGGCCCACATTTTCATCGTTGACGCGCACAGGCTTACGCCGCAGAAGATCGGTGATATCCACTTCGCGTAAACGGTTGACGCTGACCTTGCCGCCGATAAGTTCGTAGATGCCGGGCATGGTGCGCGAAGGAATTCCCTTTTGGCGGCAGGAGTCATTAACGAGACGGATAATATTCCCGGGCGCGGAGGGAATGGCAATGATGACTTCGTCTACTTGTTGGGTGTCGAGAATGGTTGAAAGTTTATTTACCCTGCCAATGACCGAGACGCCATAAATCTGGTGATTCTGTTTGGCGGGGTCGTCATCGAGAAATCCGATTGGGATGAGATTTAATTGCGATGGTTTTTGCAGTTCTCGCACCACGAGCGCGCCAGCGTCACCTGCGCCGATGATGAGCACACGTTTGGCTTCGCGCAGCGCACCGCGCGGGGCGCTGGATTGTTCCGCGAGGATGCGCAAGGCAAAGCGCGAACCTCCAATGAGGATGAGCGAGAGCAGCCAGTCGATGCCGAGGGCGGAGCGCGGCATGGCTTGTATCAAGCCGAAGAAATTAAGCAGCAACATGACACCTGAAGTCAATACTGAGGCTGTTGTTACCGCAACGGTGATGAGGCGTAATTCACTTGTGCTGGCGTAGACCCAAAGACGGCGGTACAAACCGAAATAAAAATAAATGGGGATTTTTACGATCAATGCCACCGCACACATCAGCAACGCGGCAGGAAAATAGAAGGAGAGTTCGCTTACATCAAGCCGCAGCGCGAAACTGCCCAGCACCGAAACTATGATGAGGGCGATATCGCCAATTAAGACGAAGCGATTGCGGACGTGAGTTCGGGAGGACATGAGGGGAAAGGGTGAATTGGGAAGGATGAAGGATGAATAGTAATTGGTAAATGGTAATTGGCAGTGTTTGATAAGTTACCATTTAATATTTACGCATTACGCATTTCTTCCACGGCTTCAAAGAGGCCATCAGCCAGTGTGACTTTAGGTTTGAAGCCGAGAGTATCCATGATCTTTTTTGATGTGCCAATGGAGCGGTAGATGTCGCCTGCGCGCGGTTCAGTGTGGACATGTTTGGGGGCATTCGGGAAAATTTCGTAGAGAATATCGAGCAGGTCAAGTATCCGCGTTTCGACGCCTGTGCAGACGTTGAAGATCTGCCCGGGTGCGGCGGGATGTTGGGATGCGAGCAAGTTGGCTTGCACCACATCGCGCACGTTGATCAGGTCACGGGTCTGGCCGCCATCGCCATAGATTGTGATGGGTTTGTTATCCAATATGCGGCGGATGAAGATTGGCACGGCGGCGGCGTACATCGAGTCAGGCCGCTGACGGGGACCGTAGACATTGAAGTAGCGCAGCGCGGCCACTTCCAGGCCGAATTGATTGGTAAATAATTCGGCATACATTTCGTCAACGCGTTTGGAGACAGCGTAGGGAGATAACTGTTTAAGTGGAGTATTTTCCACAAGAGGCATGGCATCAGAGTCACCATATACTGCCGCGCTGGAGGCAATGACAACGCGCTGCACACCCGCTTTGCGAGCTGCCTCAAAGAGAATGGATGTGCCCGTCACATTTACATCCAGACATTCCTGCGGCTTTTCCATTGACTCAGCGACGGAGACAAATGCCGCTTCGTGGAAAATGATATCAACGCCGCGCACAGCCTCCGTCACGTTGGTAGCGTTCCGCAAGTCGCCTTCGATGAGCTCAATGTCAAGTCCCTTTAAGTTCTCGCGTTTGCCCGAGGAGAAATTGTCCAGTATACGAACGTTCGCACCCTGCTGAAGCAAAGCGCGCGCAATATGCGAGCCGATGAAACCAGCGCCGCCTGTAATTAAATATTTCATTTATCTACCTGTTCTTCTCAAGACTGTGCCGACGGTTCGCAGGACAATATTTATATCCATGCCAAGCGTGCGATGTTTGATGTAATAAAGATCGTACTCCAGCTTGACTACAGTTTCTCTTACTGTCGCAACATAACCATAATTTATTTGCGCCCAACCTGTTAGCCCGGGCTTTACCAACAAACGCGCCCTATAAAAGGGTATCTGCTTTTGGAATTCTGCCACAAGCTCAGACCTCTCAGCGCGAGGTCCGACCAGGCTTATCTCGCCAGTCAGTACACTCAAAAATTGCGGTATCTCATCAACGCGCGTACGTCTTAAGAAATTCCCCACACGTGTTACACGCGGGTCATCTTCCATCGTTGCCTTAACCTCGCCATCAACTTCAGCGTCTTGAAACATGGAGCGATACTTTAATATTTTAAAGACACGTCCGCCCTTTCCCAAACGATCCTGTGTATAGAAAATGGGAAAGCCGCTCTCCAGCACAATAGCAATTGCAACAAATGGAAAAGTTATTACAAAGATCAACACCCCGAACAGGCCGCCTACAATATCCATCAAACGCTTCAACAGTTCATAAGCGCCGCTCACGCGCACCTGGTCCACAAAGGAACGAATGACCCAGTCCGATTCAAGATGCTCAACAGGCACGCGCTGGGTCAACTCTTCATACATGATGGGCATACGGATCACTTCGATCCCCTGCTCCTGGGCATCCAAAATGGTTTGAAAAGTTTCGCCCTTGATCACGCCATTGATCGCAACGACAATATCGGAAACACGGTGATTCTCGATAATCGTAAGCAGTTTTTCACTCGTCCCCAACACGGCAAATCCATGATAGGACTTTCCCTGTTTCCTCAGATCATCGTCAACGAATCCCACCAGGAGGAACGGCGGCGGACTGAACTTTTTATAAATATCCGCGAGTGAATGGCCGGCTTTGCCGGCGCCCACGAACAGCACACGGCGCATGAGACCTGACGAGGTGTAGAGTCGGATATAGATGCCGCGCCAGGCCAGGGTCAGGATTGAAGCGATGACAAGAAACGCCCCAATCCCGATACGCGGTAATGAGTTCGGGTCCTGGTTGAATGTGAAGAGCAGGGAATATCCAAGCAAGCCTGTGATCGGCGCCACGGAAATCCCCCGTAGAGTCTTTTTCCAATTCGAGGCGACATGCGGCTCATAAGAATCCACCATTAATAAAAGCCAGGCAAGGGGAAGCAGATAAAACCAAAAGGGAATCTTGAGATCAATAATGCCTTCAGCAAG
>JACRMH010000001.1 GCA_016219545.1 Chloroflexota bacterium | reverse complement strand
ATGCAACCCAGTACAAGGTGGAGCTATGGGGTGGACCATATAGCACCATGACACCCTGCGACTGGCAGAGTGGTACATCTTGCTATATTGGTACGATGTGGCCAGGCACGATGTCCTGGCATGTAAAGGCGCGAAATGCAAACGGACAAGAGACAGATTGGAGTGATACCTGGTCTTTTGCGATTCAAGATAATCAACCCCCCCCTCCACCTCCTCAAACTAATTGTTACTCTTGGCAAGTGGGTGCGCGTGTCGGGTTACGGAGTGGCGCGGAAATACGAGAAGGCTCTGGTCTTGGGTACCATGTTCATACCATCATACCTAATGATGATTGGCTTATGGACATAATTGGTGGGCCGAGATCGGCAGATGGTTTTACTTGGTGGGATATGAGTCGAGCAAATTTAGATGGAGGAGGAACTGGTTGGGTTTATATAGAACAGGCTGGCTATAATGTATGCAAATAAGTTTTGATTTTTGAATAATTGAGATAAATAATAAAAACGTGAAATTTTCAATAAAGAAAACTTTGGAGGTCATATGACAACATGTCCAAATTGTGGCAAGGAAATAGAGGTTTCCTCAAAGATTGATAAGTATGATGGAAAAGGAAAAAAGAATATTATTCTTAGATGGATTTTAGTGATCGCACTTGCTTCATTGATTTTGGCGATCGCAATCCTGTTTCTTGCCATTTTCGGTCAACAACAGAAAATTCGCGGTTTTAATCCCAACACGCTGAATTTGAAGTTTGAGTGCTTTGATTCCAATTCTGGAAAAAACATTGCGGATTGTTCAATTCATCTTCGTGTCGTTGAACAAAGTCAAATACAGGAGTTTGATGTTCTTTCAACAAGAGATGAAATTAACATTCCTGTTCGAATCAGACTATCAATTATTGTAACAAGTCCAGGTTATTTAGGCTATTCAGAAATATTTGAGTATACTGACTTAGGTGAAACCCAAGTTCATGTAATAAAACTACAAGAGTCTGTTCACTAAGCAATATTTTAATTATCTTACAACAATATCAGACCTATCCTTGATGATGCCACGCGCTCGCGACTAGTTACTGAGTGAAATATTTGCCATTGCCAAATTCAATATAAAACTCCTTGTATAGTTTTACAATCGACTATTTGACGGGTGTGTGCTCATTTTTGATCTCAAAAGTGCATTTTTTGGTTTTGTATGACCATTTAGAACCAAAAATATGGATCTTATAATATCGTTTGCACTATGTTAGATAAACCAGATTATACATTAAAGGCTCTCTGGGAATTGCCGTGATTTAGCCATATATAGTGGTGGCAGCAAACAAGCGATAGCCGTTCAAGTCCAAATAGATGCGCTGGAATAAATGTTTGAGGTTAAATATGCCGTAACAGCGTCGTTTGAGGATCTTGACCTTGTTGTTGAAGCCTTCCACAAAGCCACTGTTCTCGCGCTGGATGAAGTAGTTGGTGATCTCTTCCCGCCAGACCATAAGCAATTTCAGGAAATTCTCGAAACAATTCAAGCCACTATTTTGAACCTTCTGGACCCATCCACGAATTTTGGATTGAGCCTGCTTCTTGGATAAGTTCATGTTGAAGATCGCTGTGAGCTGTTCCCGTAACAGATACGCTAGTTTGCTTGAAGCAGAATGTTTGAAGAAACGTCTCAATACTTTCCGTTCTTCCTTGTTCAGGTCTTTGGCATTCTTTCTGAAGGCTCGATAACTGCCATTCAGCTTTTCATATTCTGCTTTCGATAACGTTTTCTTCAGATGGTGCAGTTCGTGTTTTCGAACTTGTTCGACTGCATCCCGATAATGTTTGGCGACATGAAAACGATCTGCTACGATCCTGGCGCGCGGCTTCGGTATACGCTTCCCATAAATCGCAACAAACACTTTGAATTTTTTGTGCGATCCTGAACGGAATCAAGCGTAAAAACTCGATCACTTCCGCTTTTTCATGCCCCGGCAGAACCCCCAGAATCAGGATCTCACCATTCCGCAAGCGCCCGGTCACCAAGGTGACATAATCACGGCGTCCTTTTTTCAACGCGATTTCATCCAGCCCCAGAATTTCAATTTTCGTAATCCCCAACCAATCTACCTTGCCCTCAATTCGCCGTTCCAAGACTCCGGCCATCCGCTCATACGCGAGCCCTTCCTTGAGGCTGACATCTTCCACCGTCGAGTTCACTAACTCCATTAACAGATGGTTGTCGTATGAAAAACTGTGCGGACTATTGGCATCATGCCATGCCAGCGTTTGGCTTGTGGTCGGATGTCCTTCACAGTCGAGACATTGATACCGATTGGGACGATACCGCAAATAGCTCGGACGACCAAACGCGGGTAGATGTCTGATCGTGACCCATTCCTCTCGTCCGTGTAATTTCGTGATCCATTTTCCACACTTGCGGCATGGCGTTCCGGCTTTTGTGCTTTCGACTGTGATGATGATCTCTCCGTGGGCATTCAGAGAAGTTTGCAAGACTCGCACATCGGGGATATCCAGTGGTATCGTGATCTCTGCTTTTGCCATGAGATTTTCCGTTTTTGTCTTTGATTTTATCTCTTTTCACCCCCCATATCTGGCGGGTATCACGGCATCTCCTATTGAACCACATTAAATAGATTGTATTTTTTAATTGCATATAGTTTATAGGTATAAAGGTTGGGGGAAGTCGCTGGGTTTTGGTTGAGTGGTTGTTTCTGTCTTCACTCAACCATAGTAAAATTGTCTCATGACATCCTATTGCGACTATTGCAATTCTCAAGTTGAAGATACATTTAATAAGGTTTATCATGAGACACAATATGGCTTTCCCCTTCAAGACGATAATTTATTATTTGAGCGCTTGATATTGGAAATCAACCAAGCTGGGCTTTCTTGGATAACAATATTGAAGAAAGCCGACAATTTTCATTCTGCGTATAGTCATTTTGATATTGATAAGATCTCATCCTATAATGAAACGGATCGAGTCCGATTGTTAAGTGATGCTGGCATAATTCGGAACCGTCTAAAGGTTAACGCAGCTATTGAAAACGCTCGCCGTATTCAATCCTTGCGTAAAGAATATGGATCATTTAAAGGATGGTTAGATAGCAACCATCCACAAACTTTGGAGAACTGGACTAAACTGTTTAAACGCACATTTGTATTTACTGGAGGGGAAATAGTCAAAGAATTTCTAATGAGTACGGGATACCTGCCAGGCGCTCATACGCCAGATTGCCCCATTTATAATATTGTTATTGCTGAGGGGCCGGCTTGGATTTTATCCTAATAATGCCATTAAAATGCTCATAGGAATAAATCAGTTGACAACACTATCCTTTTACCGTAGTTATTGTATTCAGGTCTTGAACAAGGTTTACCATGACACCGAATATGGTTTTCCTTTGAATGACGACAACCTGCTCTTTGAGCGCCTTGTGCTTGAGATCAACCAGGCCGGGCTTTCATGGATCACCATCCTGAAAAAAGCGGATAACTTCCGCAAGGCCTATGACAAATTCAAGATCGAGAAGGTCGCAAAATATACCGAGAAGGACCGCGCCCGTCTGCTGGCGGATGCGGGCATCATTCGCAATCGCTTAAAGATCAATGCGGCCATTGTCAATGCGCAGAAGATCCTTGAACTGAAAAAAGAATATGGCTCTTTCAAAGGCTGGCTGGATGCAAATCATCCGCTCACAAAAGAGGAATGGACAAAATTATTCAAGAAAACTTTTGTCTTCACCGGCGGCGAGATCGTCAGTGAGTTCCTGATGTCTACGGGGTATTTGGCAGGAGCACACGACGAGCAGTGTCCTGTCTATCGGACGGTGGCAGGCCTGCGTCCGGCATGGATGCGGAAATAGTCATGACGCCGACCTTTGTCATTGCGGGAAAACTGAATCGAGAATATATCCTGCCGCCCGTGGGGAATCCGCGTTTGGATTCTCCCGGCGGAAATTTGCTTTATGCCGCGGGCGGTTTGTCTGTTTGGAATAAAGATGCGGGTTTGATCGGGCGCGTGAGTGAAGATTATCCGCGTCAATGGTTGAGCGATCTCGAAGCCCGCGGTTTTGATACTCGCGGCATCCGCACACTTCGCAACCCGCAAAATTTGGATCTGCGTTCCTTCGTGTCTTATACCGATTTCAACGAGCGCAGTTATTCCAATGCGGTTTCACATTTTGCACGCCGTCAACTTACGTTTCCAAAAAACCTGCTCGGTTATCAGCCGCCCGAGTCTTCGCGAAAAGATGCGCGTGAGCCTGAGATCATTTCACCTGCTGCGCTGGAAGTGCCGAAAGAATATTGGGATGCCCGCTATGTGCATCTCTGTCCCTTTGACTTTATCAGCCAGAGTCAGATGGTCAACCTCTTCAAAGGCGGGTCAAACCAGACCGTCAGCCTGGACCCTGCTCCCGGCTATATGTCTCCCACCTTTTGGCGTGACCTGAGACTCGTCCTGCAAGGTGTTACCATTTTTCTGCCGTCAGAAGAGGAATTGCGCGCCCTCTTTTGGGGCGAGACCAATGACCTTTGGGAGATGGCGCTTAAAGTGAGTGAATACGGACCGCAGATCATTGTGATCAAACGCGGTGCATTGGGACAACTGATCTATGACGTGGCGGGCAAGCATCGTTATGAAGTCCCTGCTTATCCTGCACGCCTGGCAGACCCAACCGGTGTTGGTGATTCGTTTTGCGGAGGCTTTCTGGCAGGCTTTCAAAAAACGAATGACCCCTTAATGGCGGCGATCTATGGAAGTGTTTCTGCTTCGCTAAAAATAGAAGGCAGCGGACCATTCTATCCGCTGGATGTAATGCCCGGTCTCGCTGACGCGCGTTTGCATTCATTAAAAGATATGACTAGAGAATTATGAAGGATGAAAGATGAAGGATGAATAAAAACATGCAACCTGCAACTTTCCAACTTGCCAACTTTATTGACCTGGCCGTTCAGATACAACAAGTCCCTGCGCCGACATTCTTTGAAGGACAGCGCGCCGAGTTCGTGCGCGGACTTTTTGAGAATGAAGGGCTTAAAGATATTTCCATAGACACCCATGGAAATGTGTTTGCGCGCCTACAGGGGGCAGGTCAACAGAAGAACACTAAACCTTTGATCGTCTCTGCTCATTTGGATACTGTTTTTCCAAGCAGTGTCAACTTGCAGGCTAAGCGAGAAGCGGGGAAGGTCATCGCACCCGGTATCGGGGATAATTCCTTGGGTGTTGCGGCTTTGTTCGGGGTGATCTGGTCATTGCGGGAAAGAAAGACTGAATTGGCGCATGATATTTGGTTCGTGGCAAATGTCGGTGAAGAGGGGCTCGGCGACTTGTGCGGAATGCGCGCCGTAGTGGAGCGATTCAACAAGGATGTTCTAGGTTATCTTATTTTGGAGGGACTTGCCCTTGGGCATGTTTATCATCGTGCCATTGGGGTGAAGCGCTATCGGGTCACTGCCAAAACTGCGGGCGGACATTCATGGTCTGATTATGGTCAGCCTTCGGCGGTGCATGAATTGGCGGCCTTGGTGACTCAGCTGACAGCGATCCGCTTGCCGCGCGAACCGCGCACAACCATGAACGTAGGCAAGTTCGAAGGAGGCACGGGCATCAATGTGCTGGCCTCTGAGGCGAAATGTGAATTAGACCTGCGTTCGGAATCTCCCGCTGTGTTGGAAAATCTTGTTGGTCAAGTTGAGGAATTGTTCCGCCATGCAGACCGTGACGGCGTGAATATTTTGGCCGAGGTCATTGGTCAGCGCCCGGCGGGGGAGATCCCTGCCGAGCATCCGCTGGTGAAGCTGGCTGTGGACTGTCTGCACGAACAGGGATTAAGCGGAATATTGACGGCTGGTTCAACAGACGCGAACATTCCATTAAGCCTTGGCATCCCAGCTGTGGTAATGGGAATCACCAACGGCGGCGGAGCACATACCATCCATGAATATATTGATGTTGACCCAGTGGAAAAGGGGATAAATAGTGTAGTGAGGTTTGTGGAAAGGGTGGGGGGAGTGCAATAGTGAAAGGTAAAAAGTGAGAAGTACACGCTCATTTCGGGGCTATGGTGGGCGGCGTTATTTGCAACACTGCAATTCAAAACCAAAATACGATTTTTTCCCATAAAGATCAACTGTGAAGGGTTTTTCTGTATTGCGAAAGTATAGCCATTGTTCACTGTTGACGCAAACATATTGAATTGATGCGGAGATTTCCGGCGTATCGAAATATATATGATAAGGACAATTTTGTTGGAATTCCTTTATGGAAGCCTTTCCCACAGAATGTATTACCGCGCTAAATGCAATATTTTCTTTCGGCGCACCATGATGAAAATAAGATGCTAATAGTGAAGGTGTTAAGTCAGTATATATTAGCCAGCCCAAGAATAAGGCGATGCTCACCCCGCCAATTTTTTTGAAGGGTATATTTAGTTTTGCGCGACTTTCATTTGTTGAAACCGGAACGGCTTTTGGTTCATCGGTAAAGAAAGCAAGCAAAAGAGAAACGCTAATGTAAATAGATAAAATTAAGTCAAACGAGAGAATATCTTGCTGAAACTGAGAAGATACTACAAGGTGTGGTGAGGTCACTTTATAGAAGATATTTAGTAATAGCAAGATGGTAAATATAACAAATCCACTTCTGACATAAAAGCGTAAGATCTTAATTTGCATTGTGTGACCTTTGGTATGAAACAGCCGCCTTACTACTATTTATCAGCCCTTATCCTCATCGCCTAATCCCTAGTCACCTTAATTCACTTCAGCCCCACCACCTCGAACACTTTAACCGGATGGGTCTTGCCTTTCAAACTCATATCCACATGCGGCAGTACTTTGACATGATCTTCGATGCGTTCATAAGCTTCCCGGCTGATGAGGATCTGATTTTTGGCCGAATTCTCCTGAATGCGTTTGGCAGTGTTGACGTTGTCGCTGATGGCTGTGTATTCAAGCCGTTTTTCCGTTCCAATTAATCCCAACACGGCCTCACCAAAATGGATGCCCGCGCCAAAGGATAGATGTTCTTCTTCGGGCAATATTTTGTAAAGCCCTTCAATTGAGTCACGCATCACCAGCGCCGCCTTCACTGCACGCAGGGTATGGTCTTCCTGTTGGATGGGCGCATTGAACCAGGCCATGATGGCATCGCCCATGAACTTGTCTATGGTGCCTTCCTGCGAGAGGACGGCTTCCGCCATGGCTGCAAGATAACGGTTCAAGGTGAGGACTAATTTTTCTGGCGGCAAATTTTCGCTGAAAGATGTAAACCCGCGGATGTCTGCAAACAATATGGTGATGTTTGCGCGCTTGCCGCCCAATTGCAAACCGTTTGGGTCAAGCTGTTCGATCACGGCGGGTGAGACCATGCGCTCGAAGAGTCTGCGCTGGGCTTCCAGTTTTTTGTGCTCGGTCAGGTCATCGAGGACGATGGCAACGCCCTGCGTTTTTTGTCCCGCATCTTTGAGCGGAGAGAAATTCAACCGCCAGTCCACATTTCCGCGCGAGGGCAGGTGATGGCTGACTTCAAGGTCCATGATGGGCTTGTCGGTGGCGTGGACCTCCGTCAGACGGGGCGCGATCTCTTTCGAAACAGAAGCAAGCACATCGTTAAGTTGATGACCGAGTATCTCAGCCGAAGTCTGTCCGATGATATTTTGCGCGGCTCGATTCGCCAGCGTCACCTGATCCTCGATATCGGCAGTGATGACCCCGCTGGCGATGGAGGCGAAGACCGATTCCATCAGGTTCTTAAGTTGGGTCACTTCTTCAAGGGTGTGTTTGAGCGAGGAGAATAAGCGTGCGTTTTCAATGGCAACCGCGGCCTGATTAGCGAATGCGGCCAAAAGTTCTTTTTCAGACTCGGCAAAGATGCCGGCCCGGATGCGGTTATCGGCATAGATCACGCCGATGATCTCATTTTTTACTTTAAGGGGCACGCATAAAATCGAACGCAGATTGAAAGCCACGATGCTTTCCTGACCTGCGAAGCGATGGTCTTCCTGGGCATTGGTGGTGACGATGGGTTCGCCGCTTTGGATAACGCGCCCCACAATCGAAGTGCTGACGGTCAATTCAGAGGGGTTGATGGAAGCCTTTTCCCAGTTGCGCCCCATGCGGATGACCATTTCGCCCTTCTCATCGCGCAGCATGAGGAAGCCGCGTTCGGCCTTGGTGAGGCGTACGATGTTATCCATCACGATGCGGAGCACTTCATCGAGTTCCAGCGACGAGTTGATGACCTGTCCCACATTGGCCAAAGCCAGCATGTTGCTGTGTTCCTTTTGGAAGACTCCCATTTTTTCACTGATGACCGGAAGCCTTGTGGAAAGGTTTTGCAGTTCTTCCATTACATTTTTGGGAAGCTTAAGGTTGCTCGCTTCCAACTCGATGCGAATTCTCTCAGCCTGCATGCCGAGTGTCTGCAATTGGTCGTGGACGGTGGTGGGGCGAGTTTGTTCTGGGTTCATGATGTTCCGTGGAAAGAAATGTAGGTCACGTTTGCAACGTGACAGTCACGCTAAAAGCGTGACCTACTTGGCTTAATTAAAAAATTATTTTTCCAATTGTATCCCAAAGACGAATGATTTGATTTGCGCCGTAAGGGTATTGTAAAGAACTGTCCCTGCTGCGCGGCGGGAGAGGGAGGCATCGCCGGAGCGCGGGCTGAATAATGCTGCCTGATGTTCACGCAATAATATTTCTATGGCTGGCGCGGCGGAAGGAAGCAACCCCATTAAGATTTCGGTGCGCTCCGTGGGCGTGGCATGGACGGGCTGCGGCTTGCCCATCCATTTCAATGCGTTGTTTATGCTTTGGAAGGATCGTTCAATCGGTGTGAGAGAACTCCAGCGCACCCAGCGGTTCAACCATGCCGGCGTTCCCCAACCGTTGCGTTCAACAACATTTTTCAGGATCATGGCCGCTTGTGTGTTGGGAGCAAAACGCCTCTTTAGGAAGAAGGCGAGGATAACTAGAATTAATCCGCTGGCGGAAATACTGATCAAAATGATCTGAGTGCGCGTGAAGAGTGGGGTGTCCGTGGCAGTTGGCTGATCTTGTGTGATCGGGTCTGCTTCAGGAGCGGATGGGGTTAGCAATATTGCAGGCAGATCCGCTTTGTTTTCAGGGCGGGTGAGCGCACTCTGGTTGCCGGTCGGCTCGAACTCGATCCAGCCATAATTGGGGAAGTACACTTCCGGCCAGGCATGTGAATCCTTCTCACGGACGGTATAAAAGGTGTTATCAAGATTTGCTTCGCCCTGCGCAAACCCCACCGCGAGGCGGGCGGGAATCCCGATGGAGCGTAACATCAACACTTCAGCGCTGGCTGAATAATTGCAGAAACCTTTTTTGACATCGAATAGAAAATATTCCAATGGATCCACATTTGGGTCTGGGAATGAAATTGTCGGGGCGTAGGCAATTTCATTGCGCAGGTAATCAGTAATGGCGGCGGTCTGATCGTAGGGATTATCATAGGCAGATGAAATGTCAAATGCCAGTGACTGTATGCGGGTGGAGAAATTATCCGGCAGCTGCAAATATCTGCTCATTACCCAATCGGGATATTCCACTCCGGCGGTGCGTAATTCGGCAATGGATGGGTTTGAAATGACTGCACTGGTGTGATAGCTTTCCCCGGCTTCAAGCGCGGGTTTGGCCTGCAAGGTGACAATATCCTTTAATGCGGAAAGTTCTTCGGTATTTTCCTGTCTTTCCGCTACGACTTGAATACTGTTGTAAATAATATTGGCGGGATGGCTGACGAAAAGCGGTTGTGAAGCAGAGTAGAGAATGCTTTGTCCTTTGAGGAAAACATTGAAGGTAAAACTCATCTCGATGCCGCTCTGCGCATCCGGGATCTCAAAGTTCCCATCCTGAGGTTCATAACCGGCGCTTTGCACGCCCGTCGTTTGCCAGCGTCCATTTTCAAAGCGATCATACAATCGTCCGCGCCAATAGAGACGGGGCAGGTCAAAAGCAGTGGAGGGCACATAAACAAGGAATGCTACGGATTCGCTTTGCTTGGCTTGGGTGCCCAGCGCCAATTCATCCCGATAAAATTCACTGGCAACGGGCTGACTTTCTTTTTTAGCCGCCGCAAACATGTTATCCAGCCCCTCGTTTTGGGGGAATATCTTGTCTGAAATGGTCCGCCAGGTCGATCTGGCTTGCGCGTTAAAAGTCAGGGCAGATGGAATCATCCAGGCGACAACGATCAAAATGGCAGCACTGACCATAATGGTGTTGTTGAAATCCATCCCGCTTTCCTCCGAGACCTGAACATGCCGCTCCTCCCATTGGATCCTATCCTTCAGGTATTTTTGCCTTCCCAGCAGGAGCAGGGCGCCAAAAATATATAGACCAAAGAGCCAGCTGTAATCGTGCGTGGTGTAATGGTTGAAGTAGATCACGAACATCAGGATGCCGCTGGGTAAAACAGCCACAAGCGAATTGGCATGACGGACCAATTGATACCCGCTGACGAGGGCGGCGATCCAGTATGGGATGCAGAATATCGTCACGAAGAATAATGAGTCTTTGACTGGCCTGTCCGCGCTGAATTCGCTCAGCCCAAGCATGAACCTGCCAAACAGGACCATCAACTTGTCGCCGAAATAAGTCTCCGACCTTCCGAACTCGATCATGCCGAACAATTGCCAGATCAGCAATACGATGAAATAGCCAATGGACAGAAAGATCACACCGCGTCTTTGGAATTTGCTTTGCCCCAAGGCCAGTCCTACGATCAACCCGAACATTGCCATGTTGCGGACGTGGTTAAGGCCATCTGTCCATTCGGTGTATTGCAGACGCGAGGTGGCAGACATGATCACAAAAAATAAAAATATAGCAGAGGGCAGGTCCCACCAGCGCGCGTGTGATTTTTCCATGCTTTGAGTGTACAATAAAAGAAGCAAGTTCGTCAATTACAGGAGTGACTGGGTTTTATGGGTTGCCCAAAGATCTTGCCACAGAGAACACGGAGATTTTAAGGCTTTTTCTCAGTGAATTCAGTGGTCTTTGTGGCTAGTGATTTTCTCCAACCTATTGTTTAGACACTCCCAAATAAAAAACGAAATTGGAGGGCAGTATGCAAACACTGATCAATTTTGGTATTTCTCTAATTATCGCCGTTCAAGGCATGGGAGACTGGCTGATCGTCCCGATGAAGTTATTCAGTTATCTCGGCAACGAAGAATTCTTTATGTTCGTTCTGCCATTATTGTACTGGAGCGTTGACTCGGCGCTCGGCTTGCGGGTGGGGTTGATCCTTGTAACAAGTAATCTTTTCAATAATGTTTTCAAATTGATCTTTGCCGGGCCGCGCCCGTATTGGGTCAGCTCGCATGTGCGCGCGCTTTGGACTTCGGAAACGTCTTTCGGTATTCCGTCGGGCCACGCTCAAAACGCCGTCACGATCTGGGGCATGATGGCGGCTTATGGAAAGCGCACATGGGTGTGGGTCACTGCGATTGCGCTCATGTTCCTGATCGGTTTTTCGCGCATCTTTCTCGCTGCGCACTTCCCGCATGATGTGGTCTTTGGATGGTTCCTTGGCGCAATATTATTATGGGCCTTCATGCGCTTCTGGGACCCGATCGCGGCGTGGGTCAGCCCCAAGACTTTAAGCCAGAAGATAATCATCGCTTTCATCACTTCCATGCTTTTCGTGGCCTTGGGATTTGGCGTAACAACTTTTAGAAGCGGTTTTCAAATCCCTGCAGATTGGATAAATAATGCGGCTTTGGTGAATGGCGAAACGCCCGATCCACTTAGCCCGGATGGGACCTTCACTTCGGCGGGGATCTTCTTCGGGCTGGCGTCCGGTGCGGCGTGGATCATGTCCATTGGCGGGTATCAGGCCGCAGGTCCGGTGCAGAAGCGTGCCATTCGTTATGTCATCGGCCTGATCGGAGTCCTTATCCTGTATATGGGACTCGGCGCGATCTTCCCGCGCAATCCAGATCTTATTTCCTATGCCCTGCGCTATGTCCGGTACACGTTGATCGGTTTTTGGGTGTCGGCTGGCGCGCCATGGACTTTTATAAAAATGAAACTCGCTGATCGTTCATGAAAATTTTGTTATTGAATCAGGCCTTTGTCTCACCGGATGAGCCAGGGCATACGCGTCATTTTGAGATGGCGCAATATTTGCGCGGTCAGGGGCATGACCTGGTGATCGTTGCCAGCGATCTGAATTATCAAACGGGACAGCGCACAGTGGCGCGCCGGGGAATTTTTGCAGAACAGGTGATCGATGGCGTGCGAATTTTGCGTGCGTATATTTACCCTGCATTGCATCGCAGTTATTTCTGGCGCACCATTTCATTTTTAAGTTTTATGTTCAGTTCAGTATGGACTGCGTTGACGGTAAAAGATGCAGACCTCATCATGGGCACCACGCCGCCGATCTTTCAGGCGGTGTCTGCTTGGATTGTGGCGTTGATCCGGCGCAAACCTTTCCTGCTGGAAGTGCGTGACCTGTGGCCCGAGTTCGGCGTGAGCATGGGCGTGTTGAAAAATCCGCTTGTGATTTCGCTTGCGCGCTGGCTTGAAAAATTTTTATATGCGCGTGCCACACACATTCTCGTAAATTCTCCTGCTTATAAAGAATACATGCTTGGCAAAGGCGTGCCTGAAAATAAGGTGACCTATATTCCCTACGGCACAGATGTGGACATGTTCAACCCCGATGTGGACGGCTCATCTGTCCGCAAGAAACTGGGATTGGAAAATAAGTTTGTTGTGTTGTACGCGGGCGCGCTCGGTCAGGCCAACGATATTGATACCATCCTGCGCGCGGCGGAAAGATTGAACGATGACCCAAAGATTCGCTTCGTGTTATTTGGCGATGGCAAGGAACGCGCCAGACTCGAATCTGAATCCAAGCGCATGAAGTTGACGAATATGATCTTCGCGGGAGTCTGCCCTAAAAAAGAAATGCCCCTCGTCATCGCTGCTTCGGATGTATGCCTTGCTATTCTTCAGGATGTCCCCATGTTCCGCACCACGTACCCGAACAAGGTCTTTGATTACATGGCATCCGCTCGCGCGACAGTCCTCGTCATTGACGGTGTGGTCCGCGATGTGATCGAATCTTCGGGTGGGGGAGTCTTCGTCCAGCCGGGGAATGATGATCAGCTTGCGAAAACGATCCTCGAACTTTCGAATGATCCGCAGCGAGTCAAACAAATGGGCTTGAATGCGCGTGAGTATCTGGTTAAGCATTTGGATCGGCGTGATAAGTTGGATGAGATGTTGAGATTGTTGGAGAGTTTGGTGATTCAATAAGAAATATGATCATTTATAAAGTCAGGAGGTAATCATGAAATTAGCTGAAGCTCTCATTATGCGGGCTGATAAACAGAAGAGACTGGAGCAACTAAAGGAACGTTTGCTTAGAAATGTAAAAGTCCAACAGGATTCACAACCTGCAGAAAAACCTGAAAAACTGCTGGCAGAGTTGGAGACTCTTACCAAGGACCTTATGTTATTGATCCAGCAAATCAACAAGACGAACTCAAATACAAAGTTTGACAAATCCAGAACAATGTCAGATGCGCTGGCTGAACGGGACATCCTTGTACAAAAGCAGTCCATATATCGGGAAGTCGTAAAATCCGCATCCGTGACACATGACAGGTTAATGCGATCGGAAATAAAGTTCGTGGCAACCGTCAAAGTCGCAGAGATGCAAAAACGCGCTGATGATCTCGCAAAACAGCACCGCGATCTGGATACGAAGATCCAGGAATTAAATTGGAAAACTGAATTAACTGAATAATTGAATAAGTAGGTAGTCTTCAAATAAGAGTGAGCACAAACCCTGCCAACAGGGTAATATGTTGGCTCCGGCTGGCGCATGGGCTGCGCCATTGGGTTCGATCCCCATTTCTCACAGTGTACGCCCAGTAATGTCACATCAGTACTGTGTATCGTGTATTGTCACTACCGTGTGCTGGCTTATTTGATCGACGAGGGTGGGATCGGGGCTTTATCCGCCGTGGGGAGGCGGATTATTTCAGCATGTTTTGCATAGTAAGGATGTAAAAACAATGGACGCAATCCTAATCCACGGCATGGGACGTACGCCGGCTGCCATGTCTATTTTGGCGGCGAGACTATGGGCGTCCGGCATTCGACCTCATCTGTTTGGCTATTCAGTCACCTTTGAACGGTGGGATGAATCTGTGCAGCGATATGAAAATTTCATCGTGAAGCGTGTCAAAACCAATGACTATATTATCGTAGGTCATTCCCTCGGCACAGTACTGACACGTGCCACTTTGCCGAGATTGATCCATAAGCCGAAAGCATGTTTCTTTTTAGCGCCGCCAACACAAGTATGCAAAGCAGCGCGTACATTTGCCCGGCGTCCGCTAGTTCGACTCTTTATGGGGGATGTGGAAAAAATCCTGACTAACAAACAATTTATGGAGTCCCTGCCCGTGCCCGATTTGCCGACCAAAATTTATGCCGGGGTCGCAGGTCCGCGCGGACCTTACTCGCCTTTCGGGGATGAACTCAATGACGGCTTGTTGACCGTTCAAGAAACGCGCCTGCCGGGTGTGCCTCTGCAAACTGTTCCTGCACTACATACCTTCATCATGAATTCAAAGGCCGTTGCTCAAGATATTGTGAAGATCGCAAGAACAATTTGATGAAGAATCGTTCGGCGGTGGTCTGATCAAGTATCCTATTGAATAGTATAGTATTTATGCAAACCCAAAAGACCCGCCACGAATGTTCGCGAATTTTTAAATCATTCGTGCGAATTCGTGAAACACCGCACTGGCACTCGGTGCAAGTGTTCGTGGCTAAAAGATTTAGAACTATTCTGCGGTTGTCCCTTTCAGCGATGGTCTCCCGACCGCCGCCTTTTTAGCGGTAGAATCATCCCAATGACCTCATTCATCATATTTATCCTTCTCACCATCCTTTCCTACATCGGCGTCCTCCTCATTCGACGCTGGGCGGCAAAAAGACAACTACTCGACCATCCCAATGACCGCAGTATGCACATCGCACCCATGCCGCGCGGCGGCGGACTGGCAATCGTTCTCATTGTTTTAGGATCAGCTATTTTCACAGCAAACGAAACGAACATTCTTCGCAGTTCGGTTTATATTGTCTGCGGAATCTTCATCGCATTTCTCGGCTGGCGTGACGATGTCCACTCACTGTCGCCGCGCTTCCGCTTTTTAATTCAAGGACTTGTCGCAGTAGCTTCCATCATGAGCATGGGATATTTCAAGGCGGTTAAGATCCCCATGTTTGGTGAATTGAATCTTGGAGTGGTCGGTATCGTCATCACATTTTTATGGATCATCGGCCTGACCAATGCCTTTAACTTCATGGATGGCATTGACGGCATGGCAGGCGGGGTTGCGGTCAGTGCCGGGCTGGGCTGGATGTGGCTTTCGTCCGCGGGCGGAAATTGGGGCGGCACCTTCGTGTTCTGGGTCGCGCTCGCCATCTCTGCTGGAAGTCTGGGTTTTCTTTTTCATAATTGGTCGCCTGCAAAAATTTTCATGGGCGATGTCGCCAGTACCTTCCTCGGCTATAGTTTTGCCGTCCTGCCCCTGCTCTCCGCCGACAAAGGCGGCGACGCTTTGACTCTTGGCACTCTCCTGATGTGGACATTCATCATGGACACGGGAGTAACTTTTCTCTATCGCCTCTTCAAACGCGAAAAAGTTTTTTCCGCGCATCGTTCGCATCTTTATCAACGCCTTGTGATGGGCGGCTATAAACATGCCTCCATTACTTCGCTGTACATTCTCTTAACTCTCTTCGCGGGATACCTTTCCTATGAATGGGCGCGCGGACATCAATTTGCCGCGCCATTGATCTTTTTGGGATTACCGCTTATTTGGATTCTCTTATCTCGTCATGCTTCCCGGTTAAAGAATGTTGACTAAATTCCAGACAGTCGCTTCGCTCTACCGTCAGCTTGGTCTGCGTTGGTTGACCTTTCGTTTCGCTTATGCATTCCGCCTCCGCACCGGACTCATCCGCCTGCAAATGCCGCTTTACCAATGGGCAGACCGTCCGCTAAAAACATGGTTGAAAGAAAATGTCCCATCCCAGCCTGATGAATACGCAACCTGGCGAAAACAAAATTCTCCCAAATTCTTTTTTAATGATGTAGGGGCGGGGTCACCCCGCCCCGCATTCGATTGGAAATTCGCAATAGAAGAAGCCGACCGCATCCTCAGCGGCGAAATAAAATATTTCTCGCATGAATTCCAGAAAATAGGTTTCCCCCCAGATTGGCACCAAGACCCAATTTCAGGGATCAAAATTGACGCAAGCAAGCATTGGTCGCAGATTTCGGATGAAGGCGAAACGGACATCAAATTCATTTGGGAGGCTAATCGATTCAGCTTTGTGTACTCGCTTGTCCGCGCTTATGCTTTCACCCATGACGAAAAATATGCAAAGGCCTTCTGGCAATTGACACGATCCTGGGTCGAGTCGAATCCGCCTAACGCAGGACCCAACTGGATGGACGGACAGGAAATGTCCCTGCGTCTCATGGCATGGACTTTCGGTCTGTATGCATTTATCAATTCCCCTTCCACCACTTCACAAAACATTGCTGATCTAACTACAATCATCGCCGCTCATGCAGAGCGGATTTACAGCAACACCGATTTCGCCATCTTCACACGTGGAAATCATTCCATCACTGAAGCGCTTGGGCTGTGGATGACAGGGCTGTTATTCCCTGAATTGAAAGATGCCGAAAAATATTTATCCTTCGGGCGAATGTCGCTGGAACGGGAAGCGAAGAATCAAATCTTCTCCGATGGCACTTATTCAATGTACTCATTGAATTATCATCGCTTCGTGCTTCATATTTATCTTTACGCTATCAGGCTTGCCGAAATAAACCACTGCCCGCTTTCGCCTGAATTAAAAAATTCCATTGCCAATTCCATTACTTACCTTTCCCAACTTATAGACCCGCAGACTGGCGAAATGCCTGTCTATGGTTCCAATGACGGTGCATTGGTCTTGCCTTTGAATAATTGTGACTTCAATGATTACCGTCCCGTTTTGCAATTGGGTTCTTTTATCACAAAAGGAAAAAGACTGTTTGAATCGGGCGCGTGGGATGAAGACCTTTATTGGCTGTGCGGACCAGAGGCCTTGCAGTCCAGGGTGAACGCCCCGCAACAAACAACCCAGAGTTATCCCGATGGCGGCATGTATATTCTTAGCAATGCCAAATCAAAAGCCATTATCCGCTGCACTCATTTCAAAGAGCGTCCGTCCCATGCTGACCAGCTCCACGTTGACCTGTGGTGGAATGGACATAACATCGCTTGCGATGCAGGGACAAATTTATACAGCGGTGGAGGCATCTGGCAAAACGGGCTTGCACGTACATCCGTGCATAACACGGTGACGGTTGATTCCAAAGACCAAATGAAAATGGTCAGCCGTTTTACGTGGACAGATTGGGCGAAAGGGAAAGTCCTTCAACATGGCAATGATCTCTGGCAGGGCGGGCATGATGGATACAAACCTGTCACACATCAACGCACTGTCCACATGCTTGACAATGACCGCTGGCTTATTGTTGACCATCTCAATGATGCGCAGTCCCATCATTATGCCCTTCACTGGCTCATCAACGATCTGCCTTACACACAAAAGGGAAGTTCACTTTGTTTATGGCCGGCATCGCATAAATATAAAGTGCAAATGGGGTTGATGAACGGCGAAGCTGATTTCACCGTTGTCCGCGCCGACCCGAAAAGCACACGCGGCTGGCGCTCGAAATATTATGGACAAAAACAACCTGCCATTTCAGCGATGCTGGAAATAGATCAAACCAGCGCTGTCTTTTGGACATTCTTCGGATTTGAATCAGATGAAATTAAATTGAGGGGAAATGTGTTGCGAATTAATTCTGTGGAGATAAATTTTTAGACCGTAGACGGTGGACGATAGACCGTAAATTATGATCTATCGTCATTCCTTCTCTGTCAAATAATGAAGCAGAGTCAGGCCGAGGCCAAGAAAAAGCGGGACGAAGCCTCCCAGCATCCAGGGTCCGAGGTGAAGCGGGTAGTTTTCGCCGGATGAAAACCCAATTGGGTAGAGTCCAATTGAGAGGGCGAATCCGATCGTGCCGATGATGATCCCCCAGCGTAAAAGACCCTTGCCCGGTTTAACTTCGGGGCGGGTCAATCCCTTTTCGGCGAGGGCGATGGTTTCCTTGTAGTTCATGTAACGCAGGAAGGCGAGAAAACCGAAGATGATGGCGAGCACGCCGACAACACCGAGGCAGGGAATGATATCGCTCATGGAAAGTCCTTTTGAAAAATTTAGGGCTTGGAGATTTCTCCAAGCCCTATTATTTTACTTGATGGCAGTGATATTGATGCCGCCGTTATTGGTGATGACCGTGAGTTGGTCGCCGCCTCCGTTCATGGTCCCTGCCTGATGGTTGGTATCGGAACTTCCATCGAGCGTGACGGTGAGCGGAATATCTGAACTGATGCCGCCGAAATCTGTTTTGAGATCCACGTTCAGTTTTGAATCTGCTGGCAGGGCGAGATCGATCCCGCCGAAATCTGATTTGACCATGTGTGGACCTGCGCCGAGCGTGCCGCTGAATTCTATGGTACCGCTGTTCGTTTTGAGATCCAGGGTGACAGATCGTGCGTTCCTGATGTTGATATTTCCGAAATCTGTGGAAGCCTTGAGGTTATTTTTTGCGCCGTCCACAGTGATACCGCCGCTGTTGGTGTGCAGGTCGTAGGAACCCGCGAACGACTGCTTCAATTCGATCTCGCCGAAGTCGTTATCCACTTTTAATTCATTGGCTACATTCACTTTGGTGATGGATACACCGCCGCTTTTTGTTTCAATGCGGAGGTCCGCGGCTGAGCCGCTCTCGAAGGTTGTGTCACCAAAATCAGTATTTATGCTGAACGTACCCGTGGCACGGACAACATCAATGTTGATGGCTCCGCTGTTGGAGTCGATCGTGATGTTTGCGCCATTCGCTTTTCCCAGGGTAATCCTGCCAAAACCGGAATGCAGGTCTATGTTTTTATTTCCTGCTTCCACGCCGCCGGCTTCTACATCGCCGCTTTCATTTGTCACAGACAGGGCACCTTCGATATTTCCAAGGGTTACTTTGCCGAAATCGTTGACAATGGTGACATCGCCTTTGATATCGGATACATCCACATCCCCGAAACTGGTTTCGATATCTAATACGGTTTCGTTGGGGACAGTGATAACGAAGTCTATGGTATCTGCGTTGAGATTAAAGACGTTTATATTGGGAGGGTTCGTAACTGTACGGGGAGTTTTAAATGTAAGAGCGACGGTATTGCCGGTCTGTTCAAGGCTGTATTTAATCGCCTTCACTTCCTCGTCTGCGCGTGCTTGCGTGGTGGCATAAGCGGTCTTTACCGCTTTTACCTGAACTGAATCTACATCCGCACCGATCACGGTGACACTGCCTGCACTGTCAAGCACATTTAATATGACGGGTTCTTTCGCGTCAACTTTGACGGTCTTGCTTTCTTCCAGTGTGGCAAATGACTGCATGCGTCCCGTGAAAAAATTCCCGCCATTGCCGCGCAGGCTAAAAAAGACAACTGCGCCAATGCCAGTTAATATGAATAAAAGCGCAACAACTAATAGTGTGATTACAATGGGTCTTTTCATTTTCGTTCTCCTTGTTTACAAAGTGCCGCATAGTGCGGTAGGATGTTCTCACTACGTTTGACAGGCGTTTTCCGAAAAAGTTTCAAAATTGGACAGTGGACCATAGACCGTTGATTCCACACTGTCTACCGTCCATCGTCCACGGTCTGTTGAGCTTGAAACTTTTCTACACATTTCCTGTCTAACCCTGTAGAGAACCCATGTCAGCCTCCGAACAATCCCTCATCCAGCGCGCGCAGAAAGGCGATCACGATTCCTTTGCCGCGCTCGTGGATGAACATCAACGCTATGTTTATAACCTTGCCTTGCGCGTCGTCAAAGATGAGAACGAGGCGCTCGACCTGGCGCAGGAAACTTTCGTGCGCGCCTGGACGGCCTTACCCAACTTCAAGGGTCAATCCAAATTTCGCACATGGTTGTATCGCATTGTCACGAACCTATGTTACAACCGCCTGCCCAGCTTGCGCCGTTCGCTCAACGACCTCGGCGACGATGTAATGGAAGACATCCCTGAACCGGAATTCAACAATCCCGCCAGCGAATTTGAATCAAACGAAACGAGGCAATATCTGCATCAGGCAATTGACGCACTTGACCCCAATTATCAATTACTGATTACTCTTAGATATCAAAGTGAACTCTCCTACGAAGAGATCGCATCGACTCTTAATCTGCCGCTTGGTACAGTCAAAACAGGCATTTTTCGCGCGAAGGCACAGCTTCGAAACGCGCTTGCCACCCTGGAGGACTCATGGATAACCGCTTAACCCCCGAGAAAGAAAATGCAATTATTGAAGACACGCTGAAAAATGTTCCGCTTGCACCCATGCCGCGCAGTATTACCCCGAACGTAATGGCACGCATTCAAAAGGATGTCCGCCCTGCGCTCATCACATGGAATGACTTTGCTTTGAGTCTGGTCATCGCAATCTGCATTGGCGCTATATTCTTTGCTGTGCAAAGCCTGCCCCCGATCTTGCTGGCAAAGCTTCGCATTCAAGGCATTCTTTTGTATCAGGATTTTCTGGTCAACGCCCGCTGGCTTGTCCCCACGATATTATTTGGTCTGGCGGGGTTTTTATCAGCGCTGACGATTCCATATTTGCTTCAACAGACCATAGACCGCAGACGATAGACAGTGTTTTACCGTCCACAGTCCATCGTCCACGGTCTACCTTAATCCAATCTTTGCAAAACATGACTGACTGCCGTGGATGCCGGCCCGCCAAGGGACTGGATGAGTCCGTAGGTTGCGCCTGCGATCTGGTTCGCTCCCGCCTGACCTCTTAACTGGTTGACTGCTTCGACGGCTTGATACACCCCTGCGGCCCCGCCGGGGAATCCGCGCGCTTTCATGCCGCCCATGGTGGCGCAGGGAATTTTTCCTTTCAAGCTGATCTCATTGTCTACCGCCAGTTTCCAGCCTTTACCTTTAATTGCAAATCCAACCGCTTCCAAACTCAATGCAGCATAGATGCTGAAGGCATCGTGATATTCAAAGAAATCTATCTTATCGAGAGTGAGTCCCACTTGTTTCATCGCTCTGCCTGCTGAAAGTTGACACGTGTCAAAGTAGAGCATATCTTTTCTATCGTGCAATGCCAATGTGTCTGAGGATGCGGCGGAGCCGGCGATCTTTACGAGTGGACTCTTCCAATCGGACGGGAGCAGGTCACGGCGAGTCAGAACGAGCGCGGCAGCGCCATCCGCATTCGGGGCAACGTCAAACATATTGATCGGGTCGCTGACCATTTCCGCTTTGTGGTATGTCTCAAGTTTGATTGCTTTTTGGAACATCGCATTTTTATTCGCAACACCATTGGCATGAGCGGTGAGCGCGAAATTGGCAAAGCCATCATTCGGGACATTATTCTCGTGCATGTAACGCTTCATCAAAAGCGCGGCCTGCGCAGTGGCGGTGAGACCCTGCACGGCTTCAAAATCGGAATCGCTGGCGGTGGCAATGGCTTCATCCACTTCCGCGCCGATCTTGTCTGTAAATTTTTCAACGCCCACCACGAGCGCCACATCCACCATGCCGCTGGCAATGGCGAGATAACCCTGGCGCAGGGCTGCTCCGCCGGATGCTCCCGCGGCTTCAACAGTGACGGCTTCGATACCGGTCAGCCCGGCATAGTCTGCGATGAGCGCACCGAGATGCGCCTGATTGGAAAGATTCGGTGCGAGCATGTTCCCGACGAATAAGGCCTGCGGTTTGATGCCGCCCGAATCTTTGTGCGCGGCTTGAATGGCGTCGAGAGCGAGATCGCGTAAGCTGATCTCCCAATGTTCGCCGACTGGTGTTTGTCCGATACCTGCGATAACGACATCTGTCATAAATGATTTCCTGATTGCGGGTGAGATGTGGGAATTGGGAATGGGGAATGGGGAGTTGGGAATTGGAAAGCCCAATCCCGATTCCCGAATCACGATTCCCGTTCTTATTTCATTTGTAATTTTCCGCGATGCCTTACATAAGTCGCGTAATCGATCTCTGTTCTGCGGGCGATGTATTCCCGGGTCTTCACGGCGAGTCCTTTGATGTAAAAAGGAAGATGGCTTTCTCTCCAGTCGTTTCTTGAAGTATTATGCTGGGAGGTCCAATTAATATCAATGTGCTGTATGTGGGCGGTTTCATATACAAGATTACTGGATACTGAACAGCGGCAGGGATGGTCACAAATGCATTTCCTGTTTCATCTGTTTTCCTGCCAAACTGTGCACCGCCTTCGACCTGAACAATGAATATGGCATCTTTCAGCGGTGTGTCGGCAGAGTCGAATTGACCGTTTCCATTTACATCCACAAAAGCATACCCTGAGAAAAAACTATCTGCCAGAATGACAGGCGTTGGTGTAGTGGATTTAGCATTGCAGGCAGATACGAACAGCATGAATACCGATAATAAGATAATGTTTCGTTTCATGGAAATGAATGCCCTTTTATTTCATTTGCAACTTGCCGCGATACCTTACATAAGTCGCATAATCGATCTCTGTTCTGCGGGCGATGTATTCCTGTGTCTTCACGGCGAGACCCTGGCGGGCGGTGACTTTATCAGTGACGACGATGTCAAAGGCGTCTGAGCCAGCTCCCGACCCGAAAGAGACGACGAGGATCCTGTCGCCAGGCTGGGCGATGTCGAGAGTCGCGGTCAAGCCGATCATGGCTGCGCCTGCATAAGTGTTCCCAATGGTGTGGACTAAAAGCCCAGGCGCGATTTGTTCTGCAGAAAATCCGAGTTGACCTGCGACTCGCTGCGGGAATTTTGTGTTCGGCTGATGGAAGATCGCCCACTTGTAATCTTTGGCAGTTGTTCCGCTGGCTTCCATGAGATGCGTGGCGGCTTCGGTGATGTGCTTGAAGTAGGCGGGTTCGCCTGTGAAGCGCATTCCGTGCTCGGGATACTTTTGATATTCGCGCCGCCAGAAATCAGGTGTGTCGGTGACGTAGGAATAGGAAGCGTTGATGATCGCGAGTGACTCTTCGGCGGGACCGACGATGTACGCGCCGCCACCCGCGCCTGCAGTGTATTCAAGCGCGTCGCCGGGCTTGCCTTGCGCGGTGTCCATACCGATGGCCATGGCGTAATGTCCCATGCCCGAGCCGACCAATCCCATTGCGGCGACGAGGGCTTCGGTGCCGGCTTTACAGGCGAATTCCCAGTCCGCGGCTTGGGTGTTGGGGACTGCGCCAATCGCTTCTGCGACCAACGTGGAAGTTGGTTTGACCGCATATGGATGCGACTCGGAGCCGACCCAAACCGCCCGCAGTTCTGTCGGGTCAATTTGCGCGCGGAGCATGGCGTTGCGCGCCGCTTCGATGGACATGGTGATCACATCCTCGTCGAGGCCGGGCACGGCTTTCTCTTTGATGGGAAGTCCGCTGGTCTTGCCTGTCCATACGCGCGCGACTTCCTTCGCGGGCAGACGATAACGTGGCACATACGCGCCATAGCCGACAATGCCAACAGGCTTGACGGGTTTGAGGAGGGTGGGGGAGTGAGGTTGTGGGGTTGTCATAGATTCAAAGCCTTCTATTCTACTATTTCATTATCTTCAATATCATAAGATTCTAAAATCCAATCATTCTTATAATGTTTCAAAGTGCCATATAAATCAAAAACAATTTCGTCTCCATTAAATGGTTTGTCTAGGTCGCTTTCTCCAGAAATCCATATTCTTGCTTGAAAGAAAATTTCTTTTTTGTTTTTATTGTGTTCTGCAAATAGAATTTCGTATGTGTCTAATCCGAATCCTGAAGCATTTGTTTCAGCTAACATACCGACAATTAATTCATCGGAATTAATCAAATCTGTGGCTATATCAGACATTTTGTCAGATATGATATTTTCTGCCCAAGATTTACCCTCTTGAAACTCTAGCACATCTTTAGCTGCAGAAATTGAATTTTGGCTTACCTTTGCATTTAAGTGCTTTGTCGCAAAGGTTAGAAACTGTTCTGAATTGTATATATGAAAATTATTGACACCTGCTAACCGACCAATTTCCTCGCGTAGCTCGGGGCGAGGTCCTATTCTTTTTCCGTTAACAATCCACCACCAATCTTCCTTCGTGTCATCAACTAAGAAGACTAGCGATTTTTGACTTCTAGTTTTACATTCCTCAATTATTTGTTTCCAAATGACTAAATCGCCATATTGTCTTTCGTAAATAATTCCTTCGTATTCATGAAATGGCTCGTCATCTTTTTCTTTGTTAGTATCTTTATATCCTGGGGGTATTCTCTTTGAGAACCTTTCTCTTCCTTCTTTGTAAATTTCATTGACAATATCTTGTGAACTTGGTTTATCACCAATGTTGTTTTTTAGCAAATTGTCAAGTTGCTTTAATACTCTGTCAGGTCCAGCAATATCAATTTGTTTCTTTTCTAGTTTATCCAAATTTCTTTTATATGAGGCGAATAAATTATTTAAGCCTTTTTCCATGATGTTTGAATCGATGGCTGAATGACGCTTCTTGAGTTGTAGTTTTGAAAGCCCATCCTGAAAACTCTTTCCCGTTTCGTCAAGTAGTTTTCGTGTATCGGCAAATTTCTTCTTTTGTTCGGCTATCACAGCCAAACGGTTTTTCTGGAATTCTAGGGCAACTTGATAAGGTATCCATATTCTTTCTGAGACACTTGACAACACTGTGAAGAATTCTTTTTGAACATCTTGAGGAAAGCGATATAAATTACAAAGAATACTCGTGTCAAGAACAAATAAGCAATCACTAAGTATTTGTTTATATTCTTTTTCAGTCATTGAATAAAAGCTAAAGAAACGTTTTTTCATAGTGTTTAGGGCTCCACATCTTAGCCAATCTCATTATTGATAATCCACATACAAAACCTTGACATCAACCCTGCCTGCACGGTGCGGTCTCCAGCGGATAAAAACAGATGAACGGATTAGTTCCTTATTTCCCCGGTCTGAAAACCTGAGGCGCGATCCATAGACCGGCATCAAATTGAGGGGAAGAATTGTTTGGGCGGATGGCCAACACAAGGTCCACGTTTTGACCGGCTAATGAACTCAGGTCAAAATCTATAACGGTGGGAGTCATTCCAGTGTTTTGATTCCACATGCCGAGCGGGCTGTGATATTTTCCGTTGGCATCGTAATAATCAAGGCCAAAACTAACGTCACATGCCGTTGAGGTGGACTGACATTGGATCGTGGCGCGGAAACGGTCTCCGGCTTGAATGGTGAGGGCGGGGTAACGCAGGAACAATGCCGCAAATCCGTTCCAGGCAGGGATGGTCATGAGGACCGGTGTGCCAGCGGGTAATCCTTCAGAGGTTGGGTCAATTGCGATGGCGTACCCTTTGGAATGGTCAGCGTTGGCATCCGGGCAGGAGGCAAATTTTTGTCCGCCGTTCATCCATTTGGCATTGCACAATTGCGCGATGAAATCCAGTACAACGGTTCCGGGAATTGGGGTGGCCGTCGGAATGGGAGTCAATGTTGGGATCGGGGTAAATGTTGCTGTGGGGGGAACTTCTGTTGCAGTGGCAGGGATTGGGGTTTCCGTGGCAGTCGGTAATGCCGGCGCGGAAAGTCCACAAGCTAATGTAGTGGTTGCGATGATCACAAAAACAAGAAATAGATTTCCCTTCATTTTGATTCCTTTAGTTCTTTCAAAATTTCTTCAGCGCGGTCAATTCGGACAACTTTTTCCGTCACCATTTGAGCGGCGACCTTCTCTATCATTTCACCGGATGCACCGGCGGCGATGGCGACCTGCCTTGCGTGCAGAGACATGTGTCCGCGTTGGATGCCTTCCGTGGCGAGTGCGCGCAAGGCCGCCATGTTTTGTGCGAGACCGACCGAGACGATGATCTCGGCCAGTTCGGATGCGGTCTTGACGTTCATTAACTTAACTGCGGCTTGAGCGGCCGGGTGGACTTTGGTTGCGCCGCCGACTATTCCAACCGCCATTGGCATTTCCAGCGTTCCGACTAGATTCCCATCCTTATCTTTTCCCCAAGTGGACAGGGAAGTGTATCTGCCTGAACGCGCCGCATACGCATGTGCGCCGGCTTCAATGGCGCGCCAGTCATTGCCTGTGGCGATGACGACAGAGTCCACGCCGTTCATGATGCCCTTGTTATGCGTCGCGGCGCGATAGGGATCACTGTCCGCGAAGGCCCAGGCGGCGATAATTCCATCACGCACGGTCTCCCCACTGACTTGTGAATGATTCTCTGCCTCGAACCCCAACTCGCTGACGGGAATAGTGCAACGCACACGCGCAATTCTGCGGTCAGCTAAATTAGACAATATCTTCAAATGAACTTTCCCGCCTGTAATGGCTTCGATCCGCGGCGCAAGTTTTTCGCAAGCCGTGTTGACCGCGTTCGCTCCCATCGCATCGCGCACGTCATAGATAAGATGAATAACGAGAAATGCGCCAATGGCAGAATCTTCAATGACCCGCACTTCCAAGTCACGTGCGCCGCCGCCGAATTTTTTCAGGATCGGGTCAATGGCATCGGCAATGGCGAGCAATTCGGCTTTGTGTTCATAGATTTTCAGCCGTGCTTCCTCCACATTGACCAGATTGATAAGCTGCATCTGTCCGATCATCAACGGCTCAGTGGTGGTGGCGGTAAATCCGCCGCCAGCGCGGACGAGTTTTGCCATGAAGGATGCGCCGGCTACAACGGAAGGTTCTTCTATTACAAAGGGAACAAGTACATCGCGCCCGTTGACCATAAAGTTCAAGCCAATACCGACCGGCAATGAATACATGCCGATCACATTTTCAACCATGTGGTCGGCTGATTCAGCGGAGAGTCCGCCTGTTGTAAACGGGAGCAGGTCTTCGGGAGTCAGATGCGCGGCTTCTGCAAGTTTGGCGCGGCGTTCTTCTATGGTCAGGTTGTAAAATCCAGAAATGCGCGAATTTGTCATGTGAGTTGTCCCAAGTATAGGTTTGGCTGTCTTTCAAAGACTATCAGAGTTTCGTCTTTGCGAACCGCGTTTTTGTACTTTGCGGTGAAGCAATCTCAATTTGGAGATTGCTCATCGCACTGGCGTGCGACGCACACTTGCCCTGGCGGGCAGTGCCAGGGAGTGTCGGGCATACCTGCCCTCGCAATGACGAACCTTTTGATTATAATGTCTCCATGCTTCTTACCCGTGAACAATTGCAGGACCGTTTATTTGCCCTTCATCGTGCAAGTTTGGAACTGGTAAAGGATGTTTCGCTCGATACACTGCTGGAGCGGATCGCATCCACAGCCTGTGAGCAGTCGGGGGCGCGCTATGCTGCACTGGGGGTCCTGGATGACGCGGGCAAATTAAAGCATTTTATTTCAGTCGGCATGACCGATGGACAGATCAAGAAAATTCCACACCCGCCGGTTGGGCTTGGCTTGATCGGCGAATTGATGGATACCGAATTTCCCCTGCGCATTCCTGTCATTGCGGAACATCCGCGCTCTGTGGGCTTCCCCGCCCACCACCCAAAGATGGCTTCCTTTTTGGGAGTCCCGATCCGCGCGGGTGACATTCAACTGGGGCAAATTTATCTGACCGAAAAAATAGGCGCTCACGAATTTACCGGGGATGATGAAATGATCATCCAAATGCTCGCGACGTATGCCGCCACTGCACTACAAAATGCGCGACTCTATGAACAGATGAAGGAACGCGACCTCGCGCTGACCCGCCGCAACGTGGATATGGGACTGCTTAATGGCATCGCAACCACCCTGACCTCGAGCCTGGAACTGGACGAAATCCTTAACAAGACCCTTGGGCTGGTGATGAATTATATGAAAGTGGAAGCAGGCGAGATATTCCTGCTTGAAGAAGATAAGACAACTTTGAGAATGGTCTTGCACCGCGGGCAGGCCGCCGAAGCATTTTGGACATCCAATATTTTTCAAGTGGGCGAGGGGTATCCCGGAATTGCCGCAAGGAATCGCAAGCCCATGATCGGTACGCATTTGGCGAGTGATACGAACTTCCTGCGTGACTCTGTGGTGAAGGCCGGTTTTCAACAGATCGCATGTATCCCCCTTCTATCAGGCGAAAACCTGATGGGTGTAATGAGCGTTGCCACCCGCGCAATGGACCCATTTGATGAAAGAAGTATTCAATTGCTCACAGCTGTGGGCACCTGGGCCGGGCTTGCCATTGAGAACGCGCGCCTGCATTCCAATGCCCGCAGACTCGCCGTGCTGGAAGAACGTGACCGCATCGGCATGGACTTGCACGATGGCATCATTCAATCCATTTATGGCGTGGGGCTGGCCCTCGAAGGTGCGAGGCTGACTTTGGAGGAGGATCCAAGATCTGCGAAAGAGCAGATCCATCAATCCATTGACGGGTTGAACCAGGCCATCCGCGATATCCGCGCATATATCCTTGACCTGAGACCCCGTCAGCTTGGTAATGAGGGTTTGATGGCCGGCATCAAACGCCTAATCGCAGAATACCGCGCTCATACCTTCTCTGAAGTGCTTTTTACCGGAGTTGATTCTGATCTGAAGGATCTGCCGCAAACCCAGTCATTAACTTTGTTCCATATTTGTCAGGAAGCATTGGCTAATGCCGCGAAACATGCCAAGGCCAAGAACGTGCAGGTTGTATTATGGTCAACGAATGACCGCGCCCTGCTGGAGATCAAGGATGACGGCAAAGGCTTTGACATTGACAAGATGCAGGCTTCCATCGGCCATGGGCTGGCGAACATGCAAACGCGCGCCCACGCCGTCGGCGGGGACATTGATATTTCATCGGTCAGTGGGGAAGGGACGACCATTCTTGTCTGGGTTCCCCGCGCCGTCGGGCATCATCTACCCCATATTGATTCTTTGTCCCAATAATTTCGATAATATGTGTTTTGTAAATATGTAGGGGCGCAGCATTGCTGCGCCCCTACTATTTTTTATAATGCCAGTGCGCGGTTCACACTTTCTACCACTGAACCATCAGCAATCATTTGACGTGAATTTTCAATATAACCATACATGGTTATATCCGCTTCGATGAATGGGATGTGCTGTCTGAGAAGGTCATAGACGGGTTGTGTTCCTTTTCCAAGCTGCGCCTCTGCGCCAACGGATTGCTTGCGGAAGTCCACGCCCTGCGCGGCTGACATTAACTCGATGGCAAGGATGCGTTCCACATTATCAAGAATACTCCGCAGTTTGAGTCCGGCCGTCACACCCATGCTGACGTGGTCTTCCACATTGGCCGAAGTGGGGATGGTGTCCACACTGGCAGGATGCGATAGGACTTTGTTTTCGGTGGCAAGTGCGGCGGCTGTGTATTGAAGGATCATGAAGCCGGAATTCAACCCGCCGTTTTGAGTTAGAAAAGCCGGCAGGGTATGGGTGTTCGAACATTCATCGGTCAGGCGCATGGTGCGGCGTTCTGATATATTCCCCAATTCACTTACAGAAAAAGCCAGATAATCCATTGCAATCGCGAGCGGCTCACCGTGGAAATTCCCGCCCGAGAGGACATCAATTTTTCCGGTGGCATCATCTATAAAGATCAGCGGATTATCGGTGACGGCATTCAGCTCAATTTCAAAAACCCAGCGTGCGTAAGCGATCGCATCCCGTACCGCACCGTGAACCTGCGGCATACAGCGCAAAGTATAAGCATCCTGTACATTAAGTGAACTATGTTCGCGTGTAAATTCACTGTCCTTCAATAAACTTCGTAAATTACTCGCACATTCTTTTTGACGTGGGAATGGTCGCAGGTTATGGATGCGCTCGTCAAAGGCGAGGTCGGTGCCGTTTAACGCTTCGAGGCTTAGGCATCCCGCAATATCGGCGGTCTGGCTATATCGTTCAGCGCGCAATGTTTCCAGCACGCCAAGCGCCGTCATCACCGATGTGCCATTCGTCAACGCAAGTCCTTCCTTCGCGGCCAGCGTGATCGGTTTTAGTCCCGCGCGCTTGAATGCCTCCGCACCTGAAAGTTTTTCACCTTGATATTCCACAACCCCTTCGCCGATGATCGGCAGTGCCATGTGCGCGAGCGGGGCGAGGTCACCGCTTGCGCCAAGTGAACCTTTTTTTGGAATGATGGGATGAATGCCTGCATTCAGCATATCCACCAGCAACTGCAAAGTCGAGAGGCGAATGCCTGAATGTCCGCGTGAAAGCGTGTTGGCGCGAATCAGCATGATCGCGCGCGTGGTGGGAATATCAAAAGGATCGCCAACGCCGACTGCATGACTCACAAGGATATTGCGCTGAAGCAGTTCCACCTGATCGGGCGGGATGATGCGGTCTTTGAATGCGCCGAAACCGGTGGTGATTCCATAAGCAATGACTCCACGCTCGAGCAGAGTCTGCACCGCATTCGCGGCTCGTGTGACCCTCTGACCTGCTTCTGCTCCGATCTCAATTCGCGGCGCGTTAGGTTGACCGTATGCCACAGCCTGCACTTGGTCAAAAGTTAAGCTGGTTCCGTCTAGTTGAATTAAGTTTGTGTTAGTCATAATAACAATCCTTTGTTGGTTTTGTAGCGCGACATTTATGTCGCGTGGCAATGCAGGGCGACATAAATGTCGCGTTACGGGTTCTCCAACTCTTCCCAGCGGTGATACGCATTTGCAAGTTCATCGTGTAATTGATTTAACTTGTCCACTGTGGATGTGATCTTGGCGCTGTCTTGTTGATAGAAGGATGTGTCGGACATTAATGCTGTCAGGACGTGGACATCGGCTTCGAGGGATTCGATGCGCTGGGGGAGTTCGGCGAGTTCCTGTTTTTGCGCTTCGAGTGCGCGTTGTTCCTTGTATGTTAGTTTGCGCGGAGCGGACGAATCTTTCGGCGCTGATTCTTGTTGGGGTGTTGAAGCAGGCTTGGGTGAGCCCCCTGCGGGGATGATATCTGATGCGGGCTGGTCGCGTAGATCAGCCTGTCGCTTCCACTCATCATATCCGCCGACAGTTTCTGTGACTTTGCCATTTCCATCCATTGCAAGCGTGCTGGTGACGATGTTATTAAGAAAGGCGCGGTCGTGACTGACGAGCAAAAGCGTGCCGTCATATTCGAGCAAAAGTTCTTCGAGAATTTCCAGCGTTTCAACATCGAGATCGTTGGTGGGCTCATCCAGCACGAGCAGATTCGCGGAACGGGCAAAGAGCCGCGCCAATAGCAGACGATTGCGCTCACCGCCCGAAAGCGCGCTGATGGGTGCGTTGACGCGTTCGCGGGTGAAAAGAAAATCTTCGAGATAGCCCATCAGGTTGCGGGTGCGCCCGTTGATCGTGACCGTATCGCGCCCCTGCCCGACGTTATCCAAAATGGATTTGCTGTCATCGAGCTGCGCGCGCAGTTGATCGAAATAGGCGATCTCCAGATTCGTGCCGTATTCAACGCTTCCAGTTTGCGGAGTTAATTCATTGAGTAGTAAACGCAGCAAAGTTGTTTTGCCCGAACCATTCGGACCAATGATGCCGACCTTATCTCCGCGTTGAATGGTGGTGGTGAAGTCGTTGACGATAGTTTGATTGCCGTAAGAATAGCTGACGTTCTCAACTTCAATGACAAGTTTGCCAGAACGCTTCTCGGCTTGAATTTGCATCTTCACTTTGCCTGGACGTTCACGCCGTTCGAGCCGCTGCTCGCGCAGACGTTTCAGCGCGCGGACGCGTCCTTCGTTGCGCGTGCGGCGCGCCTCGATACCTTTGCGAATCCAGACTTCTTCTTGTGCAAGTTTTTTATCGAAGATGACATTTTGCTCCGCTTCGGCAGTGAGCATGGCTTCCTTGCGTTCGAGAAAGGTTGTGTAACTGCAATCCCAGTCGAACAAATGACCGCGATCCAGTTCAATGATGCGGGTGGTTAACTTTTGCAGAAAGACGCGGTCATGCGTGACGAACAACAACGTGCCGCCCCAACGCTTTAGAAAATCTTCGAGCCAGTTGATCGAATCAATGTCGAGGTGATTGGTGGGTTCATCCAATAAAAGCAGGTCGGGCTTTTTGACCAGTCCGCGCGCGAGCATGACGCGGCGCTTCATGCCAGCGGACAGGACTTCAAAGCGCGTGTCCACGTATGCATCCAAACTCATGCGCGAGATGACCTGCTCCACTTGGAGTTGTCCCTGCCAGTGATGGTCGTCTGTCTTTTTGGGAGAGTCGAGTCCGCTTGCGACGATGTCAAATACTTTGCCTTCCACACCTGCGGGGACTTCCTGCGGTAAATATGCCACACGCAAATTTTGCTGACGGGCGATGGTTCCGCTCATTGGAGAAATATCGCCGTTGACCAACTTAAGCAAAGTGGACTTCCCCATGCCGTTGCGACCCAACAGACCGACCCATTCGCCCTGTTCGATCTGCAAGTTGATCTCGTCAAATAGGCGCGGTCCGCCAAAGCCGAGACTCACGTCCTGTAAACTGATTAATGCCATAGATGATCCATGTCCTTTGAGGGGGAAAATATACTACATGTTGTGTAAAAAATGTCACCCTGAGCGGTAGCGAAAGGTCTCAGTGATAATCGAAGAGATTCTTCGCTACGCTCAGAATGACATGTGAAGGAATATGGGATTGGAAAATCAAAAAGACCTCCGAGGTTCTCAAAACCTCGGAGGTCTGGGTTAGGGTTGTTATTCTTGCCGGTTTTTCTCTTGAATCTTTTCATACCATTCTACAAGAATATCTTGGCAGTCAAAGTCTTTATGCCCAAGGCTGTATGGGTCCTTACAGTAAAACTCTTCATCTTGCAAACTTTTCCAAATCTCTTGAGTTACTTTTAGAACTGGTGCGTCATAAGGACCAATATTTCTTTCGATCATTAGGCGGATAATCTGCTCAATATCATATCTGCTGCCACTGTTGTAATGAAATGAACATAAATTCAACGAGATCGTCCGAGAAAATCCTTTTTCAGATTTATGAAAAATAGGATATGTATATAACCAGTCTTGTGGTTTTATTTCTACGAGAAAAAAAGGAAGAAAGTTTTTGCTCAATAACTTTTGTGTCGATTTACTATCTATTGCGAGTTCTGTTTTAAATACAGGTTTGTTGCCTTTTTCTAAAAATTCATGATTTACAAAAAAGAAATTAACAGTAGATGTAATATGAGCCTTGGAAAATTCCTTATCCCCCGCTTCGTATGCTTCTAGTGTGGATGCTTTATCAAATTGATAAAAGTCCGCCATTTCTCTAGGTGTCAACTTCAAATACTTCTCTCTAAGAATTTTATGTTGCCTGCCAAGAAATTGACTGTAAGGAATTTCAGTAATGTCTGGGTCTTTCCTGATTTGAAGATTTCCAGATTTAAATTCACCTATCCCTTGGGGCGATATTTCTTTTTGTGGTACCGATTCGAAAATATTGACTGTTTGATTAGTATGTTCATTCCCCATAATAATATTGTTTCCCGAAATTATCGGATTGGATGATTTACTGGGTTTATCACTTTTGTTCTTCCAAAGGGTGAATATACCTGTAATAATTGCAACAATAATAGCAAAACCTCCTGCGATCAATGCTACGATAATTGTTGGATCCATTGTTTTCTTTGTTCTCCTTTTATTGCGGGGTCTTATGCTAACCCGCCTTTTTTGCACTTGCGCCAACTATACAACCAATCCAATCCTTTGACAACACTTCTCCCTTTTTACTTCTTACTATCCATGTAAGCCAATAATATCTTCTGTTGTCATTACTCCCAAAGGATACACATCATGAGCATTCTGATTCTCTTACTCACCCTCGCTTTATGGGGACTCGTCCATTCCATTCTCGCATCCAACTTTGCAAAGGATATGATCGGCAATGCCAGCTTTTACCGGCTAGGATACAACGTCTTTGCCGCCGTGAGTTTCCTGCCCATTTTGTATTTGATGAAAACATTGCCGGATCAATTAGTGTATCAAGTCCCTGCGCCGTGGAGCATGTTCATGCTGGGCGGACAAGTCCTCGCGGCACTGATGCTGATGGTCGCCTTCCTGCAAACGGACTCATTATCCTTTGTTGGCTTGCGTCAGTTATTCGAGAAAGAGAAGTCAGGTCAACTCGTTACGCGCGGACTGTATCGCATTGTGCGGCATCCGCTGTATACATTTGGACTGCTGTTCGTTTGGCTCACGTCCGCGGGCACGCAGAATTCGGTCACGGTTTATCTCGGCGCGACGGTCTATACTTTGGTCGGCGCTTATTTTGAAGAGAGAAAACTTCTGCGCGAGTTCGGGGATGCATACGCGGAATATAAAAGAAGGACGCCGATGTTGATTCCATGGGTGGGGAAAAATAGCAAACCACATACAGACTTTCCGCAGATTTAGCGGATGACGCAGAAAGAACTTAAAATCTGTTCGATCTGCGCTGTCTGCGGATAAGTTTTTCGTTTTGGAATTGTTGGAAGTAATACCGCATCATGTCATTGGCTTTATAATTGCGCCAATGAAATTCCCTCAGGAGGCACCATGAGCAAGGATAATGAAGCGGTCATCTTAAGTGCGGCGCGTACAGCCGTTGGAAAATTTCAGGGTGGGTTGAGCAGTCTGCCGGCTGTAAAACTTGGGGCGGTGGCGGTGAAGGGGGCGGTGGAACGTGCGGGCGTTGACCCGAATGATATTGAAGAAGTCATCATGGGGAATGTGGTCCAGGCTGGCAATGGACAGGCTCCGGCCCGTCAGGCTGCGATCTTTGGCGGGTTGCCGAGCACTGTCGGCGCGACCACGGTCAATAAAGTTTGCGGTTCAGGACTCAAGGCCGCGATGCTAGCGGCACAAGCCGTCCGCGCCGGCGATGCCGATTTGTTCGTGGCAGGCGGAATGGAGTCCATGAGCCGCGTGCCCTTCCTCGTCAATGGTCGTTCAGGCGAACTCAAATATGGTCATCAAACTTTAACCGATGCATTGCTCCTCGACGGTCTCTGGGATCCGTTTGAGAATTGGGGCATGGGCAACGCTGCGGAATTTATCGCGGACGAGTACGAGGTCACACGCGAGGCGATGGATGAGCTCGCGCTTCGCTCTCACCTGAAAGCTGTTGAGGCTCAAGAAGCGGGACGTTTCAAGCTGGAAATTGTCCCTGTGCAAATTCCCGGCCGCAAAGGGGACGTGACCATCTTCGACACCGACGAAGGTCCGCGCAAAGACACATCCAAAGAATCACTTGCAAAATTAAAGCCCGTCTTCAAAGCCGATGGCAAAGTGACCGCCGGCAATGCCTCCTCCATGAATGATGGCGGCGCCGCGGTTGTGATCTCGTCACGTGCTTATGCGGAAAAGAATCATCTCAAACCGATAGCTCATATCGTTGGGTATGCACAAGCGGCCGTCGAACCAAAATATTTGTTTGCAGCACCGGGTTATGCAATTCCGAAATTACTAAAGAAAATTAACTGGCAGCTCAGCGATGTTGACCTCTTCGAAGTCAACGAGGCTTTTGCCGCTCAAGTCCTTGCAAATGGATATGCACTCGCCGACCAGGGTTGGGACTGGAACAAGGTCAATGTCAACGGCGGCGCAATCGCCATTGGGCATCCGCTTGGCGCAAGCGGCGCGCGCGTATTGACCACACTCATCTACGCCCTCAAAGATCGCGGATTGAAACGAGGCATTACATCATTATGTCTCGGCGGCGGCGAGGCTGTCGCCATGGCGGTTGAGATCGAATAGAAGACTCTGGTGGTTAAGTAGAACGAGTGCTTTTCTCGTCCGTATCGAAACCACCCGTTACATGTAAACTTAGAATCAAAGTGGTGGTCTCGACTGCTTGCGCTCGACCACCGAGGTATCTTACTTCATGCCCATAGATTACACCTCCAAAGCCTCCATCGGGTTGGTCAAGCGGATTCCATCGGGAGTGTTCCAAATGGGAAGCCGCTTCCATCTGCGTGAGAGTCCGCGGCGCATGGCATCGGTCTCTGAATTTCAGATCGCCCATGCGCCGGTGACGGTCAATCAATATGCGGCCTTCATAGACAGCAACGCCGTGGAAGATAAACGTTGGTGGAGTGCCGAGGGTTGGGCTTGGCTGAAAGGTGAGACCGATGGCTGGGGACGTGAAGACCGTCACGTGCCGGAAGGGTGGGAAGCTCAATTAAAGAAGTCAGTGCATCCTGTCACGGGCGTGACCGTATATGAAGCCGAAGCCTATTGCGAATGGCTGGGTTCGGTCAAGAACAAGGCCGTGCGCCTGCCCACTGAAGAAGAATGGGAATATGCCGCGCGCGGCGATGATGGTCGTCCCTTTCCGTGGGGCGAAGAATTTGAAGCGCAATTGACCAACACCTATGAAACCGAAATTTTCTCCACTGTGGAAGCCGCGAGTTTGGCAGGTGACATTAGTCCGTTCGGCGTGATGGATATGGCCGGCAATGTCCAACAATGGACATCATCCGTTTACAAGCCATTGCCCAATGAAGTGACTCCGCCCGGCCCGTTACGAGTGGCGCGCGGCGGCTCCTTCAACGATACGGTCTTTGGCGCGCGCTCCTCTTATCGCCGCGCCTATCCGCCGGGATTCTTTTATCCGTTTTTAGGTTTTCGTATTGTGGTTGGTGTTGTGTAATGATGATGTAGGGGCGAGGTCTCCTCGCCCTGGGCGGGATAACCCCGCCCCTACAAGATAATCTGGAGGAACGCCATGTCTTATTCTGAAAAACCAAAAGTCTCATGGGGAGTAATTGTTGTTGTATTGGCGGTGATGCTTTTTGCCTGTATCGTGATTGGGGCTTTGATCATTCCCAAACTTCTCAATCAAACCAATGATCCAGTTTCAGGGGTTGAAGTCATTGGGACCTCCACACCCACGGCTCCGACGAATGCCCTTGCCATCGAAGTCTCATCCTCCAACACAAAAGAAGATTGGATGAACGCGGTCGTGGCGCAGTTCAATCGGGAAGAACACAAAGCCGCTTCGGGCGAGGTCATCTTTGTCACCGTAAAACATGTCACTTCGGGCGGCTCTCAGAAGGCCATTCTCGACGGGACGAGTCAGCCTGTCGTGTGGAGTCCCGGCGACCAGTCATGGATAGATGAAGCGAACCGCGTCTGGCGTGACCGCAATGGCAAAGTCCTCATCCCCGACGCATGTGTGCAGACTATTTATGCGCCGATCGGTTTTGCCATGTGGCGTCCGATGGCAGAAGCTCTCGGTTGGCCGGATAAACCCATCAGTTGGGATGACATCGTAAAACTTTCCGCCGATCCGCAGGGTTGGGCAAGTATTGGGCATCCCGAATGGGGACAGTTCAAATTCGGTCACACGCATCCCGATTATTCAAATGCGGGTCTGCTCAGCATGACGGCGCTGGCTTATTCCAGTGTTGGCGAAACCAGCGGATTGACCGCAGATCAAGTTTATTCCGATGCCGTCGTGGAAGCCTTCCGTGGCGTGGAGCAAAACACCTATCATTATGGGCTGCAAAACCGTCCGCTGATGCAAATTCTGGCGCAGCGCGGACCCGAATATCTTCACGCTGTCACATCCAGCGAAGCAGAAATGCTCAAAACCAATGCCGAGTTCGCCTCCACCATGCGCTATCCGCTCGTGTTCATCTTCCCATCCAAAGGCACGTTCTGGAGCGAGCAGCCGTATTGCATCCTCGATGGTGATTGGGTTACGGACGACCAAAAAGATGCCGCAAAAATTTTCCGCGATTACCTGCTTGACAAGCCTCAGCAGGAAATGGCCATTACCTACTACCTGAGACCGGTGGACACTTCGGTCCCGCTTCATGCCCCGCTGACAATTGAGAATGGTACCGATCCGCGAGTCACCACTGACATAGTGCCCGCCCTGCAAAGTCCGTCTGCGGAGGTTTCATCGGCTGTTAAAGATGTCTTCCACCAGACCAAGAAAAAAGCCACCATCGTGATGATGCTGGATATTTCAGGCAGCATGGAAGGCGAGAAGATCAAGAGCGCCGTAGATAGTTCCATCAATTTTATTGGGCGGCTTGACCCGAACGATGAAATTTACCTAATGGTCTTCAGCGGTGACAAGGATATTTATGAACTTGGCGGCGGACGTGCCGGCGACATCAGCGAAGAACTGACAAATAAACTCAATGGCATCTATGCCAATGGCAGTACCCCGCTTTATGATGCCGTCTGCCGCGCAACGGAAAGGATCAATTCCCTCCAGGCAGCACACGAAGCCAATAATGAAAAACGCTTGTATGGCATCGTTCTATTGTCAGATGGACAGGATACTTCCAGCAATAACACGCAGAACCAAATGTTCAACTGTCTGCCCAGCGGCGAGAGTGTTGATGGGACAAAACTCTTCACCATTGCTTTCGGTGAAGATGCCGATGCCGACTTGATGCTGCGCATTGCCAACCGCACCAATGGCAAGACCTTCAAGGGCGACCCGACCACCATCGAAACGATCTACAACGCCATTTCAGCGGAGCAATAGACATGCAAAAGACACGTCCGTTTTGGTTTTTGCTGGATGTCTACGGCTGGATCGTGTTCATCATGAGCATCGTCACGGCGATCATCATCCAGCAATGGTGGGTGGTGCTCATTGGTATGATCGGCTACCTGCTTGCGCTCCTGGTGGATCTGGCTGGCGGCCGCGCTTTGGGGCGCACAGGCGCTGTCCGCCTGGCACGAGCCGAGCAGGAGAATCTTGAATTGAAAGCGGAACAGGCTCGTCTGCTTGGCGCGATCCGCGAGCGGGATGAGAAACTCAAAGAGAAAATGCCTAAGTGAGATTCGGTGGTTTCGATACGCGCGAAAAGATCACCCGCGCTACTAAACCACCAGAGTATTGAGGAAAAAAATAATGGATAAAACTGAACGTAATGAAAAGCTGGAACTCTATGGGCGTGGATTCGCCTTGTTGAAAGCCGCGCTGGATCAGGTCCCGGCTGAGGCGATGAAGTTCAAGCCTGAGCCAACAGAATGGAGCGTCCACGAGGTCATCATCCATATCGCAGACTCTGAATCCAATGCAGCCTTGCGCGCGCGCAAATTGATCGTTGAACCGGGCGGAATCTTGATGGGCTACGATCAGGCGCTATGGGCGGATACTTTGAAGTATCACGATCACAATCTCGAAGACGCGCTGGAAGTGACAAGGCTTGCCAGAAAGACAACCTATGAATTGCTCAAGCGGCAGCCTGAGGAAGTGTTCACCCATGCCATCGTCCACCCGGAAATGAACGAGCCATATACTTTCGATAAGTGGCTCACCATTTACGCACGTCACATCCCCGGGCATATCGAGCAAATACAGAATAATGTAAAGTTATGGAAAAAAATCTAAATAACATGTCGTTGCGAGGGCGTTCTTGTTCTTCGCCCGAAGCAATCTCCCATTAAACAGGGGATTGCGTCGTCGGGAAGAGCACCCTCCTCGCAACGACATGATAGGAGAATATATATGACCATCAAAAATATTTTTGTGATTGGGGCTGGGACAATGGGCAACGGCATTGCACAGGTCGCCGCCACATCCGGTTATCAAGTGACCTGTATGGATGTAATGCCTGCCGCACTCGAAAAAGCAAAAGCGACGATTACCAAATCCACTGCAAAACTTTTGGAGAAGGGCACGATCAATGCGGAGCAGAAAGCTTCAGCGGATAAAATATATTTTGTAAGTGATATGTCCACCATGAAAGACGCGGACCTTGTTATCGAGGCCGCGACAGAAAACCCGGATTTGAAATTCAAGATATTCAAAGATATGGATGCCAATGCACACGAGGGCGTCATTCTTGCTTCAAATACATCTTCGATCTCAATTACAAAAATTGCAGCGGTGACCAAGCGACCTGATAAAGTGATCGGGATGCATTTCATGAACCCGGTTCCATTAATGAAATTGGTCGAGATCATCCGCGGAATCGCCACAACGGATGAAACCACAAAGACCATCGTGGACTTATGCAAGGTCATGGGTAAGGAACCCGTCGAAGCGAATGACTCGCCGGGATTTATATCAAATAGAATCTTGTGCCCCATGATCAACGAAGCGGTCTTTGCCTTGCAGGAAAATGTCGGTACACCTGAAGCAATTGACCAGGTAATGAAATTGGGAATGAATCATCCCATGGGTCCGCTCACCTTGGCGGATTTGATCGGTTTGGATGTGGTCCTGTTCGTGATGGAAGTTTTGCAGCGCGATCTCGGCGAAGATAAATATCGTCCTGCTTATTTGTTGAGGAAGATGGTGGATGCAGGATATTTGGGGCGAAAAACAGGACGTGGGTTTTACAAGTATTAGAAAATTTTGAAGTTGTGGCGGCGACCTATTAGGTCGCCGCCGTTGATCCTTTCAACATACATAGGCGGACCTAATGGATATAACCATTCTTGAAATACCAACCGAGTTGTTGCAGGCCGCGAATCTTACGCCCGAGCAAGCCAGAACAGAATTGGCGATCCGCTTATATCAGACTCACAAGTTGAATGATGAGCAGGCTATGGCGCTGGCCGGGGATCCAAAGGTGATCGAGAAGCTGGTTTGGGGCAGCCAGGAAACAGGTCACATTGACCTCGATGACTTTATCTCATGGGCGGCGCATGACTTGAAAACGCCGCTCAACGCCATCATCGGTTTTTCGCGGGTGGTGATGAAAGGCATTGACGGTCCGGTCAACGAGACGCAGGTTGCAGACCTGACCACGGTCTTTAATGGCGGTCAGCGCATGTTGGCAATGATGAATAACCTGGTGGATATGGCGCGTTTGAACAATGGACATATGAAACTGTCTCTTGATGAATGCGATATGGTCAATCTCATTGGCAAAGCCGCCGAACGATGGCAGATCCAAAACCCCACAAAAAAATTATCGACTGTGATAGAAGTTTCCAGATCCATCTTCAAAGTTGATGATATCCGCCTGAGTCTGGTGATCAATCATTTGTTGACTTATGCCGCGATCCGCATGACCGAAGGCTCGCTCTCTCTTTCCGCGAGGGAAGGAGCAAATGAGTTGATGGTCACTATTCAAAGTAAGGGCGAAAAGTCACGGGATAAGTTTGAGATGGATTCCGCCATGCTCGGCTTTGTCAGCACAGCGTTGATCAAATTGCACAATGGCAAAATGACGATGGAAGAAATGGATGATGGCATGTTGATCCATTTTTCATTGCCCCGCTAATGGATTTTTCCGAAGCCGCGAACAAATGCTCGCGGCTTTTTTTTACCCGAGTCGATAATGCAAAATCCCGACTGACCTGGCTATCTTGGGGAAGAGACGGATCCAATAATAGGACTTCAATCTTGGTTCGGGCTGATCGAAGTAATACCATTCATCCAGAAGGCGGAAGCCGTTTTTCCAGGATTCGATCTCCCGGGAATTTTTCAAACCCCAATGCAGGCGCGCTGACATTTTGGTGCGTTTCAGCTTGAAGTTATCCGCCCAGGTCGCAAAAGGGTCCATTGCATCGAACACAAATTCTGCGTCCTTGAAGTGTTCGCTTATTTTGAGGAATAATGTTTTGACCTGCGCTTCCTCAAAATAAGGCAGGACACCTTCAGCTATAAAGAGGATCGGACTCTGAGGGTTGATATTTTCCATCCATGCATCTTCAAAAACAGAAGCTTCGATGAGATGATGCCTTCCTTCACTTTCTTCGATCAGTTCCCGCCGCAACTCAATAACCGGCGGCAGGTCGAGGTCATACCATTCAACCTTGCCGTCACGCTCTGCGACGCGCTCGAAGCGTGTATCAAGTCCACACCCAATGTGGATAATGACCGGGTTTTTATGACCAGCTATAAAGTTGCGCGCGAAGCGGTCAAATTCCCGCATCCGCATGATGATCGTTGCTTTATCAAAAGCCCTCAACTGCGCATGTTTGAAGTCGTAATTGATTCTTTTCACCATCTCTACGGCCTTGTCATCTTTGATCATGGCATCGGGGCGCTGGGATTCATTTGCACGCACATTGAGCGTGAGAAGCAAAGTTTCAGAAATATCTTTTAGGTTTTTGGTATCTATCTTTTCCATGAGATACCTTTCAAAATTTCAGCCGTGGAAAAAACGCTGGGACTCGTTTGCAATACTCATCCCATTGATCGCCAAACTCAGCGGAAAGCGCCGCTTCTTCACGATGTGCGCGGACTGAAGTAAGCGGAGAAGTACAGACGAAGATCAAACTTGTCCATGTGGGATAGATGAGTAAAGCGCCAATTGAAGCAACGATGAGACCGGCGTACATCGGATTGCGTACAATTGCAAACGGTCCGCTTGTGACCAATTGATGTCCTTCGAATAATTGAGCGCCAAAGCCGGTTGAGACGAAGTAGTTTTTTCCAAGAGCCATTCGTCCCCACAATACAAATAACATGCCGGGGAAATATAACAACGAGCCGATCATCAGCATCCAGATGCGGGTTTGCGGTGAAATTGTCAACGGCAATGGGATCCATCCGAAGTAGGAGGCACTAACGAAAAGCAATGTCGATGCAAGATAAAACCAAGGGGAACGGAGCCAGTTGCCGTTGAGTCCGGTTGTGCGTCCCGCTGGTCGTTTAGCGCCGCGCCATATCCCAAGCAGAATGATGCCTAATATGGTGTATGCAAGCAATCCGCCCAAAAGGCGGATCATTGAATCAATAAATGGTGTGTCCATGAATTCTCCTCAATTCCATAGTAAGCCGAATCGAAATAATTTCAAGGGGTATGAAAAGTATAAACATCACAATTTGCCGGAATCTTTTGATTTCCACAGGATTACCTGGATGAGTATGATCCCATCAAACCTACAATAAAACTCCGGCAAGAGTCTTCTTCTGCCACGAATTCCGCAGATTTTCACAAATGGTTTTTAAAAACTCGCGAGCATTCGTGTAATATTCTGCAAAAAAGAAGAAACAAGACAGTGTTAAGCCGAAATTGATGAACCGTGGGGGTTAATACTTTTAGGTATCGCACCTCATAAAAAATGGCACTTTTATTACCCTGATAACCACGATAGAACCATTGAATATATCGCCGGTTTACATACAATCATACTAACTTATTCGATGCTGCCACACCGAATGGTCGCTGCTTCATCGGCAAATTAATTTATCGTACAAAGGAGAATAAAAATGAAAAAAGCCGGTTTCTTTCTTATCAGTGTTCTTGTGTTGTCCCTTTTGCTTACGGCCTGTGGCGGTCCCTCCACAACAATGAATTTGACCATGACTGACTTTAAGTATGCCCCAATGGAAAATACCATTCCAGCAGGCAGGGAAATCACCGTTAATATTAAAAATGAGGGTGCAGTTATTCATGAATATGTCATCATGAATCTTGGGGAAACCGCGGGCGATAAATTTGGCGATGAAGATGAAGGTAATATTTACTGGGAAGTGGAAGTGGATCCTGGCAAGTCTAAAACAGTGACTTTCACTGCGCCATCAGAAGCCGGGACCTATGAAATTGTTTGCGGAACTGAAGGACATCTGGAGGCCGGAATGACAGGCACCCTTATTGTCGTCAGCGAATAATAAATCGATCTGGCAGAGGCTCCGTCGAACGATGGGGGCCTTTGCCTATTCTTATTGGAGGGACTCTTACCCTAATCATATATATCGAACAAGGAGATGCAACGATGAATAATTTATCCGTTTGTAAAACTTTGAGCTATCTTTGCCGAATTGTTGAGGCAGGTGAAAGAGGGTATTTGGTTTCAGCCGCAAACTCAAAAAACCAGGGATTGAAATTATTATTCAAATCACATGCCGAGCAGAGATCCCGATTCAAAGCTGAGATCCTGGCAGAGATGAGTCGTTTGGGGCATCAGATCAAACCTAAAACCAGCATCCGCGGTATTCTGCATCGTGGAAGGATCAATATCTTCTCCGCGTTAGCCGCAGGAAATGAAGAGAGGGAAAAAATCATCCTGAATGAAATCACGGTTGGAGAAAAAGCTGCGCTAAGAACATTTGAATCTGTCCTGAAAAAGAACCTCCCTCCAGAAACGCGGGAATTGGTCGCAGGGCAATATGTTGAAGTTAGAAAAGTGGTCGAGCAGATCCAATTCATCAAGGGAAAGGATGGAGTGCGTTTGATCGTACAAGTATTCAATTCGAAAAAATATGTTGAGAACGCGATAACAGAGCTGGGGAAAGCCGGACTTCAATTTGACTCGGTTCAGTTGAAAATGATCCATAGTTTCACAGACTCTTATACAGCCAAAGCCCCGACTGTCTTTGAAACCTGCGTCTCAGGGATGGTTGGAGGCGCGCTGATGGGAAGTCTGATCGGTATGCTGGCAGGAATTGGCGCAGTGCAAACAACAGCCATAAACGCGGTTCCGATCTGGAATGTCGGAATAGTTGTCGCACTTTGCGGTATTGCGGCGGGAGCATTTATAGGCGCATCCCTTGGATTTGTCATTGGAACAGGCATTTCAGGGGAAGATAACTACATTTACGATAAAAGCATTCAGGAGGGACAAATCCTTCTCCTGACTCATGTGAAAGTTATACATGTCTCCAGGGTGGGGCAGATCATGGAGAACATAGTGGCAACGGCCGTAACAGAGGAAATAACGGTCTGAAGAATTCTTTAAGTTAAGAAATCCAGTTGAGTCCGCAGACATGAAGCACCCCGAATCTCATAAAAAGGAGAGGAAGGGGGGCGGATGAGAAAGCCAAAGAAGACTGAGAGCGAGACGTAAACGATAAAGCGGAGCTGGAGTATCCCGGCTCCGCTTTCCCGTTCGGTGACAAAAGGTGT
>JACRMH010000037.1 GCA_016219545.1 Chloroflexota bacterium | reverse complement strand
GCGCTGAATTCAACTTGAAATTTTTCCATCCAGATGGGAACTTTCCCGCCTGGATGGAATTTGTTTTAAATCCAATCTGATTTATAAACCGAAATCCACCCAGAAGAATTGACCTGCCTGGGCGAGTTGTCCAAAAATACCTGTTAATAAAAATATGCCGACAATCACAAGCAGCGCTCCCATTCCAATTTCAACGTAGCGAGTTACTTTGCCATATTTCTTCAGAATGTTAGACACCCAGCCGACACCCAACGCGGCAATCAGAAATGGAATTGCCAAACCCGCTGAATATGCAGAAAGCAGTGAGACTCCTTGTGAGACTGAGCCGCCGTTCAATGACAGTGTAAGGATGGCTCCGAGTACGGGTCCCACACAAGGCGACCAGCCTGCCGAAAAAATAACGCCCATAAACGCGGATGAAAGGTAGCCCCATTTTCGGTCGGGCAATTGTTGGATGCGCGTATCGTATTCAAAAAATTTGATGCGAAATATACCGATCATGTGCAAACCAAAAATAATGACGACAATGCCGCCAATTTTCGTAAGCACAGAACGGAATTCGTAGGCAAATCTTCCTATCACCGAGGCGGCAATACCCAATGTGACAAATACAATACTGAAGCCGATTACGAAAGCCAGTCCATGTGTGAAGGTGATCCAGCGATTCTTTTCGTTTGTTTCTCCGCCTACCGCGCGTCCGCCTAAATATCCAATGTAGGCGGGCACGAGCGCGAATACGCATGGCGAGAGGAAGGATGCCAGCCCTGCTATAAATGCAAGTCCGATGGTGATGTTTACAAGATCCATAAGTTTATTCCTTCTTCTTTAAATTAATGGAATTCTGTTTGGCAAGCAGTTCGCGGATGGTCAAAACTAATGTGGCATGACTCCATGTCAGCGGGCTGACCGAGAGCGGTTCGCCGCTATATGGGTGGACTTGTTCCGCCATGACTCCGCTTTGCAAGGTGTGACTGGCTGTCCAGTTCAGGATGTCGAGTGCGGGTTTCAAATCATCCTCTGATTTTGCAACCGCAATCTGCCACTCTGCCAGCCAGAGGGTGCAGATGAACCACGGGTTGCCTGGCACGTTGGTTTTATCATCGCTGACTTGATGGTAATAATCATTCTCGTAACGCGCCGCGCCGCCGACATCAGTCTTGATCCACAAATGATCTTGAATGGCTTTCATCGTGGAGACGACGCGCGGATCGTCAGCGGGGAACATACCAAAGTACCACAGACCAAACAGGGATGAGTCCAGAGCCGTGTCCACATCCCAGACGCCATCTTCGCGGCGATTAATCATGCGGACAAAACGGTTCAGGTCTGGATGCCAGAGCTGCTTCTCAACCCCAGCCTTGATCTCATCTGCGGCTTTGCGATAGCGCGCGGCGAGATGCGCTTCGCCAAAGGCATCGGCAAAATTTCCAGCCGCCTGCAAACCCGCCTGCGTGGAAGCAACTGTCCAACTAAGTACACCGCGCCGCTCTTCCCATAAATCCCACGATGGTAGGGGAAGTCCATCGTTCTCATCTCGATAACTCATCAACCAATTTGCAACACGGATAATCAATCCACGATAGAGCGGCTTGACAAACTCCACATCGCGGAAGCGTTCAAAATGTTTCCAGAGCGCCCAAAGAACAAGCGCCGATTCATCCTCTTGGACGGGGAGTTGCTTCTGTCCATCCCGATACCAGGCATGCCACGATGATGCCAGCGCGCCATCAGGGGTGTACTTATGAAGCAAATACCCTTCGGGAGTGACGACATTGTGGCAGAATTCAAAGAAGCGGCGCGTGACTTCGGAATAGCCAGCGTCAATCAATGCGGCGGATACCAGTGCGCCGTCGCGTGGCCACATATAAGAATAGGTATCGCGCGCAAAGGTTGTGATATCGTAATCACTGGCGGCGATGATTGCACCATCATTATCAATTTGCGAGCGGACTACCAAAAGACTTCGGCGATAGAGGTCGGTCAATTCGGGCGAAAGCCCCAGCGCGTCGTCGGGTTCCTTGTTTGACCACAACTTCCAATACTGGCGGGTGCGCTCCAGATATGAGTCAGGTCCGCGCTCACGGATATTGCGGTTGATGCGAATGACCGCGTCAAAATCCTCGCCGACTGCAATCCAGTACCAACCCTTCGCTTCACCATGACCTGGAACAAGCAAATGCAATGCGCCCGTCGAATCCACGCTGCCTTGTGCGACCGCATTACCTGAAAGCCAGCCATCTTCCGCATCACGCCAGGTGCCTTCATTGCCGCCGAGTTCCTTGATGCCGACTGCCCATTGATCCAGCCCGAGAGTAAATTCTTCACCTTGTCCTCTGGCAGCATTGATCAAAAACCAGCGTTTGCCTTTGTAATGGAAGAGAGCCTTTCGTTCAGGCTCATAATATGCCGAGTCGCCGACTTCGTATCCGCCGATGTGAAAATCGTGGCTGAAAAACAGGCGGATTTCGCGCTCCTGATCGCGGTCATTATGAACGGTGATCTGACGCAGATAGAGATTCTCGTGGAAGTCCACTACATCTTTCGCAAGCAGGCGCAAGCCAAGTTTGTTGTTGACAAGACTGACATTTGTTACCAATGTAGCGGGTTCGTATTCGAGACGGCGCTGCCAGTCATCTTGCGAGACCCAACTGAATTGTCCATCCACCCATACACCCAAGCGGAAGGGATGACCAGCGGTATGATTTTCCAAGCCAACGTGAGGCCAATACAGGTCACGTAGTTGGTAGGTTGAGTCGAAGTTCACGAGGAGTGAACCGTTTCCAACGGGAATGTCGCGTGGCATACTGATTTTCCCTTTCAGATCAAGTGGGTTCTGAACAGTTTTTCAGACAATTCGCTATTGGAGGGTTCCACCAGGATCGAACCATCAGCAAAGACGATGGTGGGAATACTGCGGTTGCCGCGATTGGTGGTGATGACAAATTTCTCGCCCTCGCGATCCTTATCAATATCCACCCAGGAATATTGAACTTGACGTTCAGCCAGGATGCGTTTCGCGCGTCGGCAATCGGGGCACCAATCGGCGCCATAGACGGTGATTTCAGGTTGATCAATCATGGTGTCCACGCTTAGTTCTGTTCCAATTGTGTAACTTGTTCGGGGGTCATGCCATCTATGACTGGGCGATCACCCTGTTCCTGCAAATGCAGTTTGCCAAATGAATCGAGCATGTGACCAGACTTCTCGGCTTTGGTGCGTAAATAGAATTCGTTGTGCGGGTTGGGCGGAATGATGACGGGGATACGCCCATTGACCACCACGCCATGTTGAGTCAGATTTTCGATCTTGCGCGGGTTGTTGGTCATCAGTTGAATGGATTTGACCTTCAAGGAAAAAAGCATGTGCGCGGCAACGCTATATTCGCGCTCATCATCTCGAAAGCCCAGGGCGAGATTGGCTTCAACAGTATCGTAGCCATGATCCTGCAAGCCATAGGCGCGGATCTTATTGATCAACCCTATGCCGCGTCCTTCCTGGCGCATGTAAAGCAGGATGCCCTTATCCATTTGCCCGATTTCCTTGAGCGCGGTTTCCAATTGATCGCGGCAATCACAGCGCAGGGAGCCAATGGCGTCACCGGTCAGACATTCCGAATGGACGCGCACCGGCACGTTTTCAGCGCCAGTAACATCTCCGCGTACGATGGCGGCATGCTCCTTGCCATCCCAATTGTTATAGAAGGCAAAGATGTGGAAATCGCCAAAGCGCGAAGGTAGTTCACCGATCGCGGCGATACGTACACAGACTTTGTCTGGCCCAAAGCCTTCGCATTCGTGCTTGAGGTTTTCATCGAGCAGTTCCTTGATTTGCATATGAGTGAGTGACATTACGTCTCCTTAGAAAAATTGAGTGTAGACTGGCGAATCGAGATCGGCAATATTTTTCTTTCGAGGATAAAAAACTTTTATGTTGAATAAAAAGCATCAGTCATCAGGATGTATTCATTGGATGGTATCGAGTTTTTGATCAAACGATGCACGATAATGACATCTTCGCCTGCCATTTCTTCAAACTGGCGTATCTTTTTGAACACGACTTCGCCATGATGCAGGAAGGCTTTTAATCTCAGGTCAAGGATACGTTGGCAGGCATTGCAATTGCAATCAGCTCTTTCAGTTGAGAGCAGGCGGGCGCGTTCATAAAAGACATCGAAAAAGACTTGTGCCTGGCGGGCAACGTCGAGGGCAACAGCGGACTGATTCTCATCGGTCACTTCAGCGTAAAGAAAAGCCGCGTCGCCTTCCAGTTTGTTCAAGGTCAAGGGATAAGCGGCGTGGTCAATCACCGCTTCGAGCAATTCAAAAATAATTTCCTCGGCGTGGACAGCGCTCTTTTTTTCAGAGCGGATAAACTGGGTGTAGCCGCTGATATCTGCGATTACCAATGTTACTTTTTTAGTTTCCATTACAGCTCCTGCTGCTTGATTTCCTTATCGGCGGTTTCTGAGAATATGTACTGGTGATACCCATCCCGCCAAAATTCTTACCCACTATAAGTTGCCCCCTATTTTTCGGAATGGGATTGTAAGTTCGACGAATAACGATGCGTCAAAAAGGCAAAACAATTCAAGGAAGGAAAAGATCATGAACGAACACGCTATTGCTCTTCAAACGCTTATGCAAAAAGAAGCGCTCAATCCCAGGGAAGTAAAAGAAGGTGTTGTTGCCTGTTTCTTCAGCATAAACCGCGATTTTGTGAAGCGCCGTCTGGGCGATGTCCCTGTCAAAGAGGTTGATAAGACTTTGGATGAGTTGATCACGATTGTTTTCAATGAACATCAGATTGATCCTGAAAATCCGTCACTGCCATTGTTGAAGAAGGCAGAATTGGTTTTGGAGGAGCAGGCTGGTTTTGAAGCCACACCCGACCTGCTTGCGATGCACAAAGAAGTGATTCAAACTCTGTTCTCGCGCGCCAAATAATAACAACTGCCGAATGAATGAAAAAATATATGAATGATTTGTTGACACGCTACAACTACGATAGTTTCATACCTGAAAAATTCGAGCCGTGGATGAATTTTGCATCCAGTCCGAAAACAGGTACGCTTGCTCCTGATTTTCCCTTATGGGAATTGGATCAAGCGCCCACGCGTCTCAGCGAAATATGGTCACAGCATGATTTTACGATTGTGGAATTCGGCAGTTTCACCTGACCATACTGCGGGATGGCGTCGCCATCCATGAATGCGATTGCCGATCAATATGCAGGGCAAAATATCGGTTCGATATTTCTTTATACCCTGACTTCGATGGAGCAGAAGTTCCGCCACGCGTATGACCTGCGGGATGTGCTTGGCGTAACTCGCCCGATTCTGGTGGATGCGCTCGATGGGGCTTGTCACCGTGCCTATGGCTCCATGCCAAATATGACCTGGATCTTTGCGCGTTCGGGATTGATCGTCTACAAGTCCGATTGGACGGATGCATACAGTGTTGAAAATGCAATTCAATACTTTGCCCAAATTCCACAACGGCGAAAAGCGGGCGAGCGGCTCGCGCCTTTTCATGTGGAACGGTTGGATTACCGCAACCAGGAGCGGGGTCAATTTTATAAAGCGCTGGAGCGCAACGGTCCCAAGGCAGTTGAAGAATTTAGAAAAGCCTTTCCTATGGGCTGATTTTTTTCTCGCGGTAGCGCACCACTCGATATAAGGCAATGCTGACCGCGAACATCGCCGCTGATATAACCAGCGCAAGCGGGTCGAGCCTTACGCTTTGAGATGCAAAATCACCCTTGATGGACGCGCCCAACATCCCAAATGAAATCGTACCAGGGATGCTTCCCAAGACCGTCGCCAGCATGAACCAGCCAAGATCAATGTGCAGAAAGCCTGAAAAATAACTGACCAGGTCATACGGTAAAAAGAGAAAACGCAGGATGAGGGTGGTTTGAAAACCATCTTTACGCAGGCGGTTGGCATATTTCCCAACCAGATTATCATCATTGATATTTTGTAAAAAACTGCCGCCAAAAAATCGTCCGATAAAATAAGCGATCAT
>JACRMH010000036.1 GCA_016219545.1 Chloroflexota bacterium | reverse complement strand
CACCAGATGCACTGCCTCCTGCTTTGTCTCCACCTTGTAGTGCAACATTCCTTTTCTGCCTGACATAAAAGCACCTCCTGTGCTATCTTCTCACAGGAGGGCTTTCTTTTCGTGTCCGTTTTTTGGGGTTCAGTTCATTTCTCCCCGTTTTTTTTATTTAACCTCGTGCACAAGTGATTGCATTAGCCACAGAGAGCACAGAGTTTTTTGAGAAAACCACCAAAAACTCAAGGGGTTCTCCGTGGCAGAAAGACTTTTGCAAAAGATCTATTTTTCTTTTCGTTCCATAAATTTTTCCACGATCTGCGGGTCGAAATGTGTGCCGCTTTGTTCGCGGATGTAATTTAACGCCTTCTCCTTCGTCCAGGCTTTGCGATAGGGACGGTCACTGGTAAGTGCATCCCATACGTCTATCACGGCAAAGATGCGGGCCGCAAGAGGGATCTGCTCTCCCTTTATTCCGCGCGGATAGCCGCTGCCGTCCCATTTTTCATGGTGACAATATGGAATATCCAGGGCGGGTTTCAAGTAATCAATAGACACTAGCATTTCATACGCGTAGACCGGATGCTTACGCATGATCTTCCACTCATCTTCAGTAAGTCCCATATCCTTGTGCAGGATATTATCAGGGACGCCGATCTTGCCAATATCGTGGAGCAGTGCGCCGCGGCGGATGTGAAGAATGTCAGTTTCGGGAATGCCCATTCGCCGGGCCAGTTGAACGGTCAGGGTGGAGACGCGTTGTGTATGTCCTTCGGTTTCCCTGTCGCGCAGGTCCATCGCATGTGACCAGCCCTCGATGGTGGCATCATAGGCAAGGGTCAGTTCAAGGTTGGAGTGCTGCAGGTTTTCGAATAACTGGGCGTTGTCAATTGCAACCGCCGCCTGTCCGGCCAAAGCATTGAGGAAATCAAGCCATTCCTGGTCTCGTTTGACAGGCGAACGTTGATATACCTCCAACACGCCGATGACCCGGTCTTTGATGATCAATGGCACACCGTAATAGCCGGTGAATTTTTCTTCCTGGAGAAATTTTGTAAATAACAAATCCTCCGCTTCTTCTTTTGGATTGGGGAATTTTACAATTCGCTTTTCAATGATCGCCTTACTGGCATAACTCTCTTTTAATTTTAGACGAGTGTTTGTAATTGCTTCAGTATGAAAACCTTTTCCGGTAAAAAAATCAAGGGTTCCCGTATTGAAATTAATCAGCAGGATTGCCGCTGCATCCGCAGACAGCACGGTAACGGCCTTCGAAATCAAGGCCGTCAAACTGGGATACATGCCAATTTCAGAAGCTATCGTACGGTCTATATCTTGCAGGGCGGTAATATAGTTTATTTGCCGGCGTATCTTTTCTTCGGCCTGTTTGCGCTCACTGACGTCCTGCTTGACAGCGATGAAATGACTTATTTCTCCATCTTCTCCACGCAGGGGCGCAATGGTCATTTCTTCCGTATAGAGATGCCCGTCCTTGCGGCGGTTCACCAGTTCACCATCCCAGATCTTCCCGGCTAGGATCGTAGTCCAGAGATCTTTATAAAAATCATAGCCGTGTTTTCCGGATTTCAATATTTTTGGGTTTTGCCCAACAGCTTCCTGAAAGGAATAACCCGTAAGACGGGTAAAGGCCGGATTAACCCACATGATCTTTCCGGTCCGATCTGTGATCAGAAAACCGTTGGCAGCTGCATCCAGGGCAGTGCTTTGCAAACGCAATTGTTCTTCGCGTTGACGCAGGGCGATATAGGCCCGTTCTCTTTTAGTCACATCTATCAGGCTGAAGACGAGACCGCCTACATGTCCGCTTTCATCCCTGACCGGTTGGAGGCTCCAGTTCCAATAGGTGATTCCCCGCTCGGGGTGTCCGGCATATTCAAAAGGTTTGGCATAGACCGTGTACGGTTCACCGGTTTCAACCACTTTCCGAAAGATCGCTTCATTCTCGGCGTTGGGATATAAGGCAAAGTGATTCTTTCCTTCAAAAAATTTGGGGTCGCACCCTTCCGCGGTTTGTGCATAGGCGCGGTTAACGCGGATGAAGTTAAAATCCGCGTCGAGATACACGACCATGAATTCGGTTGTGGAAAATATCTGTTCCAGCAGGGCGTTATTCTTCCTCAATGCTTCTTCGGCCCGCCTGCGTTCATTCCGGTTATCGGCATCCCGCAATGCCCTCTTGATCGCCGGAGCGATGCGGCTGAGCTTTTGCTTGAGCACATAATCGGTAGCCCCTTCGGTAAGGGCCCGAATGGCGGCATCCTCTCCCATGGTGCCGGAAACGAAGATGAATGGAATGGTGGGATATTGCTCCCGCACAAAATTTAGTGCTGACAGTCCGCTATAACCGGGAAGACTGTAGTCTGCGAGGATCAGGTCGTATCCGCCGCCGGAAAGAGCACTGCTGAAATCATCAGAAGACTGAACGCGAGTGATTTTGCAATGGACACCAGCGGATTCCAAAGATGCAATAATAAGTTCTGCATCTGCATCGTCATCTTCCAGATGCAAGATCCTGATCTTCTTTTCCATTGCGTTTGAACCTTCCGTCTCGTATGAGATCATCACGGTTTCCTTACATTGATTGGAGGAGGTTCGTTGATCAGCGCCCAAAACACCCCGATCTCCCTGACGGCTTCAACAAAATCTGCAAATTTGACCGGCTTCACAACATAAGCATTAACGCCGAGTTGATAGCAAACCTCCAGGTCCCGTGATTCGCGGGAAGATGTGAGGACGACGACCGGTATCGTTTGCAGGTCCTTATCCGATTTGATCTGCCGTAGAACCTGGATACCATCCATCTTTGGCATTTTGAGGTCAAGCAGGATCACAACCGGGTTTCCGGCAGTCTCTTCCGAAAATGCACCCCTTCGATACAAGTAATCCAGAACTTCAGCGCCATCGCGGACAACCAAAATATCATTTGCCAGATTATGCTGGCTAAGGGCGTTGACGGTCAATTCGACATCTTTGGGATCATCCTCGGCAAGGAGGATGCGTTTAAACGCTTTCATGAGTTCTCCTGTTTGATATGGGCAGCGAAAAATAAAAGGTTGCGCCATGATCCACTTGTGCCTCCGCCCAGGTCCTGCCGCCGTGACGACTGATGACGCGGCGGATGTTTGCCAGCCCGATCCCGGTGCCTTCGAAATCCTCCTGCCGATGCAGGCGTTGAAAAACTCCGAAGAGTTTATCGGCATAATTCATGTCAAAGCCAACCCCGTTGTCGCGGACAAAGAACACCACTTCGTTGTCAGCTTTCATTTCATATCCGATCTCGATCCGCGCGATCTTTCGTGAACCGGTGAATTTCAAAGCGTTCGAGATCAGGTTGACCAGCACGCTACGCAGCATGGCCCGATCCCCTGTGACCAATGGCAATGGGGAAATCTGCCACTGAATGTTTCGGCCCTCGGCTTCGGGCTTGAACTCCTGAATGACATCCTGGACCAACTCATCAAGGTCAACCTGTGACTTGAACATTTCAGTGCGTCCCATACGCGAGAACAATAACAGGTCGTCAATGAGCGCTCCCATCTTTTTGGCCGAGTCGGAAATGACTGTCATGTAATGCCGGCTTTGATCGTCGAGGACCGTTTTTGTGTTTTGTAACATCTCGATGAAACCGTCAATATGACGCAAGGGCGCACGCAGGTCATGGGAGACAGAGTAGGCGAAGGCCTCCAGTTCCTTGTTTGCATTTTCCAGTTCCGCAGTGCGCTCCAGGACGCGTTGTTCCAACTCCTGATTCAGTTTGCGAATCTCCACTTCAGCCTGCTTGCGCTCGGTAATATCTTGAACGGTCCCTAAGGAACGGATAGGCTTGCCATCGGCGCTGTAAATGGTTTCGCACTGCTCGTGAACGTGTTTTATCCGCCCGTCCGCAAACTGAAGGCGATGATCTATAGCATAGGGAGTGCGGGTCTCAAGAGAATTTGTGTAGGCAAAATTGACCGCCCCCCGGTCATCGGGATGGATGGCATCCAAAAAAGCATCGTAGGAGGCGCCGAATTTCTCTGGATCGATCTCGAACATCCTGTAAATTTCTTCCGACCATTGAAGAACGTTGTTGACAATATCCAACTGCCAACTGCCGATATGGGCGATGCGCTGGGCTTCATTGAGCTGGGATTCACTTTGCCTTAACGCATCTTCCACCTGTTTGCGCTCGGTAATGTCACGGGCAGCGGCGAAAACACCTTGTATCTCTCCTGCCGCATTTTTATAACCTGTTGCGTTGTAAAGCACATCCGTCGTCTTTCCAGATATATGTCGAATCGTGAGCGGATAATCTCTCACCAACCCCTCTGCCAACACCTTCCGGTATCCATCGTTAGCCTTCTGAGGCTCTGTAAAATAATTCGAAAAGTCGTCACCGATGAGTCGTGCGCGCGGAACGCCTGTTGCGATCTCGGTCGCCTCGTTCACATCGGTGATCTTTCCGTCCGGGCCAATGGTCACTAGGGGGTCAATGCTGGCTTCGATCAGCCGCCGGTTATAGGAACTGGCCGCCTGCAAGGTCTCCTCCGCCTGCCTGCGTTCTATAAGCAAATGGATTCGATCTAAGGTCACTGCCGTGTGGCTTGCCAGGGCAACAAGATATTTCCTCTCAGACTCCGTTGGAACCCGCACTCCTTCATCGCCAAATGTACCCGTACCAATACTGCCCAGATGCCGGTCAAATAAAAGGATCGGGACATTTACAAGGGTTCGATTCCCCAGACGCATCACGAGCTCTTTATTAGTCCGCTCATCCGTTCGGGCATCCTCGATCACCACGATTTCTTTGGCATCCGCAATTTCCTTGAGCATCTGGTCGCCTTCAATAGTGAGCGTAGCAGACCCGTTCTCCGACATGACTGTATCTGATGTCGGACCAGTTGCAACCAGGGCTTTAAAATATTTTTTGTCGTCTGTCAGGAGATAAGCCCATAGATTTTGATAACCAATAACGGCTTTTACTTCATCCTGCGCCGCATTCAGAACTTCCGTATAAGTCTGCGCCCGTTCCAATTTTCTGGAAAGGCGAAGCAGTGATTGTGAATGTCTCGCCTGCTCCAACAGTTCTTGCTCCGCCCGTTTGCGCCTGGTGATATCAATAAAAGAAACAATGACCTGCTCGATCTCTCCCAAATCGTTATATTCCGGCTCGGCATTTGTCAGGGCCCATGTGACTTTATCATGACCGGGCCGGCAAATGCCTACAACATAATCCCTGAGAGGCTGTTGTGCAGCGAGTACACAACTTACCGGGTATTCCGAAACCGGCATCACGGAATTATCTTCCTTCAAAAAATGCCATTCCGGGTCTATCAATACCTTTCCAAGGAGTTGATCCTCAGAAAGACCAAGCAGACGCTGCGCCAGAGGATTGCTGGCCAGGATACGACCCTGACTGTCATGGAGCACGATGGCGGCCTGTACCATTTGGATGAGTGACCGGTATCTTTTCTCGCTGACCCTCAGCTCCAGGTCACGCTCTTCAAGCGTATCCAGCATGGAGTTAAACTCACGCGCCATATCAGCCGCTTCATCGTTACCGGCAAGCCTGGTGCGGGCCAGGCGGTTGCCCGAACTGATCACGTCAATGGTTCCTTGAATGGCATAGAGTCTCTGCGTGATCCGGCTCCCCATGAACCACGCTATGATCGAACCGATCAGAACAGCGGTGACCGTATAAAAGATGCCGCTTTGGATGATCTGAGCCAGCTTCGCGCTGGCTGCCTTCTGCCCTATTCCCACACGCGCCCAGCCAACATGCCGCTCTCCGATCATGGCAGGGACAACCACATCCACCATGGCAGAAGTGCTTGAGAGTACTGTCTGGCTCGCTTCTTGCGGCAGGTCCAGCATAAATTGTCCCAGCCGGGATTTATCGGTAGCAGCGAGTACACGCCCATCTTTATCTGCAAGGATCACAAAGATGATCTCAGGATAGCGGTTTTGGGCATCCACCAACTCTTGCAGCCCCGCAACATCGTCAGAGGCTATCCATCCCGCCGCAGAGGTGGCAAGGGCCTGAGACAGCGCAGTCGCTTCATCAACCTGGCGCTCCAGCAGCATGTCACGCTGGCGCGCGGTCAGGTCAACGATAAAAAGGGACATCATGATGGCATGTACCAAAGCTACGCTTAGGATCAACCGTCCACGGAGAGTGCCAAACAGAAAACGGAATACTGATTTCATCATCACGGCTCCTCTACCAGCCGAACATCTCTCTCGAAGTCTGAAATATATTGCCGCACTACATCATAGTCATCGTCTGAAGCGGGAAGGAAGAGCACGGTTTCCATGCCTGCGAGGATGGCCTTACCCTCCTCGGTTTCGCCAAGCCCAAGCAGAAGCGCACGGACTTGTTCCCACACCTCCGCGGGGACATCATCGCGCACCATGACAGAGTTATTGACAAGCGACTCGGTTTCCCAGATGATAGTCAGCTCCGCCGCTTCCTCTGGATAATCCTTTTGGAAAGCCCGCCATGGAGGCGGCCAAGTTGCGCCTGCCGAAGTTAGCCCCAAATAGACATTCATAATGGATGACTCCTGGGAGCCAACATAACGGTTTTCGATATCTGAATTAACGTTGATGCCGTGTTGATAGAGAAAGTACTGGGGCATGATGCAGGCCGCCAGAGCTGTTGGCGAGGGATAACTCACCACCTTCCCCTTAAGATCAGCAGGAACACTTAGTCCGCTGTCTTTCCGCACCACAAAGATCCCCTTGAAATCCTGCGGCTCGCCAGCCATTGCGATCACACTGTAGCCGACATCCATGGATTGAAGGGTCTGCCAGGGATTGGGGAGCAGAAAATCCGGCTTACGTGCACTGTACTTTCCCTCAAAATCGGCATAGTCACGTGATGCTTCCAAGGTCAGGCGCGCGCCGTGTAGTCGTTCGTTCATGTAATCAATGAGCGGGTGGTATGCCTCAACAAGTTTTGCCGGGTTATAGAGGGGATGAACTGCAAAGCTATAGACAGGGACATTGCGTGAGGATGGTGTTGTCCCAAATTGCGGACCCTGAGCTTCGGGGGTTTGGCCGCAGCCAGATAGCATTCCAAAAAGAAACACTATTATAAAAAATGCCGAAACTCTTTGGTTCATTCTTTCCTCTTTTTTTCTACACGGTCAGACTATATGATCGAAAGTTGATTCGGTTTTCTGCATCATTTTCTTCCCTCAGCATTTTCATTCCACCAATTCAACACTCGCAACGCCCGCAGAGTATTCCACCTGCTGGGCTGACCGGCCGCTTCCAGATCAAAATATTTTAATCCAGACATGCCGCTGTTCATCGGCCATAATCCATCCTTCTTCTGTTTCTTCCGCAAAAGTTCGATCGCATCGGACATGCGTTCATCACGCGGAGCATCACAGGCGCGGAAATAATCCAGCGCGCGGATAAAGTCATATTTCCAGCGGGGCGGGAACGGCATGGTGGTCATCTTGGCGTCGAAGACTTTGCCTGTTCTATGAGATTTATACAAACGATGCGCCAGTAGAAATTCATGTCCACGCTCGCGGACTTTGCTTATCTGCTTTTTCATTTCAGGATATGTGCATTGATATTCGTACAATCCTTCAAGCGCAGAAATAGTCGTATGAAAGGATGAGTGCGTCGCACCTTTATAGGACTCGCAATTCCACCCGCCATCAGGCATTTGCTGATCGATCAAATATGAAGCTATGGAATGAAGATACTCATCCGGGTAGCGGAAATATGCCAGCAATGCGAGGATCATGCTGGTGACACAGGTCTCGCTATATTTCAAGGAATACGAAAAGAAGTTAATTCCCCCGTCCATATAAATGCCTTTATCAAGAAATATTTTGCAGGCCTGTTTCGCCTGCGGGTTATTCGGCGGTAACCCGAGCAGTTTCAGGGTCAGCATGGTATAGGTGGTGGATGTCCACTTCGGACCATAGATTCCGCCGCCCCACTTTCCATCCGCATCTTGCAGGGAAAGTAAGCGCGCGCCCCAGCCTTCTTTGGCGATCTTCCTTCGTTCGGATTCAAATTTTGCCGGGCTTGTATTCAACAAGTCCCGTTGGACCTGCCAGCGAATGGACGGGTCGCCTTTGAGTAACCAGGAAATAGTCTCAGGTTTCATGTTACAAACTGATGTTACGCACCGTCCCGAAGGTTTGGATTACAAAATAGAATTTATATGTGATCCAGCCATAGTCTTTTCTATAGATGCGGATGAACGCCGTCTCCCGACCCGGCACTTGTACCAACGGCAAGTGCAAAAAAATCTGCGTTTTTTCTGTGCGCTTCGTAACCAATAAACTTCAGACAGCCTACGCGAACCACACCTAAGTGAATTATAGTACTAACCCTAATACCATGTTACAACCGCTTCACGAAATGTACAAGCCTCTCCACTTCGACATAGCCCATCTTTTCATGGGCACGGATACTGGGTCCATTATCCAGCCAGGTATCTGAGGCAACTTCGCTGCAGCCTTTTTCCCGAATCCAGTTCTCGGCGGCCTGGGTCATAATGCCGACGATGTGTTGTCCGCGATACTCTTCCTGAACAAACCAGCCTTCCATATAACCAACGGGACTGGTACTGCAGCCCTCTCCATAAGCCCGAATTTGCGCCTCAGTCAGCCCGATGGGTCTCTGTTCATCACAAGCAAAGATAACCAGGTAATCTTCATTCTCAAGGAGTTTATCCATATCGAATTGCAGATAATAATCCGGCGCTTCGGGCCAGATCCCTTTGCGCATACGGAACCACTCGTCTTTATCCTCCCTGGTCACTCTGCGGATTGTAATATTCATCGATCTCCTCTAGCGCTCAACCACAGATTCTCAAATAGACCTTACTCGCCAAAGACAAACAGATTGCTGAGAGATTCACGGTTGGTGTTGTGGCGGATCGCATCCGCAAAGACTTTTGCAACTGAAAGCACGGTGAGTTTTGGATGCATCTTCTCGGGCGGGATGTGGACCGTGTCAGTGGTGATGATCTCTGTTATCTGGGGAACAACTGCCAGCCGGTTAAGACCGTTCCGGCTGAAAACTCCATGCGTGCAAAGCACCTTAATATCCTCGACTCCTTCATTCACCAGGACGCGGCTTAATTCCTCGATGGAACCGCCTGTGGCGATCTCATCATCATAGACAAGGGCGCGCTTATGCCCGCGCACCTGATTGCCCACCAACCCGCTGATGACGACCTGGGAATCTGAGATGCGTTCTTTATTACCTGCGGCAACTGGCAGGCTCAACGTCTTCGCAAAACGAGCCGCGGATTTGGCCTGTCCCATATCCGGGGCGACGATGATGGCTCCGCTCAGATCCTGGTTTGACAGATAATCTTTGAAGACCATGCGGCTGCTTAGCGGGTCGGTGGGAATCCCAAAGAAACCGTGGACTTGCGGCGAGTGGAACATCATGCTCATCACGTGTGTGGCCCCGGCAGTCTTCAACAGGTCCGCGACGAGGCGGGCGGTGATGGAAATGCGCGGGGCGTCCTTTTTATCGGAGCGGCCAAATGAAAAATAAGGAATGATGGCGTGGACTTCCGAGGCGGCGGCGCTGCGTGCGATGTCTATCATCATCAACAATTCCATCAAATGGTCGTTGACCGGTTGTGAAAGCGACTGCACGATATACACACGGCGGTACCGTACGCTGGCTCCAAGCTGGATGTAAAGGTTGTCGTTGCTGAAGCGTGAGATATGAGTGGCATCCAAAGGAACATCCAAATGGGATGCGATCGTGCCTGCCAAAGGAAGGTTGGAACTGCCGCTAAAAAAGCGGACTTCACCTGCGGGAATTGGTTTTTCTGTCATTTGCTCTCTCTTGTCTAAAAATGTAATATCGCCGATATGGCGATATTTATATACCACTTAATTTCAAAAATGTGTTCTTAAAAAACATAATTTTAAATATGTCGCTGCGAGGCGCTCTTGGTTTTGCCGAAGCAGCCTCCTAATAATAGGGAGGTTGCTTCGTCGGGAAAACCACCCTCCTCGCAACGACATGCGGAGAATTGCTGATATGATTACGAACCGATGCTTCAAACACGTCATTTTTCGAAATACATTCTTGTTATTTTTATGCTGACCAGCGCAGCATTGGGACTGTTGCGATTCAATTCGCTTCAACTTGGAACGTCCTATGATGATGCGCATTACATCATCCTTGCCGAAAGCATTTCCAGCGGACATGGGTATGAGCTGATCAATTTCCCGCACCCGCAGATCGAGCGCGCCTTCCCGCCGGGTTGGCCGATCTTGCTGACGCCGTTCACTTTCTTTTTTCCGGGCAATTACACGATCCTCAAACTATTCAGCCTGCTATTATGGCTGGCGTCCCTGCCGTTGATCTACTTCCTTTTTTCAAAGTGGATCCAATCTCCGTATCTTGAAATTTTGATCGGGCTGGTTGCGCTGAATCCCTTGCTGGTGGGGACATCTGTCACAGTGATGTCTGAATCAGCTTATCTATTTTTCTCATTGATCACCCTTATTCTTTTTGATGCATGGAACAAAGAAAAAAAAGGATATTGGTTCGTTATCTTAATCGCCCTCGCCGCTTTATATAGTCAGCTGATCCGAACGATTGGGATTTCGCTCTTTATTGCATTGATCCTTTATTTTCTATTTACCCGCCGCCTTCGGGAAGCGGTAATCACATTTGGAGTATTCGCCCTCGGCGCCCTTCTACAGTTTTGGATGAATCTTCGCAATGGCGGTTCTGTGGTCTCGGCGGGATATGAGTCACAGGTATTCAATGGGTCGGTCATTGAAAAGGTCGGGCAGATGTGGATGAATCTGCTCGGGTATCTCAATGAGACAATCGCCGGTTCGCTTGTGCCTATTTTCGGCGAAAGGTTTACAGGCTATGTTGGATCGATAATTCCCTTACTCCTCAATATTGGAATTTTGCTCCTTCTTATTATGGGATGGATTCTTTCACGCAAGAAATTCCACCTGATGGATCTATATGTCCTGATCTATTTCGTTGGCGTCCTCGCATTTTGGAATCCAAAAGTGGGGAGCGTAAAAGCGCGCTTCTTAATTCCCATGATCCCATTTTTATATTTTTATTTGATGCAGGGCTTGAAATGGCTATTTGACCGCATCCCTAAATTCAATGCGCGGCTCATGGTTGTGACCTGTGGATTGGTTGCCCTAATTTTACTGGGACGAAACTTTCAGGATTGGCGCAGTCCGGTCAACTTACAAATGACGGATATGTCCATTGGGACGGGCTGGGTGGCAAAGAATGCTCCAGCGGATGCAATTGTCATGGTCAACGAGCCTGTACCGGCTTATGTCCAGATGCGCAGAAGGACGGTCACGTTCCCATTCAACTTGAAAAATATCGAAGAGTATCTGGTCAAACAGGGTGTGGATTACATCATCATAGCCCCTGCCTTGCAATCACCGCGCTCCAGCAAACTGGACGCAAAAACAAAGACTCAGCTTCTACCGATCTTGAATGCAAACCCCGCTAAATTTGTGATCGTATTTCAGGATGTTGAAAATAATATAACTGTTTATAAAGTTGGGAAATAAATTTACTTTACCGAAAGCCACACACCCGCCAGAACCACAGATAGACCGATCACCCGGGTCATGTCTAAAGGTCTTTGAGTTGCACCGAGCCAGCCGAAATGGTCGAGGATCGTGCCGATGATCAGCTGACCCGCCAGCAAAATAATGAGGGCATTGGCAACGCCAACGCGGGGGATCATGTAGGTCATTGAAAAGATCACCATAAGACCCAACACGCCCGCAAATAGCGCATACGAAGGGACGCTGCGCCATTGAGGTAACTTCCCGCCGCCATAGTATATAAGGGGAATTATTGCGGCAAGCGCGCCGCCGATATGCACGATGAAGATGCTTTCCATCACGCCCAACCGCTGAGTGAGGATGCTGGAGAGCGGGGCTTGGATTCCCACCGCCACACCGCCGAGCAAGCCAATGAAGATAATGAACAGAGTTGTTTCCATGTTGTCATCCTTGAAGATTTCGAGTAACGCGACATTTATGTCGCAGGCATTCGTAAGGCGACATAAATGTCGCATTACAGATCAAACAAGTCAGCCTTGCGTTTGAAATTTCCATCCACCGGCGGAAAGGCGCGCATATAATCTTCTTTTTCACCGATCAATTTTGTTATAAAACCCATCAGTCCGCGCCGCATTTGCATTCCGCCTTGTGAAGCATGAGCCTCGCTGGCCTTTTGTTTGGCTTCTGATACAGAAGTAGTCTTCACACTGACATGCACAGGAAAACTGACCTCGGCCAGTTCTTTCACATTGATGTCGCCATTTTTCCCGAACTTGGTCGGGTCTTTTCCAAATAGCGGCATGATACGCGTTATCAATTTCAACATTCCCTTCGGGAAAACATGAAAGTACAAAGCCTGCGGCTTGAAAGGGTCACCCGCTTCCGGGTAGAACGAAGCGTTGTCTGAATTTGCGAAAGCAAAGACAGTCGCCTTGTGGATGTGAATATGGTCGGGGTGTTTATATCCGCCGATCGGGTCGAAAGTTAGAACGATATCGGGCTTAAGAGTGCGGATATATTTCACCACACGCCCTGCCACTTCTTCTATCGGAGCATTGATCTGCGCATCGATGTGTTGATTTGCTTCCATGCCGGGCATGCCGGAATCGCGATAACCCAGGAAGAAGACTTCCTTCAAGCCAAGCGCCTTCGCGGCCTTCACCAACTCGGCGGTCCGCATCTCGGCTATATCTTTGAAGCCCTCCATAAATTTGGGATCCACGTCACCCGCTTCACCGCGCGTTGCGCAGACATAATATACATCGTAGCCTTTGCTGGCATACAAAGCGAGCGTGCCGCCCAAGCCAAAAGATTCATCGTCGGGATGTGCCAATACTGCTAATAAAGTTTTAGTCATATTTTCCTCTTGTGCATAGACGTTCAATGAAGGCACAAGTTTACCTTATGCACAGCATGATATGCCCGGCATTTTATATGATAAAATTTAATTGCTAATACAAGGAGCGAAGAGAATGATAGTGACTCAGTAGACAATCAGTTTTTCAGGGCACCACCCGCTGTTTTGATTCGATCAGCCGAGGCTTGCCCTCGGTTTTCTTTTTAACTACGGAGTCTCTTATGCTTAGCATCCACAACCTTTCAAAAAACTTTGGCATCCAGCCTATTCTTCAAAATATAAATTTCAATATCAGCGCAGGCGAGCGCATGGGTCTCATTGGCGCAAACGGTTCTGGCAAGACCACGCTCATGCGCATCCTCGCAGGATTCGAATCCCCAGACTCTGGGGATGTCGCTTCGACGCACCCCAATCTAAGGGTGGGATATCTCGCCCAGGGAATGGACCTCACTCCCGGGCAGACGATTCAATCCGCGCTCGGGCTTGACCCGACCACCCAAACAGATCCCGCCGCTGAAGTAGAGTCACTCGCAACCGCATTATCCCAATCCCCAAACGACTCCACCCTGCAACATCAATATGACAAAGCATTAGCCCGGCTTACAACGTTCAACATTCAACCTGAAACCATACTTGGTCCGCTTGGGTTATCACACCTCCCCCTCGACACTCCCATTCAACATCTCAGCGGCGGACAAAAGACTCGTTTAATGCTGGCGCGTGTTCTGCTCGAAGAACCGCATCTGCTCCTGCTCGATGAGCCGACAAATCATCTCGACATTGAAATGCTCGAATGGCTGGAAGACTGGCTCGATCATTTTCAGGGTGCGGCGCTGATCGTCTCGCATGACCGGGTGTTTTTAGACAACACCGTTACATCCATTCTTGAATTGGACGCAGCGACCCACGCGATCCGCGCTTTTACAGGCAATTACAGTGACTATCTGGCACAAAAGGAAAACGAGCGTGAAAAACAATATCATGAATATCGCGACCAAATAGATGAGATCAAAAAATTGCATAACGCAGCCAGGCATCTTAGGAGAATTTCCCAATTCAAAAAAGGAGGTAAAGGCGATACCAGCGACAAATTTGCCAAGGGTTTCTTTGGCGACCGAACCACACATACTGCAAGGCGCGCATTGCGAATTGAGAAACGTATAGAAGACATCCTTGAAGATGATCGAAAGGAAAAGCCACGATCAACCTGGAAGATGAAACTGGATCTAGGCACACCCGATCATCAGTCAAAAGATGTGCTTGTGACCGAGTCTCTGTCAATTGGCTACGCGCCGGAAAATCCCTTGCTGACCAATCTCAATATCTTCATTCGGGCAGGTCACCGCATTGTGTTGACGGGTCCCAATGGCGCGGGGAAAACAACTTTCATCCGCACCATCATTGGGAAAATTCCCCCACTCGCTGGTTCCTTCCGCTTGGGCGGAGCAACCAAACTCGGATACATGGCACAGGAGCAAGAATTGCTCGATCCAAACTTCAGCGCACTTCAAACCATCCAGAGCATTTCATCTTTCAACGAAACAGACGCGCGCAACTTCCTGCATTATTTCCTCTTCAAGGGAGACATTGCCCTGCGCCCTTCGCGTGAACTTTCCTTTGGCGAACGTGCGCGCCTGCAACTTGCGACTCTGGTCGCTCAAGGTTGTACTTTCCTGATCCTGGATGAACCCATCAACCACCTTGATATTCCTTCGCGTGAACGATTTGAAGAAGCGCTTGAAAATTTCAACGGCACCATTCTCGCAGTTGTCCACGACAGGCGTTTTATTGAAAGATTTGCATCCCATGTTTGGTATGCAAACGAGCAGAAGATCAAAGAAATTAATCCCGAAGTCATAATTACACAAGAACTATGACACCCCTTCGGGGTTTTCGTGACAACTATCTGCAACCTATAACTTTGACACTCCTTCGGAGTTTTTCCTCGTCATCAAACCATTGCGCTTATAATCCGCCAATCAATAGTGATATTTTCAATAGGAGCATAAATGAAATTTGAAACTCTCGCAATTCACGCCGGGCAGGAACCCGACCCAAACAACGGCGCGGTGATGACGCCTGTTTATCTTACATCCACTTATATGCAGGATGGGATCGGGAAGCCGCGCCAGGGCTATGAATACTCGCGTACGTTGAATCCCACGCGCAAGGCCTTGCAGGATTGTCTCGCAGGCTTGGAAAATGGGACTTGGGGTTTGGGCTTCGCTTCAGGCATGGCGGCCACCGATACAGTTTTGCGGATGCTTGCCAGCGGCGACCATGTTGTCGCGGGCAATGACGTCTACGGCGGGACCTTCCGTTTATTTGACAAAGTGCTGCGCCGCTTCGGTCTTGACTTTACATTTGCCGACACAACTGACCCGGAGAATCTCGCCGAAGCATTAACCCCGTCCACGCGGATCGTGTGGTTGGAGACTCCCACGAATCCTTTATTGGCAGTGACCGATATACGTGCAGTCGCCGAGATCGTAAAAGCGCACCCGAATAAACCCTTACTCGTAGTTGATAATACTTTCGCCACCCCCTATCTCCAACGTCCGCTGGAATTGGGCGCGGATTTGGTAGTCCATTCGATGACGAAATATCTTGGCGGCCATTCAGATGTGGTCGGCGGTGCGATTGTTGGGAAGAATAAAGAATTGGGAGAGAAGCTCGCTTACCTGCAAAACGCCATCGGCGCAGTGATCGGTCCGATGGATTCATTTCTCGTACTGCGTGGAATCAAAACATTGCCCATCCGCATGGACCGTCATGCCGCGAACGCAGAAAAGATCGTGGCGTTTCTTGAGAAGCAGAAAAATGTCAAACGGCTGATCTACCCATTTCATGAGAGCCATCCACAGGTCACGGTGGCGAAGCGACAAATGCGAAACGGCGGAGGAATGATCTCGTTCGTGATGAAAGGCGGCAGGGATGAAGCTGTCCGCGTGGCAGAATCCACAAATATATTTACGCTGGCAGAATCACTCGGCGGAGTCGAATCGTTGATCGAAGTCCCCGCCGCGATGACCCATTTATCGGTAGTCGGCTCTGCGCTCGAAGTTGACCCAGGATTAATCCGGCTATCGGTTGGAATTGAAAACGTGGACGATCTGCTCGCAGATCTGGAGCAAGCCCTAAAATAAAAGAAGCCTCCCGTTTGGGAGGCTTCTCACTTTTTACTTCACTGCACGTATCGCGACAAGAGTGACGTCATCATCCTGCTTGGAACCGTCTTGAAAATTCACCAAGGTCGCAAGTAAGTGGTCACATGCGTGTTGGGCACTGACGTTTGCCAGATCGCCTAAAGTTTTCTTGATCCGCTCCAGCCCGAAAGGTTCGCCTTGTGTGTCGCGGCAATCAGTCATGCCGTCTGTGAAGAGCAGGAAAGTGGAACCGGGCGGCAAGGTGACAGAACGCACATCCAGAGTGACCGTATCCCATAGTCCAAGCGCCATGCCGGAGCTGTGAGAAATGCGCTCAACACTGCCATCGGGATTCAAAATGAGGGGAGGTTCGTGCCCGGCGCGTGCGTACTCGAACACACGCGTTTGCAGGTCAAGGATGCCATAAAGCACGGTCACGAATTGGGTTGTTTTTTGCAGACGGGTAATATGATGATTGACAATTTGCATCACTTCGCGGGCGTTCATACCAGTATCTGCTTCTGCCATAATAAGTGCATGTGTCCGCGCCATAAAGATCGCAGACGGGATACCTTTATCGGCAACATCACCGATCATGATGCCAACACGATTTTCTGCAACCATGAAAATATCGTAGAAGTCGCCTCCCACCTGACGGGCAGGCAGGATGCGTGCGCCGAAATCGAATTCGGCCACCTTGGGCAATTCGTCGGGGAGAATGCTGAATTGAATATCAGCAGCAACTTGCAGTTCGCGCTCGAGGCGTTCCTTTTCGATCAATTGTGCCTGCGCGGCCTTCAGTTCATCGTAAGCAGTTTGGAGTTGTCTATTTTTATCCGTCAGGTCGCGGAAGGTTTGGGTGTTGGTCGCATCGAGGCGCTGGCTGAGGACGCGCACCATTGAAGTAGATAGCTGGGGATATTCGGTTGTCAACTCCATGAAGCGGGCGCGACTCATGGAAAGCAAAGTAGATGATCCCCGCGAGCGCACAGTTGCAGTGCGGTGTCCCCCAGGCAGGATGAGACTCATTTCGCCGAAATGCTCCCCTTCACCCATTACATTGAGCAGAAGCTCCTCCATTTGCCCTTCGGCCATGAGGACTTCAAGCTCGCCTTTAAGCACAATAAAAAAATGTTCGCCAGGATCCCCTTCGCGGAAGAGGATGTCGCGATCTTTCATTTCTTTTACATCCAATGCCGCAACAAGTTTATCCAGCTCACTGTGAGGCAGATCGGAAAAAAGCGAAATCCTGGAAAGAAGGTTAACTGTCATAACGATAAATTATTTTTGGGTAAGATCCATGACTTCCTTGCCGGCCAGCTTTTCCTGTATGCGCTGAACGACGAGGTCCAAGTGACCGGGTTGGTGAACAAAATCCAGATCGGCTGTTTGAAGGGTGAGGACAGGGCAAAGGTCAAAAGCGCCCAGCCATTCATCATAGAATGAATCGAGCAACGATAAATAATCGAGAGAGATACCGGTTTCCATGTTGCGTGCGCGCCTGCGGATGCGGTCCATAAGAACAGGCACCGGGGCTTTGAGGTAGATCAAAAGGTCGGGGCGTGGCAATCCATCCACAACTACTTCAAACAATCGGCGGTAGGCAAGGTAATCACGCTCGCCCAAGTTCCCCATGTGATGCAATGCGCGTGCGAAGATATGCGCATCTTCATAAATACTTCTATCAAGAATGGCGGAGCGCGCATCACGCGCGGCTTCGAGATATTGGTCGGCACGATGGCCGAGGAAGAAAACCTGCAAATGGAATGCCCAGGCGTGCATATCCCCGTAAAAATCAGAGAGGTAGGGGTTATCCGCCACAGATTCATAACCTGTCCACCAGCCGAGGCGTGAGCCGATGCGCTCTGTGAGGGAAGTTTTTCCCGCGCCGATATTTCCTGCAACTAAAACCAGATGTTTCGCCATAATGCTTGGTATTTTATCATGTACAGAAATGATTATAGAACGGGGAGAGTATCGAATCTTGTTGGTCAACCGCCAAAGGCGCTAAGCAGCAATTTGCAGGTGAACCGTAAAAGTAGTGCCGTTGTTCAATTGACTGCTCACTTCTATTTTTCCGCCCAACTCTTCGATCACAGACTTGACAATATACAATCCGATTCCGCTGCCGGGGATCTCTGCGACGGTCACATTTTTGGCACGATAGAATTTTTCGAATAAATGAGAGATCGCATCCGGGCTGATGCCCATACCCTGGTCAACAATTGCCACTTTGATAAATCCATCCGCGGAATTGACGATCACTTTGATCTGGCTTCCTTCAGGGGAAAACTTGACTGCATTGTTAATGAGGTTGATAAATACCTGCTGCAATGCGCCGTTATCACCGAGGATATTCACTGGACCTTGTGGCGCTTCCAATTTTAGGGACACGCCCTTCTTGTTAGCTATGGGATTCACCGCATCCATGGATTCTTTCAGCACAGGCAGAAGGTCAAGCTGAACGCTTTCCAGTTTCATCATGCCGCTTTCCAGCCGTCCCGCCATCAGAAGACTATCTATCAATTTTTTTTGGCGGTTCAGTTCATTCCTCATAATACGCCAATATTCATCCAACTCTTCCTGAGTCCCACCCTGTTGGATCAAGTCTGCCATCAAAATAACAGCCGTGAGCGGAGTCCGCAGTTCGTGGGAAGCGCGGTTAATAAAATCCGTTTTCATTTCGTTGAGCCGCAGCATATCTGAAATGTCACGGATGATGATCAGGGCCTCGTTTAAATTGATCGGATGCAGCCGCGACTCATAGACACTACTGCTAAAGGGTAATTGGAATCCCTCCAGCCAATGCGGCGCTGTGAAATTCTTTTTATTTTCATCACCAAGGATCCGATCCACGATCTCTTCGGGCCAGGTTTCTTTCAGTTTCCTGCCGGTTATCATGTCACGGTGAACGAACAAGGGATGGTTTGGGTTCGCGTTGTAATCCAGGATCACGCCGTTCGGATCAATGCGGATCAAAAGGTCGGGCAGCGACTCCACGATCATGCGGTTGCGGAATTCATTCAACCGGATCGTCTCTTCATATTGGATGCGCTGGAGGGCCGCGCCGATTAAATTAGTGGCGGTCTGGACCACATCGAAATCTGCCAGCGGCCACGAGAGCCTGTTCCTGCGGTCGAACATTCCCAAAAATCCCCGCGAGCCGAGCACTCCCTGGATCGGGACAGCCATAAAAGAATATTCCGGGATATTCTTTATCTCGGAGAACACTTCGTCTGACATTGCGATCAATTTTTCAATGAAAGGGTTTATGGCCGACTCTACATCAAATCCGCTTTCGTTCTGTTCCAGCCATTGGTAATGGATCTGTATCTGCGGAGCGCCTGAAAAATCATCCACCTGAAAAATCACACAGCCAAAGAGTTCGAGCGTCTTTCCCAAAGACGCCAGCACTTCAGAAATCCCGGATTCGATGTTCGGCGAACGAAGTAACCGGGCCGTGGCCTCGCTGATCACAGACAGGCTTTGGGCATTCCTTTTGAGAAGTTTCTCCGTAGCCTTTCTTTCGGAAATATCGCGCACGATACTTTGGATATAAACCGGCAATCCCTTTTCATCTGAGACAATGGATGTACTGATCTCAACCGGGATCAAAGTCCCATCCTTCTTCTTGAGAATCCTCTCGTAAATATTGGACTGGTCTCCGGGAACAATTTGCTGATCGAGCGTTTCCCCCAGCGAAATGACATTACTAACACTCATCCCTGAAATTTCACGTTCATCATACCCAAGCAGAAGAAGGGCCTGTCGGTTGGCCGTCAGGTAACGCAGATCCATATCTATGATGAACACACATTCCCCTGTTTGTTCAAACAAGGCGCGTCCAAGTTGATCCACTTCCCAGTTCTTATTTTGCCGCCCCAGTTGTGCCTTTATTTCCGGGGACAATTTCTTAATGGGAAGGGTCTTGTCATCCATAGACGATATCTTCCGGCCGAATATCGGGCAGCTCAGCCAATACCAAACATCCCTTGGGGGAATCGGTAATTGTCACATCGCCTCCTGAATGGCGGAAAATAGCGCGGGCAATGGTTAAGCCAACGCCCAATCCATCGTGCTGCCTCGTATCTCCCTGACTGATCTGGTAAAACTTTTCAAAGACCTTCTCGCGCAATTCCAATGGAATGCCGGGACCGTCATCAGAAACGGTGATTTTCACACCACCGTTGGTACTGGCGTCAATAGTTAGATTGACATGCCCATTTTGCGGACTGAATTTGAAGGCGTTATCAACTATATGAAGCACCGATTGCGTAAACTCCCGCCTGGCAGCCTTGATTTCTCCTTCGTCAATAATTTGATGAGTGAAGTTCAACTCTTTGGCTTTATATCTTTCAAGGCGTTTGTAAATGGGATTCAATAGATGCACATTAAGGTCAATGGGCTGTCTGATGGAGTTCAAATTTCCCTGATCTATATTCGAGAGGATAATAATATCTGAAACAAGCGACTCCAAACGGTCCACATTTGACAGCGCTGTCCTTAGGAAGTTACTTTGCAGGACAGGGTCATCAAACTTGTTATTGACAGCCAGTTCCAGCGGGGTCACGATATTCATCAAGGGTGTGCGTAATTCATGGTGAAAGTTTTGCAGTATCTCCGCCCTTAATTTATCCATATCCTGACGGGCGATCTCGGCCATTTGATCGCGTCCATGCTGCCGCTCGGTTTGGACACGCCTCAATAAAGCATCAACCCGCGCCAACAGTTCTTCCATGCCGAATGGCTTGGCAATGTAATCATCCGCCCCATCGCGGATGCCTGCAATGCGGTCTTCTTTTCCTGAACGTGCGGTGAGAAATATAAATGGAATGGATGCAGTCGCCGGGTCGGCATCCAGCAAATGTTTCAATTCAAACCCATCGGGAGGCGGCATCATCACATCCGAGATGATCAGATCCGGCAGGTATTGTTTCGCCTTTTGCAAACCATCGCGGCCGTCCACTGCTTCGATCACTTGCAGTCCATGCCGCCTGATCGCAACAACGATCCCCAGCCGAATGGACGCTTCATCGTCGATCACAAGAACTACAGCGGCTTTGCCATCATCCATTTTTTAATCCTCAAGAATCGGAAGGTTTGTGCAAACTTTGGGTGGTACCTGTGGCTTTGACTTGTATTTTCGCGTTATTATTTACGAACATGATGTTGATATTGGCAAATGAGATCAGGTCGCCGGAATTAAGCACACACTGCTCTATTTTTTTGCCGTTTACATAAGTCCCGCTCGTGGATTTCTTGTCATGCAAAATATATCCTCCATCGTTATTCACAATTTCGGCATGATGACGGGATAAGAAGTCTTCATGGAAAACAATATCGTTATCCAAATGGCGGCCGATCGTAGTGACCTCTTTTATAAGAGGGATCATTTGACGGTTAACAATTAAGAACACACCCTGCTGAGATGAAATTTGTTCTTCAGGAACATCCTTCTCGCCCATTTTAACCTCACGATTTCTTGTACCATTTTTTCCCTGGCGCGTTAATCTTACTACAGAATGTTCCATAGCAATGAAAAAACAGGTGGGGAAAGGCAGCCACACCCTCCTTAATCCCCTGCCTCCCATGTACTGTATAATGGAGGCATGTTTATAGATCAAGTAAATATCCACGTAAAATCAGGCAAAGGCGGAGACGGAATGGTTCACTTCCGCCGCGAGAAGTTTGTTCCACTTGGCGGTCCCGATGGCGGCGACGGCGGCAGGGGCGGAAATGTCATCTTTGAGGTAAAGGCTACACTAAATACACTTTCTGCGTTTCGGCAGAATGAGAAGTTTGCAGCTGATCCCGGCAAGAACGGCGGTGGCTCGGAAAAGACCGGGCGCGGCGGAAAAGACCTCATTATCCTTGTGCCGCCCGGCACGGTCATCTACGACGCTGAAACAGGTGTGCTTCTTGGCGACCTCACCACCCCAGGTCAGCAGCTTCTGGTCTGCAAAGGTGGTCGCGGCGGACTTGGAAACCAGCATTACGCCACCTCACGCAACCAGGCTCCACGCATGGCGGAACGCGGCGAACCGCATGAGGAGAAAATGCTGCGCCTCGAACTTAAGCTGATAGCTGATATCGGCATCATCGGCCTGCCCAACGCTGGGAAATCCACCCTGCTCGCGGCGCTGACCAATGCCAAGCCGAAGATCGGTGACTATCCATTCACCACCCTCGAACCCAACCTCGGCATGGCACACATTGACGATGACACAACCGTCGTCATGGCCGATATTCCCGGTCTGATCGAAGGCGCGGCTGACGGGGCAGGCTTGGGACATGATTTCCTGCGTCACATTCAGCGTACGCGCGTGCTGATTCACATGGTGGACGGTTTGGGTGAAGACCCCTTGGCAGACTTCAGTCAGATCAACAGTGAGTTGGCACTCTTCGACCCGAACCTTGCCATGAAACCGCAGATCGTTGTACTTAATAAAATTGACCAACCCGAAGTACAGGAACGATTAAAAGAGATCAAGTCCAGTTTCAAAAAGAAGAAAATAGAATTGTTCACAGCGTCCGCGATGGCGCGCACAAATACACGTGACATCTTAATTGCCGCACATCGCAAGCTGGCCGAGCTCCCGGTCGAAGAGTTGGAAGAGTCGCTCCCAGTGTATAAACCGCCCGTTGACCCGAATCAGTTCGAGATCAAGCAGGAAGCGGAAGATAAGTGGAGAGTCAGCGGCGTAGCCATTGAACGGTCCGCAAAGATGACCTATTGGGAACATGATGGTTCACTGCGCCGCTTCCAAAAACTGATGGAAAAACTCGGCGTGGATAAAGCCCTTCATGAAGCCGGAGTGAACGAAGGCGATACGGTTTACATCGGCGATTTTGAATTGGAGTGGAAGGAATAAATGCCTTCGCGCACAAGCCCCCAACAACGCTCACTGGTGTTCGGGCTGATCTTCATCGGAATTCTTTTCACCGCATTCTTCGGGATGCGCGCATTCCATGCATTTAGAAAATTTAACGGTCATCGTCCCCCGCCTCCCAACAAGTTTGAAACAGATGTTGAGTTGATCCGCGATTGGATGACCGTTCCATTTATTTCAAGGATGTATCAGGTGTCTCCCGAGATCATCTTTGAAGCATTGAGTATCTCCCCGCAAAAAGATCACAACAAAAGTCTGAAGGAACTGAACGACGAATACTATCCAAACAAAAATGGATATGTATTGGAACTCGTCAAGCAGACGGTTTCCGCGAATCTTCCCCCGCCGACTCCGGGCTCAGCTCCAACAGAATCCCTCCCCCCGACGGCCCCTGCGCCGTAGCAAGTTCACATGTCCACATTTCTTCTTACACAAGTTATCAATTTTGGTGCGCCTCTCGTGGGATTGATCTTGTTCCTCGGCGCCCTTGGCTTGCCCATCGGCGCATCGGTTGTGCTGATCGCCGCCGGCGCATTCAGTCAGCAGGGAATTTTAAACTGGCAAAGCACAGCCCTGATCGGCTTTGTTGGCGCGATCCTTGGCGATACGCTCAGCTTCGGCATGGGATACTATGCAAAAGATTGGGCACAAAACCGCTTCGGAAAATCTGCCGCGTGGAGAAATGCGCGCGAATCCTTTATGAAGAGTGCGGGACCGGCTGTATTTTTCACGCGCTGGCTCGTCACCGCCATCGCAATTCCCACAAATTTGATCGCGGGCGGAAGCGGATATAAATTCTCGCGCTTCATGCTTTACGACATCAGCGGGGAAATCGTTTGGATCTTGCTCTACGGCGGGTTGGGATATTTATTCGGAAGTCAATGGGAATTGGTTTCTGATTTCCTCAGCAACTTCGGCGGTTTAATTCTAGGGTTGGTCATTTTCGGCTATGGGATCAGGCGGGCGTTAAAATGGCAAAGACAGGTTAAAACAAACAAAATTGGGGCGGGATAACCCCGCCCCTACGTCATTATTTTTTATCAGCCAGAAAAAATTCTCCAAATGCGATGACTATGAACGTGGCGACCCATGCGAGGATCAAGGTCATGCCGGCAAATTGTGTAACCTGAGCTTCACGGGTTTCCACTTCACGCAGATTTCGTCCCGCCAATACAAATCCCTCTTTATAAGAGACGATCACAGCCGCAATACGCACGCCGGGCCTCGGCTGCCAGGTGACACGGTTCTCGCCCATTTCCTTTGTCGCATCCAATACGCCATCCGGCAGGCCCGGAACCTGTCCATCCAACTGAACATTGGCGGACAGAACTTTCCCGCTGGAATCATACACAATGAAAAACGGCGAAAGCGCTTTCGCTACTGAAACTTTGACGGCAGGGACAATTGCTTCAACGCTCGTACCACTGTTAAGTGCATCGGCGGCATCTTCCGCCATTTGAATTTGCGGATCATTCGCATTCTGACGATAGGCTTGTTGGACGGAGGCATAAGTCAGCGCACAGAAGGCCGCGATCACCACGGCAAACGGAAGCCATATTCTAAAGATATTTCTGATTTTGTTCATTTCAATTTTCTCCTTTCAATAAAGTCTACATACCCCCGTCTATCATTCGCTTACAAATACTATCCTATTTTTGAGTAAATATTCACCTTACGCAGTGTCGTTCTGAGCGAAACGACACTTGCGTTGCACGCCAGTGCAATGAGAATCTATTTGATTATCTCAGAGACCCTCACCGCACTGGCGCACGGCGCGAGTGTCCGACTTACAAAAATCGCTCCCATTGCCGAGTCCGGCAACAGGAGCGAAGTCTTTTTAGTGATGGTGTCCTTCTTCGTGGACATGCCCATGTTCGAGTTCTTCTTTGGTTGGGTCGCGCAGCGCTACAACCTTTACATTAAAGTGCAGCTCCGCACCCGCAAGCGGATGATTGAAATCAAGGCGCACTGTTTCATCAGTAATGCTTTCAATGCGCGCGTATTGATTTTTTCCATCTTCATCGGTGACATTCAACTCAACACCTTCCTCAAGTTCCATGTCCGCTGGGAATTCAGTGCGCGGCACTTCCATAAAAGCCTCATCCTCGAATTCACCGTACCCGTCTTCCGGGGAGACTACAACATCCTTACTTTCACCAAGCTTCATCCCGATCATCTCACGCTCAAGGCCTGGGACAATATTGTCATAACCCGCGAGGAATTGCAAAGGACCGACGCCGTCTGAAGAATCAAGCACTTCTCCATCCACGCGTAATGTATATTCCATTGAAACGACCTGACCATCCTGTACTGTATCTTTGCTCATTTTTTATCCTTATTTGAATTTTGTGCGTCCATTTTACCAGCGAAAAGAAGGTTGCAGGTTTGAAAGTTCGAAGGTTGAAAAGTTAAGAATTTGAAGCGCGTGGTTTTTGACTTTTGACCTTCAACCTGTAACCTTCAACTTGTAACAACTGACCTTCGACTATAATGCCCTTATGCGATACGACTTGTGCCTTCCCTGGTATTGGGAATATGACGACACCTTCGCGGGAATGGTGGAACGCGCTTGCATTGAAGAGGGAATTTCCCTTTGGCAGATCAAGCCTGACAACCTGCTCGAATCCATTACTGCGCTTTATAAAGGCATTACCACGTTCAAAACTCTCCTGCATCGCGGACAAGGTGAAGCGATCTTCGACCCGATCCCGCGCTGGGCGCAGGAGTTCGGCGCGCGCCGCATCAATCCGCTGGAATTTTCGGCGTGGTCGGAAGATAAAGCCACCATGCATCTTGAACTCATCAACAGCGGAATTCATACCCCTTACACCATTTTGCTGTCGCCATTTCTTGAACAACCTGTCATCCCACCCATTGATCTGACTCCGCTTGGGGGAAACTTCGTCATCAAACCATCGAACGGCGGCGGCGGCGAAGGGGTCATCATCGGCGCATCATCGGGGGATGAAATTTTGCAGGCCCGCATGGAATTTCCCGAGCAGAAATATTTAATTCAGGCGCACGTCACTCCGCGCATGCTTGGCAATACTCCTGCGTGGTTCCGCGTCTTTTATGCCAATGGGGAGACGTATCCATGCTGGTGGGATACGGAGACTCACATATACCAAAAAGTCACAGTGGAGGATGAGTCTCAGTATCGCTTATGCAATTTGCGGGACATCACGAAGCGCATCGCGTGCATCTGCAAGCTGGATTGGTTCTCGACCGAGATCGCATTGGCTGACGAGTTCGTCGTCGTGGATTATGTCAACGATGAAATTGATACGCGCGTCCAATCGCAGGCAATGGACGGCGTGCCCGATGAGATCATGAATGATATTGCGAAACAACTTGTGAAGATTGCGAAGGATCAATTGCAGGGCGGATAAAAGGTTGAATCAGTAAACCGAAAGCAGTACACTAAAAGCAAATTTAGTACAACTTTGCCATCTTTTTTGCGTAAATGAACTAAATTTCAATAAGGAGAAAATCATGGGAAATATTCTCGAAGTTCAAAACCTCGCCAAAAACTATGGCGACTTCCAAGCGGTAAAAGGTGTATCGTTCAATATTGAAGAAGGGGAAATCTTCAGCCTGCTCGGCCCCAATGGCGCGGGCAAGACCACAACCATCTCAATGCTCTCAACTTTATACACGCCCACATCAGGTGACGCAACCATTGGTGGATATTCTGTGACGAAGAATCCAATGGCCGTACGTGGCGTGATCGGTGTTGTTCCACAGGACCTCGCCTTATACGAAGACCTGACCGCACGCGAGAATCTCATCTTCTGGGGGCAGATGTACAACCTGAGCGGCAAATCCCTCAACTCCCGCGTGGACGAAGTGTTGGAACAAATTGGTCTGACCGATAAAGCCAGGAACCGGGTCAAAACTTTTTCGGGAGGCATGAAGCGGCGCGTCAACATCGGCGTGGGATTGCTCCACAAGCCGCGCTTACTCTTCATGGATGAACCCACCGTCGGCATTGACCCGCAGTCACGCCGCTCAATCCTGGATACGGTCAAAGACCTGAACAAACAAGGCATGACCCTGCTCTACACCACGCATTATATGGAAGAAGCCCAGGAACTCTCGAACCGTGTCGGCATCATTGACCACGGCGAGATGATCGCCCTTGGAACGCAGAAGGAACTGACCCAGCAAGTGGGTCAAGCCGAAACGCTGATCCTGCATGTCGGCGAGAACGACGATTCAGAAGCGCTGGCAGCATCGCTCAAAGGCATTCAAGGAGTGCAGCAAGCCGAAGCCACTGACCATGAAGTCTCCATTGTCTGCGCCGAAGCCGAAGATGTGCTGGCGGCAGTTGTCACCAAAGCCAATGACCGCGGCATCAAGATCCGTTCGATAGATATCCGCGAGCCGAATCTTGAAGCGGTGTTTTTGCATCTCACCGGCAGAGCATTGCGTGACTAAGATTTTTTACCACGAAGGGTCACGAAGGGACACAAAGGTTTTTGATTTTCCTTTGTGACACTTTGTCTCCTTTGTGGTGAGGAATAAACCTATGCTAAAAACTTTTCTCATCGGTATCAAAGATGTGCGCCTCGCGTTTCGCGACCGGGCCGCATTGATCCTCATGCTCGCCGCGCCATTCGTGCTGACCGTTGGTCTGGGTCTCGTCACGGGGCGGTTCAGCGGCAACACCAACAACGGGCTTTCCGACATTCCCGTCATCATCGTCAATTTAGATAAAGAACAACTTGGCGACGCGTTAGCGGATGTCTTCACTTCGGCAGACCTGGCCGATTTGTTGGAACCAGCCGCATCGTCCGACCCCGAAGCGGCTCGCAAATCAATTGACGAAGACAAAGCTGCGGCAGTGGTCATCATTCCCGCAGGCTTCACCCGATCCATCATTCCGCAACAAGGTGATTTTTCTTCCAATGCAGTTGCAGTGGAACCGGTAAAAATCGAAGTGTATGCCAACCCAACCCGACCAACTGGTGCGGGCATCATCAAAGCCATCGTGGACGAATTTCTCAGCCGTGTGGAAGAAGGACGCATTAGCGGTGCGACCTCGATCGTGCAGATGATGATGAGCGGGCGCATCTCTCCCTCGCAGGCAGAAGCCGAAGGCATTGCCATGGGCGAACAAATACAGGCCAATTCACCCAGTAATGCGCTTGCGATCAAAATAAATTCATCCACTGCGAACGGCGAAGCAACCAATTTCGACGCGCTGGCTTATATTGCGCCTGCCATGGCATTGATGTTCCTGATGTACACGGTCACATACGGTGGTCGTTCCATTCTGGCCGAACGCGCACAAGGGACCCTGCCGCGCCTGCTTGTTTCGCCAACGAACTCAGCGCAGATCCTGGGCGGCAAAGTTTTCGGCATCTTTCTAACAGGTGCCGCGCAAATGCTGATCCTGATCGGCGCATCGTCACTTTTCTTTCAATTGAAATGGGGCGACCCGCTTGGCGTGATCGTTTTGGTCCTCGCGGCTGTCATGGCCGCAACAGGCTGGGGCATGATCATCACCGCTATTGCGCGTACACCGAGTCAAGTGGCAAGCGTCGGAACAGCCATCATGCTGATCTTCGGCATCATGGGCGGAAGTTTCATCAGCCTCGAACAAATGCCTGTCTTCATTCAGATGTTTAGCAAGATCACACCCAACGCTTGGGCATTGGATGGATTTACAACGCTCGGGCTCGGCGGGACATTGAACGATCTTTCCACGCCGATCATTGCCTTGCTTTCAATGGGCATCGTCTTGTTCCTGGCTTCTGTCGCTCTATTTGGCAAAAAGAATCTGGTGCAGAAATGAAAAAATTATTTGCCATCGCATGGAAGGACGCTATTATCCGATTTTCAAGTTCATCGGAACTCCTCTTCTTTATCATCCTGCCACTCATCTTTACCTTCCTGCTTGCGGGTGGAACGCCCAAAGCAGACGGTGGAGATCAGCGCATACGCCTCGTAGTTGTTGACCAGTCCAACACAGCCATATCGAAAGACATCATCGCCGAGTTGGATAAATCCACTGCTGTAAGACCTGAAACGCTGACTCTCGATGAAGCCGAAAGTCAATTCGATTCACGCCGCGCATCCGTGGTTTTGGTACTCCCTGCCGGCTTGGATCTGCAAGCCATTCAGAACGGCAGCGCGCAAGTTGACTTTCGCCAGCAGCCAAATAATCTAAACGCCACCGTTGCTGAACGTGCCGTGAAAACTGTCATTCGCCAAGTCAGCAGTGCGGTCAATGCGGCGAACAGCGCTGTTAAAGAAGCAGAGCGCAATTCACCATTCGCATCCGATGAAGAACGCCAGAAATATTTTGACGACTCGCTGAAACTGGCACAATCCATGCAAACCGATGCTCCGGAGCGGGTCACTGTCATCGAAGGCTCGACCCCAGACCAGGTGGATTATGATCCACGAGCAAATGCGTCAGCGGGGCAGCTCATTACGTGGGTATTCATCCCATTGTTTGGCTTATCTGCTTTGTTCGCTTATGAAAGACAGCAAGGGACCCTGCGCCGCATCCTGACCACGCCGACTACAAAAGCCACCTACCTGCTCGGGACCATTGCCGGGCAAGTCGTAATGGCGCTGGTGCAAATGTCCCTGCTGATATTGTTCAGCAGTTTTGTAATGAAATTAAGTTGGGGACGCGACCTGTTGGCGCTGTTTGTCCTACTAACTTGCGCGGCATTAGCCGCAGGCGCAATAGGCACTGCGATGGGAGCATTCGTCAAAACTGAGGGGCAGGCCAGCGGATTGAGCATCATGGCAGGCATGGTCATGGCGCTCCTGGGCGGATGTTGGTATCCGCTTGAGATGTTCCCGTCCGCTGTTCAAGTTATTGTCAGAATCCTGCCAACCACATGGGCTATGCAAGGACTACTCACATTGGTCCTGCGCGGCGGCGGGCTGGTGGATATTCTACCCAATGCCGGAGTCCTGCTTGGGTTTGCAGCGATCTTCTTTAGCGTGGGAGTAATGCGATTTAGATACGAATAACGCGAAAGGTTAAGTACAAACGGCTGTCTCAAAATGGGCGAATTATTTTTCGCTTTCATTTTGAGACAGCCGTATTGATTCAACGGATGGATGAAAACTATCCGCTATTAGATACGAGCATGTTGATGACAATGCCTACAACGATGGCCGCGCTCCAGGCATACATCCAATTCTTTAATTGGGGGTCATTCTTGATATTCTGCCAACCCCAAATGAAGGTGTACAACATACAGATTAATCCGAGGATGCCTTTCAACAATCCTTCTTTTTGAAACAACTTGATCAGGACAACGATACCTGCGATCCAGGCGATGAAAGAACCAAGCCATGCCATTTTATATTCTCCTCATTGATTTAATATTATGCTATCAGGCGGAATGCCCAATATAACATCAAGAAAGACAACACCCACGCTGTAATTCCGCTACGAGTTTCAAAATCGGTTATTTTTTTAAGCAAAGTGACTCTTTGAGGTTCAGGTAAAACAAGTGTAACGATCATTACAAGCATTGCAAATAGGAATATTGGGGCAAAAGCGTGAGTTCGGAATGAACTGGAAAAGTCGCCATGAATAAGTTGCATGGTCGCGCGGGTAAGTCCACAGCCCGGACAGGGAACGCCTGTTGCCGCAAGAATGGGACAACTCCATGCGGGCAATCCCGCAAGGCTCAATCCTAAATGCAATGCACCCACTCCAACAATGACCCATCCCTCACGGCGTTTTTCAAGCAGACCGGAGAAAGTAGGCGCGTACCAGTTTTTGTTGAAAGTGGCATTCATGTTATGGCAATTATACTTCTGCAGCCTCGATTGTCTTCCTCATGCGGATGGTTACGATAAAGGCCATCATGATCGAGAAAAGATAAATGGCTCCGAAAATTGTCGCAAAGCCTTTTGACATCATATAAACCAGCGGGGTAAAGATCACAAACAGCGCGAATTCAAGGATCATCCACATGCGGAGCTTGCCTGCAAAATCCCCGTCAGTTTTGTATCTATTAGACCAGTTGGATAATGCCCAAAGGTAGCCGCCGAACAAAAGGAACTCGGCGGGGTCCATGAATTTCATGAACCATTCCGGCGCGGTAGTGTTCGCCCAAATATTGACCCAAAGCGGAAAGGGCCAAAACAGCGCCACGCCATTGAACCATAAAAATATATCCAGCAAGATGTGAAGCAAAATGCCCAGCCCCAGTCCCACCCCGAGATTGCCCCAACGCACATCTTTTTTGACCTGTCCAATTAAATAGAAAATTGCAACGACAGCCAAAACAAAGAATACGCTATGAGTCAGCGTGCGGTGGATGCCGGCAGTCGGCAACTTCATGACAGTTGCCACTGCCACCCCGAAGTTATCCATATCGGGGATGAAACTTCCCAGTATTGCTCCCAGCAAAAGCCATTGACGTTTATTTGCGAACTTGCGAGTCACCATCCCAACCATTGCGTGCATTCCAGCTTGTGCCATATCAGCCTCCTTTATTGGTTAAGGATTGGAACACTGAATGAATACCAAGGTTGCTTTTCCCTGGACATTGTAGGTCAGGCTTTTAGCCTGACACTCTATGGGATTACATGGTGGGCGGGTTACAACAAACCCGCCCACCATACAACCTACTTATCTTTCTTCTCAAGGTAATCGCTATAGCCGCCTTGATATTCCATGAGTTGACCATTCTCGATCACAAGCAATCTCTCCACGGTGCGGTCCAAGAAATAACGGTCATGGGAAATGACAAGCACAGTGCCGACAAAATCTTCGAGCGCCTGCTCCAGCACTTCGGCAGAAGCGATGTCAAGATTATTCGTTGGTTCATCCAGCAGCAGGAAATTTGCGCCAGATAAAACCACCAGCGCCAATTGCAAGCGGCTGCGCTCTCCGCCAGAAAGTTCGCTGATCTTTTGCGAGACTTGTTTGTAAGTAAAAAGATAATGAAGCAAAAACGCGGTTGCTCTTGACTCGCTCATCTCACCCGCATAGCGGACAGCATCTACAACAGTTTGATTGAAATCGAGCGTTTCATGTTCCTGCGCATAATGCCCAATGGAAATGCTGGGACCGATCTTTATCTCACCCGTATCAGGTGTTTCGTTGCCGAGGATCATCCGCAATAGCACAGACTTGCCCGCTCCGTTCGCACCGATCAGCCCAACGCGCTCACCATGCCAGATGGTTTCGTTGATATTCGAAAATATTTTCTTCGAGCCAAATGACTTTGAAATACCAGCCAGTTCCAAGACCTTGTTCGATCCGCGCCAGCCGCTGAGACGCAAGTCCATGCGTTTGCGGTCTAAATTAGGTTTATCAATTTTATCCACGCGGGCTATACGCGCTTCCATGGCGTGGATGCGGCTGGCAAATTTGTCGCTAAACTCCACCCACACTTTATAACGTTTGAGCGCCATTTCCATACGCGCGAGTCCGCGCTGCTGGATCTGATACAACTCTTCCTGCCGCGCCAGGCGCATTTCTTTGTCGGTGATGTAAGACGAATAGTCGCCTTCAAATAGAGTCAGCTTGCCATCTTCCAACTCGGCGATGTGTGTAACGGATGCATCCAGCAAATAGCGGTCATGTGAGACCAGCACCACCGTCCCTTCGTATTCGCGGATCAATTTTTCAAGGAAAATTTTTCCGGGCAGGTCGAGATGATTATCGGGTTCGTCGAGCAATAAAATATCCGGGCGGACAAGGAGCAGACGCGCCAGCCCGACCAGTTTTTTCTGTCCCCCGCTCAACACAGACAGGGGCTTGGTCAATTCACTTTGAGCGAGTCCCAGCCCGAGCAGTAGATCGCGCACGCGCGCAGGATAAGAGTCACCGCCGAATGAGTTGTACTCTTCGATTAGCTTGTGTTGAACTTCAAGCGCGCGTTGAAGTTTACGCTCATCACCATAGACTTCAGGATTGCCTAAAGAATTTTCCACGCGTTCTAATTCAGCATGGACTTCTGCCACGCGCGGATTGCCCGCAAGCGCGGCATCGAGAGCCGTCAGCGAAGAATCAAGCTCGGGTGACTGGGACAGGTATCCCGTTGTAATGAGTCGGGCGCGGGTGATAGTCCCGCCCATTTCGGGAGAATGCTCCCCTTCGATCATCTTGAAGAGCGAAGATTTCCCTGCCCCATTCGCGCCAATGAGACCGATCTTTTGTCCGCGCTGAATCTCCCAATTTAAATTTTCAAAGATGCGTTTTGCACCGAGGACTAATGTGATGTTTGCAAGTTGAAGTTGTACCATTTTGTTTTCCGTTGTTAAAAATAAAACGCCGCAGGGGCAACCTGCGGCGTGAGAAAGTTGACAAAATACTTTCAGCGTACAGGCGCGTTTATAGAAGGCTCCTGAAAATTGAAGCCGCGTACGCCAATGACAAGTGGGGATTTGCCTGCACGAAATTCGTAGATCATGTTCGCGATTATAACTGAAATCTGTGGCAAAATAAGAACATGATGGAACAGTTGCGCTCCCTCAGCCAATCATCACTGCAGGACTATAACGATTGTCCGCGCTGTTTTGAATTGCGTTATCTCAAGCGGCTCTCTTATCCCGCTGAAGAGGCTGAGCCCGCCCTCGAAAACGAAAAACATCAACAGGAAGGCGAATATTTTCACCGCCTTGTGCAGCAGCATCTGATTGGGATTCCAGCAGAGCAGGTCGGTAAATTGGCGAACACGGATAACCTGCAAAGGTGGTGGGAGAATTATCTTAATGCTAAAGACCTGACAGGTCTGAGAGACCTGTCAGGTCTTTACGCGGAAGCCACCCTTTCCGCGCCGCTTGGAAAATTCCGTCTCGTTGCAAAATACGATCTTATTGCCATCAACAAAGACCGCGCGGTCATCTTCGATTGGAAGACCTATCGCAAGCGCCCGAAGAATGAATGGCTTCATATCCGCTGGCAGACCAGGGTGTATCGCGCATTGCTGGTAAAAGCTGGCGCGCATCTGAATAACGGTCAATCATTCACGCCCGAACAAATTGAAATGGTTTATTGGTTCGCCGATTTCCCCACCGAGCCTGCGCGATTCAT
>JACRMH010000035.1 GCA_016219545.1 Chloroflexota bacterium | reverse complement strand
TAGGTCTGTGTTGTAGAACCGACACAACCGCTTCGCACCAGACCTTCTGACTGCGCTGCACGGAGATGATGCGACCGACGCCCCGGTTGGCAGTCTCGTCAATATCTTCTGAAGGAGAAAATTGAGTATGTTGAAAGGGCTTATTGGAAAGAAGATTGGCATGACCCAGATCTTCGATGAACAAGGTGTTGCCTATACAGTAACACTCATCGAAGCTGGGCCATGTTACGTTACCCAGGTACGTATGCCGGAGAAGGAAGGTTATTCCTCCGTGCAACTGGGCTTTGGCGAAGCGAACCCCAAGCGCTTAACAAGCGGTCAATTAGGTCACTTAAAAGCCAATGAGATTTCCCCTGTCCGCTACTTGCGCGAATTTCGTGCCAAGGACCACGGATTAAAAGTCGGTGACAAATTGACTGTTGTCGATGCTTTTGCCGTGGGCGAAAGAGTGGATGTGATCGGTGTCAGCAAAGGCAAGGGCTTTGCCGGTGTTGTAAAACGCTACCACTTCCACGGTATGAACGCCACACACGGTACATCTGACCGCAATCGCGCACCCGGTTCTAGTGGATCGGGTACTACACCAGGTCGCGTCTATAAAGGACACCGAAACTCGGGTCATATGGGCGTGGATCGTGTCACTGCTCAGAACATCAAGATCGTCATGGTGGATGCGGAACGGAATCTGCTCGCAATTAATGGCGCAGTTCCTGGCGGCAAGGGTAGTCTCGTGATGATTAAGGAAGCGCGCAAGCAATAGGCGCGCAGGAAACGGGAGCCAAATAACCATGAAAGTAGATGTTCTTGATTTGAAGGGTCAGAAAGTTCGCGAGATGGAATTACCCGCCGAGCTTTTTGAAGCCCCTGTAAATATGGACCTGATGCATCAGGCCTATACCCGCCAAATGGCAAATGCCCGTCTCGGCACACACCAGACTAAAGTTCGTGGTGAAGTTGCTGGCGGCGGCAAAAAGCCGTGGAAACAAAAGGGTACCGGCCGTGCCCGCCAAGGGTCAACCAATGCCGCGCAGTTTGTGGGTGGTGGTCGTATCCATACACCACATCCGCGCAGTTACGAACAGCAGATGCCGAAAAAGATGCGTCAAGCTGCATTGCGATCCGCTCTGACAGTGAAAGCCGCTGAGGCTGGAATTGTGGTCATTGACGCGCTTGATATCCAAGAGCTCAAGACCCGAGTTATGGCTGAGACATTGATCAATTTAGTGGGCGCTTCGACGGCACTGGTTCTGATGCCTGTCAAAGATCAGAATTATGATGATGTCATGCGCTGCACTGGCAACATTGAAAGTGCCAAAGTCCTGCTCGCCAGCTATTTGAATGTGCGTGACGTACTTAATTTCGATAAAGTCGTCCTGCCAATTAAGACAATTGATGCGCTTGTTGCGCACCTAGGATAAAGGAGAGAGACATGACTAATTTATATGATGTCCTCGTCCGCCCATTGGTAACTGAGAAATCCAATTATCAATCAAGCAAGTTGAATCAGTATTCTTTTGTTGTCGCCAATGAAGCGACCCGCACCATGGTGAAAGATGCAGTGGAAACACTGTTCGATGTCACTGTTGCGAGCGTAAATACTATCAATGCGCCTGCCAAACGTGGACGCCGCACCAAGAGTCGTCGTATGTTGGTGCGCAGGTCTGCGTTCAAAAAGGCCATTGTTACCCTTGCCGAGGGAAGCAAGCCCCTCGAGATCTTTGAAGGGGTGCAATAATGGCAGTAAAAAAATATAAACCAGTAACACCCGGCATGCGCGATATGACCGGTTATACGTTTGAAGAAATTACCAAGAGCACGCCGGAACGTTCTCTGCTGGTCAACAGACCCAGACATGGCGGACGTAATGCTCAAGGTCGCGTAACAGTTCGACATCGCGGCGGTGGCGCTCGTCGTTTCATCCGTATTGTTGATTTCAAACGCGAAAAGCATGGTATTCCCGCTAAAGTTGCGGCGGTTGAGTACGATCCGAATCGCACCGCGCGCCTCGCTCTTCTCTTTTATGTGGATGGCGAGAAGCGTTACATCATTGCGCCTTTGGAATTAAAAGTTGGCGACACAATTGTCTCCGGTCCTAATGCTGAAATCCGCCCCGGCAATTGCCTTCCGATCAGCAATATTCCGATCGGTACATTGATCCATAACATTGAGATCAAAGCAGGCAAAGGTGCGCAGATGGTTCGCACAGCAGGTGGCGCGGCCCAACTGTTGGCCAAGGAAGGGGACTTTGCCCAGATCCGTATGCCTTCCGGTGAGGTTCGCCTCATCCATCAGGTTTGCTACGCAACGATTGGTCAAATCGGCAATCTTGACCATGGCAACGTCAAACTTGGTAAGGCTGGACGCAAACGTCACTTGGGTATTCGCCCAACCGTTCGCGGTACTGCAATGAGTCCTCGCGACCATCCTCACGGTGGTGGTGAAGGTCGCCAGCCAGTCGGTCTCCCAGGTCCCAAGAGCCCGTGGGGTAAACCCACTCTCGGCAAGAAGACCCGTGTCAATAAAAAGACCGATCAGTACATCGTGCGTCGTCGCAGTAAGACGAGCCGCTAAGAATTAGACGAGGTACTTATACATGTCAAGATCATTAAAAAAAGGCCCTTACATTGAGCCGAAATTGCTCAAGCGTATTGAAGGCATGAACCAGAAAAATGAAAAGAAAGTTGTCCGCACATGGAGTCGCGCCTCTGTGATCTTCCCGCAGATGGTTGGACATACCATTGCAGTTCACGACGGACGCCGCCATGTGCCGATCTACATTACCGAAAACATGGTCGGTCACCGGTTAGGTGAATTCGCCCCGACGCGCACATTCCGCGGTCACCAGACCAGCGAGAAAGCCGCTGCGGCGTAAAGGAGAGTGAAACATGCATGATATTCAAGCAAAAATTAGTCATCTTTCCCTCTCCGCCCAAAAGGTCCGCATCGTGATCGATATGGTGCGCGGCAAGAGCGCAAATGAAGCATTGGAGATCCTTCGCTTCGTCAACAAGCGCGCTGCATTACCTGTACAAAAATTGGTTGCTTCTGCGGTGGCAAATGCTGAAGAGAACTTCGGCGTCAGTCGTGATGACCTGTTCGTGGCCAAGATCACAGCTGATGAGGCCCCCACCCGCAAATGGAGACGCTTCGGCGCTCGTGGTCGTTTCAAACCGATATTGCGCCGCAGCTCACATGTGACCGTTGTATTGCGCGAGCGCGGAGCTTAAGGAGAATTATATGGGTAGAAAAGTACATCCTATTGGTTTTCGTTTGGGAATCAACCAGCCGTGGGGCGGACGTTGGTTTGCTGAAGGCAACACCTATCGTCTGCAATTACACCAGGACTTTGCCATCCGCACCTTATTGCTTGGCAAGTTCTCAAAAGGTGGGGCAGCTGCTGATCAAAAAGTCCGTGAACTTCGCAAGCAAATGCCCGATGCAGTAAGAGACGGTAAGGCTGGCATCTCCCGCATTGATGTGGAGCGCACTCCCGGCAAGATCCGGATCTCCATCCACACTGCCAAGCCCGGTATTTTGATTGGTCGCAAAGGCGAAGGCGTGAAGAAGATCCGTCAGGCGCTTGAAGCACTGGTTGGCAAGAAGATCGAACTGGACATCAAAGAGATTTCCTCGCCCGATACCGATGCGATGCTGGTTGCCAAAAATATTGCTGACCAACTCGAAAGACGCATTGCTTATCGCCGCGCAATGAAGCGCGCCATTCAGCAAGCCATCAAGCAGGGCGCCGAAGGGATCAAGATCCTCTGCGGTGGTCGCTTGGGCGGCGCAGAAATGTCTCGTGATGTATGGTTGCGCGAAGGACGTGTTCCTCTGCAAACCCTGCGTGCCAACCTTGATTTTGCTACAACTGAAGCCGCCACTACATTTGGCCAGATCGGTATAAAAGTCTGGATCTATAAAGGTGAAGTACAGCCTAACGTTGAAGAAAAAGTTGAAGCAACAGAAGGCGTATACGTCAGCGAGTAATCGCGATGTAGCTGAGAAGAGGTATTTGAAATGTTGATGCCAAAACGTGTAAAGTGGCGCAAGCAGATGCGCGGTCGCATGACAGGAAAGGCTCTCCGCGGTGCGGAAATTTCCTTCGGCGAATATGGTCTGCAAGCGTTGGAACCGGGCTGGATCACAGCCCGTCAAATTGAAGCGGCTCGTCGCACCATCGTGCGTGGGATGAAGCGCCGCGGTAAGATCTGGATCCGTATTTTTCCAGCCAAGCCGTATACACACAAGCCGCCCGAGACCCGCATGGGTTCCGGTAAAGGTAATGTGGAGTACTATGTGGCTCCGGTCAAGCCGGGCCGCGTAATGTTCGAGGTCAGCGGCTTGTCTGCCGATATCGCAATTGCCGCTTTGAAAAGCGCCCAGTATAAATTCTCCATCAAGACCAAAGTTGTGGCTCGCCCCGCAGGAGGAGAATAAGTATGAAGGCTATGAAAGTTGAAGATGTCCGCAAAATGGCGGCGGAAGAGATCCGAACCAAGATCTCCGATTCACAAGAAGAGATGATGAAACTGCGCTTCCAGCAGGTGACCGGTCAGTTAACTGACTCGAGCCGCATTCGCTTGCTGCGCCGTGACATCGCCCGCATGGTAACGATCTTGCGCGAGTCTGAGCGCGCCGCTGTGGAAGGTGCTTAATGAATAATCGTCGTCGTATGACTGGTGTAGTCACCAGCAATAAAATGACCAAGACTGTCGTAGTGGAAATCACTCGCAAGTATCGTCATCCTCTTTACAAGAAAGTGGTTTATTCCAGCTCCCGCGTAAAGGCGCATGATGAGATCGGCTGTCAGATCGGTGATGAGGTCCAGATCGTTGAGACCCGCCCGTTGTCTCGTGATAAGCGCTGGGCAGTTGAAACTGTTGTCAAGCGTGAGACCCGAACCGCTGACCAAGGCGTAGGAGAATAAACTATGCTTCAGCATGAGTCTCGATTGAAGGTTGCTGATAATACAGGCGCGCGCGAATTGCTCGTCATCCATGTACTGGGTGGTTCGAGGCGCAAGTATGGATCAATTGGCGATGTGGTGGTTGCAACCGTGAAAGCCGCCGCGCCGCAAGGTTCTGTGAAGAAAAGCGAAGTTGTAAAAGCCGTTATTGTGCGTTGCAAAAAGGAATGGCGCCGCGAGGATGGCTCATTCATTCGCTTTGATGATAATGCCGCGGTCATCCTGGATGCCGATGGCGAAAACCCGAGGGGCACACGTATTTTTGGACCCGTGGCGCGCGAACTGCGCGATATGGGCTACATGAAAATCGTGTCGCTGGCCCCGGAAGTACTGTAGGAGCGAAGAATGAAAGTTAAGATTCGAAAAGGCGATACAGTAGAAGTGATCAGCGGCAAGCTTGAGGATAAAGGCAAGCGCGGCGAGGTCATTAATGTATTGATCGATGATCGCCGCATTGTAGTGCAGGGTGTCAACATCCGCACCAAACATCAGAAGCAGGTTCAGACGCAGGCAGGTCGCAACATGAATCCGGGCCGTATCCAGTTTGAAGGGACAGTGGACATCTCGAACGTGATGCTCGTCTGCCCCAAATGCAGTGAGCCTACCCGCGTCAGCGTTCAGCGTGACGATGCAGGCGCCCACCGTGTTTGTAAGAACTGTGAGGCCACGATTGACTAGGCCGTGGAGCAAATAAAGATGAACAGAATGCAAGAACTCTATAATAACGAAGTGGCTCCGGCCCTGTTCAAGTCGTTCGGTTTCAAGAACGTTATGCAGATACCGCGCATCGAAAAGGTTGTTGTAAATATCGGCCTTGGCGAAGCGATGGATAATCCCAAAGCGCTTGACGCCGCCACCGCAGACTTGACTACCATCACAACCCAGAAGCCCGTGCAGACGAAGGCACGCAAGAGCATTGCGAACTTCAAGCTGCGCGAAGGACGCCTGATTGGCGCGAAGGTCACACTTCGAGGACCCCGCATGTGGGCCTTCCTTGACCGTCTGATCAATATTGCATTGCCCCGCGTGCGCGATTTCCGCGGCGTGTCGGCGAATGCCTTTGATGGTCGTGGTAATTACACCCTCGGTCTTAAAGATCAATTGGTCTTCCCTGAGATCGAGTATGACAAAATTGATAAATTGCGCGGTATGGAGGTTACCATTGTGACCTCTGCCATGTCTGATGACCAGGCACGCGCATTATTGAAATTGCTCGGAATGCCGTTCAGTAGCAAGAAGGATGCTTAACCTATGGCAAAAAAATGTATGCAATATCGTGAACTGCGCCGCAAATATGCCGTGCAGGTACGGAATCGCTGTCAGCGTTGTGGACGCCCACGCGGTTATATCCGCCGCTTCGGTTTGTGCCGAATTTGCTTCCGTGAGTTGGCATTGACCGGTAAAATCCCCGGCGTTATAAAGGCGTCCTGGTAACCCCAGGTGGAGGCAGATCATGTCATTAACTGACCCAATCGCTGATATGTTGACCCGCATTCGCAATGCTGTGCTCGCAGGACATGCCCAGGTTGCAATGCCCAACTCAAAGATTAAAGTAGAGATCGCCAAGATCCTCAAGGATGAAGGCTTCCTCGAAAGTTATGAAGTTGTAGATGGCGATCTCGAAGCGCAGAAAGTCTTGCGAGTCAAGATCAAGTACGTTGGCGACCGCCGCGAACGCCGTCCAGTGCTTTCCGGGCTGGAACGTGTTAGCAGACCCGGACGCCGCATCTACACCAAGAAAACTGATATTCCATGGGTGCTGTCGGGAATTGGCGTTGCCATTCTCTCAACCCCCAAGGGTGTCATGACCGGCGTGCGCGCTCGACAGTTGGGCGTGGGCGGCGAGATCATCTGCAAAGTCTGGTAGGAGGATACTGTGTCTCGTATTGGTCGTTTACCAGTAGAAATCCCCGGCGGCGTGCAGGTGGATGTTAAAGGTGTTGATGTCCGCGTGAAAGGACCGAAAGGCGAGTTGTTTAGATCATTCTCCCCCTTGATTGGTATCAAGATGGAGAACAATCAATTGAACATCTCCCGCAATTCGGATCTGCCCGCGGAACGCGCCCTGCACGGCGCTACACGCGCTGTGATCGCAAATATGATCCACGGCGTAAGCAAGGGTTTTGAAGTTGTCCTTCAGGTTGAGGGCGTAGGTTATCGCGCTGAAATGGAAGGGAAGAACCTCGCTTTGTTTGTTGGTTATTCACACCCGGTCAAGATGGAACCCCCGGCCGGTGTCTCATTTGAAACAGATGCGAAGACCCGCCTAATCAAGGTGCTGGGCTTCGATAAGGAATTGGTCGGTCAGATAGCGGCAAATATCCGCGAGGTGCGTCCACCTGAGCCATATCATGGCAAGGGTATCCGTTACCAGGGCGAACGTGTCCGTCGCAAAGCTGGCAAGGCCGGGAAAGGAGCCAAGTAAATCATGGCTAAGAAAACTCGTTCTATTGCTCGCGAACGCCGCCACATCCGCGTACGCAAACATGTATTTGGCACTGCCGCCCGTCCGCGTTTGAATGTGTTCAAGAGTCTCACCGGCATTTATGCCCAGGTCATTGACGATATGGATGGCAACACTCTGATCTCCGCCTCCACAGTCGATAAAGAACTGCGCGAGAAAATGAAAGGTTTGAAGAAGGTTGAACAGGCAAAAGCCATCGGACAAGCCGTCGCAGAACGCGCCAAGTCCAAGGGCATCTCGTCCGTTGTGTTCGATCGTGGTGGCTTCCGTTACGTCGGGCGTGTCAAGGCTTTGGCTGATGGCGCGCGCGAAGGCGGACTGCAATTCTAGAAGTTGTAATAACGGCTTAAGTCGTTGTTACGTTACTGGAGAAAGATATGGCAGAAAAGAAATTTGAAAAACAACAACAGTTTGAGGTGCAGGACGGTTTTGAAGAGCGAGTCATCGAAATCGCCCGCGTTTCAAAGGTCGTTAAAGGTGGACGCCGCTTCCGCTTCCGTGTGACAGTTGTCGTTGGTGACAAGAACGGAACCATCGGCATGGGCGTCGGTAAGGCTAACGCTGTGCCTGATGCGATGCGCAAAGCCTCCGAACGTGCCCGCAAAGATTTGCGGATGGTCAACCTGTCCAGCACCACCATTCCTCACGAAACATTGGGTAAGGTGGCTGGAGCTAAAGTATTCCTCAAACCTGCGTCTGCTGGTACCGGCGTTATTGCGGCTGGTGGCGTGCGCGCGGTGTTGGAATTGGCAGGCATCCGTGATATTCTCACCAAGTCCATGGGAAGCGCAAATGTGCTGAACGTGGTCATGGCCACCTTTGGCGCACTGGATGGATTACGCTCACCGGCAATTGAAGCGGCTCGCCGCGGCAAACGCGCCGAAGAGTTGATGCCATTCTGGGAACGGAGGAAGCAGCATGCCTAAGCAGGAAACTTCCCCCAAGACATTGCGCATCACCTGGGTCAAAAGCGATATCGGCTTTCCCAAGGATCAAAAGGCTACTGTCAAGGCGCTTGGTTTGCGCCGATTACATCAAACTGTTGAGCACAAGGACACGCCTGCATTACGCGGCATGTTGAACAAGATCATCCATTTGCTCAAGATCGAAGAGTAGGTTGAATATGAAACTTCACGATCTCGTACCCAATGTTGGGTCAAAAAAGAATCGAAAACGCGTGGGACGCGGTATCTCGGCAGGGCAGGGTAAAACCGCCGGTCGTGGTACCAAAGGCGCAGGCGCACGCTCCGGCGAAAACGGTCATATGTACCGCCAGGGCGGCAACCTGCCGTTCTTCCGCCGTTTGCCCTTCATCCGCGGTGAAGGATTCACTCCGCCGAATCAGGTTTTCTATAATGAAGTAAACCTTGATCAGCTTTCACAATCTTTCAAAGCCAATGCGGATGTGACTCCCGAAGCCCTCGAACAGGCGCACCTCCTGCGCGACTCACGCAACCCGACAGTTGTTCTTGGTCGCGGTGAGATGACTGTTGCCCTTAAAGTGCGCGTACATCGCATTAGCGCAGGCGCCAAAGCCAAGATTGAAAAGGCTGGCGGCACAGTTGAATTGATCGCCTAACCCTTTTATAAAAGGATACATTGCATGAAGAGTTCTTTTTCAGGCTGGCGTTACCTTTGGAAATCGGAAGATATTCGCCGTAAATTGATCGTTACTTTTGTACTCCTGGCGATCTTTCGCCTTGCGGCGAATGTGCCGGCCCCCGGCGTAAATTTCGCGGTCCTTGCTGAATACCGTAATTTGTCCACCAGCGGGGGAGGCTTTCTCGGTTTTCTTGACCTGCTCTCAGGTGGTACGGTTTCCAACTTCTCCTTGTTATCAATGGGTGTGTACCCATACATTACCGCACAGATCATTTTACAATTATTGATCCCCATCATTCCCGCGTTACAACGCAAAATGGAAGAGGATCCGCGGGAAGCTCGCCGTTGGCAGGAAAAGTGGACGTACTACCTTGCCGTCCCGATGGCCGCACTTTCAGCGATAGGCCAGATCAACATCTTTAATTCGTCTTCCCTTAACTCACCGGTTGGACAGAAAATTCTTGAATTTGGATTTTCAGCCGACCTTTGGCTTCATTCATTGACCATCCTCGTTTCAATGACAGCCGGAACCATGTTCGCCATCTGGCTGGGTGAGTTGATCTCGGAATACGGTATTCGCGGGCAGGGACTTTCCCTGATTATTTTTGCGGGTATCGTTTCGCAAATGCCTAAACAACTGCTATCCCTTCTTGCAGATAAAAGCACGGCCGTGTTCATGCTTATCTTTACCATTGTTATTATTGTGCTAACAGTGTTTGCTATTGTTTATGTGCAGCAAGGTCGCCGCAACGTGCCGGTCATGTACCCTGGCCGTCGTATGGGCAGTCGTATGTCCATGCCGGTGAAAGGTACATTACCCTTGATGGTGAATCTCTCCGGTATGATCCCGCTCATTTTTGCGGGTGCCATTCTGCAATTCCCTGCGATTCTGGCAAGTTACTTTACCAGTAGCACTAATGCAGATGTCGCCAGTTTCTTTGTCAGCGTACAAAACTTTTTTAGCGGCTCCGGAACAAGTAATGGCGGCTACTGGACACTTTACTTCCTAATGGTAGTAGCCTTCACATTCTTCTATACTTCTGTTTTGTTCGATCAACAGAATTATGGGGATAACTTAAAGAAGGCCGGTGCCACAGTTCCTGGTGTACACACAGGCATCCCGACTCAAAAATACTTGAGCACGGTTCAGCGGCGCATCACTCTGCCTGGCGCCGTCTTTCTTGGCGTAATCGCGATTATGCCATTTCTTCTCGGTCTATTGTTGAAATTGCTCGGTCTGGGTGCGGCAAGTACTCAAACGAATGTGTTCCTTGTCTCATCTTCAGGTTTGCTCATTGTTGTCGGTGTGGTACGTGATACATTCATGAACATCGACGCAGAACTAAAGTTACACGGTTATCAAGATTCCCTGCTCGTGCGCTAAAAGGAGTTTTTATGGCAACCTTTATCGTCCTGCTCGGTCCCCCCGGTGTTGGTAAAGGAACCCAAGCCAAGATACTGGCTGATACCAAAAAACTTGCACATATCTCCTCTGGGGATCTTTTTCGCGAGAACATTAAAAATCAAACAGAACTCGGTAAACACGCCAAATCTTTTATAGATAAAGGCGAACTGGTGCCGGATGATGTGACCATAAATATGATTCGCGAGCGCCTCAATCGCCCGGACTGTGAAATTGGTGCGATCCTAGACGGATTTCCCCGCAACCCGGCACAGGCTGTTGCGCTCGAGAAAATGCTTGCCGAATTTAACGGACAGGTAAAAGCAGTCCCTTATATTACAGCTCCCGAGTCGGTCCTTGTCGAAAGGATCAGCGGGCGCTGGACTTGCCGGGCAAATGGTCATATATATCATCAAATGTTTAATCCACCGAAACAGACTGGTGTATGTGACCTTGATGGTTCTGATTTGTACCAACGCGAAGATGACAAAGTGGAAACTGTGACAAAGCGAATCCGGGTTTATCTCGAACAGACCATTCCGCTTGTTGAATATTATCGTAAGAGCGGTAAATTGATCGAGGTCAATGGAGCGCAAGCTGTTGAACAGGTTTCATTGGATTTATGTTCTGCGGTAAAAAATATTATATTGTGAGTATGCAGAGCCTAAAAGGCTTTGTTGAAAAGTAGGTTGAATGAGTTTGGAACGCCAGATCAATATTAAAAGTCCTGCCGAGATCAAAATTATGCGCGAAGCAGGGCACATCAATGCCACAGTTCTGGCCGCAGTAAGAGAACGTTTACAACCCGGTGTGACAACGGCTGACCTCAACGCGGCTGCTGAGGATGTGCTGAAGTCACACGGATGCGTATCGCCCTTCAAAGGTTATGGCATTCCGCCGTTCCCTGCCTCCATCACGGTCTGTATCAATGACGAGATGGTGCATGGCATCCCTCACCCTAAACGTAAGTTGAAGGAAGGGGATATAGTTTCGATAGACTGCGGAACGATCCACGAAGGTTTCGTTGCAGACTCAGCTTTCACCGCCGGAGTAGGGGAGGTTTCTCCCCAAGCAGCGAATTTGCTGAAAGTTACTGAAGGTGCTCTTTATGCTGGAATTGAGTATATGCGTAAAGGCAGGCGCACAGGTGATATTTCAGCAGCGATACAAAATTACGTAGAGAGTCATGGACTCCATGTGACACGTGAATATACCGGTCATGGAGTGGGTCGCAAGATGCATGAAGGTCCCCAGGTGCCAAATATCGGTACCGCAGGAAGCGGCATGCTCCTCAGACCAGGAATTACCATAGCTCTTGAACCAATGGTACTTATTGGGACGCACGAAACCCGCGTCCTGCCAGATAAATGGACGGTTGCTTCTGCAGATGGTTCCTTGACGGCGCATTTTGAACATACGATCGCCGTCACCGAAGGAGACCCCCTCATCCTGACTGTTCTGTGAACCATGCAGAAAACCGTAAATATATAGACGAATATAAAAATAGCAAGTATAATCGCAACCTTTGGCTGTCTGAGACAAGCCGCAAGTAAGGAGATTGAATAATGAAAGTTTCGCCCTCCATTCGCAAGCGTTGTTCCAAGTGCCGCATTGTTCGGCGCAAGGGAGTAATATTTATTATTTGCGAAAATCCAAAACATAAGCAGAGACAGGGGTAGTGTGGTGACCTATGGCGAGAATTGAAGGTGTTGATCTGCCCCGCAATAAGCGGGTTGAAGTTGGGCTAACCTACCTTTTTGGTATTGGACCGACTCGTGCGCAAAAGATTTTGGCTCAAACCAAAGTCAATCCTGACACGCGCATTAAAGACTTAAGCGAAGCGGATGTATCCGCCATTCGCGAATTTATTTCAAAAAACTTCAAAGTCGAAGGCGATTTGCGTCGCGAAGTTCAATTGAACATCAAGCGCCTGATCGAAATCGGCTCTTATCGCGGCTTGCGCCATCGTCGTAACCTGCCCGTAAGAGGGCAGCGCACAAAGACGAATGCGCGTGTTCGAAAAGGCACCAAGAAGACTGTTGCCGGTCGTGGCCGTCGTAAGGGCGGTAAGAAGTAATCCTGTCCGAAAGGTAAAAGAAAAATGGCTCAGAGTGTTCGTTCCACCCGCCGCCCATCGGGCGCAAAAAAAGGGAAGCGTACCCTGTCCTCCGGACAGGTGCATATTTTTGCTTCCTTCAATAATACGATT
>JACRMH010000005.1 GCA_016219545.1 Chloroflexota bacterium | reverse complement strand
ACCATCACTTTTACGCGGTGGCAAGGGTTGGATAATGATGTTGGGGCGATGAGCCCTACTGTTCTCCTTTTAACTTCTCCCGTTCCTGATCCCATAGTTTTGCAAATCGTTCAAAAACATCAGCGATGATTTCCAGTTCACTTTCAGAGTAACTAGAAACCAATTCGTCCTGTGCTTTTCTCGCGGACTCAAACCATGATGCAGCTTTTTCGGCGCTTGATTGCGCAGGAGCGATCAGAGTCCCGCGGCGATCATTGGGATTGGGTCGGCGTTCAATTAAGCCAGCCTTTTCGAGCCGATCCAGCATGGCAGTCGCTGCACCAGATGTGAGACCCGTATGTCTGGCAAGTTCAGACGGTGTGGCAATGCCTTTTTGGAATAGAAGCCTGAGACATTCCATGTCGGTTACGTTGAGTCCTGCCCATTCACTCATGGCGTTTCGGAACTGCGTCAAATTAACGCCATAATCCCTTACTGCCATCAGGGTTCGTTTTTTCAAGTCTGTCTTTGTAGTTGATTTCGTCATAGAAATATACCCTTGACATTACCTTTATTTTGAAGTATCTTTATTATAAAGGTAAGTTTATTTATAGGCAAGGTTTAAAACAACCCCAAGTTAGATAAGGAGATTTTTTATGAGTGCAAAGACAGATACGAAAAAATCCGCCGCGAAGTCTGGTGAAGGATTTACAGCCGAAGAAAAAGCCGCAATGAAAAATCGCGCCAAGGAGATGAAGGCGGAAGCACGTGCAGGCAAGGATAGGGCAGAAGGTGAAAAAGCCATTCTTGCGGCGATCAGCGCGATGAAAGAACCAGATCGCTCCATGGGAAAAAGGCTGCATGAGATCGTCACAGCCGCCGCACCGAGTCTCATGCCGAAAACCTGGTATGGAATGCCAGCATATGCGGACAAGGACGGCAAGGTCATTTGTTTCTTTCAAGCCGCAGGTAAGTTCAACGTGAGGTATGCAACCTTTGGCTTCCAGCCCGATGCGAAGCTGGACGATGGTAATATGTGGGCTGCTGCTTTTGCATTGATCAAGTTAACCGCCGCCGAAGAGGCAAAGATCGCCACGCTCGTTAAAAAAGCAGTGAGTTAAGACTTGACTAACTAGAATAAGTGTTCTAAAATATTGCCACCTTTGTCCTGGGTGGGTAAAAGCAACCTTGCTTTTACCCACCCATTTCATTAATATTTATCAGAGAGTGTATAGAGGAGAGACCATGCCCCAGGAATATATCGAGATTCGCGGTGCGCGCGAAAACAATTTAAAGAACGTCTCGTTGCGCATTCCCAAACGAAAAATAACCATCTTTACTGGCGTGTCAGGTTCAGGGAAATCTTCGATTGTATTCGATACGATTGCGACCGAATCGCAGCGACTGCTGAATGAAAACTTCAGCATGTTCGTGCGAAACTTTTTGCCGAAGTATTCCCAGCCCGATGCAGACGCCATCGAGAATTTGAGCATGTCCATCGTAGTGGATCAGAAGCGGATGGGCGGCGGTTCACACTCGACCGTTGGGACGATCACCGACATCAACACGATCCTGCGCATGATGTTTTCGCGCATCGGGCAGCCTTATGTGGGACCCACCAATGTATTCGGTTTCAACGACCCGCAAGGGATGTGTCCGAACTGCAACGGACTCGGTCGTAAACTGGATGTGGACATGGATAAGTTTTTGGATACATCCAAGTCCTTGAATGAAGGCGCAATTCTATTCCCCGAATACGCCGTGGAGAGTTGGGGTTGGAGTAATGTAATCAATACGGGTTTATTCGACCCTGATAAGAAAATTTCCAAATACACCCAAAAAGAATTGAATGACCTTTTATATAGCGAACCCATCAAGGTCAAGACCAGGATGGGGGCAAAAGACTTCAACATAACTTACGAAGGCATTATCAACCGCTTTACCAACAAGTACATCAAGCAGGATCTAAAAACCAAATCCGAGCGGACTCAAAAGTCGGTGGAGCCTTTTATGACGATGGGTCCCTGTTCCGAATGCAACGGTGCGCGGTTGAACCAGAACGTCCTGAAATGCAAGATCAACGGGTACAACATCGCCGACCTGACGAGCATGGAAATCCCCGAGTTGATCGAAGCCGTGAAAGGGATCAAAGTGCCTGCCGCCCAGCCAATGGTGCGGACGCTTCTCGAACGATTGGGTGAACTCGTAGATATTGGGCTGGAGTATCTCAGCCTCAACCGCGAGACAGATACGCTGTCGGGCGGCGAGTCACAGCGCGTGAAGGTGGTCAAACACCTCGGCAGCAGCCTGACCGATGTGACGTACATCTTCGATGAGCCGAGCATTGGCTTGCATCCACGTGATGTGCATCGCATGAATGAGCTCCTTCAGAAACTTCGTGACAAGGGCAACACGGTCATCGTCGTGGAGCATGACCCCGATGTGATCAAAGTGGCAGACCATGTCGTTGATGTGGGTCCGCTTGCAGGTCCGCATGGAGGCGAGATCGTCTACGAAGGTAGTTATGCAAATTTGCTCAAGGCGAACACGATCACGGGCAGGCACATGCAGCAATCCATCCCGATAAAAGATATATTTCGCACACCGACAGGCAAACTGCCGATCAAGAATGCGAAAGTCAATAATTTACAAAATGTCAGCGTGAACATTCCAACGGGCGTGCTGACCGTGATCACAGGCGTGGCTGGGTCTGGCAAAAGTTCGCTCATCAACGAGGTCTTTCAACACCAACATCCCGATGCGATTGTGATCGATCAATCTGCGGTGGGAGTCAACAGCCGTTCCAATCCCGCTACATATACAGGTATTCTGGACGATGTCCGCAAGGCGTTTGCTTCAGCGAACAAGGTGCAGGCATCGCTGTTCAGTTTCAACTCGAAGGGTGCGTATGAAAACTGTCAGGGGCTGGGTGTGGTCTTCACTGAGTTGTCATTTTTTGACAGCGTGAAATCGCCCTGCGAAGTGTGCGGCGGTAAACGCTTCAAGGACGAAGTGCTGGCGTACAAACTCAACGGCAAATCCATCAGCGATGTGCTGGCAATGAACGTGGAACAGGCGCTCGAATATTTCGAGCTTAAGGAAGTTCTGAAAAAATTACAAGCCATGAGCGATGTCGGTCTGGATTATTTGAGTCTCGGGCAGCCTCTGAGCACGCTTTCTGGCGGCGAATGTCAGCGTATCAAACTCGCCAGCGAACTGCACAAAAAAGGAAGCATCTACATCATGGACGAACCGACCACAGGCTTGCACATGTCGGATATTGGTCATCTCATGCAAGTCATCGATCGTTTGGTTGACACGGGCAACACTGTCGTTGTCATCGAGCACAATTTGCACGTCATCAAGAACGCCGATTGGATCATTGACATGGGTCCCGAAGGCGGCAGCAAAGGCGGCAAGGTTATGTTCGAAGGGACGCCCAAGGAATTATTGAAGGCGAAACAATCCCTGACCAGCGTATACTTGCAAAATTAATTATCGACAATAAAATTAAGTCATCTGAAAAGTTCATAAACAAACTTTAGAAGTAAGGAGAAAAAAACATGAACACCAAATCTAAAACTCTTAATTCAATAGTCCCTTCGATTCAGGAACTGCGTGCGCTCTTCAATGGACGGGTCATCGCCCCTGATGACCCGCGCTATGAACAGGCGCGCACCGTCTTTTATGGCGGAGTTGACCGCCACCCTGCTGCAATTGTTCGAGTTGCAGATGCGGGCGATGTCTCCCGACTTGTGTCGGTGGCGCGCGAGACTGGGATCGAGCTTGCCATCCGCAGCGGCGGGCACAGCGGCGCAGGTCACAGCACCACCGAAGGCGGCATCATCCTTGACCTGTCAGGTATGAAGGATCTGCAAATCAATGTTCAGGATAAAACTGCCTGGGCTGAAACTGGATTAACCGCTGGCGAGTATGTTACTGCAACAGCAGCGCACGGTCTCGCCACAGGCTTTGGCGATACAGGCACAGTCGGTCTTGGCGGCATCACACTGGGCGGCGGTGTCGGTTATCTCGTCCGCAAGCATGGACTGACGATAGATAACCTGTTGGCTGCCGAGGTTGTGACCGCCGATGGTCAGCTCCTGCATGTGGATGACAAGAATCATCCCGATCTTTTTTGGGCGATCCGTGGCGGCGGCGGAAACTTTGGTGTTGCAACCCGCTTCAAATTCCAATTGCATAAACTGGATAGAGTATTGGGCGGGATGCTTTTCCTGCCAGCGACTCCAGACACGATCGTCTCTTTCTTACGGGAAGCTGATTCTGCTCCGAACGAACTTTCCACCATCCTGAACATTATGACGCCCGCCCCCCCGATGCCTTTCATTCCTGAAGAAGCTCATGGCAAAATGATTATGATGGCAATGATGATGTTTGCTGGTGACATTGAAGTTGGAGAGAAGGTTATCGCGCGTTTTCGTGCGCTTGCCACGCCCTATGCAGACATGATCCGCCCGATGACCTACCCTGAAATGTTTCCTCCCGAAGAGGGCGGCTATCACCCCGTCGCGGCGGGACGCACCATGTTCCTCGATCATGTTGACCGTTCCGTCGCTGAACTGATCATGGATCGCCTGCAATCTTCAACCGCTTCGATGGCTGTGACTCAATTGCGTGTGTTGGGTGGTGCCATGGCGCGCGTCCCTGCGGATGCGACCGCGTTCGCGCATCGTCAATCTAAGATCATGGCGAATCTTGCTGCGTTGTACAACACACCCGAAGACAAGGAAATTCATGAAGCATGGGTCTCAAAGTACGAAGCAGACCTGCGCCAAAGCGATGGCGGTGCATACGTTAATTTCCTTGCGGATGTGGACGAGGCGCAAGTCCGCGCCGCGTATCCAAACGGGACCTGGGAGCGGCTCGCCGCCATCAAAGCCCGCTACGACCCTGATAACTTTTTCCGCCTTAATCAAAACATTCCGCCAGTATCCAATGGAGGATAAAGGAAAACCATCATGTCAAATAAAAATAAAGATGCAGCCGTTTCCTTTTTGGAGATGGCATCCACAGGAAAAGCGGATGAAGCTTATTCAAGGTTTGTTGGCGATGGATTTAAGCATCACAACCCATATTTTGAAGGGTCGGCAGAGGCCCTGCACACGGCGATGAAGGAAAATGCAATTCAGAATCCGAAGAAAGCCATTGACGTGAAACGCATGATCGCAGAGGACGAATTCGTTATGGTGCATTTTCTCGTAAAGCATAAGCCTGACGAACTCGGCGCTGCTGTCATGCAGATCTTCCGCTTTGAGAATGGAAAGATCGTGGAGATGTGGGATCTTGGTCAGGAAATCCCTGAAGAGACGCCTAATCAACACGGCATGTTCTAGAAAAAATAATGATTTGCTGTGTCAAACAAAAGCTTGTTTTATGACGACAAAGAGATAAATGGCTTTGTCGTTCCTTTAGAGGTAGTGAAAAATGAAAACGTTTTATCAAATACTCGGTAATACACTGCTTGCCAATGTCACCAATATGACCGTCTGGTTTGCGATGATATTTTTTATCTATCTCGAAACGCATTCGGTCACGGCGACCTCCATCGTTTCGGGGATCTATCTGGTAGCTGTTGCGGTTTCAGGCATCTGGTTCGGGAGTCTGGTTGACCATAACAAGAAAAAGAATGTAATGCTTCTTTCGGGTTTTGTCTCGTTGGTCATCTACTCGATCGGATTTGTGGTTTACATCACCGCCCCCGCTGAAACATGGAAAGATCCCACCAGCACCACGCTTTGGATGTTCGTCCCGCTTCTCCTCCTTGGGGTGATCGCTGGCAACCTGCGTGGTATCGCGCTCCCGACATTGGTCACCATCCTCATCCCCGAAGATTCACGAGATAAGGCAAACGGTCTCGTTGGCACAACCACGGGAATCATCTTTCTCATCACGTCTGCCATCAGCGGATTTTTGGTGGGACATTCGGGCATGTATCTGGTCTTGATCCTCGCCATGGTGGTGATGACCCTTTCGATCGCGCATCTCTTTTCCATGAATATCCCAGAGAATGAAATTGTCCATCTGGATGGAAAACTTGGCAAAGTGGATCTGCGCGGCACGTTTGCGGTTGTGGTTGCCATCCCTGGCATGATCGCATTGATCTTTTTCACCACGTTCAACAACTTTTTAGGCGGCGTGTTCATGGGCTTAATGGATGCCTATGGCTTGTCGCTGGTTTCAGTTCAAGTGTGGGGCGTGTTGTGGGCGGTTCTCAGCTGCGGATTCATCGTCGGCGGACTCTTTATTGCGAAATGGGGTCTCGGTAAAAATCCGTTGTTTGCGATGTTCGCCGCCAACATCGTCATCTGGATCATCTCCAGTGTCTTCACGATTCAGCCGTCCATCGTATTGCTTTCCATCGGCATGTTCATTTACATCAGTGTGGTTCCGTTCATTGAAGCGGCGGAACACACCATCATTCAGAAAGTTGTCCCGCTCGAAAGGCAGGGACGGGTTTTCGGATTTGCCCAAAGCGTGGAGATGTCCGCTTCGCCTCTGACTACGTTTATGATTGGTCCCATTACCGAGCTTTTCTTCATCCCGTTCATGACCACGGGCATGGGCGTTGGTTTGATCGGCAATTGGTTCGGCACGGGAGCAGATCGCGGCATTGCCCTCGTTTTCACAGTGACAGGTATCATTGGACTGATTGTGACCCTGATCGCGATGAGAACAAAATACTATCATCTGCTCTCGAAGCGTTACACGACGGACGAAATCAACCCTGCCTTAGGAATGGAACCATCTTAAAAAGGAGTGAATATGAAGGATAAAAACACCAGTGCTTTTCCTAAAATTGGTGCCCCAGCCACACGGGCGTTGGAAGCGGCGGGATATTCCCGCCTTGAGCAATTGACCAAAGTTTCTGAAGCTGAAATAGGTCAACTGCATGGGATGGGTCCCAGAGCACTTGGCATACTGCGCGACACTCTCAAGGAAAAAGGATTGTCTTTTAAGGCGGGAACGGCAAATGGCACGTCGAAAAAGAAGAAGGGATCGCCCGTCAGCCGCACTGATAAGGTGGATGAATTCCTCGAGAATCTCAGTCACCCGCTCAAGGCGGAGGTGGAGGCGGTGCGTTCCATCATCAAAGGCGTGAATAAAGATATCAACGAAGAAATTAAATGGAACGCTCCATCCTTCAATTACAAAGGCGAGTATTTGGTGACCTTTAATTTGTGGGAGGAGAAGCGCATCCATCTTGTGTTTCATAATCCGCAGATTTCAAAGGTCAAGAGTAAGTTGTTGGAAGGGGATTACAAAGAACGGCGCATGGCGTATTTTACGGACATGAAGGATGTGAAGGCAAAGAAGCCGATGTTGGAAAAGGTGTTGAAAGACCTGATCAAATTACAAAAATAAGGAGACTTATCCCATGGCCGATTTAACTCCCTCACAACACATTGACAAGCACATCGCCGAATTAAACGACTGGCGCGGAAAGATGCTCGCGCGATTAAGAAAATTGGTTTTGGAGGCCGCTCCTGAACTTGCCGAAGAGTGGAAGTGGGGTACTCCAGTTTGGGCATATAAAGGGAATGTTGTTGCTGGCGGCGCTTTTAAAGACCACATCAAACTTAATTTTTTCAAGGGTGCATCGTTGAAGGATTCGAAAAAATTAATTAACTCAGGACTGGAAGCAAAAACCGGCCGCAGTATTGATTTTCGCGAAGATTCAAAAATTGATGAAGCCGCTTTGAAAGAATTGATTCGTGAAGCAGTGTCACTTAATTCAGCAAAAAAGAAATAGGAGCGATCATGTCATTTCAAGCCTATTTGGATAATATCGAAGAAAAAACGGGCAAGACGCCCAAGCAGTTCATAGCCGAAGCCAAAAAGAAGGAGCTTGCAGAATCCAAAGATATCATTGCCTGGCTTAAAAAGGATTATGGGTTGGGCTTGGGGCACGCGCGGGCTTTGGATTATGTCATTCGTAAAGGACCACATTTTGAAGTGCGACAAACCACAGGAACTCATCGCGACGCTTCGGGTACTTTAAAGCTCGATGGTAAGGCACGGAAAACCAAGAAAGCCAAAAAGAAGCAGTCAACAAGAGGAGAATCAACATGAGAAAAATAATTGTTCACGAGTTCATTACCCTGGATGGTGTCATTCAGGCACCGGGCAGCCCGACCGAAGATACCGATGGCGGCTTTTCGCATGGCGGTTGGACTCTTCCATACTGGCATGACGATATTGGCTCCCACTTCGGTCAGTTATTCACTGAAGCCGATACATTGTTGCTGGGACGCAAGACCTGGCAGATGCATGGCGAAGCATTCGAACCCAACCCTGCGGAGGATCCATTTGCTGGATTTGAGAAGTATGTAGTTTCCAACACATTGAAATCAGCGAATGCCTGGCGAGATTCGAGTCTCATCAGCAAAGATGTGATCAACGAAATTCGCAAACTGAAGAGCCAGCCCGGCAAAAATATCATTATGGATGGGAGCAGTGTCCTAGTCCATAACTTGATCGAGACTGACCTGGTGGATGAGTTTTCCCTGCATGTGTATCCACTTGTGCTGGGTATTGGCAAGCGCTTATTCCCGGAAGGGAAGCCTCTGAATCTGAAACTTATCGAGACCTCAGCACTTCCAACAGGTGTTATTTATCAGCGATATCAACGCGCCAAATAATTCAACCCCACAGACAGGGAAGAGCAAGGAGCCTGTATGAAGATTCATCTAATAGACGGCACTTATGAGTTATTCCGTAACCATTTTGGCGCACCTCCAAAGGCTGCCCCAAATGGTCAGGAAGTTGGTGCAACGCTCGGACTTTTACGAAGCCTCATCATGCTGCTTTCGAGTCCGGATGTGACTCACATGGCCTGCGCTTTCGACCATGTCATTCCATCCTTCCGCAACGATCTTTATGCCGGGTACAAAACCGGTGAAGGCGTTGACCCAAATCTGCTGGCTCAATTTTCTTTGGCGGAAGAAGCCGTATCCGCCTTGGGTGTTGTTGTCTGGCCGATGGTCGAGTTTGAAGCGGATGATGCACTCGGGACTGCCGCTGTGCGGTTTGCGAAAAGCAAATCCGTTGAACAGGTTCTTATTTGTTCGCCAGATAAGGACCTCGCCCAGTTGGTGACAGGCAATCGTGTTGTGTGCTGGGATCGCAGGCGCGAGATCATCCTCGATGAAAAAGGCGTGATCGAAAAATTCGGCGTGAAGCCGCAGTCCATTCCCGATTGGCTTGCCCTGGTAGGTGACTCAGCAGATGGTTACCCCGGCATTCCGGGCTGGGGAGCCAAGTCTTCTTCCGCGGTGCTTGCACGATATGAACATATCGAGTCGATTCCAAAGGATGCGGGGAAGTGGAAAGTGGGAGCCATTACCCCCGGCCGCGCCTCAAGCCTGACCGGGAGCCTGATTCAGCACTACGATGAGGCATTACTCTTTCGACAGTTAGCCACCCTGCGGACAGATGTTCCCCTGAAAGATAAACTCAGTGACCTGAAATGGCAGGGGGCGTGGGAGAGCTTGAATACAGTGTGCAAGAAATTAGGCGATGAAAAGATACCCAGTCGTATTACTCAATGGCGTTGATTTGTTGCTTTTGCAAATTGTTTAAAAAATTATTAGACCTCTTGCAAAAGTCAAATCGTAGAGCTGTCGAAAGCGGACGTTAGAGAACGTCCGCTACACAAAACATAATTCTTTTGTGTTGTAGTGCGCTCTCTAGCGCACTTATGCAAGAGATCTATTTAGAGACTGAATAGGGAGATTGCCAATCTAATCCGTTATAATACTGACCCTATGGAAGAACGATTACAAAAACTACTTGCTCAAGCTGGATATGGGTCCCGCCGCGCCTGTGAAGAATTCATTATTTCCGGCCGCGTGCGTGTAAATGGAGTGACCGCTATTCTCGGTCAAAAAGCGGACCTGTCTGTGGATAAGGTCACGATGGATGGCAAGGCTTTGCCCAAGGCAGAGTCGCTCACATATATTGCGCTTTATAAGCCGCGCAATGTATTGTCTGCTGCGGAAGGCCAGGATGACCGCGAAACCGTCCGCGGACTAATCCCTGTCGAAGGACATTTATATCCGGTAGGCCGTTTGGATTTTGATTCTGAAGGGCTGATCCTGATGACCAATGACGGCGAGTTAACGAATAAATTAACTCACCCAAAATTTGGTCACGAAAAAGAATATCGTGTTTTGGTTGCGCGCCGCCCCGATGAAAAACAGTTGGAAGCCTGGCGTCGCGGTGTGGTCCTTGACGATGGCGATAAGACCAGACCAGCCGATGTGGTCTTTATCTCATCATCCGGCAAAGGCGCATGGATCCGTGTTGTGATGGGTGAGGGCAAGAAACGTCAGATCCGCGAAGTGGGGCGGCTGCTGGGATTGCCTGTTGTGAAGATCATCCGCATGAGGATCGGCGCGTTGAAACTGGGAAGCTTGAAACCGCGTCAATGGCGCTACCTTACAGCAGATGAAATAGCTGATCTCAAAGGGGAAGAGAAGGGACCAAGGGCTGTACCAGCTTACAAACGAAAGCCGGCGCAAAGGAAACCCTGGGCTAAAGATAAGCCAAAAGAATCCTTGCCAAAGAAAACCAGCAAGCCATCCAAAAAATCAACGATGTATTAATATAAAAAACGCTGACTTGAAAAGATCAGCGTTTTTTTGTTATGTGATGCAAATTTAGCTCTGGCGGATATCCCAGAACTTCTTCACGTGTTTTACCAATACCTTTTGGATGGCATCCTTTTTGAGACCAGACACTTTGAATGTCAGCACCTTTGTGCTTGGGTCATTCCCGGAGAATTGACCAAAGGAGATAAAGTCACCGCCAGCTTCTGCAATGGCCTTTGTAATTTTCGCCAAAGTGCCGGGTGTATCATCAATTTCCGCAGTGATGCGGATGCCCTTCGTGCGGGCGCCCATCAACTCCAGGAAGATCTTAAATAGATCGGTTTCAGTGATCATGCCGACTACTTGACCGGAACGCACTACGGGCAAGCCTCCGAGTTTTGAATCAGCCATGATGCGAGCGGCTTCTTCGATGGGTGTGTCGATATCAATGGTCTTGACTTTTTTGCTCATGACCTGCTTCACGGTCACTTTGCTGATCAAGTAATTCATTTCCCACACGCTCAAGCTTGTAACAGGGGAGGGCGAAGCATTGAGCAGGTCGCGTTCAGAGACGATACCAACCAGCTTGCCATCTTTCATTACTGGCGCGCGGCGGATGTGTTCTTTCTTGAACATGACCAAAGCATCATGAATGGGAACGTCAGGGGTTAACGATATAACAGGGTGGGACATTCTTTCACCGACAAACATTTTTACCTCCAAGGTAGTTAAGCGAATTGGAAAGTCTCCAATTCGTGAAATTTATTACAAACTAATTATATTCTGGATGACCAAAAAGAACGTCACGAAATTCGCGTGAGTAAGGTCACTTTGAGTAAGTACTGGCGCATCACATTACTTCTCCAAAACAGACATGATTTTCACTGATCTGGAATTTATGGATTCTGCCAATTTTGCACAACTTTCCTGGGAAATATTTTCACCGATCAGATTTGCATTGACCTCTGCCAGTGCCGAATACAAATATCGGATGAGTCGTTTCGATTCGCTTGGAGTCTGCCCCAAGGCAACCAGAGTCTTGTCAACTTGCACGGTATGTTGAATGAAATGCGCCTCAAAACGATGCAGGCGATGACGAATTGGGAAACGTGTCTCCTCCCAAAAGGCGGACGGTAAATCCAATTCCTGATTTGTTATGCCGCTGAATTCCTGAATGATCTGCGGATGCATTTCACGGTGAAAAGCCAGCATTCCTTCAAGCGGACCATTCATCAACTCGTCATAATCGCTTTCGCTTAGGCCGTATAAACGCGGATATTCAGACTCAGGTGTTGGCTCTGGTTTCCAATTCCCAGAGCGATGGCCTTCCAATGCGTAGCGGATCACTGCGCGAAAGCCAAACTCCGCGCCAAGAATGTGTGAGTAGACTTGTCGTACAGTCCATTCGCCTTCTGCCGGGGCTTGTTCTGAATCTTCTTTTAAAAGGCCAAAGACGGCAGCTTGCAGATCCATGAACTGTTTGTGATACTGACCAAGAATGTGCTGAGCTTGCGTTAACGGTTTGCGATTGGCGGCGAGTTGCGCAGCCAATTGCCGCAACTCCTGAATTGTTACGAAGAAGGCGAAACGAATTCCTTCTTCATCATGATCTTTCCATACCCAGTTGCGGGCAAGATCATTTTCAGAAAGAGGGAGCATAAGCTCAGAAAAGGTTTCAACGGCGTTAACCAACTCAGCGTTAAACATTACGATCCTTTATGTTTTTGCTATTACTTCGCGAATTCTTTCACCACACGAGCCATGTGACGCGCATGTTTGAGGTACAAATCAAGGCGGATATTCTCGTTGGGGGCGTGGGCGCGTGTGTCGGGGTAGCCATGTCCCATCGTCGCAACGGGCAGGCCAAGGTCATGTACGAACGGGTAATTGGGCCCCGATCCGCCAACCATTGGGACAATTGCCATCGGCGATTCAAAAACGTCCTCGGCGGCATCCACAACGATTTTTATAAATGGGTCATCTGGATTCGTGCGCGCGGCAGGTTCTCCACCGAGGAGAGTGATCTTCACGTCGCTGAATCCTTCACGGTCAAGATGGAGGCGGAGTTTCGCAGCAATGTCTTCCGGCTTTTGTTCGGGGACGAGTCTGAAATCCACTTTGGCAGATGCAAGCGCAGGCTGAACCGTCTTTGAGCCGGGACCTTGATAGCCGCTGGTGAGTCCGCAAATGGTGCAGGTGGGCGTGAACACCTCCTCCATTTTTAGATCAGTGCCGCCCTTCAAGCCCTTGATAAATTCTTTGACGCCGAATTGTTTTTTATAAACTTCCGCAACATCGGGAAGCGCATCCATCAACTCCCGGTCACGAGCGGAGGGCGGGATGATGTTGTCATAAAAGCCGGGGATGCGAATCCGCTCATCCGGACCTTTGAGGCTGTTCAGTGCCCAAACGAGTCTCCAGGCCGCGTTGGGGAAGATACTGCCACCCAGACCCGAATGGACATCAGTCCCGAGTGACTCGACACTTAGTTCGACATAGCAGATCCCGCGCAGACCGAGATATTGCATCGGCACTTCGCGATGGTCCACTCCGCCGAATTCCCAAATGCAGGCATCGGCTTTGAGGGTATCCAGATTTTGTTTGATGAAATCATGCAAGTGGACACTGCTGGTCTCTTCTTCTCCTTCAACGATGAACTTGATATTGCAGGGAAGTTCGCCTTCCGAATCCATGATCGCATCCAGCGCGAAGAGACGCGCCGTTAAATGACTCTTGTCATCACTGACTCCGCGCCCGTACATTTTCCCGTTGCGGATGACAGGCTCAAAGGGCGGGCTTTCCCACAACTCCAACGGCTCAGGCGGCTGGACATCATAGTGATTGTAGATGAGCAGGGTCTTGGCGCTTTTGCCTTTGCGCTCGCCGAATACAACAGGAGCGCCGTCGGTATCCATGATCTGCGCTTTGAAGCCGCGTTTTTCGAGCATGGATTTGACAATTTGCGCGCATTCCTTCAGCCCCAAATTCTGCGCGCTGACACTGGGCTGTGCCACATACACTGAAAGTTCGGCAAGGCTTTGTTCGAGATTCTTTTCGATATATGCATCTATCTTTGTGTAGTCGCTCATGGTTTCTCCTTTGGTGAAATTCTACTCTGGTGGTCGAGTAGCCCCGAATGTTTTTAGAGGGGCGTATCGAGACCACCACGTTTGCAATATATCCAGAGTTTACGCAGTTCAAAATCTTTTAGCCACGAATTACACGAATATTCGCGAATTTTTTAAATCATACGTGCGAATTTGTGGCAAGCTCATGTAGTTTTGCATATAACTTGTTGGTCTCGATAAGGGCTGAGAAAGCGCAGCCCTACTCGACCACCAGAATTTTTAAAACATTTTTTGCAGCCAATCAATTGAATATGCTCCGGCAAAGGCGAACATGGTCATCTTGATCAATTGACCGACCCAACAAAAAAGCAGGAATTTCCAGAGCGGCATTTTGGCAATGCCGGCGGCAATTCCTGCTATATCAAAAAACGGATTGGGGATGGCGGCGAGAAATAAGATCGCCCAGCCGCCATATTTATTGATCCATGGAGTTATTTTTTCGTAAATATCGGTTTGTTCCACTACGGCTTGTCCGCTGAAGCCTGCGAGATAACCGGAGAGTTCGCCAAGAGCTCCGCCGGTTCCGGCTGCCAGCGCAACTCCCAAGGGATTGAAAATACTCCCCATTGCAAAGACGATCGCGATTCCTGGTGCAGGCAGGAAAACTGTCGCATTAGCCATCAAGGCGATGAGAAAGATACCGGGGTAGCCATAGGCGGCAAAATCCTGCACATGTTCGCGGATGCTGTAAATGTAAACCGTGATGCCAATGACAGCAATAATGGATAAGACGCGAAGCGTTGTTATGCCAACGTTCGAACGTTTAAACGTTGGCACGTTTGAATTCTTAGCTTTCTTCGATGGTGACACGGATGATCTTTACAGCCGGCGCATTGACATTGCCCGGGTCACGCGCAGGGATGGACATGAGTACATCGAGTCCTTCCACGACATAACCAAAGACGGTGTGCTTGCCATTGAGATGAGGAGTCGGTCCGTGAGTGATGAAGAACTGTGAACCATTCGTGCCGGGGCCGGCATTCGCCATGGAGAGGATGCCCTGCTTGTCATGCTTTAAGCTGGCGTCGAATTCATCCTTGAATTTATAGCCGGGTCCGCCGCGGCCGGTGCCGGTTGGGTCGCCGCCCTGGACCATGAAATTGTCAATGACGCGGTGGAAGATGACACCGTCATAAAAGCCTTCGCGGGAGAGGAATACAAAGTTATTCACGGTCACTGGGGTCTTGTCTGCGAACAACTCAATGACCATGGTGCCTTTGTCGGTTTCCATGCGGGCTTTGTATTTCTTCTTCGGGTCGATCTGCATTGCGGGTGCGGTATTCCATTGTTTTGCCATTCTAAAATCTCCTTTAAGTAATTTGGCGTCATTGCGAGGGCTGGTGGTAGAGTAGCCGCGTTCTTGTTCTTTGCGGCGTACACTTGCATCAGCACGCAAGTGCAGGTGTCGAAACCCAGCCCGAAGCAATCTCCAACGTATTAGGAGGTTGCCGCGCCACCAAAGAGCAAAAGCGGTGGCTCGCAACGACATATAAGTTATTTCAACAACAATTCGATCCTTGCCACGACCATGTCCAATGCGGCGGTGTTGAATCCGCCTTCGGGGATGATGATATCGGCATAGCGTTTTGACGGTTCGACGAATTCAAGGTGCATGGGGCGGACTGTGGATTGATATTGTTTGATGACAGATTCGGTGGTGCGTCCGCGCTCGGTGATGTCACGGTGAAGGCGGCGGATGAAGCGCAGGTCTGAGTCGGTATCCACGAAAATTTTCACATCGAATAATTTTCGCAATTCAGGTTCAGCGAAGATCAGGATTCCCTCGACGAGGATCACCCCGCGCGGTGAGACGGTGAACGTTTGGTCGGTGCGCCTGTGAGTGGAGAAATCGTAGATCGGGACTTCGACAGCTTCAAGGTCACGCAATGAAACGAGGTGTTTGATGAGCAGTTCAGTTTCTAGCGAGTGGGGATGGTCGAAGTTGACTTCTGCGCGAAGATTCGGCGGCAGTCCGCTCAGGTCTTTGTAGTACGAATCGTGCTGGAGATATGCGATCCGGTCCGCGCCAACGCGGTTGAGGATCTCCTGTGCGACCGTCGTTTTGCCGGAGCCTGAGCCTCCTGCGATGCCAATGACGAGGGGAGTGTTGTGACTCATATTTTCGATTATAGCCGATGACTGGCAAAACTTATTTGCGCTTTCGCGGGACGGGTCAAGTTGAGAGGCTATTCATTTGTCATCCAGCCAGTTGGTGTGAGATTCTCTCCAATTTGTGCGGCCCAACCATTCTCAATATCTACCAAGAGTAAATGAGTTGCTTCTTCTCTGTTTTTGTTGAAGGTTTCTAATATAAGTTGTTTGCCATCCGGAGACCAGAATAATGGCGGAATCCCCTTGCTCCAGCTTGTTACACAATAGTTTGTTACATTGCCAGTATCCATATTCAAAACTGCGAGATTGAACATACCACCCATACCTATGGGGTTAGGTTCCAACCAGAAAGCGATTTTACGGCCGTCCGGCGACCATTTATAAGATCTGATTCGGGGATGATTATAGTATTCAGATACGTGTGTCAATTGTTCGAATTGACCGCTCCGGCTCACGCTGTAAAGTTCAAATGTCCAATTCTTCGGATCGTTTATCGGATTCAAAATATCCGCATAAGATATAACAAATTGTCCTCCATCTGGTGACCACTTTGGCGCATTGTCGAGAACTGGTGCAGGCGAAATGCGAGTAATGCTACTGTTATTTATTGCATCAACTAAGACATAATCGGATGGGTCTCCGGCATACACAACTCGAGTTAGGCTTGGATCATACACAACAACACTCTGATTTTCCCAATCACTAGTTGGCTGTATATCGAACACGAAATCGGGGAAGTCAGTTTTTAATTCCTGTTGTATCCCAGTAAAGGGATTAATAGCGACCTGTACGCTTGAAGGTGAAAAGCCATGCCGCAATATTAATTGATCATTATTCAACCACCGGGATATAAACGTGCCAACGTCGATTTTTCTTGTAGCGTATATATCCCCTGTTGATGTTCGTATTTCCAAGCTACTGCTTGTGGTTGTCATTCCATTTTGAATTGAATGGTCCAGCGCGAGCCACTTCCCATCGGGCGAGGTCGCAAAAGATAACAAAAGCTCATTCTGACCGCTTTCAAGGAAAAATTTTTGTTCAGTTTTCAGATTCCATAAATAGGTTTGTTCGGGGTTTGCTTTTTGAGTGAGAACGATGGAGCCTTTTGTATCTAAGGATGAAGGCAACGCTTGAGGAATTTCCAAACATTTCACATCCAAATGTGCGTTGTGTGGAATAAGAGTTGATTGAGTTGGGGATAGCGGAATGGCCCCTGATGTAGTTGATGTTGCCGTGGCAGGTTCGCTTGTAGCTTTAGCGCAAGCATTTGCTGCAAGTGTTAGACATGCCGCGGAAATCAATAAAATTCTTTTGCAGAAAATCATGATTGGCCTTGTGGAGGAATTAATTATCAATTGCAATGTCCTAAAAGTATTCCATTATCAAGTTGCGAAGTTATTCACTTGTCATCCAGCCGACAGGAATAGCATCGTCCGCAATGACTATAGCAGTATTATTTTCAGTGTCAATTACAACAGCGCGGACCGTATCCTTGATGCTCAGGTCCCCTATCAATAATTGCCTGCCATCAGGTGACCAGATCGGACCATAAAACGTAGTAAGGTTCCTATATTCGCCCCATGTACAGTAACTTGTTAGTTCTTCAGTCTTAGTGTCCAAAACAAACAGCCTCATTCCTTTTCTGTCTGGATTGTAGTCATCCTGCCAAAAGGCAATATAAGTTCCGTCTGGTGACCACGAAAGGTTATGTAGCCCGTATTTTGTGCCATAATAGGTTGAAAGGTGGGTAAGTTGTCTGTTTTCCTTCCCATCGCGATCAACAAGAAAGATTTCGTCGTCAACATTACCTTGCATTGTATTTTGAGTCCCTTCAACTACAGCTAAAAAATCACCCTCTGCCCTCCAGGCGATTTCAGGATGCCCAGAATTTCCCGGGAGTTCAGCTAGAATTTTCTTCGATACCAAATCCGCCAAGGCTGTTGTTACGCCGAATGACCGATATGTCACCCTTGTCACCCCAGGATCATATTCAAGAAGTCCCCAATACATGTCGTGTGATGAAAAATCCGGAAAGTCTTCTGGATTGTAACTTTGCCTTTCTCCTGTATATGGATTGAACACATCTCTGTCTAGGATAAGTTGGTGATCATTTAGCCAATTTTGAATACCTCCATACATGGGGTAAGGAACATCGCTCTTAATCGGGATGATTTTTTGGCGCTCTCCCATACTATTGGAAAGGACTAGGCTAATGGTTTCGTCTTTTAAAGTATTAACACTATATGCCAAAGTCTTGCGATCCGGGCTTACCGCGATATCGTAGTAAGAAAGTATTTCGCCTTCTTGAGAAAATTCAAACAGTCGGTTATTTGCAGGATTAAGTAAAAATGCTTGTCTTATTATTCCTATGTATTCACTATTCTTCAGGAAAACAATTACACCGCCAGCTTTAATTTCTGGCAAATCAGTAGAGGGCAAAATGGTTGGACATTTCTCTACAATATTTGCCTCTTGTAGTAGGTCTACAGTTGCTGTTGGCGTCGGGACGAGGGTAGCCGTAGATGGCAATGTCGCAGTATTGGTTGGTGGAGGGACAGTGGTTGCTCTTGGCGTTATTTGACCACAAGCGCTTAAAGCAATCACAGCACACATCAGAGTTTTAATTAGTGGTTTCTTTATTTGGTTCATATCCTACCCTCTAGGCATAGACCTCGGAGATTTTGAGAAGCATATCTCCGAGGTCTGTGCATTTATCTAATCGAACATAAAAGCAATTCCCACCGTGCCAGGGCCGGCGTGAGTCCCCACCACTGGGCTGACTTCGGTGAAGATCGTTTCCACGGGGTTGACTTCCTTTACCACGCGTTCAAGCAATGCCTTGGCATCGTCTGCGGCATTGGCGTGCAGGGAGGCAATGCGGATGTTGGACTTGCCTTTCGTTTTTTCTGCCACCAATTCGACTAGCCTGTCATGCGCTTTGCTCTTGGTGCGGATGCGCTCGATCCCTTCCACTTTGCCATCCTGAATGGCAAGGATCGGTTTCAAATTTAACGCTGTTCCAATAAATCTTTGCGCACCGCCGATACGTCCGCCGCGGTGCAGGAACTCCAAAGTATCTACTGCGAAAAAGATACCTGTCCGCGTGTGTGCTTTTTCTGCCAGCGCCACAACTTCTTTGATATCAGCGCCAGCTTCCAGTTTGCGTGCGACTTCGAGCACTTGATAGCCCAATGCCATTGCGGTGGTCAGGCTGTCTATCAGGGTCACTTTTTCGCCTGCGCTTCCCATCATCTCTTTGGCTTGAACAGCCGATTGTATCGTGCCTGAAAATTTTGAGGATAGGAAGATGCCCAGCACATCAAATCCCTGTTCCACCAGCGGTTGAAAAATGGATTGCATCGCGGCGGGCGAGACCTGGGATGTGGACGGCATGACTTTCGACGTTTTCAGACGGGTATAAAATTCATCCGGGCGGATGCCTACCCCGTCGCGATAGGTTTGATCGCCCCACACCAAAACCTGCGGGGCAACAGTGATGTTATGTTTTTGAATATATTCAGCGGGGATATAAGCAGTGCTGTCTGTGACCAGTGCGAATTTTGACATTGCATCTCTCCGAACAACAGGATTTTTTATTGCCGCAATTTTACCTCAGAGAGAGCATACAAGTAGGGGTGGGATCACCCCGCCCCTACAAATTATTTCATGTGCGCTTTCAAGTATTTGCCCGTATAAGACTCTTTCACCTTCATCAACTGCTCCGGTGTTCCTTCAGCGATCAATTCGCCGCCCCGGTCACCGCCTTCGGGACCGAGATCAATTACCCAATCCGCGACTTTGATGATATCGAGGTTGTGTTCGATGATGATCACGGAGTTGCCTGTGTCCACAAGCCTTTGCAATACTTCAATGAGTTTATGAACATCTGCCGCGTGTAGTCCAACAGATGGCTCATCCAGCACGTACAGCGTCCGCCCAGTTGCGCGGCGAGATAATTCCTTGGATAGTTTCACACGTTGCGCCTCGCCGCCTGAGAGAGTCGTCGCTGGCTGACCGACTCGCACGTAGCCAAGCCCCACTTCCTGCAGCAGCTTCAACTTGTTGTGCATCTGTGGATAATCCTTGAACTCTGTGATTGCATGATCAACGGTCATATCGAGAATATCTGAGATGCTGTATTGTTCGTGGAACATGACTTGCAGGGTCTCACGATTAAAACGTTTGCCATGACACACATCGCAAGGCACGTATACATCCGGCAGGAACTGCATTTCGATGCGCAGCTCGCCCTGTCCCTGACAGGCTTCACAGCGTCCGCCATGCACATTGAAGGAGAATCGTCCCGGCTTATAACCACGCATTTTGCTTTCCGGCAGTTCTGCAAAAAGTTTTCTAATCTCATCGAACAGCCCGGTATAAGTTCCGGGATTAGAGCGCGGCGTGCGTCCGATCGGCGACTGGTCAATGTTGATGATCTTGTCGAGATGTTCAACCCCTTCGATCCGTTCATGCTCGCCCGGGGATGTACGCGCAAACATCAATTTTGCGGCCAGCGAGTTATACATGATGTCGCTCATCAGCGTGGATTTGCCCGAGCCTGAAACACCGGTAATGCAAACCATTTTCCCCAACGGGATCGAGACATCTATGCCCTTCAAGTTGTTTGCTGTAGCGTTGACAATTTTCAGCGCCTTGCCATTTCCTTCGCGCCTCTCCTTCGGGACCTGAACCTGCTTGCGCCCCGAGAGGTAGGCTCCTGTCAATGACTTTGGGTGCGCCAAGATCTGCTTCGGCGTGCCTTCTGCGATCACCTCGCCGCCATGTTCGCCGGCGGCCGGACCGAGGTCAATGACCCAGTCGGCTTCGCGGATGGTCTCATCGTCGTGCTCAACTACCAAAACCGTGTTGCCGAGGTCGCGCAGGCCTTTGAGCGTTTCCAGCAGACGCATATTATCGCGCGGGTGCAAGCCGATGGACGGCTCATCCAAAACGTACAACACACCGACCAACCGCGAGCCAACTTGAGTCGCAAGTCGGATGCGCTGTGCCTCACCACCGGAGAGTGAAGTGGCGGAGCGATTCAAGGTCAGGTAATCCAACCCAACGTTGACCAAAAAATTAAGTCTCTCATGAATTTCCCTGATGACGCGTTCAGCAATGGCTTTTTGTTTGTTCGTCAGCGGGGTATTCTTGCCTGAAATTCTTTTGACCCATTCGAGAGTCTTTAGCACAGGCCACGAATTCGCTTCGACGATATTCACGCCATCCACGGTGACGGCCAGTGCCGCCGGATTAAGTCTCTTACCGCCGCAGCTCGGGCAGGGGCGGTCGGACATGAACTCTGAAATTTTCTCGCGGATATATTCGGAGTTGGTTTCTTTGTAGCGCCGTTCCAGATTCGTGATCACACCTTCGAATGCGCGCGTGAATTTAAATTCATTGCCGTTCGCGTTTTGGTATGTCATTTGGATCTGTTTATCGCCCGTGCCATATAGGACAATCTTTAATTGCTCTTTGGTGAGTTCCTTTACTGGTTTATCCAGATCGATCTTGAAGGCCTTCGCCGCATTGATCAGACTCTGCCAATAATATCCGCCTTCCACTTTCGGTCCGCTCCACTCCATGCTGACGATGGCTCCATCGTTGAAGGAGATACTGTCATCGGGGATCATGCGGTTCGGGTCAATTTCCAGTTTCGAGCCAAGTCCCTGACAATCCTGACAGGCTCCTTGCGGTGTGTTGAAAGAAAATGTTCGCGGCTCGATCTCGTTGATGCTTACGCCATGCTCCGGGCAGGCCAAATGCTCAGAGAAAGAAATATCCTCTTTTTTATCTACGAGATGAATGGTGAGATAGCCTTCACCAAATTTCAAAGCCGTTTCAATTGAATCTGTCAGACGTGTCAATGTGGCTTTCTTTTCTTCCTTATCGCCTTCATGTGTAATAACAAGGCGGTCTACAACTGCCTCAATGGTATGTTGTTTGTAGCGGTCGAGTTCGATCTCGTCATCCAGCGAATGGACAATCCCATCCACACGGGCGCGAGTGAATCCAGCTTTGCGGATCTCCTCGAAGACGGTTTGATAGGTCCCTTTGCGTGCCCGCACCAGCGGGGCGAGGATCAGGGTGCGAGTCCCTTCGGGGAGTTTATCTACATTGTCCACGATCTCCTGCGCCGACTGCTTGACTACTTCCCGCCCGCAAACGGGGCAATGTGGAATACCTGCGCGCGCAAAGAGCAAACGCATGTAGTCATAAATTTCGGTAACCGTACCAACCGTCGAGCGCGGATTGTGACTCGTGGACTTCTGGTCAATGGAAACGGCGGGGGACAGTCCGTCAATGTAATCCACATCGGGTTTATCCATTTGACCGATGAACTGACGCGCATACGCGGAAAGCGACTCGACATAACGTCTCTGCCCTTCTGCGAAGATGGTGTCAAATGCAAGCGATGATTTACCCGACCCCGATAAACCTGTGATGACCACGAATTTATCGCGCGGAATTTCCACCGTAATATTTTTTAAGTTGTGAACACGTGCGCCGACAACGCGAATAACATTAGCTGACATACATGGTTCTCCTTGGGATGTCTGATTGTAGCACAAATGTTTTATTTTTAGGCAGTTTTACCGGAACCCTGCCATGGCTGTAGCAAAGGCGTTTTCCAAAAACCGAGAGTGTCGCCCTGAGCGACAATTCGCCGCACTGCGTTTGTTGCAGTGCGGTGAGCGAAGGGTCTCTAACACGGCTAAGAGACTCTTCGGTCGCGAAAAGCACGCTCCCTCAGAGCGACACAAAACTGCGATTGCATCTGTTTTCAACTCAGTGCGTATATTTGGAAGATACATATTGAAATTGGAGGCTCAAATGACAACTCAACGACAATCTTTACGACGTTCACGCAACAACCGAATGATAGCGGGTGTGTGCGGAGGACTGGCAGAATTTTTCGGAGTCAGCACTTTCTGGTTCCGTCTTGCCTTTGTGCTCGCGCTGATCCCAGGCGGCGTGCCCGGTATCCTTGTCTATTTGCTGATGGTCATGATCGTCCCAAGCGAATAGATGTAGTTACAAAAAATGTGCCGAAGTCAATTGACTTCGGCACATTTGATTTAAACGATCATAACTATTGATGAGGTTTTACCGTTGCTTGTAAAGGGACGAGAGTACAATTGTCTTAACGGAGGCTCCATGCGATCAACGATTCTACGCGCGCGGTACTGGCGCATTGTTTTCTTTTTTGCCCGCGTTACATTGAACATTATTTTCTGGGATATTTTTCTGCGCCGTATTGGTTTGGGATTTTGGGCGCGGCAAAACCGTCCGCAAAGGTTGAGGAATATCGCGATCCGTTTTCGTGCACTCGCAATTCGTCTTGGCGGGGTGATGATCAAGGTGGGGCAATTCCTCTCTGCGCGATTGGATGTACTCCCACCTGAAATTACCGATGAATTGGCCGGCTTACAGGATGAAGTCCCGCCTGTGGATTTTGAATCCATCCGTGCTCAATCTGAAGCTGACTTGGGTGCGCCGCTCGACAGAATTTTCCTCTCGTTCGAATCGACACCGGTAGCTGCTGCATCGCTGGGACAGGTTCATCGCGCGATCCTGCATCCGCACGAAGCAGAGGCGCTTGGCTTTGCCAATGTAGTTGTGAAAATTCTGCGCCCGAACATCGAGCAGATCGTTGAAGTGGATATGTCTGCATTGCGTGTGGTGGGCGGCTGGCTTAAGCGTTACCGTCCCGTAAGTGACCGCGCGGACGTGCATGCCATCGTCGAGGAGTTTGCCGCAACCATCCGCGAGGAAGTGGATTATCTTGCCGAAGGAAAGAACGCCGAGACATTTGCGGCGAATTTTAAAGATGACCCGGTCGTGCATGTCCCGCGCGTCGTATGGAATCACACCACCCGGCGCGCACTTACGTTGGAGGATGTGACTTCGATCAAGATCACAGATTATGAAGAGATCACTGCGGCGGGAATCAGCCGTGCTGAAGTAGCCGAAAAATTACTACAAACTTATCTGAAACAAATTTTTGAGGATGGCTTTTTCCATGCCGACCCGCACCCGGGGAATTTATTTATTCTGCCATTGAGTGAAAAGAATGAAGATGGTTCGACTAAATTCCGCCTGACCTTCATTGACTTCGGCATGGTAGGTCGTATGCCTGAGCGCTTGATGGAAGGTCTGCGCGAAGCGGTCATTTCCATTGGGCTGCAGGATTCGCCCCGGCTGGTGAAGTCATACCAAACTTTAGGCGTCCTGCTTCCGGGTGCGAATATCAAACTGCTCGAAGAAGCAGGCTCGCAGCTCTTTGATCGTTTTTGGGGGATGAACATGAACGAACTGCGCAATATCGATCACAAAGAAATGGCGAAGTTCGGATTGCAGTTCCGCGAGTTGATGCTGAACATGCCCTTCCAGCTACCCGAAAATCTTTTATTGCTCGGCAGGACAATTGGAATATTATCAGGCATGTGTACAGGCTTAAATTCCGATTTCAACTTGTGGCAGCAACTCACACCTTATGCAAAGAAACTGGTGGAAGGGGACGGCGGCTCACAATGGGATGTATTCTTTGATGAGGCGGGGTCCTTATTCAAAACCTTGTTGGCGATCCCCGGCAGGACAGAACGCGTTTTGGGTCGTATTGAACGCGGCGAATTGAATGTTCAAATGCCGCTGGTTAATATCCAGATCAGCTATTTGGAACGTTCGCTGAATCGTCTGACAGGTGGGATCATATTTCTGTCCTTGATGGTCTCAGGCGCGATCTTGTTTAATTCAAATCAAACGTTGGCAGAGATCATGTTCGGTGCATCTGCTCTGGCGCTTGCCTATACAGTATTTTTTGCGGGCAGACATCGCCCGTGGAATTAAAAAAATCCACGAAGGGCACAAAGTTATTCGTGCCCTTCGTGGATTAATCCTATGTTTTTGCGTTACGCAGGTTTGCTTTTTTCTTCTGTTTTTTCGAGCGCGGCATCTATCATCGTGCGGAATGCCATCAACATTTCCTTGCGGGCGCTGCGGCGGTGTTCCAAAAAGCCGGGAGGCAGAATTGTCTCCATGCTCTTGCGCATTTCCTCGCGCGCGGCCTTCATGTGCTCGATTGCTTCAGGTGGAAGTTTATCTTTAAGTGATTTTCGTTTGTCAGTCATAGTTAATCTCCTTGCTTACTTCAATTATAGCACTTCCGTACCTGAAATTTTCCGATTGATTTTTGCTATATTCTATTTTCTCTTGAATATGACTAAGGTTTCACTCGGCGAACACGAATTTTTTTATCCAGTTTCCATACTTCTCGTACTTTCAACAAACGTGCCAGCAAGATCCCATCATGTTTGTTGATTTTTTCTTTGGTCTTCAATTTCCTGGAGGGGTCTTCCACAACATATTTAAGAATCGCAAATTCCTCAACGCGTGAGGCGATGCTTCCCTCTTGTGCAGGGACAAAGTCCGATTCACGTTCTGCCCAGTAAAGAGCTAGATAAGCCTCGCGCGTATTTTTCGGAAAGTTCATTTGTACCGTATCGGGCAAAAACAGCTCATTACCGCGCACGTCAATTGCGTAGCCAGAACTGATGGTTAATCCCTCTGATTGATCCTTGGAAACAGAAACATTCAACCCTGAAACCACGCCATAGCCAAATATATGAATATTGTGCAACCTTCTTTTTCCAATGAAATAACTCTGCTCGGTCTGAAGGTCTGCCTGGGTCAGGAATTGACCGGAAAAGTAATTCAATCGTTTGTATGGCGATGGTATTTCAATAGACTTCTTGGTTTGTAGCTTCTTCATTTACAGACCTCTTTTAAAACCATAATTACACAACCAGAATTAACATCGCCCAGCTGCTTGATACCAATAAAATGACGGCGCCGAAGATCGCAAAGACGAGGCGCATGCGTCCGGTCAGGGCTTGAGCGAGACCGAAGAGGAAGAAAGCTATCGCCATGATAGTCAGCACGCCCACATACGAATCCGCTTTGCTGCTCCATTTGTGATAACTGTCCGCTGCGGTGTTTTGCTTGCTGACGATCTCGTTCGCCTTCTTGCTCATGTCCGCGAGGTATGCGTCACCGTTGGGAAGCTCATCCGATGTTTTGGGAGCATAACGCGGATCGGTGTAAAAGACAGAGAAACTCGCCAGTTTATCGGCGCGTGCCTGCGCTGCCAGCGCGCTGATGTTGCTCAATGCAGTCCCCAGCTTATCATTGGATTGTTCCATTTCCAGGGCTGTGAACTGCATCATCAAGGAAGTTTGTTGCTCGAGCAAGAGTCTTGCAAATGTATTCAAGTCGTAACTGCTTTGCAGACCAGAGCGATGCAATTCACCAGAAGCCAATATCGCATAATATTGCGAATCGCGATTGGCCGTGTTGGCGCGGATGTTGGCATCCGCCTGCAAGGTGGCTACAATGGCAGTAATAATTGTTGTGATCATGGTGAGTACCACGATCAAGGTCTTATATCTTTCAGAGGTTTCAGGAGCAGGTGTTTCGGTCATAGCGCACCTCCGCGCACAATTAAGAAGATAAGTTCGACAAGCCCAAACCAGACCAACCCGATTAAATAGATGCCTGCGCCGATGGCGAGTGTGGCCAGACGGGAGCGCTTCGTGCTTAACTGGGAGAGGGCCAGCCAAAACAAGCTGATCGCCAGCAGGACAACTCCCACCGTCAGCCAGCGTTGCTCCGATGAATATTGATCCGAGAGTTTGAACGATGCTTCCGGGTCAAGTTCTGTGAGGTCTGGTGAGGCCGCTTCGAGGTCCGCGAAGCGCTGATCGAGATCGTAGGTGCCGTCACTCTTGAGATATTTATCATCCGTGGTGAGGTCAACCACCAATTGCAAACTTGGCAAAAGGTACTGACGCATATTCTTTGCCTGTGCCTGCGCGGTCTTGTCACTGCTGTTTTCAAGGGCTTCCACTTGCGCCAGGGTGACAGCATAAGTCTGGGCGTGACCCGCTTCCTCGTAGGTTCTGCGCCAATCTTCGCTGGAAGCAGTTTGCTTCTTGACCGCATCTATCAACCCCTGGCGGATCGCATCTCCCGCCGCCGAACTGACCATGCTGGCTCGCCAGGCTGCAAAGGCAGTAGTCGCGGATACGACTGCGATGATGATCGCAATGAAAATATCAAGTCGTGGTGATTCGTTCAAACGTTTAAGCATATTGCCTCCATTCGCTATTCGATCTGATAATCAATCGCATACGCAGGGATATCGATCCCTGATACGGAAATATTCATCTCACGCAATTTGAACCCTGATTGATCCTGCACTGTATTCATGGCCTCCTGTGTAACCAAAATTTCTCCAGCCGTGGCCACGTCCTCTCCCAATTTGCAGGCGCGGTTGACCGCGTCACCGAAGCAATCCTGATTGCCTACGATAAAGATCCTGCCATAGTCAATGCCGCACGAGATGCGGATGTCAAATTCATCGCTCGTGAGCAGGTTCGACGACTTGAACGCCAGTTGCAATGCGATGGCGGCATGGATGGCCGAAAGCGTATCTGGAAAGACCGCGAAACAATTGTCCGCATCGAATTTGATCATGCTGCCGTTATACGTTTTGACAATGGGTTCGGTGGTCAATTGCATTCGCCGCACCATGGATAAATAATGGATGATGCCGTACTTGCGAGTCAACATGGAGAAGCCGGACATATCCAGCACGAACACCACGCGCTCTGTGCCGAATTCCTTCCATAACTTCGCCTCGATCTTGCTCCGCCCTTCTTCGGTAAGTTCTTGTGAGAAACGCAAGATCAGGTCCTGGAATCTTTTTTCATGTTGATTCATGAAACCTCTTAAGGAGTTACCGGCTGATCTCTATCGGTCAAATTGACCACAATTGCATTGCTCGCTTTAATTAGATCCTGCGGCGTGATCATGATCTCCTCGCCCCATTGGCCAGCACCCGTGCCGAGGATGGGTTCATTGAGCAGACTCGCTTCAAGGAAAGACCTGAAATTTAAAGGCTGCCAGCCAAAGGCGGGGATCGAACCGATGATGTATCCTGTTGTCTCCTTCACAACTTCCGGCGCGGCCATTTGAATATTGCGTGAGCCAATTGCCTTCTTCAAATTTCCAGAGACGGCGTTCTGGTCACCGCCAAGCATGACGAGCACGCGTTCGCCTGTATCCACTTGAAAGATGAGGGTCTTCACAGCCTGACGTTCTGAAAAGCCGAGGACATGCGCCACATTTGCCGCGCCTTTTTCTGTTTCAGGTGAGAAGCTGCGCGCTTCGTATGGGATGTTATGTTCATCAAGATACATGTGCGATGGGAGTTTCATAAATTCAATCCTTTGAGGATGATGGCTAGAATATCCTGCGGTGTATTTGTAATATCAATTGTCAATGAGTCCTGCGGTTCTTCAAGGATTTCAAATTGACTGTCCAACATGCCTGATGACAAGTAATGCCCAGTGCGATTGTCTAAGCGTGTCTTGATCAGTTCATATGTTCCTTGAAGATATACAAATTTTACCTGTTCACTCTCTTTTAGTATATTGCGATATGACCTTTTTAATGCGGAGCAGGCAAGTATGGCGGATGAATTTTGTTGAATATTTTGGGTGATCAATTCTTTCAGTGACGTTAACCAGCCTGCGCGGTCTTCATCTGTCAAAGCAACGCCTTGTGACATTTTAGCGCGATTTGATTCAGAGTGAAAATCATCAGCATCGAAAAACTCCCAGCCAAGTTCTTTTGCCAAAAGCGAACCGATCGTTGTTTTGCCAGAGCCTGCGACGCCCATCATGATTATGATCATGGCGTGGACTTTCGTGAAGCCAGATAAATTCCTGAGAGAATAAAGATTCCCCCGATCATTGTAGCAAGTGTTGGTGTCTCACTCAAAATGAAAAATGCAAGGATGGCTGAGCCGATGGGTTCACCGAGAGTCATCACAGCCACTAGTGCGGCCGGCAAATATTTCAATGCCCAATTATATGTTGAATGTCCGATGAGTTGTGGAAGCGCCGCCAACAAAAATATCCAGCCATAAGTTTTTGGCGCGTACCCAAGCGGTGAATTGCCCGACACGAACATGATGACGATCAAGACAATGGCGGCAAATCCATAGACCATGAAAATATATGGGATGAGGGAAAGCCCTGCGCGCAACTTCCTGCCGATGATGAGATAACCCGTCACAGTCCACGCGCCTATCAACGCAAGGAAGTTACCCCACATGGCACGACCTTGCAAGACGTCTGATAATGCTGGGCAGGATAAGCCATGATTCCAAACACACGCATCAGACAAGCCGATAATTGTCCCGCCTGCGAGAGAGAGCGCCAACCCGATGATCGCTGTCTTCGCGAGATGTTCCTTCAATAAAGCGGGCGAAAGCAAGGCCACCCAAAGCGGACCTGTGCTGACAAACACCACCGAACTGGCCACGCTGGTGTATTCAAGAGACGATACCCACGTGGCGAAATGCAAGGCGAGGAAAATGCCTGAGAAAGCGCCGAGCAGGATCTCGTTAAGTGTGATGCGTTTTAATTCCTCATGATGCCTTGTTAACGAAATCGGCGCGAGGATCAATGTCGCAAAAGTTAATCTCAGTGCTGCGATCACGAGGGAAGGCACGCCGTCATTTTGGGCGAAGCGGATGAAGATGCTGGCAGTGGAAACCGCGAGGATGGCGATGATGATTGCGAAGGGAAGGATGATGCGCGCTCGAGTTTCTGTCATTGGGTTGTGCCTTCCATAATTATAAGATATTTGTATAAAAATAGTCCAAATTCTTGCGGCTATATCTGCATCAAGGTAAAATCAATTATACGTAATTCTGGTTAATGTTAATTTCAAAGGAGAAAAAATGACTTTCGAACTTCCCAAACTTGCTTATGCTTACGATGCTTTGGAACCGCACATTGATGCGCGCACCATGGAAATCCATCACTCAAAACACCACAACACTTACGTCACAAACTTAAATGCAATTGTTGAAAAGACACCTGAACTGGCTGGAAAATCCATTGAAGCCTTGCTCGGCGATTTGAATGCTGTACCGGAAGCCGCGCGCATGACTGTCCGCAACCATGGCGGCGGGACTTACAATCACAATGTTTTTTGGGAAATCATGGGACCCAAGGCCGGCGGCGCGCCCAAGGGTGAGTTAGCCAAAGCCATTGATGCTTCATTCACTTCCTTTGATGCTTTCAAGACTGAATTCGAGAAAGCTGCCACCACTCGCTTCGGCTCAGGCTGGGCCTGGCTCGTAAAAAAAGGCAGTGGACTTGCTGTTGTGTCCACCGCCAACCAGGATTCTCCGCTCTCCGAAGGGCTTGCCCCGCTCATGTGCATTGACGTGTGGGAACATGCCTATTACCTGAAATATCAGAACCGCCGACCTGAGTACATCACCGCCTTTTGGAACGTCATCAATTGGGATGCGGTTGCCGCTCGTTACACCGCAAAATAGGAAATATTGTCCACTACAAACATCCCGCAGAATTCTGCGGGATGTTTGATTTAATGCGCCATGCCTATCGTGAAAAAATAAACTACCCTTGCCACGAAAATAAACGAAGATATAATTGGGTCATTCAATTAACTTCATTTCAAACAGGAGCAAATTCCAATGACTCACATTATTACAAGTTTATGCGTTCGTGACCGCGGTTGCATCGAAGTATGTCCCGTCGAGTGCATTGTCCCCGGACAGCCAGTGGCTGAATGGCCGTGGATGTACATTGATCCCGACACCTGCATTGATTGCGGCGCCTGCGTGCCCGAGTGCCCATTTGCCGCCATCTTCCCCGAAGATGAAGTCCCTGCCGCGTACACCGCCAAGGGCGGCGAATATATCAGTAAGGTTGGTCTCACCGGTCATTATGAAGGCACCAACCACCACGGCAAGGCAGTTGTTCTTGAAACCACCAAGCAACTCACTGCTGGAGAAACTGTAGACCTCACAGCCGATGTCAAACCTAACTACGCCTTCTTCAAGGGCGGCCCCGGCTACGCTGCCAAAGATAGCGATCAGGGTTCATAATTTTATATCCAATGAAAAAAGGTCAGGCGTTCGCCTGACCTTTTTTCATTCATACTAAGTAAAGCGGTCCGCTGTTATTGATTCAATGCCAAACTAAAAATACTGCTTCTGATCTGGTTTGCAAGAAGAACATTATTCTCTTCCAGCGCCACCACCAGGACCAATGGCGTGCCGCTCCAATCGGGCAATGTACCAGCGATCAGCCATGTGATGAGATGTCCATCAACGGTAGCCCGGCCAATGTGACTCCAATACGGCTTGCCTTCTATGACGAAAGCTAAAGCCGCTTCATTCGCCGCCGCAGGTTGGATCACCTCAACGGGTTGATTCTCAGCTGGCAGCACCACCCATCCCTGCTGAAGGGTATTTACCGCCATTGCGATGCGTGGCGCAGGCTCAATACCTTGATAACTTAATGAAGCCGCCGCAATCCCTGCCTGTAATGGACTCATTTTTAGGTCTTTTACTACCTTATGCTGTGAGTCAAATGCGACGGGCATATTTATAGATGGCGCTCGATAGAGACCTAGTTTTTGATAGAAATTTTCCAACTCAGATTCCGTTGGCTGTACGATTCCGAATTCCGCTTGAATGAGGGGGAGCAAGGCGTTACCAATAGGATACAAACCCTGCGCCGCGCGATTAACCAATGGAGCAGATGGAATTGATGCGAGAGCATCGCCTTCGGTATCCAATTTGTTAGGATCGTATGCAGGGTGTGATGCCATAATAAGGATCTCACCGGTTTGAGCATTCATCAGGATAACCGAACCAACATGGTCGCCGAGTAATTGATCCGTTGTTTGTTGGAGAGAAAGATCAATGCTCAGGCGCACATCCAGCCCGGGCGGGGGAGTGCCATAGAGTAAATGCTCCCACCAAATGAGACTGGAGGGATTACCATGCAATCCACGCAAATAATTATCGAGCGTTGCTTCCAATCCAGCCTGTCCAAAAATAGGATGGGTATAACCGCTAATGGGTGCGAGGTTGGGATATAGATAAATTCGATTGTAGGTTCCGCTTTCGCCCTGGGTGATGTTGATGGGTTGATTGTTCCTGTCCAACAATTCGCCGCGCTGCACATAACGGTCTGCAATGGAACGACGGGCATTGTCGGTGCGGCTGAGCAGGTCAGGTCCGCGGATGACTGCCCACCAGGCGCAGGTCAACGCGACAGAGGCAAACCCCAATGCGAGTGTGCCTGCCAGAAATGTGTAGGGTTTCGGGTCTTCTAATGGGGCGGGTTCGCTGTCTTCCACGTTGCTGATGATCAATAAAATAGCCAGTGCAATGAAGGATGTTAATAACGATGAGCCACCATAAGAAACAAAGGGCAGGGTAACGCCGGTCAGTGGAAGCAGGCGCAGGTTTCCGCCCATGATGAGCAGACTTTGAATGCCAAGATATGCCGCGATACCCGCCGCAAGGTAACGGCGGAATCTGTCGGCGGAGCGCAGGGCGATGATCATGCCGCGGCTTACGATCAACCAAATGAGGAGGAGCAGTCCCATTGTCCCGAGCAGACCGGTTTCTTCTGCAATGGCTGCGAAAATGAAATCAGATATCGCAACCGGCACGAGGGACGGACTCCCCAGCCCAAGTCCGCGCCCAATTGTGCCGCCATTTGCAACCGCTAGGAGAGACTGTACGATCTGATAGGATTGCCCGGAAGGGTCGATCCATGGGTCGAGCCAGGCTTGCACGCGGATGTGGACCACATCAATATAAAAATATCCAACGAACAATGCGAGAGCCAAAAAGAAAAATACGCTTAATAAGACGCGTCGTTTTCCTGTGGCCAAAAAGATCATGATGGTAAAAATGAAAACAAAAATGGAGGCAGTGCCAAGATCACGCTGAACCAGCAGGAGCAAAAGCGCGAGTCCTGTGACTACAAGTGTAGGGACAAACAAGGGCAGGGATGTCAACCGAAAGCTGACACGGTCTGCGAGATATGCCGAAAGATAAATGACCAATAAAAGTTTTAAAGGTTCTGAAGGTTGAAAGTAAACGCCGCAACATCCCAGCCATAAATCCGGACCTATGCCGAGCGGGTTCGTTCCAAGCAATAAGGTCAGCGCTGTGATGAGTAAGCCGCTGCCAAGCAGCACATACTTATACCGTCTGAGGAAGGATAGATTTTTGGGGACGTATAAAGCGAGAGTGAAAACGATGGTGCTTACAACAAGCCATGTCGTTTGGCGCAAGCCGAAGGTTTCGTCCAGCCGCCAGATGGTAAGCAATCCCCAGCCACCGAGTAAAGCAGCCGCGGGCAGGAGATATGGATCGCGTTCAGGCAGGAGTTTGATGGTCGCGCGATGCGCGAAGTTCATGAGGGCAAGCCAGACGAAAAATCCGAGCCAATGGGAGAGCCTGTAATCCACATCCCATGTGCGTTCGCGCACAGCGGGTGAGAGGGTTAATACCGTGGATTGAATAAGAAGAACGAGCGTCGCCCAGCGTAAAAGCCGGCTTTGCGTTTCATCAGCCATGAGTTATTTGATGTACTTGCCTATTAGCAAATCGAGCTTGTTTCGCGTTTCGGCAGGTATGACCTTTGGGTCTGTGATGAGGGCGGTGGATAAAGCCTGCCCGCATTGACAGGGGCGTTCCGATTTTAATCCACGTAATAGATTGTGAATGGCTTGCTGGGCAATATGGGTATTTTTGTTGAGTGTCTGGATCACCATGTCTACGGTCACAGGTGATTCACTTTGATGCCAAACATCATAGTCAGTGACATGCGCCATGACGGCGTAGCACATTTCCGCTTCACGTGCGAGGAACGCTTCGGGGGATGCTGTCATCCCGATAATGGACATGCCCCAGGCGCGAAAGGTATTTGATTCGGCTTTGGTAGAAAAACGCGGGCCTTCAATAGTAATGAATGAACCCCCGCGATGCGTAGTCGCACCCGTGGCACGGACAGATGCTTCCACTTGATCTGAAAGGTCCTCGCAAAACGGGTCAGCCACATTGACGTGGGTAACGAGTCCATTGCCAAAGAATGTACGGGTACGATCTTTTGTGTAGTCAAAAAGATTGTCAGGGATGACGATGTGCCCCGGCGCATAATCTTCACGCAGCGAGCCGCAGGCGCTGATGCTGAAGACTCTCTCCGCGCCAAGTGATTTTAGCGCGTAAATGTTCGCGCGATATGGCACCTCGGTCGGCATGATATGATGCCCGATCCCATGCCTCGCAAGGAAAGCTACACGAGTCCCTTCCAATGTCCCAACAATAATAGGTGCACTCGTCTTTCCGAAGGGTGTATCAAGATTATATTCTATTGAATTTTCAAGCCCGGGCATGTGATACAAGCCTGAACCGCCGATGATCGCGATGGAAGCATTTTCTGTCATCTTATTTTTCCAGTCTTTGTGTAGGTTCTATTACCAGGTTTGGTGAAAGCGTAATGGTCAGGTGCATTGAGCCGCATGTAATATCATCCCCCGATGTGATCACAGTTGGCATGCTGACCGGAGTTTCGTTTAATAGAGTCCCGTTCGTGGATGCAAGGTCTTCCAGCCACCATTGTCCGTGATGATACGTCAATAAAGCATGACGGGTGGAAACGGTATCATCCATTAATGGGATATCACAGCCAGGATCGCGTCCGAGCGTGATCTCAGGCTGTGCGAAATGTTTAATAGTGGGAGGTTCGTTTCCGTGCCTGACGGAGAGGCTGATTCCCGGAACGCGGCGAGTTGCGAGCGACACGCCTTGTCTCTGCACTTCGCGCCATAAAAAAAATAAAGCCCATCCGAGAAAACCATACAAGGCAAGGGCAGTGATCAGCCGTAAGGCTAATACAATAGTACCGCTCATTTTTTCTTAAACTTTGCTGTGGAACGATCTTTGAATACTGCCGTGGCTCTATCTACAGAATTGTTTCCCATGGAATTTGGAAGCGGTGCTGTGGATTTCAGGTCAGGGCGGGGAGGCGGGTTGTCCTGCCCGAAGATCAGAGCAACGCCGGCGAGAGAGATCACGTCCCCCGGATATAGCACACTTTGGCTGGCACGTTGACCGTTCACAAAAGTTCCCCCGGTTGAGTTGAGATCGAATACAACGAATCTTCCTTTAATGGCTCGTAGCTGGGCATGATTGCGTGAGACTCGCGGATCATCAATAATTAATTGATTATCCAGTCTGCGGCCAATGTTAACCACAGGTAAAGTCAACGGAAAAACCTTTACGCCTTCTACAATTAAAAAAGCGTTCTCAGGTATTTGCCCAGCCGACTCAAGACTTCCTGTATCAAGCGGTGTTGCGTTTGTTTCAGCCATGGATTCGATCCGATGTGATGCCACAACTTCAGCATCGTTTAATGACACTTTTTCATCTGTTGAAACGGTTATTGCAGGAGACATTGTGAACTGAAACCCCGCTTCCTGTGCGACTGTAGTGATGGACTGCAATAGTATTGCGAGCAATTGCTGATCCTGCCATTTTGCGGAGGTACTCGGGTTAACGACAAGGGTGAAAACATTTGGGGCCGTAACCGAACCATCCGGGAAGGTGACCGTATTAACTTGAATCGCGGAGGCCAACTTTTGGATTATCAAGTCCTCTACTTTGCTGGTGGGAAGAACCTTTAATAGATCCACTTCGATAAGTGATTGAAGACGTGCCTCGAGTTCTTTTAAATTCATATCATCCAACCTTGTAGGTCATTATAGAAGGTGAATGGTTTTTCTGCAAGACCCATAAAAAAACGGCTCATACTCGGTTAAAGACCTGGTTTACAGGGTTTGACTGCAATTCGGACAGATCTTATCACTTGTCTTTACAATATAGCCACATTTCCTGCATGTTTTGGGTTGTGCGTTTCCAAGAGGCGCTCCGCAAGCAATACAGGATGGTTCGCCGACCGGATTTGCTGTATTGCAGAACTCGCAAGTCAATCTTTTGAGTTTATTTGAAAGGTCCGTGGAAGCGCCTTTTGCCTGCACTGTTTGTGCAATGACCTGCCAGATGCGTTCGCTCATCTGCAGGTTTTCTATATCCTGCGCAATATCATCCAGCCGTCCGAGCAGGCTGAATGGATTGCGCAAGGCCGCAATGGCGCTCATGCCCAAACTGGCTGCAACGCCCAGCCAAGCTTGTTGCCCCAATTCCACCATGATGCCATCTTCTACATGTTGCAGGGTCACTGTCATTGCGGTCTGTCCGCCGGAAGCAGCGCCTGGAGGCGTGCCAACTTGCACGATCATTTTATTGCCTTGTCCAACTGTCTGCGCGCGCATGTTCCCATGATTGAATTCGCCAAGCAAAGCTTGAGCAATATCTGCTGGTTTGATATTCCCGTGATAGATTTTTCGGTCCATGAATTCGATTATAATCGCCTTTGCGATTCTCCTTAAGAGTACCTACGAAATGAAGCGAACCTGGTTTCCCCCTTTGATTTTCACCATCGTCATTGTCCTTTTTATTCTCTGGACGTTATTCGCATCCCTCCCGACCTTTGTGCTGGCTCAGCAACCGACGGTGACTCCCACCTATTCAGGGATGTATATTACCGTGATGACCGATGAGCCGTTTGCAAATGTCCGCATGGGACCCAGTTCGACGATCTACCCCAAGGTAGGTGTTCTCTATCCAGGTGACACTGCCCCGGCACTCGGCAGGTCTGCGGGTGGAGATTGGATCCAGATTTCTTTTCCAGGTGCGCCTTATGATAAAGGCTGGATATATTCGCCGCTTGTTCAAGTTTCTCCGGGCACACTGCAAATTGTAGAATCTCCCCCTACACCGGTTCCTCCTCCTACCGCCACTATAGATCCAACTCTTGCAGCGCAATTACCTGTTTATCCCACCAGAACCAGTATGCCCACTTTTACCCCGCCGCCTTCGTTGGTTGTGCCTTCATTTCTGCAAACGCCTTCCGCTTCTGCAAACTCTGAGGGCTCAGTATCAGTTGCTGTTATTATCATGGCTCTCATGACTCTGGGGTTGATCGGCTTCCTGTTGTCCTTGATATCCCATCGTTAATTTATGAAATACACTCGCATAATAAGGTGGCTTACCTTATTTACTTTTATATTCGGAGGCGTGGCTCTTGCGATCTATTCGCCGATGCAATCCGCCGCGCTGGCCCAACAGCCCACAGGGTCAATCCCGACCGTAACAGGGACTCCTTCTGGCGCAACTGTTGCTGTCTATTCTGATCTTGTGATGGTTGATGTTTATTCTGGTCCAAGTAAATATTTGTACCCAATTCCTATTGGGGTTTTACTAGCTGGTCAGGAAGTTCCTGCTTATGGTTACTCAGAGGATAAAAACTACATACAAATCTATTATCCCGGTGTGCCTGATTCTGTTGCCTGGGTCTTTGCGCCTTATGTGCAGATAAAAAAGATCGGACCGTTACCGCTTCTACCTTCACCTCCCATACCGACATCTGCTTCAACAACGGTTGTGAACATTAACCCGACTTTGGCTGCGGCCTTTAGTTCACCCGTTGTACCAACACGTTTGCCAACTTTTACACCTCCAGTTCCGTTGGTTGTTGCCACCTTCAGCGAGAGCTCATCCATTGCCAGTCGTTTGCCGGCAGGACTGTTGATCCTTGGATTTGGACTTGTCGGCGCTTTGGGCGCATTGATCTCATTCCTGCGTAGAAGATAATGCAGCCACAAAATTAAAACAAAAAATGACCGGGAATCTCCCGGTCATTTTCTTTAAACCATTAAATTTAGTTATTGCAGGAGCAGGAACCGCCACCGCCACCGCAACATCCTTCTTCGCCATGTGCAGATTCCTTTTTGGCGTTCGGGCTATTGACAGCGAAACCTGCGCCATGATCGGGGTCATTCACAAAATCAATGGTTGCGCCGCGCAGGTAATCGATGGAAGTCTGGTCTACAACTAATTTGACACCATTGGTCTCAAAGGTTGTGTCTACGTCTTGAATGTTGTTATCTAAAGCCATGCCAAAGTTTACGCCAGAGCAGCCACATCCGCCGCCGGCAACGTAAACCCGAAGAGCATATCCTTCCAATTTTCGTTCGGTCAAAATATCCTGTACAGCTTTAGAAGCGGCAGGGGTAAGTGTAACTGTTTGAACATCTAAATCTTGTAGCATGAGTTTCTCCTTATGTTGTCAAGCAGAATTGGATAGATATTATCAAATTAGGCGCAGGATGTCAACGTCTATGTGAAAGGAAGAACTTTTTCTTGACACATTGTCTATGCACCTGTAAAATCCGACTGCTTATGGCGTAAGCCTAAATCTTAATTTTCCCCCCGGGAGGAATACCTAACATGTACTATATGCAAGGACTTCAACCTTTTGAGGCGGTCGCGATCTGGGTCGTATTTGGCATTGCCATTGTCGGCTTATTGTACGCGGTCCTCCTCCGTTCCCAGATCATGCGCGAGGATAAGGGAACTGAAAAAATGCAGGAAGTTTGGACTGCCATCAAAGACGGAGCAGGCGCTTACCTAAGTAAGCAGTTCAAGTCCATAATACCCTTGATCGGCGTTTTGACAATTGCGCTTTTCCTGTCGGTTTATGTGGTTCCTCCATCTCCTGAAGCCCAGGAACGCTTTGCGGGCATGGCTGACAGCCAGATCAAACTGATCATCGGGATTGCGCGTGCCCTCGCTTTCGTAATGGGCGCAGGTTTTTCCCTCACCGTTGGTCAACTTGGGATGCGCATGGCTATTGAAGGCAACGTGCGCGTAGCAGCCGCCTCCAAAAAATCATTTGGTGACGCACTCCGTATTGCGTATCGCGCAGGTACGATCACGGGTATGCTTACGGATGGTCTCGGTCTGCTCGGTGGAACGATCATCTTCATCATTCTCGGCATTGCCGCCCCTGACGCTTTGCTTGGCTTTGGCTTCGGCGGAACTCTGCTTGCGTTGTTCATGCGCGTGGGTGGTGGTATCTTCACAAAGGCGGCAGATGTCGGCGCTGACCTTGTTGGTAAAGTAGAAGCAGGCATCCCTGAGGATGACCCGCGCAATCCGGCTGTGATCGCTGACCTCGTGGGCGACAACGTCGGCGACTGCGCTGGTATGGCCGCAGACATTTTCGAATCCTATGAAGTAACGATCGTTTCTGGACTTATTCTTGGTCTGGCTCTCTGGCATGTGACCGGCCGCCTTGAGTGGATCATCTTCCCCTTAATGGTGCGTGGTATTGGCGTGCTTTCTTCCATTATCGGTACGTACTTTGTTAAGGCTGGTAAGACTGGTAAGAGTGAAGATGCCATGAAAGCCATTTTCAGCGGCTTCCTTACCTCTGCTTTGATTTCCGCAGCACTCTTCTTTATCGCTGGTTTCTTCTATTTGAATAATCCTGCTATGGCTGAGTGGGGTGGCTGGTGGCGCATGCCGACGGCAGTAGGTGTTGGTGTTTTACTAGCCATTGTAATTGACCGTTTGACTGAATACTTTACTGGCACACACGCTGCTCCTGTAAACGACATCAAGAAAGCTGCTGATACGGGTCCTGCGACCTTGATCTTGAACGGAATCACCGTTGGGTTTGAGTCTTCGGTTTGGTCAGTGCTCGTGATCGCGTTGACTATAGTTGCCTCCATCTTCATCTTTGGTTCCATTCCCGGCGTCGAAGGCACTGTAAAAGCAACCTTCATCCTGTATGGTGTGGCCATGACCGGTATCGGCATGTTGACCCTCACAGGCAACAACGTTGCCATGGACTCCTTTGGACCAATTGCGGATAACGCGAATGGTATTGGCGAAATGTCCTGGTCAGGTATGACTGATAAGGCTACAAAAGAAGCCCAGCAGATCATGGCGGACTTGGATGCAGTCGGTAACACAACCAAGGCCATCACCAAAGGCGTTGCTATTGGCTCTGCTGTGATTGCGGCTGTTTCCTTGTTTGGTTCCTTCCTTGTGGATGTTTCCCGCGCGCAAGCCAGCCAGGGCATGCCCGCTGAGAAGCTGATTGATGCAATTGGTATCCGTGTAGACAGTCCGCAAGTCTTTGTAGGTATGCTTATCGGTGGTGCTTTGCCGTGGCTGTTCTCATCCTTCGCCATCCAAGCCGTGACCCGTGCCGCTTCCCTCATTGTGTTGGAAGTCCGCCGACAGTTCAAGCTTGGCGTACTCGAAGGGAAGGTCAAGCCCGATTACAAGCAGGCTGTTGAGATTTCCACCACTGCTGCACAAAAGGAATTGGTTTCCCTCGCATTGCTCGGTATCATCACACCAATCGTTGTCGGCTTGACCCTGAAAGTGGAAGCCCTCGGCGGTTTCCTCGCCGGCATCATCGTTTCCGGTCAGTTGCTGGCGGTGTTCCTGAACAACGCCGGTGGCGCCTGGGATAATGCCAAGAAATTAGTTGAAGACGAGCCCAAAGACCCTGCCAGGAATCTTGGTAAAGGTTCTGAGCGCCATAAGGCGGCTGTTGTCGGCGATACCGTTGGTGATCCCTTCAAGGATACGGCTGGTCCCGCGCTCAACCCCATGATCAAAGTTGTCAACCTCGTTGCGGTGATCATTGCCCCGATCATCGTGCAGTACCAAGGTGCGACCGGTGGCGCACTCGTTGTGGTTTGGGTGGTTGCGCTTGCGCTTATCGGCGTTCTCGCCTGGGCGATCATGCGCTCCAAGGCTCCTGCTCCATCCATGACTGCGGATGTGAAGAAGTAGGCAAGAGCAAGAAGTAGTAAATAATAACAAGTAAATAAAAAAGGCACTCGCCTAAGTGAACTGAACCCATCAAACAAGACACAAAAAGAAAGCCCCCCTGGTCAAATAGACAGACACCTGGTTTCGTAGGGTGTCTGTCTTGTTTTCAATTGTATCCTCTCATAGTTGTAAAAGTAAATGTATTCATCAATGAGTT
>JACRMH010000020.1 GCA_016219545.1 Chloroflexota bacterium | reverse complement strand
TTAAGCATGGCGCTCTCCTGGTTGATTAACCGATTAATCAATTGGAAATATACTCTTGAGGCGAATTTTTGTCAAACGCCCGCACCGACTCCTCCTCGCGCAGACGAGTCAATTCATCGCACAACAAAAGCCCCTTCCCACTTGGGAAGGGGTTGGGGATAGGTAACTCCCTCACCCCTCACGCGGACAAGTCTCACCATCAATCAGCCCCTCGCACCCCCAAATCCGTTCCCGTCCGTGAGTCCGCGACAAAGTCCGTTGACCAACCTCACGCGGACATGACCCATCATCAATCAGCCCCTCGCACACCCACAATCCGTTCCCATCCGTGAATCCGCGACAAAGTCCGTTGACCAACCTCACGCGGACATGACTCACCATCAATCAGCCCCTCGCCTCCTTAAACAAAAAACATCCAAAGCCATTGACCTTGGATGTTTTCAATTTACAACTTTACCTATACAGCAACCGTCTCAAAAGCAACTTTGATTGCATCTCCCACATGACCTGTGAAATTCAATTTCTCAAACCCAATAACCTTGCCTTCACGGTCTTTCATCAGCACAATTTCTTCCCCTGTTTCTTCCGCGACATATTCATCTGCGGGATTTCCAAACCAGACAGTAAGTGTATTTCCTTCTCTATCGTAATAAACTTTTACTTGTGCCATACCTGTACTCCTTCCTTGATCGCGTCTGTTGGATAAGTCGTGATCAAAAAGCCTGATTCACCTGTTTGCTTGGAAACTGCACAAATCCATCTCTTTTCATGTTCCGCTTTATAAAACAAATAAACATCTTCATCCGATTTGCTTTGACGAATTTCGTCTGGATTTTCCAATGCATTTCGGACATCATCTTCGCGCCCAGCCATTATGGGATGTTTTACACTGACAATTAAATCCCAATATCCATGCGTCACGCGGACACGAAACCCAAGCGGGGTCATTACTTCAAATAAGACATCTTTGTTGTCAGCCATGTAAATATCCTGCCTTTATTTTACCCCACCATCCAAAACCTGGCGCATCACAACAAACCCCTCCCAGCCTCCCCTAAAGGAGAGGAGTTAAGTCATCGCGCAACAAAAGCCCCTTCCCACTTGGGAAGGGGTTGTGGATGGGTAACTCACTCACCATCAACCAGCCCCTCGCACACCCAAATCTGTTTCCGTCTGTGAGTCTGTGACAGAGTCCGTTGACAACCTCGCGCGGACATGACTCACCATCAATCAGCCCCTCGCACCCAACGAGAAAACACTGGACAGTTACCCCAGTGTTTTCTCGTTCTTCGCGTCGTTCGGGTTGAAACCCTCGCTCAGTACATGGAAGCACTTCGTGCTAATCGCGGAGTCCACGTCAGTGGACTTTCACGAACTGAGGCAGGGCTTTAGCCCGCACCGACCCTCCCCTCACGCGGACATGATTCACCATCAATCAGCCCTCGTCCAACCAAGCATTTTCCACGCCCAATCACCGCCCCGACGTGAACGTCTGGGCTACACTTACAAAATCGGCGAAGCCGATTAGTCCGCTTGAGCGGACTTCGTACGCATAGCACGCGGGGTTTACCCCCGTGCGGTGATCATCGCCGTTGACCCTCCCCCTCACGCGGACATACCTCACCATCAACCAGCCCCTCGCCCACCCACAATCCGTTTCCGTCCGTGAATCCGTGACAAAGTCCGTTGATCAACCTCACGCGGACATGTCTCACCATCAATCAGCCCCTCGCGCACCCACAATCCGTTTCCATCCGTGAATCCGTGTCAGAGTCCGTTGACAACCTCACGCGGATATGCTTCACCACCAATCAGCCCCTCGCACGCCCACAATCCGTTCCCATCCGTTCATCCGCTTCAAAGTCCGTTGACCACCTCACGCGGACATGACTCACCACCAATCAGCCCCTCTCTCAACCACAATCCGTTTGACATCCGTGCATCCGCTTCGCGGAGCGATCCGTTGACAACCTCACGCGGACATGACTCACCATCAATCAGCCCCTCGCGAACGAGACTTATCCACGCCCAATCACCGCCCTGACAACGTAAACGTATGGGCTACATGTATCATATCGACTGAAGCCGATTAGTCCACTTTAGCGAATATCGTATCGCCAATAGTTATGTGTAGCGAATCGACGGACGTGATAAGGAGATACCAATGATAAGTCCGATGATGATTCCTACGAGAAATACAATTAATAACCATTCGATACCCATGATATTTCTCCTTTCTTAGAATCAAAACTCGATTTGCATTACCCGAGTCTTTGTTTTGCGGCCCAGATAATATCCTAGAAATGTTCCAAGCACAGAGCCGACTGCGGTTAGTGTGGTGCTCAGGAGCTGGATGCCTTCTGGTTGATGAGCAGTCATTGCTGTACCAATTGATGCTAGTGTCACAATGACGAACAATGTAGTGAGAGTCAATCCTACCAAGCCTCCCACAAACGTCTTGATAAGGTGGATCAACATATCTGCCCACTTTATCGACAAATTGGTTAGTAAGACCGGAAATACTCGATCCTTCAATTTACTAGCTCGTTGAATTTTTTCGTTCATAGTTCACCTCTGCTTTCTATTTATTACTCGCTACTATTGCAAATCTTTATCTCTTCCTGAATTCCTTACTTTTTCAGTGAGATTATCATTAAATATCCTGTTGTTAAAGCAACCAGACTCAAAGCAATACTTACAACTATACCCATCGGACTAGGAAGCCAAAACAGGATCCAGTACCCTATCGAAAGCAATGTGAATGTCGCAATCCCGAGGGTTATTCCGATTGTTTCTGAAAACGATTTTCCGTTTCGCATGGCTACCTCCAATGAACAGGGTTGGGTGAGCAACTAACTACAAAATCATTATAGCATATTTGCGGAAAATTTCAATAAAAATACTTGAAGTTAATTAAAATACATTTATTTGAAACTTGCTTTTTTCACCAAACGTGCTATAATATTAATAGCACAAATTATCGACAAATAATTGATAGAAGGTGATCATGAAAAGTTTTGGTGAATTACTAAGCGAATGCCGCTCTGTTGCAGGGATGACCCAAAAAGAAATCGGTGACATATTAGGAAAGCACCACACCCTAATAAGTAAGCTAGAAAAAGGCCATCAAGCTGCAATTCCAGATTCAGCAGATATAAACTTGCTCCTTTCAGAGTTTCGCGGAAGAGGGGTTTCCGAGGAGAAATTGGAATCTCTCCGTGAATCTTGGAGAATCGCGACTGCAACTGGGCGCACTTATCTGAGTATTGAAGATTCTTTGATACAACTTATTCTCAAAACACTCGAGGGTCTCGAGGATTCCGATCGTATTGCTATGCAAAAAGATCTAGAAATGCTTTTGGTTCTTTGGCGTGGGTTTGAACAAAACAGGAAAGCATTTATTGAAAGCGCAATTTCTTTTAGGGCTGCTGAAAGCGAATATGGGAGACTTTTAGAAAAGAAAAGAGAAAAATTAGGTATACACTTGGAAGGTCGCTTAAGACTTAATCGGGGTATCCAACGTCGCTATATGGGTAATACAAATGGTTCGGAGAGCGACTTGCTCGAAGCTAAGGATATAGCTAAACAAATCGGAGAAGAAGATCCCCGATTTTATGCAGCGGCTTTGCTAGAATTGGGCGATTTCTATCGTCGCTTGGATTCAAATAAATGGTCAGATGCAAAAGCGTGTTACCTTGAGGCAAGAAATATGTTAAAGGCCAAGGAGGGTGATCGCGCAAAAGCGACTACAGAAATCAGAATTGCCAGCATAAACTTGTTTGCAGGACTTCCATTAGAGGCTTTACCACTTTGTGAAGAAAGCTTAAAGTATGCAGAATTTCGTGGAGATCGCAATACTGAACGCAAAGCCCTAGAACATAAAGCATGGGGACTCTCGATGTTAGGCCACTTAGATGAAGGATTGAATTTACAATTACAGGCTTATCAAATAGCTAAAGAGTTAGATCTTCACCCAAAAGAAATGGCAAAGAGTTGTAGATACATAGGTGATTTTTACCTTGGATTAGGCATGTTAGAGGAAGCAGAGCATTTCTACAAGCTTGCGTTAGATTATGTAGAAGAGACAAGAAAAAATATGAGGGAAGTTGGAGAGGAAAAAGAAAAGCTGATTCGAGTGATGGTTTTATATGGACTCGGAGGAGTCTATCTTAAAAAGTTAGAGAAGAAGAGATTAGTCCGTAGCTATCTTGGAGAAAGCCTTGAAATTGCCTTAGCCCTGGGCGACGCAGCTGCGTGCGGATTGTGTTTCAATAGACTTGGAGAGTTTGAATTAGTAGAGGGCAGTACTGAAAGTGCTCGGACAAACTTTAACAAAGCTGAAGCTTATTTCAAAAAATCTGGCCTGACAAAGATTGGGACCGACCAGATGTGCAATCCATATTATTTGTCATTATTATCTCTTAACCGTGCTGAGCTTGAATATATAGAAGGAAGATATGACAAAAGTCTTCAATGCCTAGAGATTACAAACCATTTAGCACAAGAGTTTGGCTTCACTGCACAGCATATAAAAGCAGATTTGTGGAGAGCAAAATTGATGCTTATAGGTAATAAAAATGAATCGCAACAAATTTTGGAACTATATTATTCCCTTATTATAGAAGTTATGAATGTAGGCCCACATCTTGTCCAATATACGCTTGCAAATACTAAATCTGAACTAATATCACTTCATAATACGAACGAAAAATTATCATCCTTACTTCTAAATCTGATTCTTGAAGAATGGCCAAAAAGATCACTTTCAAAAGCTCAAAAAAAGTATGAGAATGAAATGAAAAATTGGTATTCGTTGCTGAAAACGTCTAAGGATGAATGGGAAACGGTTCGGGAAGCGACAAAAGCAAATACACCAAATCATTAACAAAAATACCATGTTGAACTATTTTTCCCAAAACCAAACAAAAGAGCGAGAAAAAGATATATCACTTCTCTTAGGAAAAGAGATATTAGTAAGCGAATCGATGCAACGGCTTCGCGGAGTATCATTTTTGGGGGTACTTAATGTCGTTGCAGGAATTCCAGAAGAACAACAGTTTACTCGTTACGATCACAGTATAAGCGTGGCTTATCTTGCTTGGCATTATTGTCAATATTTGAAACTTCCCAAAGAGATTTCTTTGACAGCAACATTATTAGCGCTTATTCATGATATTAGCCATCCGCCTTTTTCTCACTCTACAGAAATTTATCTAAAAATAAGATCTGGCGTTGGAACACAGCATACGTCAGCTTTGACTAAAAGCAAAATAACAAAGGTATTAAAAGAAAGTTACGATTCGCTCCCGAGTCTTCTGCAAAAAAATGGGCTGGATGGGCTAGCAACGACACTCTATAGTTTATTCAATAGAAAAGAAAGAGAGAAATATAATAAAAATATCGGAGATATGTTTGATACCCCTTTTTGTCCAGACACATTCGATGGGATAAATCGTGCTTGGCATGCCCTCAATACCGAAGAAGTAAAGAATCGGTTAGGGGTTCACAAATTTACCTATCTCGAAGCCTTGGATCCAATGGCGCTTGTACGCTTTATATCTTCTACTACAAATCGTCCTTTGGTGTATAGGTCACCACATCCCCCGACTGAATCGAATCTTATTTTAAGATTTCATAAACTAATAAGAGTGTTATACAACGATGTGATTTATTCACATTGGCAGTCTTCTGCTATGGTTATGTTTGCGAGGGTTTTAGAGATCGCTTATGAAGATGCAGAGAAATTTGAATTCAGCCAAAAAGAGGATAAGAGCGTCATAAAAAAGATCAAAAAAAACGCAACTAGTAATATGTTATATAACCGAATAATCAAAGGTAAAACTTTTTATCCTTTATCAGAAAAGAACCCAAATTTATACAAATTGGTCATAGATTACCTTGCTAAGACAAAGAAACAGAACAAATCTTATAATTATAAAGACACTAAAAAAACAATTGAAACTATTGTCGCAGATAAACTTGGGATAGATGACAAGCTGATATTTTGTCATGTTTACAGACCTTTAATTTGGTCCTCGGATAACATCTGGTTTAAGGAAATTCCTATCAATATCCAAAATAAGCGAGAAAATTTATGGCATCTAAAATGGGATCCTTCTGAGGGCGAACAGGATATTAAAACTAAAATTGAGGTTTACTATACAATTTCCCCTACCTAATTTATATTCTCATGAATATTTTTTGAATCAACATAAATGATTGTTTTATTTTTTCTTCGGGTCCATCTTTGTAAGAACAAGTCTATCCTATGAAACGGGTAATTAGAAATGAAACGATTTAGTGTAAGTTCTGTTGGCTGATATAGAGGGGATGGCAGATCATAGATATCAAACCAGTTCCACTTTTCAACACGATCCATTTCTCTAACAATTGGCTCTCCATCTCTGCAATTTGTATAAAAAATTAAATCGGCATAATGAAGATTTTCGCTCATTCCACTAATGAAATATATCGGATATAACAATATACCTTCCAACCCTGTTTCCTCCCAAACTTCTCTTTTAGCACATTCTTCAAAGGACTCGTGCTTTTCTAAGAATCCACCTGGTAGGCCGTAATATCCAGCACCTCGTGGCCCTTTTCGCTTACCCAGTAAAACCTTTCTGTCTCTCAAAATTATGACGCCTACTCCAAGTCTGGGGTATTCTGACAAAAGACTCATTAATTTCCTCCTGGATAAAGGTGATGAACATACATAACACTATCATACCGCAATTTATCATTGATAATATACTTTTAGTGAGTATATTATCAAAACCCCAACTCCTTCAAATTCTGCGCCTCGGACTTCTTCCCATTTCCACCCAACAACTCCTTCCAAAACGCATCATCATACCTGCGTGACTTCACAGGCAGCGGCATCGGCACACCCCAGCCCAGGAGCAGAACTTCCTCTTTCGGTTGGAGTCGCGCCAGCATACCGCGCAGAGCGTCCCGTCCAGATAAACCTGATAATACGGCTTGAATATCCAGGTCATCGCCGAGCCAGCCGCTGATGCGCGTCCCCAACTGGCTCATCACCTCATCATAGATTTGCGACGGGCGCTGGTCCACGATCAACAGGGTCACGTAATATTTGCGCAGTTCGCGCGCGATGGTCGCAAAGGTGGTCTGCGCCGCCATCTCACGGTTGAGCAGTTTATGCGCCTCCTCCACCACGATCACCAGCGGACGCGGCTCGCTCTTCCCGTGCGTGCGGAATTCATTGGTCTTCTTCTCCCACGCCGCGCGGATCTTGCGCGTCAGCAAATTCGACACGAGCAGATAATCCAGGTCGCTTTCATGTTCGCCATACGACAGCACCACATGCTGACCATTCTCCAGCGCGTCGATGATATTCTTAACGCTATCCGCGGCGGGCTTCTCGACGATATACGGCTTGCCGAACAAGCGCCGCAGTTTATCGTGCAGAGCCTCCGCCGCCATAATGTTCACGCCGTTGTTGTCCGCCCACGCCGCCACACTATCGGGATGCGGCACGCGCTTCATCTTGCCCTTCTCGTCCTCCACTTCCACCTCTTCGCGGTTCATCGCCTTGAAGCGCGCGAACCACTCATTCTTGAACGACCCGAACAAGGCGTTCAACGTGGTGGGCGTGGTCTCTTTCAGATTCAATTCGCGGCTCAACGTTTCGATATCGGCTGTGGAAATGTCGCCTGTTGAGATTTCCAAATTAAAGTCGGGGACTTGCCCTCTGATGGTTGCTCCTGCTCCCAAGCCAACGACTCTTATCTTCGACTTGAACTTGGTCTTTAATCCCGTCACGGGCTTTTTCGTGTCTGACGCCACATCGTCAAAACCGTACTCGTTATGCATATCCAGCACCAACACCGACGCCTTGTTGTAGTGCATCAGCCCCGCCAGCACCAGCCGCGTTAAGAACGACTTGCCCGTGCCCGTCGCCCCAAACACCCCCGACGACCTCTGCACGAACTTCTCCATGTCAATACAAACGGGATGTCCCTGCTCGCGGGTATAGCCAATGATAAATTTACCGTCCACATTCGGGTCACCGAAAATCTCAGCGATGTCACCCTCGTTCGCCATCCGCACCTGCGAATGATGCGGCGGCACCGTCTTCACAGGAATCGGGTGCGGGACTGAATCGCCGATCTTCTTCACCCAAATATCATACTCAGGCGAAGCAGGGTCAGGTCCACGCTCAAGCATCAACGCGGGCAGCACCTCGAGATTGGTATACAAAGTCTGTCCATGCAAAGCCTTCGCCAACGCCGCAGGCAATCGGTCAGACTTCTCGTCCGCAAAGCGGTCATCCGTCGCGCCGAGCTGCATATCGGTTACCAGACCATAAAAATGATAATCTCCGCTCTCGATCACCACAAACGCCCCCTCCTGCACCGTCAGCGGATCCACCGTCAACCGCACACGGAACGACTCCTTCAGTCCGCCACCAACTATGTAGCCAATAATTTTATTTTCCATAGTTACTCCTTCTCAACCACAAAGGGTCACTAAGTGTCACAAAGGTTTTAAAAAGGGTTTCCTTCGTGTACCTTTGTGACACTTAGTGGTTGAAGCTCTTTAACCACAATCCGCTTAATACCGTCTTTCAAATGCACCACATTGAAATTGATCAAAAATCCCAAACGAATTCCTGTCAACTTCAAATATGTTATCAATTGCACATCGAAAATAGGATGCATCGTCTCGACAGACTTAAATTCCACAATCACACAATCTTCCACGATCATATCTGGCTTGAGACCTGCATCCATTTTGATTCCGCGATATGTAACAGGCAAGCCAACCTGCGTCGGCGCATGAAAATCGCTTTCGGTCAATTCGTATTTTGTGCAAGTCTCATAAACCGACTCTAACAACCCAGGTCCAAGCGCAGTATGGACTTTGAACGAAGCATCCAAAACAGCTTTCCCAACTCGCTCCACATGCGGCGGGACAGGCAAATAAATTTTCTTTAGCATAATTTCCTCCATTTTTTTTACCACAAAGGAACGAAGGGTAACAAAGGTTTAAAACCTTTTGATCTTCCTTTGTGCTCCTTCGTGACACTTTGTGGTTAGTGCTCTTTTCACTGATCTTATTTTAACTTCTTCTTCAAATACGAACGCAGTTTCGTTTGCTTGATTCCGTTCAAGTCAAATTTGACTGCGCCGATCATATCCGCAAAACGTTGGAGACCATTCGCGAGCGCATTGGCAAAGGGTTCGTCTTTTGGCGCATCGTCCTCGAGCCAAAAACCTAAAACGTGGAGCGTGTTCGTTTTGCGGTCCAGTTTCGGGTCCAGCCGCGCCACGAGGTCATCGCCATATAAAATTGGCAGGGTGTAATATCCCCAGCGGCGCAGATGCACGGGTTTGTACACTTCCCATAAATATTCAAAATCAAAAACGTTCTTTGAACGTCCCCTCGCGCTGACAATTTCCAGCGGCGCAAGAAATGTGACTTCCTCTTCTGTGGATGGTCCAACCGGTTTCCATTTTTTCGGAATACGCCCCGCTTCCAGATCGGACAAATGAGTCTGGTTGCTGTTCAAATAGAGATAGACATCCTTTGAGCCTTCCACACCCACCCGTGAAATGCTCCCCTGCTCGATGAGTCTTTCAATGCGTTCCTTTGCTTCATCCTTTGCCACATCGCGATGAAGATAATTGCTGAAGTCGATACGCCATCTGCTTTCACGCGCCAAGCCAAGAAAGGCGATAGTCTTAAGACCGAAATGATCTTCGGCTTCGGAATCAGTGACAGAGAAATCATACTCACCCGGCAGGACACGCTCACGCAGATCATAGATGCGGTCAAAGCCTTTGCGGTTGGTAATCATCACTTCGCCGGTCAGCCATAAGTAGAACAACGCAATGGATGCTTCCTTGCGTCCGCGATAACTCCACGCGCTGACTTTTGCACCTTCAAAATCACGGTTGCCCAGCGGACCGCGCTCGCGCAATTCGTCCAGCACAAATTTTATGAGCTCAGCCGGTGGATGCCTGAATGCTTCGTAATGAATCCCTGTTTGCTGACGATGCTTCATGTGTAAGCGCCAGTAAGGGAATTCACTCATCGGGTACATGAAGAGCCAGCCGCCATAGTCAAAGGCTTTGCGCTGTTGATAGGCCATTTTATATAAATGGTCGGGCTTGTAATTTAATACGCGCCCGTACATGGCAATATCCTGACTGCGCGCCACCATCGTGAGCGGATCAAGCTGGAGTCCCTCCATCTGGCGCAAAGCGGATTCGGCGCCGGTCAACCCCTTGAAACGGCGGCCCGGCCAAAGTCCCTGCTGACCGAGGATGAAGCGGCGAAATGTTTGTTTTGAAATCGTATCCGTAAGCATCACGCACTCCTAAAGAAACATGAAAGTATTCCAAACTGTTTTATATTTTAGCACATGGGTTCTAATTTTGCTCCCCCGAAAACAATCCTTGATAACATCCGCATTTAATAAAAAAACCGAGGATGATGAGTCCTCGGTCAAATCTCCCTGTGCAATTTATTTAGTCATCCCCAAGGGAAGCAATGGCGCGCAATAGTCCAAAGACCAATACGCCGAGTTTGAGCCCTTCGCTGGTGGTGATGGCGGTTTCGCGTTCGTGTTTCTCAGCGCGGCGGGTAAGCAACACGGCAGCGATGAGACCTGTGAATGCGCCGATCAGTGCGCCGTATAAAATGGTTCTGCTTTTATTCATGGTGTCATCCTTTCAATAAACGCCTTGATGTTTTCAATGAAACTATTCACCGCAAGAACTGGTTTTATAACCTTGTCCGCGGCGCGCATGATATAGGCTTGGGCGATGTAAACATAATCCTGGGCGATGCCGGTATAGTGCGGAAGATAATGCAATGCGCGCGCCATCAAATAAATAAGCCCGATCAAAATGGCAAGCACGATCAACCCGGCCAGCAAAGTTGGGATGATGATCCAGATCGTGGAGATGGCCGCCCAACGTCCCACATCACCATTTGAGTTGAAGGTGACAAAACTGATCAACACGATCAAGGCCACCATCAAGACTGCGCTGACGACCACCGGCAAAATGATCTGCGTCGTGCGCTGTTTGCGATGCCGGATATATGAATAATGTTCGGGGTGTGGCAGTTGGGCTTTCATTGGTTATATTTTAGCATGAATTAAAAAAGTGACAGTCACCTCGGAGGTGACTGTCACTTTGGTTACTAAAATTTATCTTCGATTTCTCAGGAAAGTCGGGACATCCAGATCGTCACTGTTGATGGATGGGAGTGAGGAAGGCTTGGCATCTGCAGAGGACCTGTAATCCGCACTGACATTGATCGACTCATTGTTGCGGGCGAAAGGGGTGTTGGAAGCAGAGATCGAGCCCGAATTGGAGTTGGACTTCTCGCCGCGTAAAGGGCGCTCCAAAACACGGCGCGGAACGCCGGTGCGTTCAAAACCGGTGGCAATGACAGTACAGCGGATCTCGTCACCCATTTCAGGATCAATGACAGCACCGAAGATCATGTTGACATCGGGGTGAGCGGTCTCGCGGATGATGGCCGCAGCCTGGTTGACCTCGAAGAGGGTCATGTTCGAACCGCCGGTCACATTGAAGAGCACGCCGCGCGCGCCGTCAATGGTAATGTCCAGCAATTGGCTGGAGATGGCCTGTTCCGCCGCGATCTTGGCACGGTCATCGCCAGTGCCGCGACCAACCGCCATCAACGCCGCGCCGCCTTCAGACATAATGGCGCGTACATCGGCGAAGTCGAGGTTGATCAAGCCGGGGATGGTGATGAGTTCGGAGATGCCTTGAATGCCCTGATGCAGAACTTCGTCCGCCATGCGGAAGGCATCCTGCAGGGATGATTTTTTATCTGCCAATTGGAGCAGGCGGTCATTCGGAATGGAGATGAGGGTGTGCGCGTGTTCTTTCATTTTTTGCACGCCCGCTTCCGCAGACTGGGAACGCTTGCCGCCTTCAAAGGTGAATGGACGTGTGACCACACCAATGGTGAGCGCGCCGCTTTCCTTGGCGATCTGCGAAATGATGGGGGCCGCGCCTGTGCCGGTACCGCCGCCCATGCCCGCAGTCACGAAGACCATGTCCGCGCCTTTGAGCACATTGTAAAGTTCGTCGGATGTTTCTTCCGCGGCTTTGCGGCCGATCTCAGGATCACCGCCGGCGCCAAGTCCGCGTGTGAGTTTGTCGCCAAGGCGCACACGAATAGGCGCGCGTGAAAGCGTCAACGCCTGCGCATCCGTATTGGCGCAAATAAATTCCACGCCTTGAATGCCTTCCTCCATCATGCGGTTGACGGCGTTCTGTCCTGCGCCGCCGACACCGATCACTTTGATGCGGGCAAATGATTCTGATTGAAGATTTCTTTTATTCGAGTCCATGTGTTCCTCCTGGCAAAGGATATGCCATATCTTAAACGAGAATGCGAAATTTTAAAAGGGTAAAAAGGTGTTGATTTGCGATAATCCAACTGGGTATAAAGTATCCAGGCCTTGCATTAAGGCAACAAACGTTTCATCCAATTTTTGATTGCTTCAAAATCCATATTTTTCTCTCCTTTTGACCTGCGGCGTTTATTGTAGTTATTTGAAAGCACTACATCATTGTCAGTCATGGCAGCGGCCCAGCGTAACAAACCAACACTGGTGGAATATGCAGGGGACGAAAGTTTTTCCACAAGCCCTGTCAGATTCTCCGGCTGTGCTGTGCGCACGGGCATTCCCAATACTTCACTTGCAATTCGTTTAATGCCGGGCAAGGCCGATGTGCCGCCCGTTAATACCATGCCGGCGGGAAGCAGTCCGTCATAGCCAGACCGTTTTACTTCCTGCATGATCAATCCGAAAGTCTCTTCGATGCGCGCTTCGATGATATGAGCCAGGTCCTGCCGATTAATTTTCACATCATGATCTTCGCCAAACGGGCGGATGGAAAAATATTCCTCGCTTCCCACCCCGGACCGAATGGCATAGCCCTGCTGCTTTTTCACTTCCTCTGCCTGAGAGAGTGGCAGGCGCAGGCCGTGTGCAATATCCTGTGTCAGATGATTGCCGCCGACAGCCAGCACCATCGTATGCCACACATCGCCGTTGACATAGATCGCCAGGTCGGTTGTGCCGCCGCCAATATCACAGACGGCCACACCCATCTGACGTTCCTGTTCGGTGAGCACCACTTCCGCGGAGGCCAGCGGATTCAAAACAAATTGCTGAACTTGAACTCCCGCCGCGCCGACACATTGACGAAGATTATCCACAGTTGCGGCGGCCGCTGTGATAATGTGAGTCTCTACTTCAAGTTTATAGCCGTGCATCCCAACCGGGGTGCGCACGCCTTCCTGTCCGTCCACTGTCATGCCGCGCTGAATGATGTGCACGATCTCGCGGTCATGCGGAATGGCAACAGCCTGCGCCTGTTCAAGTGCACGCGCAATATCAATTGCATCAATGATCCCACCGGGGATCCCCGTCGCGCCGCGGCTGTTGACCGATGAAACATGCGCCCCTGCCAGACTGACCAAAGCAGTTGTGATCTCCAGACCGGAGGTGCTTTCGGCTTTCTCCACTGAGCGTTTAATAGCCTGAGAAGCCGCAGGCAGGTCAACGATCATGCCTTTGCGGATCCCATCCGAAGGCTCGATGCCGACGCCAAGAATGCGAATAGTATCTGCATCCTCTACGCGCCCAACGAGAGTGCAAACCTTGGTTGTTCCTACATCAATTCCAACTACGATCTCTTCCATTTTTTTATCCGCTGTCCATCACTAGGGTGAATTGGATTCTGACATTCGATAATACGGCGCATTGGGATAAGCCACACTGATCAGCACGGGGATCTTGCCGCGCTCGATAAGTGAAGTGACCAATGACTCATACACCCGCGCCTTCAAAGGCATGTCTTTCAAACTCGTACCAAAGAACGCGTTCCAACCCCGGCTGTCTTTCCACCCAAGCCCATAGCGTGGGTCAAAGATCATCGTCGAGTCAGCAGGCACACTCGGCGCAAGAGCGAGGATCGCTGCCACTAATTCCTTTTGAACAAATGGCTTGGGACCAAATTGCTCTTCCGCTGGAACATCATTCACTACAGGCGGCATCCCAAGGCCGTTGACCATGACCAGCCCGGTCACCAATCCGCGCGGACGAAATGCCACGCCGGTTGAATCGATCCATGTCATGCCGCCGTCCTGCTGCCATAAAATGACGGGCTGACGCTCGGTCACTGTGACCTGGATCTGATTCGGCAAATAAACATTTACCTGCGCCGACGCCACTTCGGGGAAGTTCATCAGCAGCCGGGTGGAGACTTGTTCGGGGCGGATCATGAAAATAGATTCGCCGTTTACGCCCAGCACGGCGTTGATATCGTCAGCGCTGAGACGGTCATTGCCAAGCACTGTGGCGCTTGAAACATGAAAGTACGGAAGAGTTAATGCAATGTAAATGATCGCAAGAAGCAAAGCCGCTATCAAAAGGGAGGTTACCCGCCAATTTCCGCGCAGACTTTGAATGGAGAAACCCATATCGTTCAACCGGACTTCCGGCAAACCAAAAGAAACGTTGTAATGATTGCGGTTTGACCCGCGCCTCGGCTTCGATAGAACCGGGCTGGGTGAAACACGTGAAGTCACACGAGCGGGAGTCCGCATCGCGCGCTGTTTGGTCTGCTGCAATTCTTTGGTTGTGCGCTGTGCGCGGCGTTGACGCGCGACCTCAGCGCGGGAAAGTTCTTTTTTCTCTCTCATGCCAGCCTCCGATGCTCAGTGTGATCGCGCTGCCGCTTGCGCTCCAACGCAAGTTCGATCAGGCGGTCAACCAACTGGGTATAGGTCAAGCCGCTGGCTTGCCATAACTTTGGATACATGCTGATGGATGTAAAGCCCGGTAATGTGTTCAATTCATTTAAGTAAATTTTGTTTGTATCGTTATCCACGAAGAAATCTGCGCGGGCCATCCCGGCGCAGTCAATGGCTTTATAGGCGCGGACAGCATACTCACGGATCTGGTCGCTCACCTTTGAGGGTAACTGCGAAGGGATGATGAGTCCGGAAGTGCCATCCACATATTTTGATTCATAAGAATAAAACTCACGGCTCGGCAATACTTCACCACAGACGGAAGTTTGCGGGTCTTCATTACCCAGCACGCTGACTTCGATCTCGCGCACATTTGCGACACCTGCCTCGATAATGACGCGCCTGTCGTAACGCGCAGCTTCCATCAAACCTTCGCCAAGGTCAGACCGCGAATTGCATTTGCTGATGCCCACTGAAGAGCCAAGGTTGGCAGGCTTCGCGAACAACGGATACGCGCCTAACTTTTCCGCCTGCTCGATGACAGTGTTGATGTTCTTTTCAATATCACTTCGCAGGACAAGCAGGGATTCCACGATGGGAATTCCATTCGCGCGCATCACATCCTTGAAGATGCCTTTGTCCATGCCAACTGACGAACCCGCCACGCCTGCGCCAACATAGGCAACATCAGCCAATTCCAGTAATCCTTGCATCGTGCCGTCTTCGCCGAAGGGCCCATGCAGGACGGGGAAGACCATGTCAATATCTGCAAGTTTCTCGAGCAGTTCGCCATGATCCGTGTTGCGCAAAATGTAAAGCGCGGAATGCGATGGTTCACTGGGAAGCACAACGCGGTTTAACTTATCAAATTTTCCATTTGAAAATGACTCAAGTGTATTTTCACCGTTCAACCATTCGCCATCCAGCGTAATACCGACCTGGGTCACTTCGTATTTTTCAGGGTCAAGCACCTCGAGCACGGAACGCGCAGACATCAACGAAACATCATGTTCGCCTGAACGTCCGCCAAATAAAACTGCAATACGAAGTCTCTTTGCCATTTCGTTTAACGTTGAACGTTTAACGTTCAATACTCCAATCGCCGATCAACTCAACTTCCAACTCCAAATTAACATTAAACTTTTTAGCGACAGTTTCCTGTGCCAAACGGATCAAGGCGCGCACGTCTTCGGCCTTGGTCTCGCCATGATTGATAAAGAAATTTCCATGCAACGTGCTGATCTCAGCATTGCCGATCCGCTTCCCTTTCAGGTCTGCGGCTTCGATCAAACGTCCAGCATGATCGCCCGCAGGATTCTTGAACATTGAACCCATGCTCGCACCGGGCGGCTGCGTGGACTTTCGGCGTTCGCTGAATTCAGTGATTTTAGCAGACACTTCGTCTGCATTCGCATTTTTTAATCTCAACATAGCCGAAAGTACTATTGTTTTTCCATCGCCGCTTTTTAAGATACTGGTGCGATATCCATACTTCATTTGCTCAACCGTAAATTTTTCAGTGCCATTCTTCGTCAATACATCGGCCCAAATTAAACTCTCAGACATGTCACTGCCGAAGGCACCGGCATTTCCATACACCGCGCCGCCAACCGTACCGGGGACTGTGGCCGCCCACTCCAAACCGGATAGTCCTTTGGATGCGCAGCGATTCGCCAGATTGCTAAACACGACTCCCGCTTCACACCAGACCGTGGGCTGGTCGCCGCTTTCGAAGCGCACTTCCTTCGCCCGATTCAAAACCACCACCCCGCGCACGCCTTTGTCGCTGACCAGAACATTCGAGCCGCCTCCAAGAATAGTATAAGGCGCACCCTGCTTCCAAATAACCTTCATTACATCCATTAACTCAGTGGCACTTTTGACCATGATAAAAATGTCCGCCAGACCGCCGATCCGCGCAGATGTATAGGGCGCAAGAGAGACATTCTCCTGCACGGCATCGCCAAAGGAAAGGCGTAATACATCAACGGTACTGGCGGGCGTGGTCACTAGGTTCACAACCTCTCCAAAACATCTGTACTGATCTGGTTTGCATCACCGGCAGATAGCACAAGCAAGACATCACCCGAACGAAGATTCTTGAGTAAATACTTGGTTGTATCTTCGATGGAGCCGCTATAGCGCGCCGATGAATGCGGCATGGCACTCACTACTTCAGCCGAAGAGAAATCCTGTTTGGCTTCGCGTGATGCATAAATTTCCGTTACCAATACTTCATCCGCATCGCTAAAGGCGCGTGAGAATTCAAAGAACAGGATCTGCGTACGTGAATACGTATGCGGCTGCCAGACTGCCCAAATACGGCGACCCGGATAACGAGCCTTTGCGCCTGCCAGAGTCGCGCGGATCTCGGTGGGATGATGGGCATAATCGTCAATGACGGTTACGCCTTTGCGCTCGCCGCGGATCTCAAAGCGGCGTCCCGTGCCGGTAAATTCACCCAACGCATCGGCGGCCTTTTGAAGGGGCAATCCCATCGTCGCGGCGACTGATAATGCCGCCAGCGCATTGCGGACATTATGTTCACCCGGCACCTGCAAGGACGCTTTCAAAATGGAGGCTGCTCCTTCACCCATATTCGTCATGGCAGAGAAATCAAACCCGCCGCGCGAATTAGGTTTCAAGGTACGCGCCTGCATCCAATGCGGACTATTTATGGTCATTTCACTTTGCAGGCTGTAAGAGACCACGTTCACTCCTCTGCGGCGTGCATGACTAAGTAGTGTGACTGCATGTTCGTCATCCGCGCAGGCGATAAAGGTTCCATCGTTGGGAAGCAACTCTACAAAACTTTTGAAAGCGGAATACATATTCTCAAAAGTCGGGTAACAATCCGGGTGGTCGTGCTCCAAATTCGTCACAACCTCAATGCGCGGTCTGAGCCCAAGGAACATGCGGTCATATTCATCCGCTTCGATCACGAAGGCATCGCCTTTTCCGGCGTGCGCATTTACTTTCAAATTATTCAGCGTGCCGCCCACAATAAAGGATGGGTCACGATGCATGGCAACCAACATCCATGCGATCATGGCTGTGGTTGTAGTCTTCCCGTGAGTCCCAGCAACGGCAATTCCTCTTTTATCAACCATGAGGCGGCCGAGGAAGTCTGCGCGTTTGTAAACAGGAATATTCGCATGGATCGCGGCATCCACTTCGGGATTGTCATCTGCAATTGCAGATGAGCGGATCACCATATCGGCCCCGGTCACATTGCGCGGATGATGTCCGATATAAATGCCAACTCCATCGGCTTCAAGGTCTACGGCGAATTGTGAAAGCGAGCGGTCGGAGCCGGTCACTTCATATCCGCTCTCTTTGAGCAGACGCGCGATGGCAGAAAGCCCTGAACCGCCAATGCCGATGAAGTGAACTCGTGTCATAAGTTAATTCCTGATGTCGTTGCGAGGCGATGCATTTCCGCCGAAGCAATCTCCAACTTTGCAGGAGATTGCTTCGGGCCTGCGCCCTCGCAATGATGTGAGACTAGATATACACCACAATAATAAAGATAAGGACGATGATGACGGCAAAGTAAATACCAGGTTCGCCCAAAAGATGCGGAGGCATGTAATTCATCATCGTTTCGATCGTATGAAGTATTGCCGGGTCTGTAGCCGGGCTGACGATATGCTTATAGGGATACTGTGCCAGATGGTTGTATAACAGAATGGACCCGGACACTAAATACCCATTCACGCCGCCCAACACCGCGCCAAATAAAGCATCTTGTAAGCGTTCGCTTCTGGCTTTGGATGCTAGATGCGGAATGCTTGCCACGGTTTGATAGCCAAAATAAACCAGCCCGAGCAGGATCAAAGTGCGGATCCAAAACACAGAAGTGGATTTTTTATCCAGATCGCGGACGAGGGGAACGTATTTCTCCAGCAGTAATATGACCGCCATGGCGGTGATAACACTGAAGGCCACCAGCAATTCCTTTGCCCAGCCGCGCATCGCCCCGATGATAGCAAAAAGGATGACGTACATCCAGAAGATATAAACTATGCTCATCATAATGGCTTTTCTCCTGCCAGTTCGATCAATTGGTTAGCGATCATATCTGCCGCATTTGGGTGTGATAATTTTTTCATTTCGGCACGCATGGCTGAAAGTTTATTTTTATTAAGCAACAAATCTTTTATCATTAATAAGAGTTTATCTTCCAACAATTCATCCTGCAAGATAATGGCAGAATTCCTTTCAGCGAGAAAATCTGCATTTACTTTTTGATAGCGCCAGGCATAAGGATAAGGCACAAGAATGGCGGGCAAGCCGAAGAATGGATATTCTCCCAATGCAGATGCGCCCGCACGCGAAACGACCAGGTCTGCGGCGACAAGCGCGGCTCCCATTTCATGCGAATACGGCATGACATGATAACAGGCTTGTAAATGTGCCGGCAATTTCTGCGCGGCTTCTTCGATCACCTGCCAATCCAAAGAACCGGTGATATGAATGACTTGGGCGATCTCCAATAATTCCGTGAGGTGATTTTTTACAGCCATATTGATCGAGCGTGCGCCTTTGCTTCCGCCAGTGACAAGCAGGACAGGCTTTGAACGCGAAGCGTCCAGCCCAAAGTGAGAAACTGCTTTTTCGCGGGACCAGTTTGAAAGGTCGGCACGAAGCGGATACCCTGTGAGCACGACTCTCTCAGGGTGTGGAAGATATTTTTTTGAGCCGGGCGCTGTCACAGCCACACGGTCTGCATAATAAGAAAGGAATTTGAGGGCATAACCCGGCTCAATATCGGGGACATATAATACGGTTGGGATGCTGCGACCGGCAACAGCCATGGGAGCGGCAACGAAGCCGCCGGTGAAGAAAAGCGCATCGGGCTTGAACTCACGCAAAATGCGACGTGAAGACATCACGCCGCGCGCAAGTTTTGCGGTATTGCCCGGCAAGGCACGCAGACCAACGCCATGCACGCCTGCCGCAGGTATGGAACGATAAGGGATGCCCGCGCGATTCACGAGTTCCTCTTCCATGCCGCCTTCGCCTCCGACCCAAAGGGTTTCAAGGGCTGCGTGTTTATTCTTCAGAGCGTGATGCACGGCGAGGGCGGGATACACGCCGCCGCCCGTTCCACCCGCGCAAATTAACAACCGCACTATAAGACCTCCATTCTTCGTCTGTGATCGTAGCTCCCCCGCCGGTCTGGCGGGAGATATTTGAAATAATACCGAACGCGCTCAACATGATAACAAGGTTCGAGCCGCCCGAACTGATAAATGGCAGAGCATTGCCCATCAGTGGAATGAGACCGACAATTCCGGCCACATTGGTCAATGCTTCAAAGGCGATCCAGATGACCATACCGGAAGCCAGCAATGTGCCCAACATATCGGGTGCGCGGCGCGCAATGACAAATCCGCGCCAGAAGAGAAAAGCATACAAGCCAATCAACGCAACCGAACCCAGCAGCCCAAGCTCTTCGGCAATGACAGCGAAGATACTGTCAGATGAAGGCAGGGGCAATTGCTGGAATTTGGAGCGGGACAATCCCAGTCCGGTTCCCAGCCACCCGCCGTTGACAACTGCGCCGAGCGATGCCTGAACTTGATCTGAGGATTTCATCGGGTCTTGAAGTCCTTGAATATAAGATTCAACACGGGCGCGGCCAGTGGGATGAAAAACGGAAACGAAAACCGCAGCAAAGAGCGCCACCACGAGCAAGATACTGATCTGCTTCATGTCACCGCCGGCGAGGAAGAAAAGCAGACCTCCGATCACCAGAACGGTCGCAACGGCGCTAAAGTCCGGCTCAAGGGCGATCAATCCGCATAGGATCCCAAGGATCACACCCAGAGGAATTAATCCGAGCGAGATATTTTCCAAAAATTGTTTTTTGGCATACAACCACACGCCGAGATAAAGGATCAAAACCAATTTCGCCAATTCAGAAGGCTGGATCGAACCATTATAAAGACCGCGTTTTGGGCCGCCGTCATTCGGGAGGAACAGGACAACGATCAGCATCAGAATGGTGACAGCCATGGCCGGAACGACCAGCTTGCGCCAGTGATGATAATCAAAGAATGCAAGAAAGGTAAATACGAACAAGCCAAATCCCAACCAAAGGATTTGGCGGTAGAAGATATACATCGCGTCTTCGTTCACCTTCAACGAATAATCCCACGAAGCAGAGAAGACCATCACCAGGCCGAATACGATCAATATTGCCAAGGCCACCAGCATCGGCATATCGAACCCATTTGTAACCCTTGAGCGGTTCGTAGTGTTGTGGTTTAGAGTTCCAGTACCCATTTTCTAAAAAGTTCTCCTCTCTCAGCAAAATCTTTGAAGGCATCATAGCTTGTGCCGCCCGGTGAAAACAGGACAACATCTCCTGACGAAGCGATCTCGGCGGCTATGAGGACTGCATCCTTAAGATCATTCACACGATGCAGGTCAACGCTTCTCTCTCCGCCGACAACTGATACCGCGTTCTGGATCAGTTCTGCCGCCTCACCAAAAACCACCACATGATCCACATGCTTATGAATCAATTGCGCAATTTCATCCCAAGGCAATTTTTTATCGCGACCGCCAAGCAGGAGCACGATCGGTTCCTCAAAAGCGTGGATGGCCGCCATGCTTCGTTCCGGTGCGGTCGCAATCGAGTCGTTATACCAGCGCACGCCATCCAGTTCACGCACCAGTTCAAGCCGATGCGGCACGCCGCGAAATTCTTCCGCAGCTTCGAGCATGTCATCCAGTTTGAACCCAGCCGCGTGACCGATGGTGAATGCAGCCAGCACATTCGCCACATTATGGTCGCCGCGCAATTGGATCTTCTCGCGCAGCATCAACGGCAGATAGGCATTTCCATTGCGCATGTTCAGTAAACCGTCATGGAGGTATGCGCCGTTCAGCCCTTCATCCAACTCATGCAGACTAAACGTCAGCAGGCTGCCTTTTACTTTATTGCGTAAACTCCACGCACCTTTGTCATCGTGACCGAGGATGGCGGTGTCTTTATCCGATTGAAAATCCAAAATGCGCGCCTTTGCGTTTGTATAGGCTTCCATCGTGCCATGACGATCCAAATGATTGGGCGTGATATTCAATATGGCAGAGATGTTCGGCGAAATGGTCATCTGCTCCAATTGAAAGGAGGAGAGTTCCAGGATGGCAAGGTCATCCGCCTTCATATCATCCACATAGTTAATGAGCGGGTCACCGATGTTGCCGCCGACGAAGACCGAAGGATGAGTGATGAAGGATGAATTATGAATGCTCTCTTCACCCTTATATGAAAGCTTCGCCATTTCTCCAACTAAAGTGGTCGTGGTTGTTTTGCCTGCCGAGCCTGTAATACCAATCGTTTTACAGGGAACGACTTCCATAAATACTTGTGTATCATTCGTCAGCGGAATGCCGCGCCTGACGGCTTCTTCGACGATGGGCAATGTCAACGGGACGCCGCCGGAAAGGCAAAGGACATCTGTATTGTTCAACAATTCCAACGGATGCCCACCCAATGCCCATTTCACATTGGTGTCTGCGAGAGATGCCTGAGCGGAGGTAAGCTCATCCGCAGCGCGCGAGTCACTCAAGGTCACGTTTGAACCGTGACGAGAGAGCCAGCGAGCAAGGGCTAGTCCTTGTCGGGCGGCTCCTAAAATGAGAACGTGGGTGTTGGTCCAGTTGGTCATAAATTTGGTATTTGGTGATTAGTAAATGGTAATTGGCGGTTGGTGAATTACAAATTACCATTTACCAATTACTTTTTACTCAGACCTGCGACAATCCTATTCCTATCAAAGCGGCCATCAAACCGATGAGCCAGAAGCGCTGGACGACCTGAGTTTCACTCCAGCCGATCAATTCAAAATGCAAATGGATGGGAGCCATTTTGAAAAAACGTTTTCCCTTGGTCCATTTGAAATATAAAATCTGGATGACATCGCTGACCATTTCCGCCAGCGGGATGATCCCAATGATCAACAACATCGGCCATTGACCTGTCATCAACGCGATCACGGCCAGAACTGCCCCCAAAGGAAGCGATCCAGTGTCGCCCATGAATAATTCCGCTGGATGTACGTTGAACCACAAAAAGCCGAAGAGTCCGCCAACCAGAATAAAACAAAAGCGTGCAAGAAAAACCTGTTCCTGGAAGATGGCAATTGCGCCAAAAGCGGCAATGGCTGTTGCGGCGATCAATCCGGCCAGACCGTCCAGCCCGTCTGTAAAATTCATCGCATTTGACTCGGCTACAATAATAAAGGCCGCAATCGGCACATACAACCAGCCGAGCTTGATCTCAAAGAATAAACCGGGGAGCCAGAGTTCCGGCACATCCATGATGTATTTCAAAACATAAGCGGTCCCGAGCGCAAGGATCACTTGAAAAGCAAATTTTGTGCGCGCCCGCATTCCATCACCTTTGCGCTTACCGTGAATGCCTTCCCAATCGTCCACTCCGCCGAGAACCGCATAACAAACCATCACTGCCATGGGGACCAGAATGGAACGTCCCACGCCGCTCCCGCTAATGCCGATCAATGCCACTGCGTTGAGCAAACCGCTGAATAACAAGACCGGGAGGATAAACAGGATGCCGCCCATGGTAGGCGTGCCCATTTTTATACCGTGATGTCCCGGCTCTTCCACGCGGATGATCTTGCCGATCTTGTAGTGGCGCAGAATACGGAGCAAAGGTCCGCCCCAAATGGCGGTCATCAAAAAAGTGAGACCGGCCAGGCTGAGGGAGAGTGCGATCTGTTTCAAGATTGCACCTCCAGGGATGCGGTGATACGGTCCATGCGCAAGCCGTGTGAGCCTTTAATGAGAACTGCATCGTTCGATGTAAGGTTTTTATTTAACCAATCCACGATCGGCTCCGCTTCTTCGAATTCAAAAATATTGGATGGCTTCATTCCAGCGCGGCGGGCTGCATCGGCGATCATGTGCGCGCGCGGACCCAGTGTGAGCAATGTTTTAGTCACTTGCGCGGCACGCATACCGACCATTTCGTGACCTTGTTTTTCATAAGGTCCCAACTCAAGCATGTCACCCAGAACGGCCAGTTTGCGCCCGTCCATTTCATCGAGAAGGTTCAATGCTGCAAGCATTGATTCTGGTGAAGCATTGTATGTATCGTCAAGGATCAACGCGCCTGTTTTGGTGCGTACCGCAACCAGACGCAATTGCGAATGTCCCTGCGCAAAGCCTTCAAAGATCTCCTGCCAGCCGAGACCATCGTTGAGCCCAACTGCGGCGGCGCGCAAGGCGGTATGAACGGAATGCCGCCCGATCATGGGGACGCGTGCATGAACGGTTTGATCCTGGTAGTGCAGACGAAAGCGAATGCCTTCCAGTCCGAGTCCTTCAATTTGGTCGGCCCACAGATCGGCTTCGGGGGATAACCCGTAGAAGAAAACGTGCGCTTTGGATTTCTCTTCCATTTTGCGAACCCATTGGTCATCAAAATTGAGGATGGCAACACCGTCGGCTGGAAGAGCCTGGATCAATTCACTTTTGCCGCGTGCAATCGCTTCCTGCGAACCGGCGCGTTCAGCATGAACTGTGCCAATATTCGTCACAACGCCGATCTGAGGCAGGGCAATATCGCAAAGAAATTTAATTTCGCCTGGTACATAAAATCCCATTTCAAGAACGGCGCGCTCGTATCCTCGGCTGAGTTTTAGGATCGTGAGAGGCAACCCAATTTCATTGTTTAGATTACCGGGGCTTTTTAACGTGTGATAGCGCGTGCCCAGCACTTCGGCTATCATTTCCTTCGATGTGGATTTGCCAACACTACCCGTGATGCCGACCACGCGCAAATCCAGCTTGCGGCGCCAGAAACGTGCGATCTGCTGCAAAGCGGCGATGGTGTTATCCACACGCAGGCAGAAGGGGGTGGAAAGGTCAAGGGGAGAGTCTATTGAAGGTTCATTGCGCAGGTCAAGGGTCCGAAAGGAAGCGGGCATCTCTTTTTGGATTAAAGCAAAAGACGCCCCCCTCTTAAAGGCTTCGGCAACAAAGTCATGTCCATCCACTTTTTCTCCGGGGATGGCTACAAAGAGCGAGCCAGGAATCACCACGCGTGAGTCAATCGCCGCCTCGGTAATGAGAGCAGAGGTGTTCGCGATATGAACTGTTTTGCGCGTGATGGCCTCAAGGGCGTCGGCTAAAGTGAGCATGTTATTGTTGGGCGATCTGTTTCCGAACAGAATCAGGAGGAATGTTCAAGAGGAGGATCGTTTTCTCCGCCATTTGAGCGAAGACAGGGGCAGCGGTTTCAGAGCCCCAAATAGATGCGGTAGGTCGTTCAAGCCAAACGTAGATCATAAACTTCGGATCGTCCACCGGGCCCCAACCGATGAAGGAGGCATTGGTTGCATCTGTTTCATATTCGCCCGGGATCTGAGCTGTACCGGTCTTGCCAGCGATGCGGTAACCTTCGACCAAAGCCATTGACCCTTCAAACTCAAGCGAGTTGGCGAGCATTTCATTGAGGGTATCTGCTGTTTGAGCGGAAATAGGCGAGCCAGAAAATACTGCATCCGATTTGTATTGACGTTCGTGACGCACAGTTGCGTACAACACATGCGGCGTAACACTATTTCCATGATTGGCGATGGCTGATGCGGCGGTCATGATCTGAATAGGCGTGACGGCCACACCTTGACCGAAGGCATTCGTGCCGAGGTCAACAGGATACCAATCTCCATCACCCGGGATCTTGAGTCTGCCTGCGGCTTCCCCACCCATATCCACACCTGTGAGATGACCCAGACCGAACTTATCCATGTAACTATAGAAAGTGGTTGCTCCCATTGATGTGGAAAGAGTGGCCATACAGACATTCAATGAATGCTGTAAACAACCGGTCATATCCTGTATGCCCCACGGATTCCTGTCCCAATTTTGAATGGGAACGCCGCCGACATAGATGACACCGGTGTCCATATAAGTTGTGCCGGGTGTGACTGTACCGCTGTCCAACGCGGCGGCCATGGTTAGGATTTTAAGAACTGAGCCAGGCTCGTAGGGTATTGAAATCGCAGGATTGTAATCACTGGCATTATCGAAGGTGGAACCGTAATCCCAGATCTGATTTAAATTCATGCGCCGAGTGGATGCCATGGTGAGCAATTCACCGGTCTGAGGGTCCATGATGACAATCGTTCCGCGTGTTGCACCGTATTTGGAAATCGCATCATCCAATATCTTTTCGGCCGAGGCTTGCAAGTCACGGTTTAGGGTAAGGATCAGCGTGGTTCCATTCGGGATATGTGGAATTTCAGAAACCTTATTCGGGTCAACAGGGACGGCAACCGGCACGGCATTTCCGGCAAGGATGTTGTTATATTTTTCTTCAACGCCGAAATAACCCAATCCATCGCCATTGACATAACCGATCACATTCGAAGCGAGGGAATTTTCAGGGTAACTTCGCTTGGGATGTTTAATGAAATTCAAGCCTCTCAAATCACCGGTTACATCGTTATTCGTTAGTTCAACAAGTCTCAGCCCGTCCTGTTGGTCAACAGGATTGGCTACTGTCACAGAAACGATCCCCGGATCCGGGTTTTGAATTTGATCTAAGACCATAGCATAATCCGAACCAAGCTCACGGCTTAATGTACTGGCGATGGTTTCAGGGGACTTAACGGTGTTCAAGTCTACGGTAATTTCATAGACGGTTTTGTTCCCGGCCAAAAGATGCCCATTCCGATCATAGATCTCACCACGGTCGGGGAAAACTGTTTTCCACTCATATTGAAAACCATCTCCCAAACCCAGAAAGTCCGGCGCCTGACTGCTGTTCTGGATGCGCACCATTTGAAAAATAATGGCAAACGCAACAAACCCCATGATCGCTATGATGAGCTGTGTTCGGCGGGCATACTGCTGTCTCATTACTGGCCTCTTGTAGAAGACGCGAGTTTTTTGTCCAACCATTCAAATAAGGATTCGTTATATTCCGGCGGGATGCTTAATGCGCTCAATTGCGGAACCGACGAAGAAGATAAAATTTTAGGGCTAGGAGCTGTATAGCCCGGCACGATCACATACTCCATATCGGCTGTTTCCACGGCGTGGAATCCAAGGTCTTGAGCACGCTGCTCCATTACACTGGCTGAAGTGAGTAAGGCGAGCTGAGTTTGCAAATCTCCACTATTCTTCTGGCTGGTGCTGATCGAAGCGGTCAATGCGAGGATCTCGCGCCCGGCAAGAGCAGTCCGCGAAGACACATCCAGGAAAATGGCAGAGATCATGGCAAGTGCGATCACAACGATCAACACAGTACCGATCCACTGGCGCTGTACCCGCCAGGGAGCAACCTTATAAGCATGCACAAGATGGTTTACGTTTTGTATGTTCATAGTTTCTCTATCACTCTAAGTTTTGCGCTGCGCGCTCTCGGGTTATCTTTTACTTCTTCATCAGAAGCTACGATCGGCTTCTTATTTATGATTTCCACAACAGCCTTGCGTTCCACTTCATAAATTCTTTCATAAGGCGGATTGACCAGCTCCTTGCTTTGTTCTCTAAAATAGTCTTTGACTATTCGATCTTCCAGCGAGTGGAAGGAGATCACCGCGCATCTTCCACCTGACCTGAGAGCTGCCACAGCTTGCGGAAGCACACTCTCCACTGATGCAAGTTCCTCGTTGACGGCGATCCGCAAAGCCTGGAAAGTTTGCGTCGCCGGGTGTGTGCGATCCCCTCTTCGGGGAGATGCCTTCTCGATCACAGCGACCAGTTCCCGGGTAGTGCGAAGCGGTCTGTTCATCACGATGGCTTTCGCGATCCTTCGCGCATCGCGGTCTTCGCCATAACGGAAGATCAAATCCGCGAGATCACGTTCATCATAGGTATTGACAATATCCTCAGCGCTTTGAAATGCGTTCGAACCAAAGCGCATGTCGAGCGGACCATCCTGCATGAATGAAAATCCGCGTTCGGCATTATCGAACTGCATGGATGAAGCGCCTAGGTCAAGCACGATACCGTCTACAAAATCCCATTTCAACGCGGCGAGTTGTTGTGTGATGGTGATATAGGAGGCCTGCACGAGATGAATTCGCCCATCGTAAGGAGCCAAGGTCTCACGAGAAAGCGCCAGCGCATGAGGGTCAACATCCAGACCCAGCAATTGCCCATCCGGCGTGCAAGCCTCCAAGATCCCGCGAGCGTGACCGCCCGCGCCCAAAGTGCCATCCACATAATGACCACCGCTTTGAGGTTGCAGTGCGTGTATAATCTCTTTGTAAAGTACAGGTTTGTGTTCCATAACTATGCTCTTGGCGGCGTCCTCGCCGCCAAATACGGCGGCAAGAGCATAATTTAGTTGGCTGGTTTTGAAAGATCAAGCGTGGAGAAGCGTGCGTTGTTAGCTTCGGTATCCTGAAGTTGAGTCATTTGCTCACTCCACAAAGCAGGCGTCCACACTTCAAAATATTCGCCCTGCCCTGCCACAGTTAATTCACCATTCTCGATGCCAAGGAACGTGCGCAAGTTTTGTGGTACAAGAATGCGTCCGACTTTATCTGTTTCAACTTGATAAGCATTGGACAAGATCAAACGGCGGAGGAGACGCGCGGTAGGATCAGCAAGGTTCATGGCTTCAATACGCTCATAGACCTGTTTGAAATAGGACTCCGTCATCACCATGAGGCATTTATCAAAGCCTTGTGTAATGAAAGCGCCGCCAGCCAACAAATCACGAAAGCGCGCTGGAATCATCAAGCGCCCTTTGTCATCGAGATTGTGTTGGTAGTTACCTATGAACATATGTGCTAATTATCCTTTTAATGCAACGAACGCCGGAATGACCCGGCGCTCGTCTACCATTTTTTACCACTTCTTACCACATTATACAACGTTGTGGACAAAAATCAAGTGAAATGAATGGTCATTTCCTTACCATTTAATTAACCTTTAGGTATTAACCCCATGCAAACCTCCCCCTTCACTCTGCTCGAAGCCACAAACTGGCAAGATTATGAATTACTTGACTCTGGCGATGGATTAAAACTCGAACGCTTTGGCAAATATATTTTTGCACGACCTGAGTCACAGGCCATGTGGTCACGCGCTTTGCCTTTATCAGAATGGAATAATGCTCACGCAGTCTTTCAACCAACCGCAGAAGAAAGCGGTGGTCATTGGGTGGAAAAAAAGAAATTACCTGATAAATGGGAAATGACATATCCCCTACCTAAAGTAGGCGACCTTAAATTCGAGGTGATGACAACTCCCGGACGACACCTTGGCGTCTTCCCCGAAGTCGGATCACACTGGGACTTTATGGCTGATCTCATCCAAAAAGAGACTCGCCCCGTGAAAGTGCTCAACCTATTTGGGTATACCGGTCTGGCATCTCTTGCGGCAGCCGCGGCCGGCGCACAAGTGACTCATGTGGATGCATCTAAAAAGTCTGTTGGCTGGGCACGCGAAAACCAAGCTTTATCTGGCTTAAGTGATAAACCCATCCGCTGGATCGTGGAAGATGCCATTAAATATATGCAGCGCGAAGAAAAGCGTGGCATGAAATATGACGGCATCATTCTCGACCCGCCAAAGTTTGGGCGCGGGCCAAAAGGCGAAGTATGGGAAGTGTATAAGTCCCTGCCGAATTTATTCGAGATCTGCCGTGCTTGCTTAAGCGATAATCCATTATTTGTGATTGCAACTTTATACGCGGTGCGCGCCTCCGCAATTCACGTGGCGCAAGCACTCGATGAAATGATGAAAAAGCATAAGGGAAATATGGATTACGGCGAACTGGTTACAAGAGAAACAAGCGCGAACAGATTACTTTCGCAAGCTGTTTACGCAAGATGGTCATCCAAATAAAAAATTCCCGAGTTCTTGAAGAACTCGGGAATTTTTTATTTTAAACTTATCCGCTACTACTGGTACTCATGCTGCTGCTCCCTCCTCCGCTACTCTTGCTGCTACTGCTGCTTGTAGCAGGCGATGTGATCTTCTTCAAGAGGTCATACCAGAAGGAGGATCCCTGCGAGACTGCCGCGGCAGTAATAGCCAACCCAAGCACCTTCAACAAAATAAACACGGCCCATTCCTGCCAGGCCGAACTTTGCGGGAATTGTTGAGTCTGCCACCAGCCGATCTTGATCGAAAACTCACCGAGGCTTTCAAGCAGGTGAGACAAATCTGCATTTGCGCCTTCGCGCGCAACAACCGCATCAGCCTGGGCGGCGGCAATGGCGCGCAATTCTGCACTTGTCCATAAAGCCTTGGCCAGCTGGATCGTGTCTGTGCCAAACAAAACAGTCACGCCAATGGAAAGCATGATCACAAAACTTCTGGCACGAGCGCGGAAGGTGGCAGCAGCTTGATCCATGAGTCCTGTGAAGTAGGCAGAGGTACGGGTCTTCAAATCATCGATCTTGGTCACGCCCTGGTTGATCCAGTTGATGAAGGCCTTCTTCCCATCTGAATCAGGAAGTTTATCCACCAATTCCGCCAACTGTAACAAATCCATTTCTTTCTTGGATGTAAAACCTGCAATATCAAAATAGGCATCCACCAAAGTTGAGACGGGAACTTTCTCGAGTTTTTTAGGTTCCGTAGTGGAGGAAAATATGCTCAAAATTCCCTTATATCGGATCGGGCGAAGCGCTTGCAATTGAGGAAGATTGACAAGATCATTCAGGTATTTATTTTCCGGATGCTCACCGACCAATTTAACAAGATATTGCTCCAAAGCCTTGCCCCGTGACTCAAGCACTTCATTGATCCACTGCGTAACCAGCGAAACAACGGAACCTAATATATAGTACACAACAATAAGACCAACTGCTACTTCAAGAATTAGTGGAATGGACATTGTTTTCTCCTTGTTGATGTTTGATCTTTTCCAATTCTGCGAGCCAATCAAGCGGACAGCTCCAACGTACACGTTCCTTCACGCCAACCTGTCCCTTTTCCAGTTTTTCCCATTTAGGTCCAGGCGGACCTGATTCATCTTTCAGTAGACTCTTAACACCCCACAATCCTTTATATTGTACCCAATCAGGCTCAGAATTCAATAGCACACGCTTCCATTCCATGACTTTAGGCCGGGTTGTTTGACGATTAGACATCACCCGCTTGAGGTAATTGCTCGAATGAAGCTTGTTCGCTTTATCATTCCCTCTCACCCCTATACAAAAACCATCACCAGAAGCGATCTCCAATGGTAAGCTGACTATATAACGGTCGGTTTGATCACGCATATATACGAGAGAATCTTCTGCAAGCAGTTTCGTCCGCTTTATCTTGATCTCTTTCATAGCGATGGTGCGCGCTTTTTGATCCGGGTTGAGCAATAAAAATAGATAGTGGATCAGTCCATCGGTCCAGAAAAGGAAGCGCTGTAATCGCCCGGGTTTATACATGCTCGGAGATCGGATGACTTCCGGTCTGCTGTAATTGGCATGTGATCCCAATGCAACATAAATGACCGGATGCGTCGTGGGATTTCCATCTCCACCCACAGCCTTGATAGCCGTTTCCCATTTTTCAATATTGCCAGCGCCGTGCTGGGAGAGCAAAACTGCATAAGGCAAATTATTCTTAAGATAAACAGCCGCCATCTCCCAATCGCCTTCATGATGGTTCATACCATTCGCCGCAAGACGCCAATCATTGAAAGCATAAAAGAAATGATATTGTAAAATCGTCCACTCGTTTTTTTGCTCATCCATTACACTTAAGACACGCCCATAATATAAAGGCTCAGGACTGGTTTCCAGAATTTTTGCATATTGAAAATAGGCTTCCCTGGCAATAGTTTCAGTGGCCTGTGAAAGTACATCCATAACCATTCCAGGGCCTTCGGGAATGACATGGTCAAGAATGAATTTCATCGTGCGCACGGAAAGATAAAAAAGAGCGATCAAATAAATCGGAAGGAGAATAAGATATTCTGTTGTAATGCTTATGAAATCCCGGGGATGAAGGAAGAACCAGACCGGCGCAATCTCAAGCGAAATAAAGAACAATGCCGCGAGTGCAGCTGGGATAATCCGCAGCCTGATTGGGGATGCCAGCATAAAGAGGATCAACGCAGAGATAATCGAAAGCGCAACGATCATTTCCACACCTGGCAAACCCATGACAGACCACCCTCCTGCGATTCCGGCCGCCGAAAGCACGCCCCACCAAAGCCAGGCGTCGGAGTCGTTCAAAGGTTTATTTACAAAACGCAAGTAATGCTGTTCATTTTTCAACTCGCCAATCCGTTTGATCATTGGCTCATTGAAATGCACTAGAGACTCAGTCACTCCGAGCGGACCGCTTGGAAAGATCGAGCATTTTTCCAAATATGATTCTACTGCCATCGGAAAAAAGCGTTCGCTTTTGGCAAAGCAAAGCACAGGTTCGAATTTTTCAAGCAATTCAAGTTCGGTCATAAGAATTCTGGATAATGTTTATACAAACAAGGAACCTTTGACGATTATTTTAACCCCAAACCAAAATCCATTACCATTTACAGGTCCTGACATCCCGCTTGCGCACATGCAGTCCGCATATATAAAAAATGGACACGTTTTACGTGTCCATTTTAGTCTTAGCTGTACGCCATCTGTTCAACTTCAATGACACGCTTACGAGTCTGGCGTTTTGCAATTTTTTCAGCGGCAATGCGAGTTCGTCTGTTTTGAGCATTGCGGATGATCAATTTCATGAATTTGGTGTGATTAACCGGATCGTTGAGAAGTGAGAAATCCGCAGAGCCAGGTTCGGTGGGAGGATAGAAAATACCGCAATTGGGGTTGATCTCCAACATGTAGATCGTGCCATCGGCGCTCATGCGATAATCACAACGAGCATATCCGTTACCGCCCAATTCCTTAAAGACACGGACGGTCTGTTCGCGCAGTACTTTATTGATCTTCGGATCATTGACCACCGCCACGGACATCTTTTCATACTCAACCCACTTCATATCATAATGTTTAAAGGATTCACCCTTGGGGAATATGAATTCGACAGGAGTAAATGTAAGTGTTTTTCCGGGGTCATTGGGGTTTTCCGCAACCAGGCAGGTGAATTCGCGCCCGTCAATGAACTCTTCGATCAATGCACGACCAAACTCATCGATCTCCAACTGCAATTGTTCGCGCAACTGTTCTATGGTCTCAACCCGGGAATTGCGGCGAATCCCCACACTGGCATACCCGTGAGGCGGCTTGACCAACATCGGGAAGTTCAAGCGCTTTGTTACTTTTTCAGCATCCTCAACGCGGTTTACAAACATCCAACTCGGCGTGGGCACAGACACGCGCCGCGCAGCATTCTTCATTTCATCGCGGGTTGGATCGAAGAATTTCGAATCTGCGCCAGTGAAGGCTGCATTATATTTTTCAAGTGCATGAACCAGAGCAATGCCTGACAATCCATCATCAGGGGTACCATCACACAAGTTGATGAAAGCATCGACTCCTTCATCCATCAGATCACGAATTTGTTTTTCTACATTCTTTGGTCCCACAATATGCTGCTTCCAACGGAACCCGTTCATATAAGGCGATGGGTCGTATGGAATATCATTTGCATCAGGAACACTTGTTAATACACAGATATACATAATCTATCCTTTGTTATTATCCTTATCACTTTCATCTCTTTAATCATTCAAACATACAAAATATTTTTATACAAATTTATTTTCATCATAAATAACATCATTAAACAATTTAATAACACTACTTATACATCCATTGTATCCAACTATTGATTAATGTAAAGGGTTTTGAATATATACTTATCTTAAAATATTAAGAGTTGATTTTACATATTGAACTATTATGGTCATTAAGGTTATTAAGGTTATTAAGAAAAGCGGTGTGGAAAGTTTTTTTCCACACCGCAAATGATCTTCAAGGCAATAAAATTGAAATGATTAACGACTTTACCTCCAAAACTGAGGCAGATGTTCCTTATAAGTTTTTAAATAATCATTCAGAATAAGTTTGGCAGAATCCAGATCCGTAATGACAGGATCAAGCAAAAGACATTGCAATGCCTTTTCATAATTCCCTTCAATAACCGCGTCAACACCCAATTGTGCGATCATCAATTCGCGACGGCATAATTCTGCAATTGATTCGGGCAATGCACCAACATAGACAGGGTGAATCCCTGCTCCATCCACCATCACCGGTGTTTCAACGATCGCGTTCAGCGGGAGGTTTGAAATTTGTCCTGCATTGGGGAGATTGGCCGCAAGGTGAAAATGACTGTCCGCACAAGAAATATTCTCGATCATTTCCAATGCGCCTTCGGAATCGGTTTCAAGCAAACTTTCAATCGTCAGGCTGCCATTTGCCATGTCGCTTAGGCGATCAAGACTAAAATCACGCAGCCCGGACATCATTTCCCAATCATACAAGCGGATATTGAACTTTTCCCAGGGTTTGGTGACGGGATCGCTCATCCACGGGAGATACTCACAGAGATGGGTATCTCCAGGAATCGGGAACAGGCCAAAGTCACGAAAGATGCGCCGCGTCAGCGGTTCAAATTTTTCATCCAATTCAAAGAAACGTTTTCTCAAAAGTGGATATAAATCCTCGCCCGTTCTTTTATCATGCACAGAGATGATCCACGAAAAATGATTCGTGCCTGCGGCGCGAATATCCACCAATGGAACAGTTTGCTCCATAACCCTATGCTGAAGCGGATGCTGAAAAATATCCGCGTGCATGCCCTCAAGCCCATCGGGAACTTCGATGCCAAGGTCTTTGGCAAGCGCAACGCCTACCATGCCATAGCCTGTATAAATCTGGTGACAAAGCCCTACCACTTTGATCTTGCTGTGACGATTGACCGCATCGCAGATACGCACCATTGGATTTGTAAAGTTGATAAACCATGCATTGGGACAAGCCTGTTCCATATCGTGAACAATTTCCATCAATGGTTTGATATTGCGCGCCGTGTGAATAAAACCGCCGGGACCGCCATTCTCGGCATAGGGTTGATGCACGCCATACTTTAAAGTGGTCTCATAATCCGATTTCCATAATTCTTCGCGCGGACCCACTTCAATGGCAGAGACTACAAAACCCGCACCATCCAACGCATCCTTATGATCAGTGTGCGCGCTGATGAGGAAACCCGAATCCCATTCCTGATTCAATCGATTCGCAAGTCTGTAAACAATATCAAGACTTTGTGGATTGCGGTCAACCAACCGTAATGTAGAACCTTTCAATTTCTTTGAACGAAGAATGGCGGAAAGTGTATTCTCTCCAAACGATGCGCTTCCTGCGCCAATGACTGTGATGATGGCCATGCATACTCCTTTTGGAATTTTATCCACAATTAAATAAGCACGTTGGAGTCTCCAACGTGCTTATTGTACTTGCTTGTCCTTACAGATATTTGATGCGTTATTTCTTTTGTCTTTGCATCACAGATCTATTCACCCGTCTGGATCTGGACAACAGCGCTCATGCCTGCCCGGATGCCCTCGGGCCGTTCGTCCAGTGAAATAACTGTTTTATAGACCACATCCCCACCCAAGGTGTCGGAGACCGGGGAGATGGATATCACACGACCTTTAATTTCGACATTAAGAGCTTCTATTGATATCATGACATTCTGTCCAATCTTGACTTGGGATATATCTCGTTCACTAAGATCGGTGGTTACAACCTGTAGATTTGTGACATCACTTATGGCTATTACCATTTGTCCGGGTGAAACAAATTCCCCGTCCATGAAATTGACACCGGCTACTGCGCCTGAGAATGGAGATACCAGACGGGTATGTTCAAGTTTGTTCTGCGCGGCTTTTAAGTTATCACGAACTTGCTGCAACTGGGCAAGTTGGGAGCCTGTGGCATCCGCCGGAATTGACTCGCCCTTCAATTCAGATAAATACCATTTGGCTTCCTGCAAGGCAGCGGTGGCTGCATCCAGTTCCGCATTGACAAGAGCAACATCATTCTCAGAAGGTTTTGTTGAAAACCAGTCGAGGTTGGCAAGGGCGGTGTTGTAAGCTTTTTGTGCGTTGAAAAGATTGGTTGTGGCCGCGGCGCGGACTGGGTCGGCGGAAGATTTCCCGCTGGTCATGTTATAGGCTTCCCTGGCATTATCCAGCGCTTTTTGGGCAAGCACAAGCTGGGCTTTGTAATAATCAATGGCATCTTGATCGCCCCGCCTGGCGTCGTTGCTATAAATTCTTTTGCCGGCATCTTCATAGGCCTTTTGAGCAATGACTACCGACTGCTCGGCCGCGGCAATGGCAGCCTGGGATGTCATTTCCCTTAGCGTGCGCTGTGCCTGATCCAATTCAATTTGAACAAAAGTGTTATCCAATTCTGCAAGAATATCTCCTGCCTTGACCAGGTCACCTTCAGCGACATATATCTTCTTGATGTTGCCTCCCAAACCAAAGGATAACTGTGCATCTTGAACGGGTCGAATGACGCCCGAAGCTGTTACAAATGCGCCTGATGTCTGATGCACAGGTTGGGGTGTGGAAATGTCCCCTCCTGTACCGCTATCCAAAACAACGGTAGGAATAACTGTAGAGTCAGAGGATGAGCCGCAGGCAACTAATATAAGAGTCAAAATACTAATTAATATCCAAAGTTTTATTTTCATTAACATATCTCCATGCATGATTTCATTGCAGACTGATCTATTTGATGATTCTGCTTGCGGGTCGGGCAGAATTCACATAATTATTCTACCAGAATGCACATATTTTGCACAGCTTTATTAATTTGCCATACTTCTACGAATCTTTCACGATCAGCCCGTCCTGCAGGGTGACCACCCGCCTGGCATAACTGATGACACGCGGATCATGAGTGGCGAACACAAAAGTGACGCCCGTCTCTTTATTTAACTTTTCCATGATGTCCATCACCTGTTTACCGTTCGTGGTGTCAAGATTGGCAGTGGGTTCATCAGCGAGGATCAGCGCTGGTTTGGGAGCCAGCGCCCGGGCAATAGCGACGCGCTGTTGTTGTCCGCCGCTCAATTGATCGGGACGATTGTTTGCGCGATCTAGCAAGTCCACTGCTTTGAGCAATTCCATCACGCGTTCTTTGCGCTCATTCGCTCCCATTCCATTCAGCAGAAGCGGCATTTCCACATTCTCATAGGCGCTCAAGGTCGGGATGAGCGCGAAGAATTGAAAAATAAAACCGATATTTTCACGGCGCATGTCTGCACGCTGGTTGCGATTCAGTTTGGTGACATCCTTTCCATTAACATGCACGCGCCCTGAAGTCGGCTGGTCAAGACATCCGATCATTTGAAGAAGAGTAGTTTTTCCAGAACCGGAGGGTCCGACCAATGAGGTAAATTCTCCGCTTGCAATGGAAAGGTCAACGCCCTGCAGGGCACGCGTTTCCAATTTTCCAATTTGATATGTACGAGTGACGTTTTCGATCTTTACGACTTCCATTTTGTACTCCTATTTTTCAGCGCGCAGGGCGGCAATCGGTTGCATACGGGATGCCATCACTGCCGGGTAAAGCCCAGACAACAACGTGACCACAAAGGTCAGGATGGTCAGGTTGACAAGATTATCCATGGTCAATTTGGCATAGATCGTATCGGTGATCAACATGCCGCTCAGACCCATATTGCCGATATAGAATCCGTTCACATTGAAGTAGAGGGTTGAAAGCACTCCGATCAACAGCCCCATGATCACACCTCCAACCGCCAGCATGGATGATTCGGCGAGGAACAACATCATGATCCGATTACCCCTCATTCCAATCGCGGACAGGATCCCGATCTCGCGTGTTCGCTCGTAAACCGACATGATCAGGGTGTTGATGATGACCGAGGCGGAGATCGCCAGAATGATCAAGTAAAAGATCGAGATGTAACTCTGCGCCATGGCCTCATAATCAACGAATAGGGCATTCAAATCTTTCCATGTTTTGATCACCAGACCCGAAGAAATACTGAGAGCTCTTACAACAGCATCCGTTTGCGCAGTGTCCTTGAGCAGAATAAAAATTGTACTGGCATGGTTTTCCGTTTGCGTGATCGCCTGCGCTTTTGAGAGCGGCAGGAAAACAGTTGTGCTGTCGAACCCATAGGTATTCGTGGTGTAGATTCCTTTTACTGTAAAGGTCTGATCCTGCACATTGCCATCCGAGGTATTGAGTGAAAGGCTAACGTTGTCGCCTACTTTCAAACTCAATTTATCTGCCATCGGCTTGCCGATCAAAACTGCATCGCGGTCATCCGGGTTGAGATAATTTCCACTGATGAGCCCTTCGCGGTATGGGTCGCTGGCGGGCGATAATGGATCGATGCCCGTGATCCTCGCGCCGGCAGATTGGGTTCCCGATGAAAGGAATCCGCTCGCATACAACCGCGGTGTCGCTGCTTTGACTTCAGCAAGCCCACTTATCAGACTCGCCATCTGCTCCGGGTTTTCAACCAGATCCACCCATTTGAGGCTGGACCTATTTTCATCATAGGTTTTCGCGCGGATCTGGATGTGTCCGCTTTGAAGTTGAATGGCGGACTCGATCGCGCTGCCCATCTCTCCTTCGATGACAGATGCCATCAAGATCAACAAGGCTAATCCGGCGCCCACCGCAAGCGCAGAAAAGAAGGAACGTCTGCGGTTACGCCCGAGATCACGGAAAGCCATTTTAAGGATTTGAATCATGGATCACCTCATACAAAATGCAGGGCTTCGGCAGGTTCGCGCCGCCCGGCTTCAAAGGCAGGGATGAGCGCTGCCAACGCGGAGATGATCGCGATCATGGAGGCGCGCATCAATAACTTCTCGATGCCCCAGGTGGGATAAATGCGGCTTTGGATCAACGCCATATAACTTGCGACGTTTGAGTAGGAACTAAAATCCAACCCAACCGACCTTAAGCCTCCGTTGAGCGCCAAACCAAACACAATTCCTACTGCAACTCCAACCAACCCGATCATGATTCCCTCAAGGATGAATAGAAGGGAAATTTGATTCGGCTTGAGTCCCATAGCGCCCAAGACACCGATCTCGCGCGTCCGTTCATAGACCGCCATCAACAAAAGGTTGAGAATACCAACCCCTGCAATAGCTATAATGATCACACTAAAGACATCCATCACGCCGCCTTTGGTGTTGATCGCAGAAGCAAGATCGGGATAGTTTGCCTGAAATGATTCGATCTCATAACCGGGCAGACCAGGTTTCATCTCTTTGATCACAGCGCTTTCCTGACCGAGTCTTTCAAGGAAGATCGCCACCTCGGTGGAACTCGACACATCATAAAGTGCTTGCGCTTCGCCAAGGGACATGTAAACGGTTTGCTTTTCGATGTCTGCCATGCCCAAATCAAAAATACCGACGATGGTCATTGTGCGCTGACGCATTTGCTCATGCTGTGATCGCCCGACCAAAGTGACCCGGTCACCCAATTTCACGCCCATCGCATCGGCAAGACCTTTACCGATCAAAATATTGTCGAGATCATCGCTGGCGAGGTTGCGTCCCTCTTTGACATTTTGACCGATGATATTAACGGTCATTTCCTTTTCAGGTTCGACGCCGGTGATTCCTACTGCAAACGCGCCTTCGCGGCTGGTGATCAGTCCGCCGGTAGTAATGCGTTGCGTAGCAGCCAGTGTCTGCGGATTTGATTCCGCCGCTTTGACCACAGCTAGTGGATCAGCCAGTGGTATGAGCGGAGAAGAATTTGCCTGTGCGCGATAGCCCTCCGCATGGACCTGGATGTTGCCGCCCAATACTTTCACGGCGTTCCCGTAAATTGCGTCGGTAAAGCCGTTCATTAGACCATCATAGAACATCATTAATGCCAGTGTCATTGACATGGCAAGGACGATGATGATGGTGCGGCGTTTGTGCCGCCAGATGTTGCGCCATGCCAGGCGCAGATATAAATTCATTGTCTTCTCCTTTCGTTCATGGGTTACTTATAAATTGAGATTCTGTCTTACGTAAACCATATTCCATTACGTATAACAGTTTATCTATTTTTTCCTGGGTCCTTGCCGAACGGACCCATTTCATCATATCCTTTTGCTTCATTCCTTCGTTCAGGATATAAGAGCTGATCGCATTGCTCCACGTATCCATCACCATCACAGCCAGGTCAACATCCACGCTTGGGTCAACCTCGCCGCGTTTAATGGCTTGTTGGATCATCATCGAAAATGCATCAACGGCCTTCTGATGATATTCGCCAAAAGTTTTTCCGTAGTACAGCCCTTCTCCAATCAATACACGGCTGATGGCTTGTGTAATGCGCGGATACGCGGAGTTAAATTCCATGCCCGCCTTGATCATCCAGCGAAAGTACTGGAAGGTATCCATATTTTTACTCGGCGGGTGCTTGCCATTGAAGTATTCCGCTTTTTCACGCTCAAGCACGGTGAGCAAATACTTAAAGGCATCCATCTTGTCTTCAAAATATTGATAGAAACTGCCTTTTGAAATACCGCTATTCGCCACAATGCGATTGATCGATGCGGCTTCAAAGCCGAATTCCGAAAATTCGTCTATCGCAGCGTTCACAACGGCTTGTCTTTTCTCATCAGGAAGATTAAGGAATGTTTGCTTTGGCATATTGAAACCTTATCAGTGCTATTTTTTAATCTTTTCTTCTGTCACGTTCCACAAACGTTTTTGCGTCTCGCGGTTGTAGGCGTTCTTGTTGGCTTTGACCGGCGTATTGGGCGCATCCCAATAACCGCCAGTGACGTGAGTCAGAGATGAATCAGCCGCCAGCCAGGTATATGTCTCCGCCATCTTCTCGGGTGTGAGCGCAAACCTGCGTTTCATCTCGTACATCTTCAACAAAAATTTTGGAAGATGATCAAGCCGTGTATCTGGGATGGCAACATTGCCAACGCGTACACAATTAACCGTGACACCTGTACCTTTCAAATGCTCCGCCAGTTCGAAGGTGAACATGACCTGCGCCTGTTTCGCCTGATAGTAGGCGTGCTGCATCGAGAATTTTTTCTCGCCCGCAAGATTGTCGAAGTCGATATCTAAAAATGGATAGGTAATGAGTCCCTTACTGGCGACAGTGATAACACGGCTTGGCGCGCTGGCTTTAAGCGTATCCAACAGCAACTGTATCATCAAAAAAATATTGACGTGATTGGTAGCAAAGACGTTCTCCAAGCCATCCACGGTCACGATAGGTTTCGTCTGTCTGTGGTCAAAGTTGGCGGCATTGTTGATAATGACATCCAGCTTTTTGTGGCGGCTGAGAAACTCGCCCACCGCTTTTCGCACCGACTCCTGTGAAGACATATCCACGAGAATCAATTCCACATTTTCACTCTTCGCCGCAGTGCGCACATCCTGCAATGCCTGTTCGCCGCGTTCCTTGCTACGACACATCATCACCACCCGCGCGCCGCTCTGCGCCAATTGAATGGATGCAGCTTTGCCGATGCCTGAGTTTGCACCAGTGACGATCACAGTTTTGTTTGACATGTTGTAGTTCATTCGTTAATCTCCATTTGTTTTTTGATAAATGTGACCTCCAAGTCACATGACCAGCAGGTCACATTATAGAACGATCCCATTCCCTGTCAAGAGATTTGTGAGCAAGGATGATTCCCTCCCTTTCTGTAAGATATAATTTCCCCAATAACTTTTCAGGAGATCTCATGAACATACTGGTTACAGGCGGCGCGGGATATATCGGTTCCGCCACCGCTGAAGCATTGATCAAAGCCGGACATTCTGTCACAGTTTTTGATTCACTGATCACAGGTCATCGCGCCGCCGTGCCTGCGGGCGCAAAATTCGTCCATGCCAATCTCGATGACAGTCATTCACTGGCGGAAGCACTGACAATAAATAAATTCGACGCCGTTATGCATTTTGCCGCATTTATCGAGGCGGGTGAAAGCATGAAAGACCCCGGAAAATTCTTCCGCAATAATTTTGTGAACTCATTGAGGTTAATGGAAACTGCCGTGCAGACCGGTGTAAAGCGACTGGTCTTTTCATCTACTGCGGCTGTTTATCAATCGAGCGAAGAACCGTTGACCGAAGAATCAACCATCAACCCGACGAATGTTTACGGTCACACAAAACTGATGACCGAACAGGCGTTGGAATGGTATCGCAGTATTTATGGGCTGCATTTCGCGGCGCTGAGATACTTCAACGCCTGCGGAGCCATGCCCGGCCGCGGTGAAGCGCACCAGCCTGAGTCACATTTGATCCCGCGTGTCTTGCAAATCGCATTGGGGCAGGCCAAGTCTGCCACCATTTATGGCACAGACTATCCCACGCCGGATGGGACTTGCATCCGCGATTACATCCACATTGCCGACCTCGTCTCTGCGCATTTGCTTGCACTCGATGCACTTGAATCAAAAGATAAGATGATCTACAACGTCGGAAGCGGGAACGGATTCTCAGTGAAGGAAGTGATCGAGACGGCGAGACAGGTTACAGGTCACGCCATACCCGCGCTTGAAGCGCCGCGCCGTCCCGGTGACTCGGCACGTCTGGTCGCGTCGCCAAAAAAGATCATGAAAGAATTGGGTTGGAAACCACAACATACAAATATGCAGGATATTCTTTCGAGCGCATGGGAGTGGCATAAGAATCATCCCAATGGATATGAAAAATGAATCTGCTCACATTTATCGTTGTGCTTATCGGTTGGATCTTCTCGCTTTGCCTGCATGAATTTTCGCACGCGCTGGTTGCCTATTACGGCGGTGACACAACCGTGAAAGACAAAGGCTATCTCACGTTCAACCCGCTCAAATATACACATCCCGTTTTTTCATTGGTCATTCCCATCATCTTTCTTTTGATGGGCGGGATCGGTCTGCCCGGCGGCGCTGTGTACATCGAGAAGTGGAGACTGCGCGACAAAAGATGGGAAACTGCCGTCGCACTGGCGGGACCATTTTCAAACGCGCTTCTTGCTTTAATCATCGGCCTGGTCCTGCGATTTGGACCGGTCACTACCCTCGGCATTTGGCCGGGACTTGCATTCCTGGGCTTGCTCCAAGTTTCAGCAGTGGTACTCAACTTGATCCCCCTGCCCCCTTTTGACGGTTATGGCGCTCTCGAACCTCATCTTCCCATGAGCGTCCGCATGAAGTTCAATGATATGCGCGGCATGTTATCGTGGGCCGTCTTTTTGACTCTCTGGTACGTACCTATTGTGGGCTCGGCGTTTTGGAATGTTATTTTTTTCCTCTCCCGCCTCGCAGGGATTCCCTTATTCCTGGCGGGACAGGGACTGAATCAATTCAAGTTTTGGTAATCACAAGTAGGTCACGCTTCCAGCGTGACTGTCACGTCAGAAACGTGACCTACAAAAGATATTAAATATGTTCGAGATCATTGACCTAAGTCAGGAAATCTTCTCCGGTATGCCCATGTTCCCCGGCATGCCCGAAGTGAAGATCACCATGCACGCGTCACATGAGCAGTGGGAGGATATCAAAGATAGTGACATCATCTCTCCCGCTGTGAACAGACTGGAACTGGGCGAACACACCGGCACACACGTGGATGCCATCAACCACATGGCACGCCAATACCGCGGACAATCCATTGACACGATGCCTCTCACGATGTTCTACACCGAAGGAATCTGCCTGGACTTATCCCATAAAGGTCTGCGCGAATTGATCGAACCTTCTGATCTGAAAGAGGCTCTCTCCAAAGCAAAACTTGAAATTCAACAGGGAGATACAGTTTTACTTTATACAGACCATTACCGCCGGACATTTGGCACAGAGAATTGGGACAATGCCGCAGGCATCAGCGCGGACTCTGCACGCTGGCTGGGCGGGCAAAAGATCTCAGCCTTTGGAGTGGAGGCCATGGCTCCCGGCGTGCGGCATGTTTCCAATAAGCAAGTCCATGCCATTTGCGGGGAGATGGGATTTACACATTACGAAAACCTGATCAACCTATATCAACTCATCGGGCGCGGACGTTTCCGCTTTATCGGCCTGCCCCTCAAAATCCGCGGCGGGACAGGTTCGCCTGTGCGGGCGGTGGCTGTCTTTGAGGGGTGAGTGAAAAGATATCAATTAGATTATTAATACCTCAAACTGTTTTACATTATTAATCTTTGGTGGTGGAACATCCTAAATGATCCGGGATGTTATATACTGAAGTTGCAATATCCAGAAGCTATTGGAGGGCCTTCTCGTATTCCAGTTTTAGAAATTAGTACCTTTCATTAGGTTTCACCTGACCTCACTATAAGGGAGTCAAGTAATGAACACTTCGCATTTCAAGAGATTATGGTTGTTATCTGCGCTCGTTGTGATTCTATCCAGCGGTTGTGTTCCAGCACAGTCAGTTGTTACGCCAACCCCAAACAAACCTCTTCAAACCCTGGAAGCAGTACAAGGGTCTCCTACTCCTTCGGTTTTGGAAACTAAGATATTGTTATCTTTTTTCTCGAATCATCTCTCCATGACAGTAGCAAATACAAAAATGACATTTGATGAGTTTCTGTCGATATTCAGTTATCAACAAAAATATTTTGATGTGAACGGGGATGGTAATGTAGAAATTATTCTTACAGGTACATCTGTAATTCCTGAGAAATCTTTCTTTGTAATATATAGTATCGAACCAAATGAACAAATCAAAGAAATCTATTTTTTGAGTGCTGTTAGTGTTTATTCAACAGATGTTCAGTATGAAATATCAGCACCTAATATTTTTGTGGATTTTTTGACTCAATGGGGAGGCACTGGCACACTTTCTACGAGCATAGAGAGAAATATAGTGCGATGTGAAACGAAATGTGACTCTATTTCATTCACTTATTATTACGAAAATTTTGCTGGAGACCCCGCATCACCAATTGACATATCTGATTTTAGGTTTAAAAACTCAATCTACACGATTTCTGATGATCAAATCGAAATACAAACTGCGGGTTATTCTCTAGAGACTATTACGACTAACGAAAATATGTGCGATCCATCTGGCAAACAATCTCAATTGAAAGTGTCTACAGACAAGCACATCCTAACTCCAAAAGTTTACAGGAAATACATCTGGGATAATGGAAATTTTAATGAGTTGGAATACCAAGAAACGCCAGGGTTTGAGATAATAGGCTATGACAAGGGTGGTTATTCGAACAATATTTTCTATTTGATTGAATATAGTGAAGGAACGAATACGGTATCGTTGGCAGAAAAATTAAAGGCGTACTATGATTTTTTTGGAATATCTCAAGCTGAGGGAAATAAGTTGTCAGTTTTACCTTGTAACAAAATTGATGAACATGCAGAAAGGGTTCCCAAGTCAATCCCTACAGCCCATTACTATGATGAGAGCAACAACCAGGATTTTTTTGCCGCCGTTAATAATCAATGCAAATTGGCTGTGTGGAAAGCAAAACTGGGTGACCATTCTGCCCTGCTAAGTGAAATTATCTTTTTAGGCCACGAAACATTGACCAATTGCGACTCGAATTTCATATCATTTCAATGGACAAATTTAACTGGTAGTGATGTACCTGAATTAGCCATTATTTCAGGTTTGGCAAACCAAAATTTATGGGTATTTCAAGTGGATTCAGGAATTAAATCCTTGTATCAGTCATCTGGTTTTGCTCATGGCGTGAATTTGGTAGGAGTGCAATTAATAAAAAGAAAAGAAAAGCGTGTTGACTTGGTTATCGGCTTGCCTTACCACACCGAAGGTTGCCTTGACAGGTTCGAATGTTTTTCATTGGGTAAAGGCTATGATATTTATACTTGGGATGATGCAGTCAAGTCATTTGTGTTATCGAAATAGTTTATGAACATAAATCCGCAGCGGGACAGGTTCGCCCGTGTGGGCAGTGGCTGTCTTTGAGAGATGAGCGTAAGTCAAGTCTGTGTCATGCTGAGCGCTAGCGAAGCATCTCTTATTCAACAGTAGATACCCTTCGCTATCGCTCAGGGAATCACGATAAGATGTAGTGATACAATGGCGAAGATTATTTTAGAAGGCAGGAAATATTCATTTTTTGATTTACATAATTGCCGTTATCTCAAACAAAGATATTAGGAGTAATAAGCTTATGGACATAAGCACATTGATTTTCGGTGGATTAATTGGAGCATTAATTGCTATCCCTTTTTCTTATTTTATCAACTTGACAACTCCGAGTATGAAAACATGGCTAGATAAGAGATCAATAAATAATAAAGGTAAGAGTATTAAAAGAATTAAAAAAGAATACGAAATAACTAAAAAGTATAAAGAAAATCCTGAAGCATTAACGCATGACCTAATTGGATCTCTCGGGCAATTCCTAGTCATTGGAGTTTTTGCGTTTATTATTTTGTTTGCGTTTATCGCATTTTTAGTAACTTTTGGTAAGGATACTTCATACGATAAATATCATGCCATAGTATTAATTATATTTTTCATATTTATATTTTTAGTATTAAGTTTCATGGGATCAGATTTTATGAAAATAATTGATATGAATAGACGTATTACTCAATTCAAAGAATATGAATTGAGTGCATTAAATAGAATAGCAGAATTAGAAAAAAGCAACACACACCTTGATAAGATTAAAGACTAACTCGTAATCATGCCGCGATAACAAATCAAGATTTCGATATTCGGCATTATCAAAAACAAGATATAAGATTTGGGTTTAGAGTTATGGAAGTTATTATTATTAGCGCTTTGTGGATTCATCCATGGGATACTAAAATTATTGAAACTAGATAAGGAAATTTTAATCTCTGACCGCCCAAATGCCCAAATTAAGATAAGCATTAGAATCCAGAGGTATATAAGGAATTGGGACGTAAAACGGCTTCCGAAACACTAGTTGGGCTGTTCCTCGCAAATTTATATTCAATAAAAAGGGTCAATAACTATGCCTCTCCTTGCAAATATTTTTGAACTAGACCGTTGCCCTCATTGTAGAGTTGACCATCCTAACCTTCAAGTCCAAGCCACGTTTAAAACAACTGCGCATAGAGGGAATAATTCGCGCATATGGAAAACATACATGTGTGGCAGATGCGGCGGTGTAGTACTAGCATCGGCAAGACAAGATGGTGAATGGGCACAAGAAATTTACCCCAATTCAACTATTGTTGATGAGGCAATACCTGAACCTGCCCGAACATACCTAAATCAAGCAATAGATAGCCTGCACTCACCAGCAGGGTCTGTAATGCTTTCCGCTAGTTCGGTTGACGCAATGCTAAAAGCAAAGAATTATAAAGATGGCAGCCTTTACACACGAATAAACAAAGCGGTTGAAATCCACTTAATAACACAAGAGATGTCACAATGGGCGCACGAAGTAAGGCTGGACGCAAACGACCAACGCCACGCCGATGAAAAAGTAACTTTACCTACAGCAAATGACGCGCAAAGATGTATTGATTTTGTTTTGGCGTTTGGCGAGTTCCTTTTTGTATTGCCTTCCCGTGTTAAATCTGGGTTAGCAAATGTAGATAAAGAAGAAATCAAAGGTGTATCTAAACAATAAACACAGCCCAACAAAGCGTGTACTGGACGCTGGAGATTCTGCCGCATTTTCGAGTATTTTTCTGGCTTCGAGTTTTCTCTGCTCCCAAACAGAGTCCGCGCCAGCGCCAGTAACGCAAACCGTAAGCCACTTCTTGCCAATTTATAAAAGGAAGGTATTGAAAAATTATGGAAGTCTTTGGATTACCCCAAACTATTTCAAAAATAGCAGATCTGTTACAACAATTATCAGAGGCAGGTCAAAAAAGGCGGGTGCGTTCTATTTTGACTAAATTTCTTAAGGCATATGTCAAACTTGGAGATGTCTCTGATTCTGCGGATAACATTATTAACCATCTTAGAATGTTTAGTAATTATCACCCTGACAGTCTAGCAAAACAATGTGAGATTTTGAAAGAGCAACTGTCAAGAGAAATTGTCTATTTGGACGACGCACACTCAGCACTTAGGGAACTATTTTTTTGCATCATATTCCTTGACGAGAACTCAGATGATGCGTATTGGAAACTGTTAGAAAGTAATGGGATTGATACTCAAAGATGGATAGTTTCTGTCATGAAAAGCGGAATTAGCCGCGACGATATCGTGAAGGTTGAGAAAAACAAAAAGAATCAACTTCCCACCATCGAATTTCCAATAATAAAAAAGCGCACGGACAAACAGGTTACATTATATAAAATTGATTTTAATGACAAGCTATTCGCGCCAAAGTTGAACAAGGTTTTAGATAAATACGAGAAACGACCCTCAATTGAGCTTGTTCGAGAAGGGCGCAAAAAAATCAAAAAAATCATCGTGAAATACTGGGGTTCTACGGATATACTTGACGCCCTTTCGACTTTAAAAAAGGAAAGCCCAGGCGAGCCTCTGTCAATAAGACGTGGCTAACAAAGCGTGCAGTGGACAGGCATTTTCCCAGACCGCCCAAAAACCACTAACGCAAATTGTTAGGCTTAAACTAGATAGTAAAAATGTGACCCAATAGGACTAAAACCACACTCCGCTAGGTTCTAAGTTCAAGTCGTAGCAAGAAACCTTTTGTAGCTAAAACTACCTTCCATTATTTTTCCGGCAGGTAGTTTTTTTTCAAATCTTGATTTGCCCAAAACAATACCTTCGTTGACGATTCAAATCCCGAATGATAGAATACAGCCCGCTTGAAGAAACGCCCCCATCGTCTAGTGGCCCAGGACGAAGCCCTCTCAAGGCTTAAACCGGGATTCGAATTCCCGTGGGGGCACTAAAAGAGAGTCATCATTTGGTGGCTCTCTGCTCTTTAAACCGGTGTCCCCGCAGGGGGGATGCTATTCGAATTCCCGTGGGGCACAAGAAACTAAGTGACAGTCACCTGCGAGGTGACTGTCACTTTTAATTATGGTAAAAAGGATATACATGAAACAAACCTCCCAATCATCACGCGGATTTTTGATCGCATTGACGGCCACCATCATCTGGTCCACGACGGGCATCATCATCAGTTATTTGAGTAAAACCTATTCCCTGCCGTCTCTGGTGCTGGCATTCTGGCGTGACCTCTTCGTTTCGTTTGGCATGGTGGTGGGTCTGCTCGTATTCAGCCGCGCGCGCTTTCAACTGGAACGCAAGCATTGGGTCTTTATGGTTCTTTACGGGCTGACTCTTGCCATCTTCAATTCGATGTGGACGTTCTCCGTTCAATACAACGGCGCGGCAGTGGCGACCGTCATGGCGTTCAGTTCCCCGGCCATGACGGCGATCTTAAGCCGCATCGTCTTCAAGGAACAATTCAGCCGGGTCAAAATAATCTCGATCCTGCTCAGCCTTGCGGGAATTGTGCTTGTCTCGGGGGCGTATGACCCATCCGCATGGAATCTTAATCCGTTGGGAATTATCTTCGGGTTGGTTTCAGGGTTGATGTTCGCGGTCTACAACCTTGAAGGCAAACACGCCTCTGATACAAAAGTCGATTCGTGGACAGCCCTGCTTTACAGCTTTGCATTCGCAACCGTTTTTCTATTATTCTTCAACATTGGGAATGACCTGTTCATCACGGGCAAAGTGCCGTTTGCGGATATGCTCTGGCTTGGGAATTCTCTTTCCGGCTGGGGCATCCTCTTCTTTTTGGGTGTAGCTCCCACCCTCGGCGGATTCGGACTCTATACATTGAGCATCCGCTACCTCTCCCCCACCACATCCAATTTGATCGCAACCCTCGAACCCGCCTTCACTGCGATTTGGGCCTACTTTTTATTGAACGAAATACTGACCGGCACCCAACTCATCGGCGGCGGGCTGGTTTTAATGGGCGTTATTTTATTGCGTTTCAGTGAATAACTCTCTACCGTACATGCCGTTATTTTTACCGCTACACCTGCCCTGGCGGGCGGCGCCAGGGAGAGCGCGAAGAACGCAAAGATTTAAAGGTTTTCTCCCTGGCACTGCCGCCACACTTGCACCGCGCTGCCGCGAAGCGTGCAGTGCTGGTGGGGCAAGTGTAGCGCACTTTGCGGGCTTTGCGGTTCAAATGTACGGTAGCGAAGTGAATAAAAAAGAGTCACAGAGAAATTAATTCTTTGTGACTCTGTGTCTCAGTGGCAAAACTCTTACGGCGCCGGCGTACCGGTGGGCAAAAAGTCGGGGTCGCCTTTCCAGGGGAGCAGGTCTGCAAACTTCAGAATATCGTAATACCCTTTGATCTCGCGGCGCTGCAAAGCAAACAGATTAAAACTTCCCTGATTGTATGTCATGCCCAAACCCATTGCACCGACATAACCGCCATGAACCGTATAGTCAACGACGCTGGAATTGCTCAAGCCAAATGGATAGGCAATGGTCAGAACGGGAACTCCCAGCCTGCTTTCCAGAATACTCCGCGATTCAATGATCTCGTATCTCTGCTGCTCCGGGTCAAGCTTTGTCAGATCCAAGTGGTTGACACTGTGGCTCCCTACTTCCCAGCCTGCAGACGCCATTTCGATGATCTGGTCTGCGTTCAGGTAATCTTCCGCCCCCATGTAGTTTGCAACAATATAAAGCACGCCCGTAAAGCCATACTTTTTCATAATAGGATAGGCATTGGTATAGTTATCCAGATGCCCATCATCGAAGGTGATCAAAACCGGGTGTGCCGGCAAATCCGCGCCTTCATTAATGGCCTTGATCAACAGTTCAGTTGTGATCGTTGAATATCCCCAGTCAGACAGGAGTTGCATTTCCTCATCAAACATTTCGGGCGTGACATAATATTCATTGCCGGTGGGGGATACATCAATGCGGTGAAAAAGAAGGATCGGCACGAATACTTGTTCCGGGCCTTGAAACACAAGGATAGCCGTCGGGCTGGGGGTGATCGTCGCTGTCGGGGTGGCGGTAAATGTCGGGGTGACAGTAGCAGTTGCGGTCGGAGGAAGAGGCGTCAGGGAAGCTGTCGGGGTTGCTGTGGCGAATAATCCAGTGCCGCATCCAGACAATAAAATAGATAATCCCATCATCACTATTAATATTTTTTTCATTCGAATCCTAATGATTGAGTTCCCAAATAATGCGAAGTCCGTCCAGGGTAAGCCAGGGCGCGATGATGTCAATGACCTTCGTTTCCTTGGCGACAACTTCTGCCAGCCCGCCGGTAGCGATGACTTTCATATCGCTTCCCAACTCTGACCTGAACCTTGTCACCATTCCCTCGACCATGCTCACATACCCAAAGAGTAAACCTGATTGCATGGCGTGGATGGTGTTGCGCCCAATGACGGAGGGCGGGACCTGCAAGTCAATGCGCGGCAATTTCGCGGCGCGGGTATATAAGGCTTCGGCGGCGAGGTTGATTCCCGCAGTAATCGCACCGCCAAGGTATTCACCGTCTTTTGTAATAGCGTTGAATGTGGTCGCTGTTCCAAAATCCACCACACAGGCGGGTCCGCCATAGAATTTCATCACCGCCACCGCATCACAAACACGGTCCGCGCCGACGGCCCGGGGGTCTTCGTAGCGGATCTTGATCCCCGTTTTGACCCCCGTATCCACAACCAGGGGTTCCTGTTTGAGATATTCACGGCAGGCTTGAATGACCCTGCCGGTCAGCGGCGGTACAACAGATGCAAGAGAAACGCCTTTGATATCCTTTAGCGTTTTTCCCGCATTCTGCAACAGACCTAAAAACTGCAAGCCGTATTCATCGGGCATGCGGTTATGGTCAGTGGCCAGCCGCCAATGTGCGCCAAGCTGATCGCCTTCAAAAAGACCAAGAGTCAGGTTTGTGTTGCCAATGTCTATGGTGAGTAGCATGATTTCCTTTGACGGTCTACGGTCTATCGTCCGCCGTCCGCCATCTATTTTACCGCTTCTATAATCTCAGCGACCATGTCATAGCGGTGGAATTGCGGCATGATGTAAATTCCGCTCGCCCATGACTTTATGTTTTGGATCAATTCAACTGACAACTCCACGCCGACTTTTGCTCCACGCTCCGCGTCATTGGCAGATTCGATCCGCGCGAGCGCATCCTCAGGGATGAAGATGCCCGGCACTTCATGATGCAGGAAGCTGGCATGTTTGGCGCTGACCAAGGGCAGGATGCCCGCTAGAACAGGCCTGTTTAATTTGCCATGTTTTGCTTCATAGGCTTCAAATAATTTGGGTCCATCCTCTGCGCGATAAATGGGTTGCGTGAGGAAAAAGTCCGCGCCGGCTTTGACCTTGCGATGCAGGTTCTTTACTTCGTTTTCAACATCGGCCGGACATAAGTTCAAGGCCGCTCCGACGAAGAAATTTGTCGGCTGACCGATGCTTGTGCCGGAATGATCCACGCCGGCATTGAAACCCTGTTTGATGAGTTTGATCAAGCCCGAAGGAACGAGGTCATAATTGTCCATGGCTTCGGGATAATCGCCGATGGAAGTCGGGTCGCCCATCACTACAAAGACATTGCGAATATCGAGGGCGTGCGCCGCAAGCAGGTCACCTTGCACGCGCAGAAGGTTTCGTCCACGGGTTGGGAAGTGCAAAGTGGACTCAACGCCGACTTTGCGCTGAACCAGGTCACACACCGCCCATGCGGACATTCTCATGCGCGCCATCGGGGAGTCGGCTACATTGATCACGTCCGCGCCTGCGTCGGCTAGGAGTGAAGCGCCAGCCAGTAATTTATGGGTCGAGAGTCCGCGCGGCGGATCCATTTCCACACAGATCGAAAATTTTCCAGCAGATAATTTTTCTGCGAATTGCGTCGGTTTCTCTGCATCGGTCATTTCCACGTCTGAGACCTCTGAGGTCTCCAAGACTTCGGAGGTCATGAAAGGAGTAGACTCAAAAGCCTTCTTCATCGCGGAGATGTGCTGGGGCGTTGTGCCGCAGCATCCGCCGACAACGTTCGCGCCTGCTTCGCGAAAAGACAAGGCATAATCGCCAAAATATTCTGCGTCGGCCGGATACATAATGCGCCCGCCGACCTGCTCGGGCCAACCCGCATTCGGCTTGACCCAGAACTTCGCATCTGGAACGGTCTGTTTCATTTGTTTCAAGATGCGGAGCAACTGCGAAGGTCCGCCCGAACAATTGACTCCGATCACATCCGCGCCTGCTTCCTTTAATTTTCGCGCCACCTTCATCGGGTCATCGCCAAGCAGGGTTCGGTCATCGCGCGTAAAGGTGACCGAGGCCACGACCGGTAGGGGCACAGCATGCTGCGCCCCTACGTCATGCGCCGCCTTGATCGCTTCCCGGATTTCATACAAATCGCTCATAGTCTCGATCACGATGAGGTCAACACCAGACTCCGCCAAAGCCTTGACCTGTTCTGCGAATGCGGCGCGTGCTTCCTCCGGCTTGACTCGTCCGTACGGAGCGATCCGCACCCCCAGCGGACCAATGTCACCCGCCACCAGCACATCCTTGAACGAAGCGGCTACGGCCCGCTTGGCAAGTTCCACACCTGCGCGGTTGATCTTGACCACACCGTCTTCAAGTCCGTGCTTTTGCAATTTAAAGCGATTCGCGCCGAAAGTATTCGTGATGATCAACTGCGCGCCTGCTTCGATATACTCACGGTGGATATCCGCCACGGCCGCAGGGTTGGTCAAGTTCAGTTCATCGAAACATTTGTCAAAGCCCACGCCGCGCGCGTGAAGCATTGTGCCCATCGCGCCATCGGCGAGGATGGTTGTGTTTTCAAGAAGTTCTAAAAAATTTTGAGACATTTCTTATTTCCTATTTATTATCCGATCTTCGGGGTATCGCCGATGATCTCCCAGTTTTTTTCGAGTGCATAAATCTTCAATTTCGCATCGGGATATACCGCCACGGGATGGTCGGCATGTTCGAGCAAAGGAATATCCAGAACGGTATCGCCATAAGCCACATCCACGCGGTCCACGCCAAGCCGACTCAATACCTGCTCGATCTTCTTTTCGTTCGCCATCAACTCGCCAACCATTCGCACACGTCCATTCACAATTTCTGTCGGAGTGCCAATGACCTGTGCGCCGATCCGTTTTGCAAAGGGTTCAACGAAAGGCTCAACGACACTGCTTGCAATGTAAACTTTTGCGCCGCCTTCGCGATGTTTTATCAAACGCGCCACCACATCTTCGCGGCGGTTCTTCCATAAATTATGCTCAACCACCCATTCAGAGGCCTGACTTAATTTTTCAGGATTTGCATCCTTGATATAGGCGAGGCTGTCCACCATTAATTTTTGTCCCCAGGCCTGCCAGTCTATAAATCCTCTTTTGGCCAGCAGGTAAGAGGGAGTAATCGCCGCCATATAAAGGTTGGCGCGGAATTTGCTTTGATTATGTTTTACCCAATCCACTAATCCCAGAAAAGGCGAGCCTGTTGTCAACGTACCCATTAAATCTGATGCAACGATCATGGTTTCTCCACAAGGTTATAATTTTTTGCCACAGAGACCGCAGAGGAAACAGAGGTTTAAAGATCTTTTCTCAAAGATCTCTGTGGCTGCTTATGTCAGAGGTTTATATTAAAGTCAGCCATTATAACTTTCAAATCAGATTATTGCGCCGTATTACCGCCATCCACCAAAAGCAGATGACCCGTCACAAAAGTGGAATCATCTGAAGCCAGAAACAAAACAGCGCGCGCGATCTCTTCGGGTTTGCCGAAACGTCCCATCGGAATATAGGCGCTCGATTCTTTGATCGCTTCTTCAATCGTCACCGGGTCGGAGCCTTCAAAATATCCCTTCTCGATCCAACGATCAACGAACGTATCGCCCGGGCAAACGGCGTTCACACGGATATTCTCGCGCGCATGGTCGAGAGCCATCGCCTTGGTCATCATGCCGATGGCGCCCTTGCTCATGATATACGGAAACGCATTTTTGCCTGCCGTCACCGACCAATCCGAGCCATTATTGACGATCACTCCCCCACCCTGTTTCTTCATCTGCGGGATTACCAGCTTGCACATGTGCCAAACCGCGGTCACATTGATGTTCAATGTATCCTGCCACACCTCTTCGGATGTAGTATCCGCCGTCCCTTTGGTGACGATGCCCGCGTTGTTAAACAAAATATTGATCTGACCGAATTCCTTAAGAGCAGTGTCTACGACTCTTTGACATTCCTCTATCTTTGTGTGATCTGTCTCAACGAAAACGCATCGGACTCCCTTTTGCCTGCATTCGGCCTCGACGGTTTTTCCCAACCCGGAGCGTCTGCCTGTTAAGACCAGGTCCGCTCCTTCGTCCGCGAAAAGAAGCGCGGTGGCTTTTCCAATTCCGCTTGTGGCACCGGTGATAATGGCTGTTTTATTTTTTAGTTTCATTTGATTTTTCCAATTTCATATAAAGTGAGGTTTCCCGTGACGGGATATTTTCCAAAACTTTTAATCGGCATCAGGCTTTCTGTCAACCGCGGATCGTCATATCCGCTCCGCTTAAGGACATAATCTTTGAACATTACATCGAAATCAATTACATAACGGATATTTTCTTTTTGAAGATAATCAAACGAAGAGTCTTTGATGGCAAAGGCATAAATATCATTGTTGACCAGTCCATCCAAATTGACAACTTCGCCGCCCTGATAATAATTGACGATGCCCGCATTCCACGCTCCGACTTTTCCATCAAGCGAATGGTCATGCAAATATTTTCCGGCCTCAAGAAAAGCCTGTTGATGAATCCATTCGCTGCTGTGCTCATTGACCGGGTAAGTCTTTATGAACGTTCGCGAGAATATCACAGCAAAAATGCCGATGAACAAAATATGCGGCATGAACTGATATTTTGCCAATCGTCCATGCTGAATGGCATACCACAGCAGGCAGAAAAACATAAAAACGGAAAAGAGAATATTTGCGGAATACCACGGTTGAATATCTGAGTTCTTGGAATAGAAGATACTGTAACCAATCCACGCAAAGAAAGCGCTCAAACCCAGCAGATATTGCATATCACTAACTTGCATCTTCTTCATCAAGTTGCCCGAAAAGATGGGAATAAAAAGTAGAAACAACAGCCCCACACCGCCGAGGAACAACGGATAAAAGTTGATCTCTCCTTTCATCCAATGACTCTTCATCAGCGCACTGGACTGTAAAGCCAGCCCAGTGAACAGATAATTATGCAGGAACACAATGCCAACACCAATCATTGCGCCCATCAATCCCGAGGCGGAAGCCTTTAGATATTCGCTGTTCTTTCCCCATTTCCAAAGAATAAGACTCGACAGGAAAATCGAAAATGCCAAAAGCCCAAAATCCGCGCGTGCTGTACTTCCGAGTAATCCCAGAATGAATAAAAGTATCTTCCCTGTGCGGGTTGAAAATTTCTCAATGAAGGTCACACAAAACAATACGATGATGAGAGTCACCAGCGGCCATTCCACACCCGAAACTGAATTGATCAATACATTGCGTGTGCAAATTAAAGCAGTCAGTGAAGCCAATATAAAAGGCTGTTGATATTTCCATCCCTTCCAAAAAAGGATCAGTGCGGAGGTCAAAGTGAGAACGCTCGAAAGGATCAAACTAATTCGCACGAAACCATCTGTGGTCGGTTGAAAAATCCCATAAAACAATACAAGCACATAAGCCCACAATGGATGAAACCCTGTCGTCAGGCTGAAGCCCGCATCAAATGTCCAGTTATGGAAACGGACAAAATTTCGCGCGAGGGAAAGATAATAATAAGCATCATCCGGTGTGTATTGCACTTGCAAAGTATCTGGTGCGCGCAAAATGATTAAGTCAAAAATAATAAGGTTGAGGATCGCTATCAGTGCGATGCCAGCCCAAAACTTAAGCAAACGATTCTCGGTCATGTTCTTATTTTATCTGTGTTTTGCGTAGCGCGACATTAATGTCGCGTCACCACCTGTGGTTTATAATTCCAGCATTATGGACAGCAAGACTCTCAACGTACTCGAATATCCGAAGATCCTCGGACAACTGGCGGGATTTTGCAGTTTCTCCGCTTCGAAGGATTTGGCGACTGCCCTCGAACCGACTTCCTCGTTTGAGCTGGCAACTGCCCGCCTTGCGGAGACGACCGAAGCACGCAAACTGCTTTCGATGGAAAGTGTAGGTGTGGGCGCCGCGCATGACATTCGTCCGCAGGCGGATCTGGCCGCGCGCGGCGGAGTGCTTGACCCGCACGCCTTGCTTGATCTTAAGTCCACACTCATTTCGTGCCGTGACCTGAAGAAGGCTTTTGAAAAACGAGGGCAGGAATATCCGCGCCTGACGCAGGTCGTGCTGGGCCTGCCCGATACACATGGACTTGTGGATGCCATCACGCGCATCCTTTCGGACCGCGGCGAAATCCTGGATTCCGCTTCGGCAAAACTTGCGGACATTCGCCGCAATCTGCGGGTCGCGCAAGATCGATTGATGAGCCGTCTGCAAAAATATGTGACCGATTCAAAAACGGTCTCGATGTTACAGGAACCGATCATCACACAACGCGACGGACGATATGTTATTCCGTTGAGGGCTGAATTCAAAGGCAAAATCAAATCCATCATCCACGACCAATCCTCCAGCGGTGCGACTTTATTTGTTGAGCCATTGCCTGTTGTGGAAGCGAATAATGAGATCCGCGAATTGCAACTGGCACAGCGCGATGAAGAACGAAGAATCCTCGCACAGGTTTCGTTGTTGATAGGCGAACATGCAACCGAGTTAAAGTACGGTGTTGAGAATCTTGCAGCGCTAGACCTCGCGTTTGCAAAAGCAAAATATGCAGATGAGTTGAAGGCAAGTGAGCCGATAATTCACGATCTGTTGAAAGTTAAAGGTCAAAAGTCAGACCTTCGACCTTCAACCTTTGACCTGAAACTAATCAACGCCCGCCACCCCCTGCTTGACCCCAATACTGTTGTCCCGGTGGATGTTGACCCTGCGCCCGGCATACGCGCCATTGTCATCACTGGACCGAACACCGGCGGGAAGACTGTTTCGCTGAAAACTGTCGGCTTGTTGGTGGTGATGGCGCAAAGTGGTTTGCACATCCCCGCGCAAAGCGGATCGGAACTTCCCTGCTTCCATTCGGTCTGGGCGGATATCGGCGATGAGCAATCCATCGAGCAGTCGCTTTCTACTTTCAGCGGTCACATCACGAACATCATCCGCATCATCAAAAAGATAGATCATCGTTCGCTCGTTATTTTCGATGAGCTCGGCTCAGGCACTGATCCGCAGGAAGGCGCGGCCATTGCGCGCGCGATTTTGAGTCATCTGCTGGATGTCGGCGCAATGACGATGGTTGCAACTCATTATCCTGAATTAAAAACATTCGCGCATGGCACGGAAGGTGTGGTCAATGCCTCTTTGGAATTCGACATCAAAACGCTCCGCCCGACCTATAAGCTGACTCTCGGACTCCCGGGCAGGTCCAACGCCTTGTTGATCGCGCAGAAACTCGGCCTGCCCCAACCCATCATTGACTCGGCGCGCGCGGAAATTAATCCGCTGGATCTGCGGGCCGATAAATTGCTGGATGACATCCGCAAGGAGCGCAACCGCACCTCACGCGAGCGCGAGAAACTTGAAAAAGCGCGCGCCAAACTTGAAGTGCAAAATCGTGACCTTGAAAAACGACTTGAAAAAATCGAAGATGAACGCCGCGAAACTTTAGCCAAAGCCCGTGCTGAAGGCGAGTTGGAAGTTGCAGTGCTCAAACGCAACATTGACTCCTTGAAAGGTCAACTCAAAAAAGCAAGCCAGCCTTTGCAAGCCATCAAAGCCATTGAAGAAAAAATGGAGAGGATGGAAGAAAAGGTGGAGGCGCCAATTGAACGACGGGAGACGGTTGACAGTAGACCGTCAACGGTCAACGGTCAACGGTCTATTGCGCTTGGGGAGCGCGTCACTGTCAGCACGTTGAATGCTGAAGGTGTGGTGACAGCTTTGGGTGAGTCTGATGCGGAAGTCCAGATCGGGACGATCCGCATGAGGGCGAGGTTATCTGACTTGGTCAGGCGAGGTCAGACCGTGGACGATAGACCGAAGACCGTAGTAAGTCAACAACCGTCCACCGTCCATCGTCAATCGTCTTCTCCCGGCATTGAAGTTGACCTGCGCGGGCTGATGGCGGAGGATGCGCTGGACAAAATGGAAAGATATTTGGAGCAGGCTTTTCTTTCGGGACTGCCTTTTGTGCGGATCATTCACGGCAAAGGGACAGGACGATTAAGACAGGCGGTACGTGAGGCGCTGCGCGGTCATGAATATATTAAATCGTTTGAAGAAGGCGGAAGCACTGAAGGCGGCGAAGGCGTGACCGTGGCTCTGATGAAAAGCGGATAGGAGTGGGATGACCATTGATGACGCCATCAAACAAATGACCGATACGATCAAGTCTGCGTGTGCGGGCGCGGATGTGAAAGTTGCAAGGATGTCTGATGAGGAGGCACGGCTTTCAGTGTATGCACCTGCGAGCGATATGCAAACCATCAAAGATGCAACCTTTATGCCGGCGATGGATTTGTTGAATAACGATGGGATGGATGTGCAGGTGTTTGTATATGAAAAAGTTTGAAAGTTGCAAGTTGGAAAGTTGAAGAGCTAAAAGATAAAAGAGTGAAGCATGGGCGGCGAATGTCGCCCATATATTTTTAATCAGGGTTCCATTGAGTGGCAAATTTCAAAATTCTTGACTGAATGTAATAAGCAAAGGGGTCGGCGACAGAACGTTTCTCTTTGATCAAATTCATTGCGGTAAGTGGATCATAGCCCTGCGCAATGAGAATGCACGCGCCCATCGCCACGCCGCGGTGACGTCCATAGGCGCAATGGGCATAAACCTTGCCGCCATTTTGGATCGTTTCGAGTGCTGCCTGTGCGCCGCGCGTCAATTTTTGGATCGAAATTGGGAAGAACGGACTGTCAATGGAGCGCAGCCATAAAGTTTTGATCGGCTCATGATGCAAATCAGATTCGGGACCGAGGGAGAATCGCATGTTGATGATCAGGCGCACGCCAAGCTCGCGCAAGTGATCGTAGTGGTTCATCGAGGGCATACTGCCGATGAAAAGGTCATTGGTGATGGGGGAGAAATTCATGCGAGACATGGTATCACAAGACAGGCAAGGCAATCCAGTTACTTGATAAAGTAAAAATTTTGGTTTGGCTCAACTACCATCAGGACATCACTTGTCTGAGGTCGTTTGAACTTCATAAATAGTCTGAGTGATTACTTTCGTGTGAATTGCACATCCTGAGACAAGCCCGCCATTCGAATCAGGCGAAAGCATGTTGACTGGAGCGATAAAGTACTGTCCATCCCGGGTTAACAGATCACGTCCAAGCAATAGACGTGTTGGGACATTTGACGCATACGCTTTACGCAATAAAAAATCATAAAAAACATCTATATTTTTTTCAGACCCGAAACGGTCAAAATCTTTCAGGCAGATCATGGGAGCCAATCCACATTCCCCCTTACCTTCCGGGATAATATCAATATAAGCGCCTTTATAAACTTCCACAATAAATGGGACCTGATCGGCTGTACAGACCGGAGGCTGTACGTCGACTGGAGTAATCACCCTCTTATAAATAACGGGGATGATCAACATTGAAAGAATTAGGGCTAGTGTCCCTCCGTTTATTAGCATGAACTTATCTTCCGCAAAGGCTTCTCTCTTGTCAGCATGAGATGGAAATACTTCATTAATCGCAAACACAGGCATAGCAAAGAACAAAGCCATGGTACTAGCATAAAAACGCTGTCCCCCATCAATTGGGGGCAGAAAAGGGATGGACAGAAAAATCCCAATAAAGCTCACAAGCAACAATGCAGGTAATGGCTCCCGGATCCTCCTGATCGTACTTACCAATCCCCAGATGCATAATATCCACGCACAACCCCAGGAGAGGGTATCCAGCCAGGTTAATCCACGATAGGTATGAAAGCCAAAAATATCATTTATGCCGGGAAAAATGAAATCACGATACGCTTTAAGGCTTCCGATCACAACGCTTAATGGATGCTGGAGGAAAAAACTCCAAACAGCAGCGTATATTTTGGCAGGCTTGGTTGTGCCAAGATGTTCAATTGCATAGACCCAGCCATTACCACCCGTCACCTGCCCATAAAGGGTGTAGGCAAAATTACCATTTGTAACGCCGCCAGATTCCACAACCAGGCGCGGATAGATTACATTAACCAACAAGAATGAAACCAAAATACTGACCATGGATAAGAATGTAATTCGATATGAATAACGTTCTTTTTCCGAGTAAAAAAAACCTGACCAAATAGCAAGAAGCGGCAAAACAATAAATGCACCGGCACGTGCACTAATTCCAACCGTCAAAACAATCAGCGCCACGATCAATTGTTTTTCGCTTCGATGCTCGATGGATTTCAACAACAAGATAAAACCAAGGACTCCCAGAATTATCCCTGCAAATTCAGACAGGGTTGTCCCAATAAGCGGTTGAACATAAAAATAAAAGAGCATCATATAGACAGACGCCGCCAATGGTGCCCAGTAAGAAAGGAGTTGCCTGGCTGAAAGATAGATGCAAAAGGCAGTCAGTCCGACAATGACTGCCAATGCCGATTGCAAATTATGTCCGGTGATAGATAAAAAGACCGATAGGAATCCGGGGAACAAAGGTCGCCCCGCCGCTTGATTGCCCCTCTTGCTGATCAAATCGCCGTCAGAGATGGCCTTGGCTCCCTCTACATAATAATTCCGACCATCCTTATATGGCAATAATCCCCCGATAATTCCATTATTAGAAAAGCCAGATGTCCATATATATGAAAGGGATAATGCAAAAAGGATAAAGGTCAAAGATAATCCGACAATCCATCCCTTCGTTCCATGTAATTTAAATGAAAAATAATATAGCACAAGTACGATAAGTGCTGTCAACGGATGGTAGGCGTGAAAAAATGAGGTCAGGGATAAGGGAAGCTGATATCGAAGCAGGAACGCATACAATCCAAAAGGAATACTCAATAAAAGTAATTTGCCAAAAGGTTTACCGACACTCAACATCTTGGAATCCTTATTCGGGTCAATTTCATTATCTTGTCAATTCCTGGTGCAACATGTAAAAAAGATTATAGCACTGGGAACAAGTCAAGTAATTAGATCAGCGACCAGCCAAAGGTCAGGAATGAGGCGTAAAGAACCGAATCTCATAGTTTTATAAGAATTTTTTATCCCGCACGATTTTCTTTTATAATCCATGCATCATGACCTCACGAACGAACGAAGCCTGGCTTGCTGACCTTAGAAATTCTGGAACAACACACGCGGATGCGCTAACCGATTTGCGCGACATCATCCAAAAAGGGCTGCCTTATGCACTTTCCCGCTGGCTTTCATCAGACGATCCTCTCTTTCAGCCATTGGTTGAAGAAGTGACCCAGGAAACCCTTCTGCGCGTGTTGGATCAACTGGGCACGTTCGAAGGACGCAGTCTTTTCACCACCTGGGTGCATAAGATCGCCATCCGACTCGCGCTGACCGAACTGCGCCGCAAACGCTGGCGGGACGCCTCCCTTGATGAGTTGACCGAGAACGAAGACGCTCCTCCGCCCCCCGGCTTGCTTGCTGACTCCCAGGCATCACCTGAAACTTCGGCAGAGCGCGCCGACATGCTTGTGCATGTCCGCCGGATTTTGGAGGAAGAACTCACACCCAAACAACGCGAAGCGCTGGTATTGCTCGGTTTGCAGGATATGCCCATGGAAGAGGCCGCCAAACGGATGAAGACCAACCGCAACGCGTTGTATAAGCTTTTACATGATGCCCGCCTGCGCCTAAAGAGACGTCTCGCTCTTGAAGACCTCACGCCGCAGGACCTGTTAATGGCCTTCGAGCACAAGTAAGATTAAGATTACATTAATCGTCAATTTTCTCAGTATGACACATACCAACACCACACCAGGCAATCAAGGCAACCCCGAATCTCAGGGATCATTGACCGATGAAGTCGTAGTTAAATTTCTCCAAGTCCTCGAGCGGGCCCGCGCTGAGGATATGTCCTGCGATGACTTGTTTGCAAGTCTCGATGAATTCGTGGAAAGAGAAGTGAACAAAAAAGACGCCGCGAAACTCATGCCGCTCATTGATGAACATCTGGATCTATGTTCCGACTGCTGTGATGAATATGAAGCGCTCCTGGCGGTATTGGAAAATACAAAGAACGAAGCGACGGGCTGAAAGCCCGTCGCTTTTTTTAATCGTGAAATAACTTCTCCCCCGCGCGAATGGGCACCTTCAGCCTGTTCTCCGCCGGTGTGATCGGGCACGACCACATTTCGTTATAAGCACAGTATGGGTTATAAGCAACGTTGAAGTCCACAAAGAAGCGCCCGCCGGGTAAAGGCTCCGGCTCAAGGTAACGCCCCGCCGGGTAGGTCTCAACACCGGCAAGCGCATCAACAAAAGGCAGAAAGAATCCATGTTGACTTTGATAAATGGTCAACTCGACCGTTTCTCCATCCACCACAAAACTGAATTTGCCAAACTTCTCATAGTGTTGCACACTTCCCGTCGAAGTCTGCATCTCAAAGCCGGGTTTGACCGGAAACTCATCCACCTGCACTTCAAGCCGCAAGGATTCGTTCTCAGGGAAATACTTCAAACCTTGAAAATCTTTTTTTTGTTCACTTGTCAACGGGCTTTGTGGATGAGTACCAAAGAAATCATCCTTCTCCGCGCGAAAATCTTCCAACTCTGTCATGGTTCCTCCAGGATTTACGAAGCCTAGACTGTGGCAATATCTGGATTCTTACGAATCAACGCCCCTTGCCAATTCATCTGGTTTATGCTATTTTTAGTCACGAGGTAATGGATGCCGATTTCGCAGAAAACAGTGATGATCATTGAAGACGAGCCTGATGCCGCCGAATTATTCGCGGAAATGATGCGCATCAATGGGTTCCGTGTCGTGAAAATGTTTTCCAGCGTCCCGGCCATTCCAATGCTTTCACAGGAAAAGCCTGATGTCGTTATTCTGGATGTGATGATGCCAGACATCTCCGGGCTTGAAGTTCTGCGCTACATGAGACGCGAGTCCGAACTTGCTTCGATCCCCGTGATCATCGTCTCTGCCAAGAGTTTGCCCAGCGACATCAAAATTGGCATGGATGCGGGCGCATCCGCCTACCTCACCAAACCCGTCGGCTTCCTTGAACTCAAGCAAGCGGTGGAAAAGGCTCTGCAAAAGGCTTAACTTTAGAGAATGGGACTCCTGCGTACTTTTATTGCCATCGAATTTCCCCAACCTATTCGAGACGCAATCGAAAAACAAACCGCCCGCCTGCGTCAAACATTGGGAAGCGATCTGGTCCGCTGGATTCCCTCCCAAAACATGCACCTGACTTTAAAATTTCTGGGGGATACCGCCTCCTCGCATGTGGAATTCCTGAAACAGATGCTGACTCGTGAAGCGGATTCACATCCGCAGTTTGACCTGCAGATCGGCGGACTCGGTTCATACCCGACCCCGAAGAGGCCGCGCATCCTATGGGTAGGGCTCCACGCCCCGGCGGAATTATCGGCATTGCAGAAAAGTATTGAAGCAAGCGCATCCCGTCTGGGCTATGAACAGGATGGGAATCCCTTCTCGCCGCATCTCACCATCGGGCGCGTTCGGCAAAACGTAAGCCCGGCGGACCTGCCAAAAGTCCGCTCCGCAATAGATAATATTCAACTTGGCAATATTGGCACAGCCAGAGTAGACTCTGTGCATCTGATCAAAAGTGACCTACAGCCCAACGGATCCATCTACACAAAATTATTTTCCGCATCGTTATCCAAAACAAGAGGTGAAAACTGAACGCACTCGAACTTGCTCGTGAAATCGTAAACTCCCTTGAAGACAAAAAGGGCGAAGACATTGTCCTGATAGATTTGAAAGACATCGTATCTTTTACCGACTATTTTATTATCTGCACCGGCACCAGCGACCGCATGGTAGACGCGCTCGCCAACGCCACCATTGAAGACATCCGCGTTAAACATAAGAAAAAAGGAAAAAAGCAGGGCTTGTCCCGCGACGGCTGGGTAATCGTGGATTATGGCGATGTGGTCTTGCACCTTTTCTCTCCCGACCAACGCGACTTTTATAATCTCGAAGAATTATGGGAAGACGGTAAGGTGTTATTGAGATTGCAGTAAGGGGAGTAAGTAAAAAGTGATGAGTAAGAAGTGAGAAGAAAAGCTTCCCGCGCAGACGGTCGTCTGAGGTGATCAGATTACGCAGGAATTTTCTTGTTACCACACAACAAAAAGACCTGGGGCTGTCCAAAAAGAGGGCAGCCCTTTTCGATTTAAAAAGAATTTAATACAATAGAGGGATGAACAACGGAAAAGTCATCTTCAAAGAATACACAATGAAACAAGCGCAACTGTTGCCGCCGAGTTTAGAGGAATTG